>NZ_JBEZGC010000024.1:97938-127110 GCF_040649795.1 Nonomuraea sp. NPDC048881
GCGCACGGTCAGCGGACGGTGCGCCCGCGGTCAGCGCCGGGCGCGAGCGTGTCGCTCATGACACTCACCGAGACTCCCAAGCCCACGACGTCCGGGCCGCGCTGGTGGCGGCGTCCGTGGGTGGCTCCGCTCGTGGTGGTGGCGATCGCGTTCGTCGCCTTCTCGCTGCCGCCCTACCTGTCGCTGGACCCGAGCCGGTCGCGGGTGCCCGCGCCCGACTTCTTCCCGCCGCACTTCGCGGTGCTCTCCCTGCACGTGATCTTCGGCTCGATCGCGATGATCTCGTGCTGCCTGCAGGTCTGGCCGTGGTTCCGCGCCCGCCACCCGCGGGCCCACCGCGTGATCGGCCGGGTGTACGTCTTCGGCGGCTGCCTGCCCGGCGGCCTGCTGGGACTGGTGGTCAGCCTGGCCACGCCCTTCGGCCCGGTGACCAGGGCCAGCGGGGTGGTGCTGGCGCTGCTCTGGCTGGGCTGCACCCTGGCCGGCTGGCGGATGGCCAGGCAGCGCAGGTTCGTCGATCACCGCAGGTGGATGATCCGCAGCTTCGCCCTGACGATGTCGATCATCACCAACCGGCTGTGGGGCGCGGTGTTCGTCATCACGCTGTCACCGCAGCTCGACACCACCTTCCACGGCGACCAGGCGCTGCTGGCCGCCACGGTCGGCGCGCTGAGCGCCTGGCTGGGCTGGGTGCTGCCGCTGCTGTTCGCCGAGTGGTGGCTGGAGCGCGGCGACGCCGCCAAGCGCCGCCGCCGCGCCCGCGCCACCGTCCTGACTCCCGGCGAAACCCCAGCCACCACCTGACCCAGGTGAGCCCCAGCCGCACCGAGCCACTACCAGCCTCACAGCGAGACACAGCCGCACCCGAGCCGGCCCTGCCTCAGAGCGAGAGGATCTTCCGCAGGAAGCGGCCGGTGTGGCTCTCGTTGACCAGCGCCACCTCTTCGGGCGTGCCCGCGGCCACGAGCGTGCCGCCGCGGGACCCGCCTTCGGGGCCCATGTCGATGATCCAGTCGGCGGTCTTGATGACGTCGAGGTTGTGCTCGATGACGATCACCGTGTTCCCGCCGTCGACCAGCCGCCCGAGCACGCCGAGCAGCCGGCGGATGTCCTCGAAGTGCAGGCCGGTGGTGGGTTCGTCGAGCACGTAGATCGTCCGGCCGGTCTGGCGCCGCTGCAGCTCGGAGGCGAGCTTGACGCGCTGCGCCTCGCCGCCGGACAACGTGGTCGCCGGCTGTCCGAGCCGCACGTAGCCCAGGCCGACGTCGTTGAGCGTCTGCAGGTGCCGCTTGATCGCCGGGATCGCGTCGAAGAAGGCCAGCGCCTCCTCGATCGGCATGTCGAGCACCTCGGCGATCGTCTTGCCCTTGTAGTGGACCTCCAGCGTCTCCCGGTTGTACCGGGCGCCGTGGCAGACCTCACAGGGGACGTAGACGTCCGGCAGGAAGTTCATCTCGATCTTGATCGTGCCGTCGCCCGCGCACGCCTCGCAGCGCCCGCCCTTGACGTTGAAGCTGAACCGCCCGGGCTGGTAGCCGCGCACCTTGGCCTCGGCCGTCTGGGCGAAGAGCTTGCGCACGTGGTCGAAGACCCCGGTGTACGTGGCCGGGTTGGAGCGCGGCGTACGGCCGATCGGCGACTGGTCGACGTGCACGACCTTGTCCACCTGGTCCATGCCGTTGATGCGGGAGTGCCGCCCCGGCACCGTGCGGGCGCCGTTGAGCTCCTTGGCCAGCGCGTTGTAGAGGATGTCGTTGACCAGCGTCGACTTGCCCGACCCGGACACGCCGGTCACCGCCGTGAACACGCCCAGGGGGAACTCGATGTCGACGCCCTTGAGGTTGTGCTCGCGCGCGCCCTTGACCGTGATCTGCCGCTTCTTGTCGCGCTTGCGGCGCTTGGCCGGGATCGGGATGCTCCGGCGCCCCGACAGGTACTGGCCGGTCATGGACTCCTCGCTGGCGAGGAGCTCCTGGACGGTGCCGGACACCACGACCTGGCCGCCGTGCTCGCCGGCGCCGGGACCGATGTCGACCACCCAGTCGGCGGCGGCGATGGTGTCCTCGTCGTGCTCGACGACGATCAGCGTGTTGCCCATGTCGCGCAGCCTGATCAGCGTGTCGAGCAGGCGCATGTTGTCACGCTGGTGCAGGCCGATGGACGGCTCGTCCAGCACGTAGAGGACGCCGACCAGCCCGGAGCCGATCTGCGTGGCCAGCCGGATGCGCTGGGCCTCGCCACCGGCGAGGGTGGCGGCGGCGCGGTCCATGGTCAGGTAGTCGAGGCCGACGTCGAGCAGGAAGCCCATACGGGCGTTGATCTCCTTGACCACCCGCTCGGCGATGTGCCTGTCACGGTCGGACAGCTTGAGCTCGGCCAGGAACTTGGCGCACTCGCCGATCGACATGGCCGCGACCTCGGCGATCGACCGGTCGTCGACCGTGACGGCGAGGGTGACCGGCTTGAGCCGGGCGCCCTTGCAGGCCGGGCACGGGATCTCGCGCATGTAGCCCTCGAAGCGCTCGCGCGTGGCGTCGCTCTCGGCCTCGGCGTGCCGGCGCTGCACCCAGGGGATGACGCCGTCGAAGGTGGTGTAGTAGGAGCGCTGGCGGCCGTAGCGGTTGCTGTAGCGGACGTGCACCTGCTCGTCGTGGCCGTACAGCAGCGACTTCTGGGCCTTCTTGGGCAGCCGCTCCCACGGCGTGTCGAGGGTGAACCCGACCGTGTGGCCGAGCGCCTCGATCAGCCGGACGAAGTATTCGCTGGTGTGGCCACCCGACCACGGGTGCAGCGCGCCGTCGCCGAGCGTGCGCTCGGGGTCGGGCACCACCAGGTCGGGGTCGACCTCCATCTTGGTGCCGAGGCCGGTGCACTCGGGGCAGGCGCCGAAGGGCGAGTTGAAGGAGAACGAGCGCGGCTCCAGCTCCTCGAACGACAGGTCGTCGTAGGGGCAGTAGAGGTGCTCGGAGTAGAAGCGCTCACGGCCCGGGTCGTCTTCCGGCAGGTCGACGAACTCCAGCGTGATCGTGCCGCCGGACAGCTGCAGCGCGGTCTCGACGGAGTCGGTGAGCCGGCGGCGCGAGGACTCCTTGACCGACAGGCGGTCGACGATGACCTCGATGTCGTGCTTCTCGTACTTCTTCAGCGTCGGCGGCTCTTCCAGCCGCACGACCGTGCCGTCGACCCTGGCCCGCGCGAAGCCCTTGGTCTGCAGCTCGCGGAACAGCTCGGCGTATTCGCCCTTGCGGCCGCGGATGACGGGGGCGAGCACCTGGAAACGGGTGCCCTCCTCCAGGTCCATCACGCGGTCGACGATCTGCTGCGGCATCTGCCGGGCGATCGGACGGCCGCAGGCAGGGCAGTGGGGCTTGCCGATGCGCGCCCACAGCAGGCGCAGGTAGTCGTAGACTTCGGTGATGGTGCCGACGGTGGAGCGGGGGTTCTTGCTGGTGGCCTTCTGGTCGATGGACACCGCGGGCGACAGGCCCTCGATGAAGTCGACGTCGGGTTTGTCCATCTGGCCGAGGAACTGGCGGGCGTAGGCCGACAAGGACTCGACGTAGCGCCGCTGGCCCTCAGCGAAGATCGTGTCGAAGGCCAGGCTCGACTTGCCGGAGCCGGAGAGGCCGGTGAAGACGATCAGCGAGTCTCGCGGCAGGTCAAGCGAGACGTCCTTGAGGTTGTGTTCTCGTGCACCACGCACGATCAGGCGGTCTGCCACGGCGATCCCGGAGGTCGAAAGGCGGATAGGTCCACGGGGGATGGTAGACGGGGGCACCGACATTTTCGGCGAGCCGATCCCCGGCCCCCGAAAATCCGTCCTTCACAGGTTACGGCCATCTCCCGCGTCGGCAGGAGCCCTTTGGGAGTCAACCACTTGACCTGCCGCTTTATGCCCGCACCCGACCTTGGACACCTAAGTGATGAAATATCCGGACATGACTGTTCTACCCGCGGTACAGGCCGAACTCGCCTCCGCGACCGACCGACTGCTGGCCACGGCCGCGTCCCTGTCGGACGCCGACGTCGCGGCCCCGTCCCTGCTGCCCGGCTGGACCAGAGGGCACGTGCTCGCCCACCTGGCCGGCAACGCCCGCTCCCACCTCCGCCTGCTCACCTGGGCCAGGACGGGCGTCGAGACCCCGCAGTACACCTCCCTGGAGGCCAGGACCGCCGAGATCGAGGCCGCCGCCGCCCGTCCGGCCGCGCGCCACCTGGCCGACCTGGCCGGCAGCGCCGCGCGTCTGGCCGCCGCGATCCGCGATCTGCCCGCCGAGGCGTGGCCGGCGTCCGTACGGGGCATGCGGCCGCCGCCGCATCCCGCCTGGTACGTCCTGGTACGCCGGTTGCGCGAGGTGGGCATGCACCACGTGGACCTCGGCGCCGGGTACGGCCCCCACGACTGGCCGGAGACGTTCGTCCGCCGCGAACTGCACGACCTCCGCCGATCCTGGCCATACGGCCGCAGCACGGTGAGCGAGGTCGTCCTGACCGGCGAGCCGGGGCAAAGGTGGCAGAACCTCGGCCACGGGCCGGCGGTCCAGGGCCGACCGGCCGACATGCTGGCCTGGTTGACGGGAAGGTCGGAGGGCGAGGGCGTTACCCTGGTGCCCGCGGGACAGCCGTCGCCGCCTGGTGACGGTGGCGCGCTCCTTCCCGAGCCGCCGCCGTGGCTGACGATGCCGGCCCCCGCTGATCTGCCCGCGACGCCCCCGAAGGACTACCCATGACCTACACCGGCGACGTCCGGGTCGGCGGCCCCGCCGACGTGCGCGAGCTGCCCGCCCTGACCATCTCCAAGCTGGCGGTCGGCCCCCACGACAACAACGCCTACCTGCTGCGTTCCACCGAGACCGGCGACGAGCTGCTGATCGACGCCGCGGCCGACGCCGACCGGCTGCTGGCGCTCGTCGGCGACCAGCCGCTCGGCGCGATCGTCACCACCCACCAGCACGGCGACCACTGGCAGGCCCTCGAACAGGTGGCCAGGGTCACCGGCGCCGAGGTGATCGCCCATCCGCTCGACGCGCCCGCCCTGCCCGTCCCGGTCGGCCGCACGGTCGACCACGGCGACACGATCGCCCTCGGCCCGGTCAGCCTGGAGGTCATCCACCTGCGCGGCCACACCCCGGGCTCGATCGCGCTGCTCTACGACGGCGGCCCCGACGGCCGTCACCTGTTCACCGGCGACTCCCTGTTCCCCGGCGGGGTGGGCAACACCGGCAGGGACCCGGAGCGTTTCGAGCGGCTCTACACCGACGTGACCGAGCGCATCTTCGACCGTCTGCCCGACGACACCTGGGTCTACCCCGGTCACGGCAAGGACACGACGCTCGGCGCCGAACGTCCCTCGTTGCCCGAATGGAAGGCCAGAGGCTGGTAGCTCACCCGCCCGCGGCCAGCACGCGCACGATGCGCCCGGCCGCCAGGGCGGGATCGTCGGCCAGGCCCACGAGCTCGCCCCACGACCAGCGGTAGAACCACCCTTCGGGCAGCGGCACGCAGTCGATCGTCTCGGCCAGCAGCGCGGTGTCGGGATCGCTGATCCGCAGCGCGGGCGGGTTGGCCCGCAGGGTGGCGGTCAGCCCGCGCTGCTCCAGCTCGGTGGCCAGCTTGCCGAGGTAGTACGTACGTGTGTGCTCGCGCGGCATGGCCGACATGAATCCATCAAAGCCGAAGATGGATGAAAAATCCCCTAGTTGCCGATTCGCTCGGCTTCCTTGCGCAGCTCCCGCTTGTAGAACAACATGCGCAGCGGGATGGCCGCGACGAGCGCGATCTGCATGGTCGCGCCGATCTTGATCGGCAGGTCGCCGCCTTCCGGCCAGGCCACCCAGAACGTGAGGAAGGCCACGTTCACCATGATCCACCCGAGGACGACCGCCGCGAGCTGTCCCTTCGGCTTGGGGTACTCGATCCGGCTGACCATCAGCCAGGCCACGCCGAGCACCGCGAACAGCGCCCAGATGCTGGGCTGGAACAGCAGCACGATGGAGATCACGGTCATGGCGCCCATGGGGATGGGCAGGCCCATGAAGTCGCCGCTCTTGGTCTTGACGCACGCGAAGCGCGCCAGGCGTACGACACCGGCGACCAGCACGGCCGCCGCGGCGGTGACCACCGCGATGAACGGCACCGAAGGCGGCGCGCCGACACCCCAGATCACGACCATGAACGCGGGCGCGAACCCGAAGCTGATCACGTCGGCCAGGTTGTCCAGCTCGGCGCCCATCGCCGAGGCGCGGAAGCGCCGCGCGACGAGCCCGTCGAACAGGTCGCAGGTCGCCCCGATGAGCAGCAGGACGATGGCGGTGGCGAAGTAGCTCGGCGTGGGCGTGAACTTGCCGTCGGCGACCGTGAGCTGCTGAATCGCCGAGTAGGCCAGGACGCAGACGGCGAGGAACCCGCAGACCGCGTTGCCCAGCGAGAGCGAGTCCGCGGCGGACAGGCGGAACGCCTTGCCCACGGGACCGCGGGGCTCTTCCTCACCCGCCTGCCAGCTGCCGGCGTCAGCCGTGGTCAATTCTGGTCACCCCCGCAACCGTCTTCTCCCCCACGGTGACCGCGGGCGAGATGCCTTCGGGAAGGTAGATGTCGACCCGCGAGCCGAACCGGATGAGCCCGATGCGCTCGGTCTGCGCCACCTTCGCCCCGGCGCTCAGGTACGGCACGATCCGGCGCGCCACGGCGCCCGCGATCTGCACCATCTCGATGTCGCCCAGCGCGGTCTCGAAATGCCACACCACGCGCTCGTTCTGGTCACTGTCCTTGTTGAACGCCGGCAGGAACCCACCTGCGACATGCTGCACGGAGGTGACATTTCCCGCAAGAGGGGCACGATTGACGTGCACGTTCAGGGGGCTCATGAAGATCGCGACGCGGGTGCGGCCGTCCGGCCAGGGGTCGATGCTCTGCACCACGCCGTCGGCGGGCGACAGGACGCGCCCCTCGCCAGGAGTGCGCTCGGGGTCGCGGAAGAACCAGAGCATGCCGCCCGTGAGCGCACCCAGCGGGGCCGCAGCCAGGGCCCAGCGCCGGTCTCGGCGCGTCAGCAGCGCGGTGGCGGCCGCCGCGGCCGCCGTCGGGAGGAGCCACGGGGAGACCCCGCGCGCGAGCCGGACGCGGCTCGACTTAGCAGAATCGTCTGACACGTACAACCTTTGGTGGTGACTGGACTAGGCGCTTTGCCATGCTGTTACGGAACTCGCAACTATTACACGGCGCAACTTCACAAGCAAAGCGCCTCGATAGCCGTTCCGCTAGACCTGCTCCGGGTGCGTGTGCTCGCCTTCGCCGCTCGTCATGCGGGCTTTGATCAGGCTCGCAACCGTGGTGATCGCCATGGTGGAGCCGATGACCGTGAGCGACACCCAGATGGGAATTTCGGGTGCCCAGGAGACGCCGCTGGCATGCAACGCCTCCATTATCAGCTTAACCCCGATGAACCCGAGGATGAACGCCAAACCATAGCTGATGTAGACGAGTCGCTGCAGCAACCCGCCCAGCAGGAAGTAAAGCTGACGCAGCCCCATCAGGGCAAACGCGTTGGCCGTGAAGACGACGTAGGGGTCCTTGGTGAGCCCGAAGATGGCCGGAATCGAGTCGAGGGCGAACAGCAGGTCGGTGGTGCCGATGGCGACCATCACGATGAGCATGGGGGTCACCATGCGGCGGCCGTCGATCTTGACGCTGACCTTCGAGCCGACGTACCCCTCGGTGGTCGGGAACGCCCGGCGCACCCACCTGAGCAGGATGTTCTCGTTGAACTCGTCTTCCTCGCCCTTGAGATGCTGCCGGATCAGGTTGACGGCGGTGTAGACGAGGAAGGCGCCGAAGACGTAGAAGAGCCAGCTGAACCGCTCAAGCGCGGCGGCGCCGAGCGCGATGAAGATGCCGCGCATGACCAGCGCGAGCACGATGCCGACGAGCAGCACCTTGTGCTGGTAGGGCCGCGGCACCGCGAACCTGCTCATGATGATGAAGAAGATGAACAGGTTGTCGACGCTCAAGCTGTATTCAGTGATGTAACCGGCGAAGAACTCCCCCGCCTTGTCGGCCCCGAAGGTGGCCCACAACCCCACACCGAACAACGCGGCCAGGGCGACATAGAAGGTGACCCAATATCCGGCCTGCCGCATGGAGAACTCACGGGCTTCACCGCGGTCGACGATCCAAAGGTCAAAGGCGAGGACGACCAGCAGACCGCCGATGACGGCGATCCAGGCCCACACGGGTACGGTCACGATTCAAACCCTCCGGCATGCATGACTCATTGCCGGAGGTCTCTCCCGCCCGCGAACAACGCGGACCGGCAGCCCCGGGGGCCCCGTGGAGCGGGACTGCACCGTGATGACGAGGCTGTCGCGAAGGGATACTCCCCTCCCTAACCCACGCAGTATACGCCGACACTCTGATCTCATCATCCATTCGATCTTGCCCCCTCGTACACCCCGAGGACGCACTCCACGGCATCGTCACCGTCCGGCAACTCCCCTCCGCGCCGGGCGGCCGCCTCGGCCAGCGTCCGCGCGGCCCCCGGCTCGCCCAGGACCTCGCGCAACGCGCTGCGCAGCCCTTCGGCGTCCCCGTACGGCACCAGCATCCCCGCGTCGCCGACCAGCCACGGGATCCCGCCGACGTCCGAGGCCACCACCGGCTTGCCCGCCATCAGTGCCTCGCTGAGGCTGAGCGGCAACCCTTCCCAGCGGCTGCAGTTGACCACGACGGACGCGGCCGCCAGCAGGTCGGGGACGTCGTCCCGGTCTCCGAGAAGCAGGACGGGAAGGTTCCGGGACCGGATCCGGTCCTCCAGTTCCGCCCGCAACGGCCCCTCACCCGCGACGGCGAACAGGGGGGCCGGCGACTCCCACGGCCCGGCCGCCACGTCCAGCAGGGTGTCGAGCCCCTTCTGCTGGGCGAGCCGGGCGATCGTCAGCACCAGGGGACGATCACCCGCCCCCAGTTCCTCCCGCACTTCCTCCGGCCTGCGCCGGGCGGGCCGGAGCGGAGGCGCGGGCACCACCGCCTCCGCCACCTCCCGAGCTCCCAGGACGCTCATCCGCTCCGCCAGATCCGGCGAGACCACCAGCACCTGGTCGGCCCGCCGCGCCACGATCCGCTCCAGCACCCCGTAGACGAACCCCACGAAACCGCCGGCGGTAAGCGCATTGTGCAAGGTGACCACCACCCCCGGCCCCTCCCGACCATCGCCCCTTCGCTTCCCCGGAGCTCTGAACGCCCTCAGTGCCAGGCTCGCCAACGCCCCCGCTCGCAGGCCATGGGCGTGCACGACGTCGGCGTCGCGCGTCAGCCGCCGGATCGCGAGCACCGCGCGCAGGTCGTTCAGCGGATGCGGCCGGTCGGACACGGGCACCTCGGCGAACGCGGCTCCCGCCGCCCGGAAGGAGAACGCCTCCTCGACACTCCCCGGCCCCACCACCGCCGCCTGGTGGCCGCGCTGCACCAGCCCTTCGACGAGCATCCGCACATGCCGCCCGGTCCCACCCGACGTGGTCCCCATCACAAAAGCCACCCGCACGACCCCTCCTAGGCCCTCACCGGAACCGCAGCCACACCTCAAAGCTGAAACCGTAGCCCGAATCACGCCGCAGCTTCCCGATCTCACCCACCCAACCCGCCGACGCCCAGTACCGGCCCCCCACAGGCACCTGAGCCTCAAGGCCCCCCACCACCACGCCTCGGTCCGCCATGACCACCAACCAACCGCGCGGGACCCTGGGCCCCAAGCCGGGATCCACGGTTCCCAGGCCCATGGCACGTTCTTGATGCCGGGCAGCTCGACCACTGAGCCTCACCGGCCAAGCACCCCGAATGTGGGCACCTTCACAGCCCAGCCAGCCCCGTGGGTGCCCGGCCCGCAAGAGGTCAAGCACCACCGGAACCAAGGTGCCCGATGCCCTGCCACCCCTTCCAAGGCCAGCAACCTTCCAGAGGCCACGCCCCCAGATGGCTCCTGGCCCTGCATGGCCGCACCTAACACAGGTCAGCCCCTCGAAGGCAAGCCTTCGAGGAAGCTCTGCCTCACACAGAAGACCTCGCACCGCGGAACCAGCACCAACTGCAGGCCACACGCTGCAGAAGTGCAGTAACTACAGAAAACCAGGAGCCACGCCACCACGAACCGCGCGCCACCAGGCGTGCCAGCCCCAGAAGCCCCGCCTGACCAGCCGCCCGCCCCAAAGCGCGGCCCAGCTGTGCAAGCCCCAGAAGCCGTACGGGACCAGCCACACGGGAGCAGCCGACCGAGCGTCAGAAGCCAAGCGCGACCAGCCGACCGAGCGTCCGAACCCGCCGTACGGACCAGCCGACCGAGCGTCAAAAGCCGCGCGCGACCGGCCGTCCGCCCCCGAAGCCGTCCGCGACCACCAGGAACCGCCGGAACATACCCACCGCACAACAGGCAGAGGATCAGTGGCCGTGGATCAGCCGCCCCGTCGGAGCAGCCCGGCCACCACCCTGGCATCCGGCCGGTCCACCACCGCCACGACGGCAGCCCCCACCACCACGGCCACCACCGCCGCCAGCGCCACCGCACCCACGTTCGGCCAGATGCCCGAGACGCCGAGCCACCTCACCACCCCGGCCCCCGCCAGGTACCCCAGCACACCACCGGCGACCGCCGCCCCCGCGGCCCGGGGCAGCCCCGCCGCGGCACTAGTCCCGCGCGCCCGCACCACGGCCCCGAGCAGCAACACCCCACCCGCGGTCATGCCGACGCTCATCCCCAGCGCCATCCCGCCGATCTTCCACCCGGCGGGCAGCAGCAGCACCAGCACGGTCTGCGCGACGATGACGACCAGCCACCCCGCCACCGTCCCGGTGGCGGCCGCCCGCCCGAGCCCTGCCGCGTAGAGCACCCGGCTCAGATGGGCGATGAGCCCGTAGCCGACGATGCCCGGCGCGAACAGCGCGATCGCCAGGGCGAGCTGAGGCGGCGGCACCTCGCTCCTGCCTCCCAGGAACACCACCGCCCCAGGCCCCGACGCGGCGGCCAGCACCCCGGCCGCCAGCCCTGTGACCAGCACCACGGCCCGCGTGGTGCGCGCCGCCAGCGCCGAGAACGCGACCGCGTCGCCCGCCTGCGCCGACAGCCGGGGGAACGCGCTGGTGGCGATCGGCACGGCCAGCACCGCGTACGGCACCAGGTAGATCGCCCACGCGTAGTTGTAGACGGTGAGAGCCCCGTTGCCGATCGCCTTGTTCGACAGCAGCACGACGACGATCATGGCGGCCTGCTGGGCGAGCAGCGCCGCGATCCCGGCCAGGGCGAGCCTGCGCACCTGCCCGGCCACGCCGTCGGGGAAGCGTAAGGTGGGCCGCCACCGCAACCCCAGCCGCGACACGGGCCCGACCACGGTCAGCACGAGCGAGAGCACGCCCAGGCTGGTGCCCACCGACAACGCCAGCTCGGCCGGCCCTGGCAGATGAGCCGGGTCGACGGTCCCCGAGCTGAGCGGCACGAACAGCAGGTACGCCACGATGACCACGATGCTGGACACCAGCGGCGCGACCGCGGGCCCGGCGAAGCGACTGTGCGACTGCAGCACGCCGTAGAGCACGACGGCCACGCCGTACAGGGGGATCTGGGGGGCGAAGACGACCAGCATCCGGGTGGCGACGGCGACGAGCTGGGTCGTGTCGCACCCGTTGACGGCCTCGCCGAGGAACAGGCCGATGACCGGCCGGGCGAACAGCGCGGTGAGCGCCCCCAGCGGCACCAGGACCACGACGACCCACGTCAGCAGCGCCGAGCTGATGTGCCCGGTGCGCTCGCGCGAGGCGGCGGACCCGGCCAGCACCGGCACCACCATGCCCGCCAGCGCACCTCCGACGACGACCTCGAAGACGATGTTGGGGATCTGGTTGGCCGTCATGTAGGCGGTGGACAGGCAGTTGGTGCCGACGGTCTGGGCGAAGGCGTACTGCTTGGCGAAGCCGGCGATCCGGGCCAGCACGGTGATCGCCCCGATGAGCAGGGCGCCACCCGCCACGCCCCGCGCCGTCACGCTCCGCACCCGGCCTCCCCCGCCCAGTATCCGGTCACGCCGACATCCTGGCAGGTGCCACCGACAATCGCGCGCGGAGGGTCACACGTGGTCGACGGGACGCCGCCCGAGCATGTCGAGCCGGTTGAGCACCGGGTTCGCGGCGATGACCTTGGTGAAGCTGACCTTCTCCGAGGCCGCGGTGAGCGCCGCGACCGTGCCCAGGAGGACGAGCCTGCCGGGCCTGCCGAGCTTGGTGACCGCGGCCAGCCCGAGCAGGGCGCCGAGCGAGTTGGCGCCCGCGTCGCCGAGCATGGCGCGCTCGCCGAGGTCGTCGGGCAGCAGCGCCGCGGCGGCGCCCAGCGGCATGGCGGTCAGGGCCGCGGCGGCGGGCGAGGAGCGCAGCAGCGAGACGGCCAGCAGCGGCCCGCCGGCCAGCAGCCCGACCTTGATCGCCCGGCCGGGACGCAGGTCGAACAGGTTGGCGAGGTTGGCGGCGCCGGCGATGGCCGCACCGTTGACCAGGGTGTCGACGGGCCCGGCGGAGACGAGGGCGGCGGCGCCCAGCCCGGTGGCGCCGATCCCGAGGATCTTGACGGCGCCGCTGGTGACCTCGCCGCGGGCCAGAGCCGTCAGATGGCCCTTGAACCCTTTGGAGGACGTGGTGCCGTAGAGGTCGTCGTAGGCCCCGAGGGCGCCGCTGCCGACACCGGCCAGCACCGCGGCCAGCCGGGTACGCGGCGCCAGGCCGGGCGTGAGCGCGGCCGCGGCGCCGGAGCCCGCCACGAACGCGGGCCCTTCCAGCAGGGTGATGGGCTCGCCGCGATGGTTCTTGCGCGTCCAGCGCCCGCCCAGGTCGGCCGGACGGTTCCGGGTGAAGGCGGAGTAGGCGGCACGGGCGGCGGCGGCACCGATCGCGGCGCCGGCCAGCGCGTAGAGCAGGCCACGGGCCATGTCAGCTCCCTGACTGGGTCGGTGAGGGTGTGGTGGTCGGCAGCGCGGGCTGGGTGGCCGAGGCCCCCTTGCCGATGCCGTACTGGCCGGCCCGCCCGCTCAGTTGCTCCCGGAGAGAGTAGACGACCACGACCCGGCCCGTGGGCATATCGACGGTATCGACGGTGGACACGCGCTTGGCGACGTCGCCGTCGTCGCGCAGGGCACTGACGGCGCCCCCGGTGACGGCCGTGTTGGCGGCGCTGCCGGCCAGCACCGCGCCTTTGCCCGCGGCGTCGAGCCGGTCGGCGACCGAGACGAGCGCGCCCAGCTGGGTCTCGGCCTGCTCCCCCTCGTACGCCTTCTCCGGCGCGAACATCACCGCCAGCATGGCCCGTTTGGCGGGGTCGCCGTCGGTGCTGACCAGCCCGCCCGCCTCGAACCCGCTGATGACGGCGGCGGTCGCGGCATTGGGGGTGCCCGCCTGGGCCTGGTCGGTGGTGAGCAGCGTGGAGGCGAGAAGTGCGCCGGCCTTGTCCCAGACGGTCGCCGTGGACGGGAAGACCATGTCGACCGGTTTGAGCTGGTTGACCAGGCCGTCGAGCACACCGCTGCGGTCGGGGTCGAAGAACTTCTCGGTCAGCGTGACGCGCCCGCTCACCTCGGCGCCCGCCTCCTCCAGCACCTGCTGCTCGGCCTCGCGGAACGTGGTGCTCGACCCCGGCGCCTCGACCAGCAGCACGCGCTGGCCGGTCAGCTCGCCGGCCACCAGCTTCGGAGTGACGCTGGTGACGAAGGCGTCGTTGCCCGCCTCGCGCCCCTGGAGCTGGTCGATCTGCACGCGCAGCTCGTCCTTGGTCTTGGTGAGCTGCGCGGAGATCTCCTGCGCGGACTTGACCGCGGGCTCCTGCAGCAGCGTGGTGCCCAGGACGATCCCGACCGCCAGCGCCAGGAAGATCGCGACGATGGAGACGACGTGGTAGCGAAAATCGATCACGAGAAGAGTCCGACCAGCCAGAAGATGAATGCGTTCCAGACGTCTTGCAGGCCGTTCAGCCAGGTCTGGCCGAGCGGCGACAGGAAGAGCGCCACCCCCATGGTGATCAAGGCGGTGATCACGAGCATCAGGAGCTGGGAGGTGGTGATGCGGCTGCGGTAGAGCCTGCTCACGCCCTTGGCGTCGATGAGCTTGCTGCCGATGATCAGCCGGGTCAGGAAGGTGCTGGCCATTCCGGAGCGGCCCTTGTCGAGGAACTCCTCCAGGGTGCCGTGGGTGCCGACCGCGACGATCAGCTCGGCGCCCTTGTCGTCGGCCAGGAGCATCGCGATGTCCTCGCTGGTGCCGGTGGCCGGGAAGATGACCGCCTCGCGGCCGAGCTGGTGCACCCGCTCCAGGCCGGGGGCCCGGCCGTCGCGGTAGGCGTGCACGACGAGCTCGGCGCCGCAGGTCAGGGCCTTGGTCGAGACGGAGTCGAAGTCGCCCACGATCACGTCGGGGAGGTAACCGGCCTCCAGCAGCGCGTCGGCGCCGCCGTCGACACCGACGAGGACGGGACGGTATTCCCTGATGTAGGGGCGGAGGGTGGCGATGTCTTCCTTGTAGTGATATCCGCGCACCACGATGAGGACATGTCTGCCCTCCATCGGGGTGCGGATCTCAGGCACGCCGACTCCGTCGATGAGAAGCTTGCCTTCACCGCGAACGTACTCCATCGTGTTGACGGCGAAAGCCTCGATCTGCACGGCCAGCCCGGCGCGCGCCTCGGCCATGGCGGCCTCGACGGCCTCGGCCGTCTGCTCGTCGCCCTTGCCCACGACGTCGTCGTCGAGGTAGATGACGCCCTCGTGGACGCGGATGACGTCGCCGTCCTTGACGCGTTCGAACAGCTCGGGGTTGGCGTTGTCGACGAACGGCACGCTCGCGTCGAGCAGGATCTGCGGCCCCAGGTTGGGATAGCGGCCGCTGATGCCGGCGGCGACGTTGACCACAGCCGCCGCGCCGCACGCGACGAGCGCCTCCGCGCTGACCCGGTCAACGTCGACATGGTCGATAATCGCTATTTCCCCGGGCTGGAGGCGTTTGGTCAGCCTCTTGGTTCGCCGGTCGATTCTCGCCACTGCCGTCACACCGGGAAGGTCACCGACCTTCCTGCCACGGAGGCCCGGCATCTTGCTCCCCGGAACCTTCATCATGACCATCCTGCCAGAGGGAAACAGCGCGAAGGCCAAGCACTACGCCGCGTGTCCACTATGTCACGCTGAATCACCTGTCGGCCGCTGCGAGCCCGAGCAGCTCCTCCGCGTGCGCCCGGCCCAGTTCGGAGTCCTCCAGACCGGCCAGCATGCGCGACAGTTCGCGGACGCGCCCCTCGTGGTTGAGCGTGACGACCCCGCTGCGCACGACGCTGCCGTCGCTGGCCTTCTCGACGACCAGATGCTGGTCGGCGAAGGCCGCCACCTGCGGGAGGTGGGTGACGACGATCACCTGCGCGGTGCGTGCGAGCCGGGCCAGCCGGCGCCCGATCTCGACCGCGGCCTTGCCGCCGACCCCCGCGTCGACCTCGTCGAACACGAACGTCGGCACCGGGTCGGCACCGGCGAACACGACCTCGATGGCGAGCATGACGCGGCTCAGCTCACCGCCGGAGGCGCCCTTGTTGAGCGGCAGCGGCGGCGCGGCCGGGTGGGCGGCCATCCGCAGCTCCACCTCGTCGACGCCCTCCGGGCCGAACTCGGCGCTCTGGGTGAGCTGCACCACGACCCGGGCGTGGGGCATGGCCAGCGCGGTCAGCTCTTCGGTCACGGCCTGGCCGAACCGCTCGGCGGCGGCCTCGCGGACCTTGGTGAGCTCGGCGGCCAGGGTGGTGAGCCTGGTGGTGAGCTCCTCGTGCTCGCGGGTGAGCTCCTCGATGCGCTCGTCGTCGCCTTCGAGCTCGCCCAGGCGGGCGGCCGCCTGCTGGGCCCAGGCCAGCACCCCTGCGCTGTCCTCGGCGTACTTCCTGATCAGGCTGCCCAGCACGGACCTGCGTTCCTGCACGGCTCCCAGACGGGCGGGGTCGGCCTCGATGGACTCGGCGTAGGCGGCCAGGTCGGTGGCGACGTCGGAGATCAGGTATCCGGCCTCGGCGAGCCGGTCGGCCACGCCGGCGAGCTGGGGGTCGTAGTCGCGCACAGCCTCGACGGCCGCGCGGGCCTCCCCGAGCAGCGAGATCACGTCACGGGCGCCGCCGCCGGCCTCCATCGGGTCGCCGAGCAGCGCGGTGTGGGACGTGGTGGCGGCGCTGCGCAGCGCGTCGGCGTGCGAGAGGCGCTCCTCCTCCTCGCGCAGCTCGGCGTCCTCGCCCGGCTTGGGGTCGACCTTCTCGATCTCCTCCAGGCCGAACCGCAGCCGGTCGGCCTCCTGGGCACGCTCCCTGGCCTGGGTGGTCAGCTCGTCGAGCAGCGCCCCGACCTGCTTGTGCCGCTTGTACGCCTGTGAATACGCCCGCAACGGCTTGACCAGCTCGTTTCCGGCGTAACGGTCGAGCGCGGCGCGCTGCCTGGCGGCCTGCAGCAGCCGCTGCTGGTCCATCTGCCCGTGCACCGCCACCAGGTCGTCGGCCAGGTACGTCAGCGTGCCGACGGGCACCGTACGGCCCCCGAGCCAGGCCCTGGAGCGGCCCTCGGCCGAGACGGTGCGCGAGATGATCAGCTCGCCGTCCTCGACCTCACCGCCGAGGTCCTCGACCTGCTGGGCGACCCGGCCGCCGGGCTCGACGACGAGCGTGCCCTCCACGGTCGCCTTGTCGGCCCCCGGACGGATGCGCGAGGGATCGGCCCGGCCGCCGAACAGCAGCCCGAGCCCCGTGACGACCATCGTCTTGCCCGCGCCGGTCTCGCCGGTGACCACGTTGAAGCCCGGCGAAAGCTCGAGTACGGCCTCGTCGATGACGCCGAGCCCCTGGATGCGGACCTCCTCGACCCTTGGTCGCACTGCCCACTCCCGTCACTGCCGTGCCTGATGGCCGGTCGATTGTCTCCGGACACCTGTTGCCCATGGGATCCTACGCGCTCCGCCCTCCATTCATTCAGGGTCGCACTCTCCCGCGCCATCCCTGAACCGGTAGTTCGAACTTGGCGACCAGCCTGTCAGTGAAGGGCGCGCCGGTGTTCTCGACGCCGTGCAGACGGGCCAGGCGCACCGGCTCGGCGCCCCTGCGCACCTCCACACGTGACCCGGAGGGCAACTCGAAACGGCGGCGGCCGTCGCACCACAGAACCCCGCCCGGAGTGTCCGGCAGGATCTCCACGGCCATCGTGGACCGGGGCGAGACCACCAGCGGCCGCGCGAACAGCGCGTGGGCGCTGATCGGCACCAGGAGCAGCGCCTCCACCTCCGGCCAGACCACCGGCCCGCCGGCCGAGAACGCATACGCCGTCGAACCCGTAGGAGTGGCGCATATCACGCCGTCGCAGCCCCAGCGGGACAGCGGCCGCCCGTCGATCTCGGCGACCACCTCCAGCATGCGTTCCTGCTTCTCCACGGTGACCTCGTTGAGCGCCCACGTGTCGGCGATCACCCGGCCGTTCTGCCTGGCCAGGACGTCGATCGTCATGCGCTCCTCGACGTCGTAGCGCCCGGCGACCACGCTGTCGACCGCCGAGGCCAGGTCGGCCACCTCCGCCTCGGCCAGGAACCCGACGTGCCCGAGGTTGACCCCGAGCAGCGGCGTGCCGGCGGGCTTGGCCAGCTCGGCCGAGCGCAGCAGCGAGCCGTCGCCGCCGAGCACGATCATGACCTCGGCGTCCTTGGCCGAGCCGGGGTCGTCGCTGGGGACGACCTCCACCCCGCCACAGCCGATGTCACGTGCCTCGGTGTCCAGGACGCGCACGTTGATGCCCGCCCCGACCAGCCGGTTGATGACCAGACGGGCGCTCTCGACGGCGGCGCCCCGCCCGGTGTGGACGGCGACCAGCACGGTCCGGTTCATTGCGGCCCTTCCGCGACGGCACGCTGGATCTCGGCATCGAGCTCGGCGACGGGCGGATCACCCTCTCCTTTGCCCAGCCACAGCAGGTATTCGACATTTCCGGAAGGGCCGGGCAGCGGGCTCGCGGTCACGCCCCGCACGCTCAGCCCCAGCTCCTGCGCCTTGGCCGCGGCCTCGCGCACCGACCTGGCCCGCAGTTCGGGGTCGCGCACCACGCCGCCCGCGCCCACGAGCTCCTTGCCCACCTCGAACTGCGGCTTGACCAGCATGACGAAGTCGGCCCGCGGCGCGGCGACCTGCGCCAGCGCGGGCAGCACGAGCCGCAGCGAGATGAACGACAGGTCGCCCACCACCAGCGTGGGCGGCTCGCCGACCATGTCGGGGGTCAGGTCGCGCACGTTGACGCGTTCCATCACGGTCACCCGCTCGTCGGTGCGCAGCGACCAGGCGAGCTGGCCGTAGCCGACGTCGACGGCGAGCACATGGGCCGCGCCGTGGCGCAGCAGCACGTCGGTGAAGCCTCCCGTGGAGGCTCCCGCGTCGAGGCACCTGCGCCCCTCCACCGACAGGCTCTTGAACGCCTCCAGCGCCCCGAGCAGTTTGTGCGCTCCCCGCGAAACGTAGTCGGGCCCGTCGGCCGACTCGGCGACGACGATGGCCGAGGCGGTGTCGACCTGGGTAGCGGGCTTGTGCGCCTGCTGGCCGCCCACGCTGACCCGCCCGGCCTCGATGAGCTGGGCGGCCTGCTCGCGCGACCTGGCCAGCCCGCGGCGCACCAGCTCGCTGTCGAGACGGATCCTGCGGCTCACCGCTCGCCCAGCGCTTCGTCGCCCGCACCCGCGAGAGTGGACTCCAGCCCGGCGAACGCCTCCTCGAACACGGCCACGTGCTCGTTCACCGGCAGCTCGCCCACACGACCGAGACCGGCCACGATGGCGTCGACCCGCTCGTCACCGGTCTCCTCCGGCAGCTCACTCATGACTCGACCGTAACGCCTCGGGCGAGCGCCCGGGACCTTGGCAGGCGTGTCACGCGTTGACACTCATACGGGGGTGCTAGTGATGTGGAACGCTACCGACCGCAAAGGGAAAGAAAGGATGCCCAACATGGCAAGCGTCGAGGAGTGCCGGGCGGCACTGGCCAGGCTCGTCGCCCAGTTCGACGAGATCGGCGCGGAGGATCGTGCCAAACACGTGGTCGAGCGCACGGTCAGCGCCCGGGTCTCCGACCTCGACGTGATCTTCTACGGGCGGCTGCACCACGGGGGGCTCGACCCGTTCACTGAAGAGCCGCCGGCGGGCGGCAAACCGGCCGATGTGAAGATCACCATCGCGAGCGACGACCTGGTCGCGCTGGTCGACGGCGAACTGGATCTGGCCCGTGCGCTGCTCGGAGGGCGGGTGAAGATCGACGCGAGCTTCGGCGACCTGCTGCGCCTGCGCAAGCTGATCTGACCGGTTCCGTTCAGGCGGCTCTTCGATGTCCTACGCAGCTGCGCAGCGCGGGTGTTCGCTGTCAGGCGACTACTCGGCGCGTGCGTCAACTGTTAGGCGACAAGCGAACAGCGAAACCTGCCCCTCGACCCCCGACCGACTGAGCCGCCCCCCGGCGGCCACGTCGCCCCCATTTCCTCACCCCACGCGCTTCAGGACGTCCTTGATCGCGTTCTCCCCGATCTGTCCTTCGCCCGCGGCCGTCCAGGCAGCGTCGCAGGCCGCGCGCAGGCCGTCGATCCGGCTGCCGTCGCCTTCGAGGCGCAGCGTCCCGTCACGCCACTCGGCCCGCCATCCCCCGCAGGTGCCGTCCCGCACGTCGGGATAGGGCTGGACCAGCGCGCCGAGGTCCTCGGCCAGGTACGTGGGCCGGTGCCGGGGCGCAGCGGTCAGCACGTCGAGCGGGGTGGCCACCCCGGTGAACACCAGCAGGCTCTCCACCCCCGCGTTCGAGGCCCCTTCGATGTCGGTGTCCAGCCGATCCCCCACCACCAGCGGCCGCCGAGCGCCCGTACGGATCATCGACTCCCGGTGCAACGGCGGATCCGGCTTACCGGCGTACACCGGTTCGACCCCGGTGGCGGCGACGATGACCCGGACCATTGCCCCGTTCCCCGGCAGTTCGCCCCGCCCGGTCGGCATGGTGCTGTCACCGTTGGAGGCCACGAACAGCGCACCCTGCCGTACGGCCAGCGCCCCCTCCGACAGCAGGGCGTACGACAGACCGGGAGCGATCCCCTGAACCACCGCCGCGGGCGACTCGGCCGCGACGGACACCGGCCTGAGCCCATGAGCACGTACGGCCACCCGCAGCCCCGACCCGCCCACGACCAGCACCGCGGCGCCCGGAGCCACCCGCTCGGCGACCAGCCGCGCGGCCGCCTGCGCCGACGTCACCACATCGGCCGCCGTGGCCGGGACGCCGAGTTCCCGCAGGTGGGCGGCGATGGCGGCGGGTGTCCGGGAGGCGTTGTTGGTCACGTAGGCGAGCCGGACCCCCTTGCCCTGCGCCTCCTCCAGCGCCTGCCTCGCCCCGGGAACCGCGTGCTGTCCGAGATAGACCACACCGTCGAGGTCGAGCAGCAGGGTGTCATAGCCGTCAATCAGCACAGCGCCTCTTCCCGTTTGACTCTCACGCCGCGTGAGACTTTAGCGTCGCCTTCGTACCCCGCCACAGGAAGCCCTCTCCTCGTGGATCGGGAAACCCGTACCCGACACCGGAAGGACGACCATGTCCCGCGAGCCCGACGCCACGACCGAGGAACGCGGAGAACTGCTCGGCGCTCCCGCCCATGACGAGTACGCGGCGGAGGCCGAGGAACGCTGGGGCGGCACACACGCCTGGGCCGAATCCGCACGCCGCACCTCGACCTACACGCAGGAGGACTGGCGGCGACACGAGGCCGAGGCAGCCGCCCTCTCGGCCCGCCTCGCCGACGCGATGCACGCCGACGTCCCGGCAGACGGCGACCTCGCGATGGACCTGGCCGAGGAACACCGCGCCCACCTCTCCCGCTGGTTCTACGACTGCACGTACGACATCCACCGCGGCCTGGCCGACCTGTACGTCTCCGACCCCCGCTTCACCGCCGCCTTCGACCGCACCTCACCCGGCCTGGCTGCCTACCTTCGATCCGCCATCCTCGCCAACGCCACCCGCCACGGCTGACCCCTGTCACCTGACCAGTCGCATGGACGTGATGCCGCGCGTGGAAGGCGACGGCCGACAAGCCCGGAACTGGGGGCACGGCCCTCAAGGCATGCCTGCACGCTCGAACAGGAACGGCCTGGGCAGCCACGACGGCTGCGTTCGCCGCACCACGCCCCCTGGGCACTCGGCTGGGAAAGCCGCCGCACAGGCCCCTCATGTCCCAGTAGGTCGTGTTCTCCACACAACCCGAGTCGGTCGCCCAGCAGTGGGGTAGCCACTTCTCCGGTACTGGGCGGAGTCATCACGGCCGGCCAGGTGCTCGGGGGCGAGGGCGGGCACGTGTCGCGATGTCCCTCGGCCGCCGTCAGGAGCTGGGGAACGCGAAGACATGGCCGCCCATGCGTGACGGCATGAACGCCTCGTCGAGGCCCCGGAAGGCCCTCAGCGACAGCGTCACCCCCATGGGCCGACCAGGGCAGGGCATAGTCGCATGCCGGGCCACGGACACACGCCGTCCAGCACGGGGCCAGGCCAAGGAAGCGCTCTGCTGCGACGACGCCCTCTCGTCACGACGGGCCGCGAGCGAACACCGCAGGGGCTCCCGTCCGAGCTGATGCCCCAGGGAGGATCGAAACGCCCAGCTGACACAGTCGCTTGGGAGGCGACGTTCGCCATGGCCGGCTCCCGCGCCCGCCTACCCCCTACATCTCTCGGCGAGCCCTCAACGTCGCCCGCACACTCTTCAAGGCCGACACGTAATGCCGCTCGTCCGGCCGCATGGCCACCGCGATGGCCAGCGGCTCCTGAGCGCCTTCCAGATCCCCCGTACGCCACAACGACAAGCCCAGCCCGAAGTACGCATAATCCTCAGCCGGGTTCGCATCCACGATCTGCCGGAAGCTGGCCGCGGCCTCCGCGTACTGGCGGGAGTTGAACTGCGCCCGAGCCAGCGCCTCAAGGATGCTCCGGGACTGCGGCTCAGCAGCGGCGGCCCGCTCCAGCAACGCCGCGGCAGCAGCCGGACTCCCCTCCTTCAGCAACTTCACCCCACGCTGATACCAGTCGTAAACCCCGCCCCCGGGAACGCCACCCACGGACTCATCGTGACCATTTCCGCCCTGAACCATGCGTGAGGACTCCTTCATCGCTGGACGACGAACCTCGCTCCCGCTCCGCCGCGTAAGGGGCGCGACAGCAAACGATTGGGGCAACTCCTGGTAGGCGCAAGCATTTATGGGAGCATGCCCGGTATGGGGACTCCTGAACTGCCGGTGCCTGACGGACTGGTGCTACGGCCCTTCCGAGGCGTACGTTTCGATGTCGAAGATCCCGCCAAGGTGACCTCCCCACCGTACGACCTGATCAGCGATGCGGACGTCGAAGCCCTCCTTGCCTCCCACCCGAACAACGTCGTCCGCCTCATCCTTCCCTGCAACCCCGAAGCGACACCCGCCACCGAACCCGGCACCCATCGCGGCCCGGCCGATACCCCGTCCAGACTCCGCCACCGGACCGAGGTGCCGCTCGAAGCCCGCTACTCCGAGGCCAGGGACACGCTGAGGGCCTGGCTGGACGCCGGCGTCCTGGTGGCCGATGACACCCCCGCCCTGTACGTGTACGAGCAGAGCGGCCCGCACGTCCTCCAGCGTGGCCTGATCGGCGACGTCGGCCTGGTCGACCCCGCCGAACGCGTCATCCTCCCCCACGAGGACGTCATGCCCGGCCCCATCGCCGACCGGCTGGCCCTCATGAGCACCACCGAGGCCAACCTCGAACCCATCTTCCTGCTCTACAACGGCGACAACGGCAAGGCGACCCGCCTGGTGGACGAGGTGGCCGCCAAACGACCGCCCCTCGTCACGGCCGGAACCGAGGACGGCCTCACCCACCGGCTGTGGGCGATCACCGACCAGGACGAGATAGACGCCATCAACGCCGACCTGCGCAACCGTCAGGCCCTGATCGCCGACGGCCACCACCGGTACGCCACCTACTGCGTCCTCCAGCGTCAGGAGCACGCCGCCCGCCAAGCCCTGCGGGACGGAACCCACCAAGCCACGCCCTACGACCTCCAGGCTTCTCAGCACGTCACCCTCAACGCGCCCCTGAGCCCGTCCACCCGTAACTCCCAGGACACATTGCCCCCGTCCCCCGAACACTCCACCGCGCCGGACCGCCCCGTAACGCCCTCTCCCAGCCCAGTCACCTCGTTCCGGCACGAGCTGACCGATCACCTGGCCCATCCGTCAGCCGAATCGGCCTCCGCCCCGGCCGACCCCCGGCAGGCGCTGGGCCCCTGGGACTTCGGGCTGGCCCTGATCGTCGACTCCACCGCCTACCCACCCGACCTCAAGGCCATCCACCGCGTCATCCCCGGTCTCCCCTTGACCGAGGCCGCCGCCCGGGCCAGGGGCGCCTGGCAGGTGCACGACTACGACGACCTGGCGCAGGGCCTGGAGGCACTGCAGAACGCGGCCGAGCCCGCCTTCCTGCTCGCCGGCGAGAGCGGCACCCATCTGCTCACGGATCCCGACCCGGTGCAGCTGAACCTGGCGATGCCGGACCACCATTCGGACCGCTGGAACTCGCTGAACACCTCGATCCTGAGCGAGTTCATCCTGCCCAAGGTGTGGGGCATGGAGGACGACGAGCGGGCCGTACGCATCGTCCACCACGACACCGAGGCGGCGTTGCGGCTCGCGATCCAGACGGGCGGCACAGCCGTCATCCTCAAGCCGCTCATGGTCCATGACGTGCTGGCGGTCGCCGCGGGCGGCGAACGAGTGCCCCGCAAGTCCACCTCCTTCGGCCCCAAACCGCGTACCGGCCTGGTCCTGCGCACATTCGCCATCGACTGACGCCGCCCCTGCCGCGTGGCCGCGCCTCCCCTGCCCACCTCCGAGCGCTCTCCGGGGCGGCGCCTCGCCATCGCCGGCAAGGTCACCCCGCCCCGGCCAACTGAGCCACCTGCCGCGGCACCCGGCTCGGAACCACCTCCTCAGACGGCTCAGGAACCGTCTCCTCGACAGGTCTGACGGCACTGACCTCCACCTCGTACCGCCAGATCTTGGCGGCGGCCGGACCGAAGACCCGGCAGCGGAAGGCGCCCGTCACCCCGATGAAGTCTCGCGGCTTGAGGCCCCGCACGATCTCCGCCACCTCGGGATCGAACGTGACGCACGGGATGCTGTCGGTGAGAGCCGGGCCTCGCCGGTGCCTGCGCCGGCGGCGGACGATGACGCGCCACTTCGTGGCCATGTCGCCGCTCGGCATCGCGTATTCCTCGACCGCCGCCGACAGCCGCCCCACCAGCACGACCTCGTTCCGATCCATTGTCGTCCTCCCGTTTGTGTTCCGGAGGAGATCACTCTCTACGATGAAGGGAAGCCCGGATCGATACGAACGTCGTTCTGGGGATGACGGATGTACGCGCGGGAGTGCCTGTGGACAACATCACCGCACTAGGCGGCGACGTCTATGAGATCGACACCAAGATGGCCGGATACGCGGGCATCACCGCCGGCTACCTGATCCTGGGAGATCGGCCGTGCCTGGTGGAGACGGGCACCTCGACCTCGTCCCCCGTGGTGCGCGACGCGCTCGCCTCGCTCGGCGTCGGCCCGGACGACCTGGCCACCGTGGTGGTGACCCATATCCACCTGGACCACGCGGGCGGTGTGGGCGACATCGCGAAGTTCTTCCCGTCCGCGCAGGTGGTGGTACATGAGAAGGGCGCGCGCCATCTGGCCGATCCGTCGCGTCTGATGGCCAGCGCCCGGATGGTCTGGGGTGACCAGCTCGACACCCTCTTCGGCGAGCTGTCCCCCACCGAGGCCGAGCGGATCGTCGCCCTGGGCGACACCGGCGCCATCGACCTGGGCAACGGCCGTACGCTGAGCAGCCACTACTCGCCTGGCCACGCCAAGCACCACGTCGGCCTGATCGACTCCGCCACCGGAGACCTCTACGTCGGGGACGCCGCGGGTGTGTACCTGCCCCAGACCGGCGACCTGCGCCCCGCCACCCCGCCGCCGGACTTCGACCTTCAGACGGCCCTCGACTCGATCGCCCTGTTCCAGGCACTTGGTCCGCAACGGTTGCTGTTCAGCCACTACGGACCGGTCGGCGCCGTCCAGGAGACCCTTGAGCGGTCCGCCGAAGAGCTCCGGGTCTGGGTGGACCTCACCCGTCAGGCACATTCGGAGGGGCTCGACCTCGATCACGCGGTCGCCATGGTCCGCGACCGAACCAAGGAGCGCTACACCGCCCTGCAGTCGGACGACGTGACGGCCGAGCAGTTCGAGCTGCTGAGCGGCGCCCCGTCGAACGTCGCGGGCATCCTCCACTGGCTCAACCGCGTCGAACGATGACGACCGGCCGATCACACCCCATGTGACACAAAAAAACTCCGCCGTACCCCTGATCATCAGGGGTACGGCGGAGCGGCAACACCTACTCGTCGTTCTTCTTCGGCCGGTCCTGAGCGGATTCGTCCGTCTCGACTTCCAGCACGTCACCGAAGTCCGGCTCGATGAACGCGGGCGTGATCCCCGGCGTCCCGGCCTCCGCCGGCTTCTCTTCCTCGCCACCGTCGGCGGGCTCGCCCTCCGGCTCAGCCGTCTCAGCAGCGACCTCGGCCGTCTCAGCAGCGACGGCGTCCTTCGGCTCGACAGGCGCGGCAGGCTCGACCGGCTCGACAGGCTGCTCGGCGGCCTCGGGCTCCAGGAGGTCGTCCGCCTCGGCCAGGGCCTCGTCGTCCTCTTCCTCCTCCTCGGCCAGCTTGCCCGCGTCGGCGGCGCCGGCGTCGTCGAAGTCGTCCTCGGAGTCGAGGTCCTCCTCGAAGTCCTCCTCGACGTCCTCGATGACGGCTCCGGTGAGCTCGGCGTAGCGCTCGGCCGCGTCCGTCTCGCCGTCCTCGTCGAAGGCCATCGCACGGGCGAACCAGTCGGTCGCCGCCTCCTGGTGCCCGGCGTCGGCCAGGGCGTCCGCATAGGCGAACGCGAGGCGCGCCGACCACGGCTTGGGCTGCGGGTCACGCAGCTCGGGCAGGCGCTGAAGGGTGATCACGGCCGCGTCCTGCTGGCCGAGGTCACGCCTGGCACCCGACTCGACGATCGTCAGCTCGATGCGTCCGGCCCGGTCGAGGCGCTCGGCCTCCGGCGAACGTACGAGATCGATGGCCCGCTCCGGACGACCCATACCGCGCTCGCAGTCGGCCATGACCGGCAGGTACGCGTCGGACCCCGTCATCCTCCTGGCCGCACGCAGGTCGCTGAGCGCCTCGGAGAAGTGCCCGGCCCGATAGGCGACGATGCCCGCAGCCTCGCGTACGACACCGATGCGAGCGGCGAACCGACGCGCCACCTTGGTGTGTTCGTGCGCCTTGTCGGGATCGTCCTCCTCAAGGGCGCGCTCGGCGGCGACCAGGTGCCTGCCGACCAGGTCGGAGAGGTCACCGGGCAGCGAACGCAGTTCCTCGCGCACTTCCTTGTCGAGCTCTTCCGCGGTGATGTCGGGCGCCACCTCGGGCAGCCTCTCGCGCTGCGGGGCGTCGGAGTCGCGCTCCTCGCGGCCGTACCTGGCGCGGGTGCCGCCGCCCGGACGCTCCCCGCGGTCGTCACGCGAGAACGGACGCGACTCACGGTAACCGCCACCCTCGCGACGAGGCCCGTAGGAGTCGTCGCGACGCGGGCCACGGTCGTAGCCACCCTCGCGACGGGGACCCCGGTCGAACCCCTCACGACGCTGCCCGCCGCCGCGGTCGTCACGGAACCCGCCCTCTCGGCGCGGCCCCCCTTCGCGACGCGGACCACGGTCACCGTAACCGCCGCCTTCACGGCGCGGACCACGGTCGAAGCCCTCACGGGGACCACGCTCGGAGCCCTCACCACGAGGACCACGGTCATAGCCTTCCCGGCGCGGGCCCCGGTCACCGAAGCGGTCGTCGCGGCGCTCGCCGTACCCGCCGCCCTCACGGCGCGGGCCCCGGTCGAAGCCTTCGCGACGCGGCCCGCGGTCGAAGCCTTCCCTGCGCGGCCCGCGGTCAAAGCCCTCGCGACGCGGCCCACGCTCTCGGTCGAACCCCTCACGACGCGGACCCTGCTCGAAGCCCTCACGACGCGGACCCCGGTCAAAGCCTTCACGGCGCGGACCCCGGTCAAAGCCTTCACGGCGCGGACCGCGGTCACCGAAACCGCCACCTTCACGGCGCGGCCCACGGTCACCGAAACCGCCACCTTCACGGCGCGGCCCACGGTCACCATAGCCGCCGCCCTCACGCCGCGGTCCGCGGTCCTGGAAGGGACGACGCTCGTCGCCCTCACGACGCGGCCCGCGGTCACCGTAGCCACCGCCCTCACGGCGCGGCCCACGGTCCTGGTACGGACGGCGGTCATCGCCCTCACGGCGCGGCCCGCGATCATCCCGGTCCCGGTAAGGAGGACGCTCCTCACCCTCACGACGCGGCCCGCGATCGAAGCCCTCCCGGCGAGGACCACGGTCGAAGCCCTCACGACGCGGACCACGGTCAAAACCCTCACGACGCGGCCCGCGATCGCCGTACCGGCTCTCTCGACGCTCGCCGCCGCCGCCCTCGCGACGCTCGCCGTAGCTGCCTCCGCCTTCACGGCGGTCACCGTAGCCGCCCTCGCGGCGGGGTCCGCGGTCGTCCCGGTCGCGGTAGGAGCGGCCCTCATCCCGGAAACCGCCCTCGCGCCGCGGCGCACGCTCGTCGCGGGAACCCTCCCCGCTTCGGGGCGCTCTGTCCTCGCGGTTGTACGGCCGCGGCCGGCCCTCTGAACGGAACGGACGATCGCCACCGGAATCACGCCCGCGAGAGCCGTATCCGCCAGTCCTGCCGCCGCTGGAGCGCCTGTCCCCGTAGTCGCCGCGCCCGCGCTGTCCGCCGTCCGATCCGTTATCACTGTTCACTTCTGGTCCATTTCGTTGGCTCACTCAGCGGACTCACAACGGCGGTCCACCGTGGCTGGTCGCCGCCCGCCCGCGGGCCTTACGCGACGAAGGCCACCCGTGGGGGTGGCCCGCTCCCCCCCAGCCTAGCAAGCCCCCGACCGTTAACGAGCCCTCCAGCCACCCACGACGATCCCAGCTGCACCTCCACCCACAGAACGCCGCTCACTAGAAAGACGCAGGAGGTCTCCTCATCTACATCTGGCGGACGTTCTCGTGCACGTGTCTCCGGAGGCATTGGAGGAAGCCTGTGAACGACGAGTTCTGCGAGACACATCGCGGACGAGCCTGTGGCCTAGGGGTGGCTCCTCACAACTGCTGGGCGCCAGACGCCCCAAGAGGGGCTCTGCTCTAATGCGACCGATCCAGAAGGCACCAGAACGACACCTAGCGCACCGCTCCTGCCAGGAGAGGCGGCCGAGGAATTGCCGGTTCAACCGTGTGTGCAGCAATTGGCTCACCGCCATCCCCCATGGCAGGCTCACGAGGCATATAAGGCGTCGCGCCCGACCTCCAGGCACGGAACGGCAGTCGCTGGGGTCGATGTGCTCGTATCCAACAGGGGCAAGCCAGGTACGGAGAGCGCGTCAACACATGGAGTCCCCTACAGCGCCCCTGCCCTTACAGGAAGCTCCGTGTTCGCGAGCTGGCCGGCGCGACTGGTGGCCAGCCGCGTTTACACGGAACCGAACTCCCAAGGCGTGTTGTGCTGCGCGCCATCTGAGCTCTTCATCGGAAAACGTGTACAACGCAAAGAAGCCCCACACGATCCGTGTGGGGCTTCTTTGAAAGATTGTCCGGCGGTGACCTACTCTCCCACACCCTCCCGAGTGCAGTACCATCGGCGCAGAGAAGCTTAACTTCCGGGTTCGGAATGTAACCGGGTGTTTCCTTCTCGCAATAACCGCCGTAACTCTATGAAACTGTCAAGCGGACTGCCGCTTGCTGTTTCAGAATTGCATAGTGGACGCGGGCAAGAATTTCCTTGGTGTGGCGCAGCTCCGGACCCGGCGAAGAGTAACAGAGCGCAGCACACACCAAAGCATTATGCTTTGT
Source organism: Nonomuraea sp. NPDC048881 (assembly GCF_040649795.1). Lineage (NCBI taxonomy): Bacteria > Bacillati > Actinomycetota > Actinomycetes > Streptosporangiales > Streptosporangiaceae > Nonomuraea > Nonomuraea sp. NPDC048881. The sequence continues at coordinate 127,016 of NZ_JBEZGC010000024.1, forward strand.
GGTCAAGTCCTCGGCCTATTAGTACCGGTCAGCTCCACACGTTACCGTGCTTCCACCTCCGGCCTATCAACCCGGTCGTCTACCGGGAGCCTTAC
>NZ_JBEZGC010000025.1:0-120257 GCF_040649795.1 Nonomuraea sp. NPDC048881
CTGTGCCTCAACGTCGAGGTGCTGTCCAGCGACGGCATGTCCATCGAGATGCGCGACACCGACGAGGACGTCTTCCGCGCGGCGGAGGAACTCGGCATCGATCTGTCCCGGCGGGAGCCGAGCAGCGTGGACGAGGTCTGACGGTCCCGTGCTCCACTGCGGCGCGCCGGTCCGGAGCAGGGTCCGGCGCGCCGCGGTGGAGCAGGACCGCAGGGGTCCGCCGGAGGCTCAGCCCGCGGCCTGCCGCACGAGGGCGGCGATGCGCGCCTCGGCGTCGGGGGTCAGCTCCTTCAGCGCGAAGGCGCTCGGCCACATGGCGCCGTCCTCAAGGCTCGCCCCGTCGTTGAAGTCGAGGGTGGCGAAGCGGGACTTGAACTTCGCGGCGGGCTTGAAGAAGCACACGACGCTGCCGTTCTTGGCGTAGGCCGGCATGCCGTACCAGGTCTTCGGCGTCAGGTCCGGGGCGGCGGCCCTGATGATGGCGTGCACCGCCTCGGCCAGCACCCGGTCGTCCTCGGCCATCTCGGCGATCTTCTCCAGCACGTCGCGCTCGCCGTCGGCGGCCGACGCCTTCCCGCCGCGCCGCGCGGCCTTCTTCAGCTCGCTGGCGTGCGCCTTCATCGCCGCGCGCTCGTCCTCGGTGAAGCCTTCGAAACCCTTGCCGGACGCGTCGGCGTTCTTCGTGGTGCTCATGGTGAAATCTCCTTGTGTGTGGGGTGAATGCTAGTACTGACCGTTTTGTGGGGTGGTGTCGCTCAGCCCCACGCGCCGGCGATCTGCCGGGTGCTGGCGTTGAGCCGGTTGAACAGGTTCGTCACGCCGATCATCAGCACGATTGCGGCGAGCTGCTTCTCGTCGTAGTAGGTGGCGGCCCGGTCCCAGACCTCGTCGCTGACCGCGTCGGGCCGGTCGGCCAGCCGCGTGGCGGCCTCGGCCAGCTCCAGCGCCGCCCGCTCCTCCTCGGTGAAGTACGGGGCCTCCCGCCAGGCGGCCACCGTGGCCAGCCGGTCCTCGCTCACCCCGGCCTTGCGGCCGCCCTTGACGCCCGCGTCCACGCAGGCGCTGCACCCGTTGATCTGGCTGATCCGCAGGTGCACCAGCTCCAGCGTCCCGGCGTCCACGCCGCCGGCGTGCACCGCCTTGAACAGCTCCTGGATCGACTGCATCGCGCCGGGCAGAACGGCGGCCGGGTTCTTCATCCGGGACTGCATGGTGGTTCTCCCTTTTCCCTGGTCGGCGCCCCGTCCCCCGGGGCGTGACTCCATCTCAGCGCAGCGGGCCCGGCGCGACGATGCCCGTGGGACACCGTGGGACAGCCGGAATGCCGTTGGCCTGCGGTGATTCGTCCCGGTAAGTTTCTTCCGCGACGGGACAGAGAGGCAGGAACGCGTGACTCGACAGCAGACGGCGGACCCCCAGGACGAGCTGGCCACCCGCCTGCGCCTGCTCCAGGAGCTCTCCGGGCACGGCGTACGGGCGCTCGCCCGCGAGACGGGCCTCAGCTCGTCGTCGTTGTCGCGCTACCTCAGCGGCCAGTCGGTGCCGCCGTGGGCCGCGGTGATCGAGCTGTGCCGCCTGGTCAAGCGCGACCCGCGCCCGCTGCGCCCGCTGTGGGACCGGGCGGCCAACCCCCTTCCGGCGCCGCCCAAGGCGAGCCGCCAGGTCCAGCCGCCCTCGGCGCCCGCCGGCGCTCCCCGTCCGCCGCGCAACGACCTGCCGCGCGACGTGCCCGACTTCACCGGGCGCGCGGCCCATCTCGACGCCGTGCTCGCCGCCGTCGCGCAGAGCCGGGTGGTCGCCGTGGACGGCATGGCGGGCGTCGGCAAGACGTGCCTGGCCGTGCACGCCGCGCACCGGCTCGCCGCCGACTACCCCGACGCCCAGCTCTACCTGGACCTGCACGGGTTCACCGACGGGCGGGAACCGCTCGACCCCGACCCCGCGCTGCGGTCGCTGCTCGCCGCGCTCGACGTGCCCTCGGAGAAGATCCCGCAGGAGGGCGGCATCGAGCCGCTGGCCGCCTGCTGGCGGGCCGAGCTGGCCGGACGGCGGGCCGTCGTGGTCCTCGACAACGCCGCCGGCGCCGACCAGGTCCGCATGCTGCTGCCCGGCGCGGGCGAGTCCGTCGCCCTGATCACCAGCCGCAACCGGCTGCTGGGCCTGGAGGAGGTGCCGCCCGTCTCGCTGGACGTGCTCACCCCGCAGGAGAGCGCCGAGCTGCTGGCCCGCGCCAGCGGCGACCCCAGCGGGCCCGACGGGCGGCTGGCCCAGGACCCGGAGGCGGCGGCCGAGGTGCTGCGGCTGTGCGGCCACCTGCCGCTGGCCCTGCGGCTGGCCGGGGCCCGGCTGCGCCACCGGCCAGGCTGGACCGTCGGCATCCTGGTCGAGCGCATGGCCGAGGGGCCGAGCGAGTTCGACACCGCCTTCGCCATGTCCGTACGCCAGCTCGACCGGGCACAGCGCCGCCTGTTCCGGCTGCTGGGCCTGCTGTCCGGGTCCTCCTTCGACGACTACGTGGCCGCCGCCCTGGCCGGGGTGCCGCTGCGCGACGCGCGGGCGATGCTGGAGGACCTGCTCGACGCCCACCTCGTCCAGCAGCCCTCGCCCGGCCGGTACACGCTGCACGACCTCGTCCACCAGCACGCGCGCCGGGCCGCCGAGGAGCAGGACACGCCGGCCGAGCGGGAGCAGGCGCTGGGCCGGGTGCTCGACTACTACGTGCACGCGGCGGCCGCCGCCGACGCCGCGATGCCGTACGAGTCGGGCAGCCGGGCCGCGTCCGCGGGCAGCCCGCCGGCCGCCCTGCCGGCCTTCGGCAGCAAGCACGCGGCGCTGGGCTGGTTCGGCGCGGAGTACACCAACCTCATGGGCGCCTTCGAGGTGGCGGTCGCCACCGGCGCCGACGCGCACGCGTGCGAGCTGCCCCGCTTCATGCGCGCGTTCTTCGCCCGGCGCTGCGGCACCACTCACCTCAACGTGCTCTTCGAACGCTCGCTGGCGGCGGCCGAACGCCTGGGCGACCCGTGGCAGCTCGCCGAGGCGCACAGCGACCTGGGCTTCGCCCGTTACAACGCGGGCCGCATGGCCGAGGCCGGGGCCGCGTACGAGGCGGCGGCCCCCCTGGTGTCCCAGGCCGGCGACGCCCGCTCCGCGGCGGACCTGATGATGCGCCGCGGCTACCTGAGCTGGGACGAGGGTCACGTCGAGGAGCCGCTCGACCTCTTCCGGCAGGCGGCCCGGCTCTACGCCGACGCCGGCTGCCCGACGGGCGCGGCCCACGCCGCCGCCGACGAGGCGTGGGCGATGCTGCAACTGGGACGCCGGGAGGAGGCGGCCCGGCTGGCCCGCGACGTGCTGGCGCGGACGCACGGCGAGCCCGGCTGGCCGGCCACGCTGACCGCCCGGATCACCCTCGGCATGGCGATCGTCCACGAGGAGCCCGGCGAGGCCGCGCAGCACCTGAGCCAGGCCCTGGAGCTGGCCCGCGAGGACGGCCACAAGCACAACGAGGCATGGTGCCTCAACTGCCTGGGCGTCGCGCTGCGCCAGATGGGCCGCCACGAGGAGGCGCTGGAGAGCCACCGGGAGGCGTTCGCCCTCCTGGACGAGCTGTTCGAGGAGCACTGGAAGGTGCACTTCCTCTACGGCTACGCCGAGACCTGCCGCCTGGCCGGCCTGCCGGAGGAGGCGCTGCGCCTGCACCGCCAGGCCCTCGACCTGGCGCCCAAGGTGGGCGCGCGGCACAAGGAGGCCCTGGCCCACGAGGGCATCGCGGCCGTGCTCGACGAGAGCGACCCGGCCGCCGCGGCCGAGCACCGCGCGGCGAGCCAGACGATCCGCCGCGAACTCAACCCGGACGCCTGACCTCGTCCCTCTCGCCGGCGGGACGGGCGGCGGTCGCGCGGGCCAGCTCGGTGCGGTTGGCGACCTGGAGCTTGGCGTAGACGTGCGCCAGGTGGGTCTTGACCGTGCCCCGGCTGACGAACAGCCGGGCGGCGATCTCCGGGTTGGACAGCCCCTCGGCGGCCAGCCCGGCCACCGACCGCTCGGCCGGGGTCAGGCTCTCCCATCCGGAGTCGGGCCGGCGGCGCGGCCCCCGCGCGCGGGTGGCGTGGGCGACCGCCGTGTCCAGGTCCATCGCGCGTCCCCGCTCGACGGCCGCGCGCAGTTCGCGGCCCTCCTCGCCGTCGGCGGCCGGGAGGGGGCGGGGCGCGGCCCCGAGGTCCGCGCGTGCCCGTTCGGCGGCCCCGGCCAGCACCCCGGCCGTCCTGACGGCGCCGCGACGCAGGTCGAGCAGCGCCAGCGACTCCAGGCCGGCCACCAGGCCGAGCACGAGGTCGTGGTCGGCGTGGATGCGCAGGGCCTCGTGGTGCAGCCGCAGCGCGCGTTCCGGGTCGCTGTCGTGGGACAGCAGCGCCAGCTCGTCCAGCACCCCGGCGCGCACGCGCGGCATGGCCGCGGTGACCGGCGACCGCGACAGGGCGTCCAGCAGCCGCGTCGCCGCCGCCTCCTCGTTCGACCGGCGCAGCGCCGCCGCCAGCACGAGCTGGGTGTCGGGCGCCAGCCACGCCGCGTCCGGCTCCTCCTGCCAGCGGCCCTCCCGCCAGCACCACTCCACCGCCTCGCCCGGCCGGTCGTGCCCGAGCGCGAGCATCGCCTGGCAACGCTCCCACCCGGTGATGAACGGCAGCCGCCCGAGCCCGTCGATCAGCCGGTCCACGGGCTCCAGGGCGGCGGCGGCCTCGTCCAGGCGGCCCTGCAGGATGCGGATCTCCGCCAGGACGACCCGGGCCGAGCCGGTCCAGTGCAGGTCACGCAGCGGTTCCGCGGTCTCGACGGCCCGTCCGGCCAGCTCCGCGGCCCGCTCCAGCGCGCCCGACCGGGCGGCGGCCAGCGCCCACCAGCCCAGCGCGAAGGAGGCCACGCCGCGGTCGCCGCGCGCCACCAGCCGCTCCACCGCCCGCTCGAAGCACTCGGTCGCCCGCCGGTAGTCGTCGCCGAGCACGTGCACCAGGCCGGCGATCGCCTCGGCGCTGTCGGCGACGAACCCGTCCCCGGCCCGGACGGCCTCGTCCCGCACCGCGCGGGCCTCGGCCAGCGCCTCGGGGAGGCCCGTCGCCAGCAGGCCGAGCGCGATCAGCGGCCCGGCCGGGCGGGCGGCCTCCGGGGCGCCGGCCGCCTCGGCCAGGTCCCGGGCCGTCCGCGCCACCTCGAACGCCTCGATCCCCGGCTCGGCGGTGTTGAGCACGAGCGCCAGCGCCGTCAGGACCCGGGCCTGGAGCGGGCTGCGCTCGTCCGCGCCGAGCGCCGCGGCCCGGCGCAGCAGCGCGGCCCCCTCGGCGCCGCGTCCCTCCAGGTGCCACAGCCACGCGCAGTCCGCGGCCAGTCGCCGCCCCCGCGCCGGGTCCGGACGCGACAGCCCCCACTCGATCGCGGCCCGCACGTTGGGGTAGGCGGCGCCCAACCGCGCCCGCCAGGCGTCCTTGTCGGTCTCCAGCAGCGGCGCCAGCTCCGCCGGCAACGACGCATGGACGTCGAGATGCAGGTCGCGCGCGGCGGTCTCCTCCCGCGCCGCCGCCAGGCGGTCCAGCGCGTACGCCCGCACCACCCCGAGCATCCGGTACCGGGCCACCGGGCCGGTCGTGTCGGCCACCACCAGCGACTTGTCGATCAGCCCCCGCAACGCCCTGAGCAGACGTCCGGCGCTCGGCCCGCCGAGCTCGGCCAGGCGGGTGACGGCGTCGGCGGTGAAGCCCGGCTCGAACACCCCGGCACGCCGGAACAGCACCCGCTCGTCGTCGTCCAGCAGGTCATGGCTCCAGCTCATCGACGCCTGCAGGGTGCGCTGGCGGAAGGGGGTGGTCCGCGCGCCGCCGTCCAGGAGGGCGTAGGGGGCGCTCAGGGAGTCGGCGATCTGGGCCAGCGACAGCGCGCCCGCCCAGCCGGCCGCCAGCTCCAGCGCGAGGGGCAGCCGGTCGAGCCGGTCGCAGATCCGTCTGGCCTGCGATCCGGCCGCCCCGGCCGCGTCCGGGGCGCCGGCGCGGACGCGTTCGAGGAACAGCTCCAGCGCGTCGGCCAGTCTCATCGGCGGCACCGGCCACACCCGCTCGCCGGGCACGCCGAGCCTGGACCGGCTGGTGGCGACGACCGCCACCCGCGGGCACTCGGCCAGGACGGCGGCGACGACCCCGGCGGCGTCGTCCAGCACGTGCTCGCAGTTGTCGACCACGACGAGGAGCTGGCGCTCGCGCAGCGCGGCGGCCAGCACCGGCAGCGGGTCCCGGTCGGCGGGCAGCGGGACGTCCAGCGCGGCGGCCAGCCGGCGGCCGACCTGGCCGCCGTCGGTCTCCTGCTCCAGGCCGACCCAGAACACGCCGTCCGGCCACGCTCCGGACGCCGCCCGGCACAGGCGCATCGCCAGCCGGGTCTTGCCGCACCCGCCGGGCCCGGTCAGGGTCAGGACCCGCCCGGCCGCCACCGCCTCGCCGGCCGCCGCCAGCTCCTCGGCCCGGCCCACGAACGACGACAACTCTGCCGGAACATGACGGACATCAGACATCGCCCGAAGTATGCCAGCAAACAGGCCAGGGGACCGGCGGCATCTCTGCCAGGTGGCCGATGTTCCCGGCCCGCCAGGACGGCAGGATCGTGCCCATCGCAACGAACACCTCACCAGGAGAGCCGGACATGACGCAGCACGACACCATCCAGGGCCGCAGGGTCGTCGGCAACATCTCGCTGTCCCTCGACGGCCGCGTCAGCGGCCCGGGCGGCGAGTACGACATGAGCTGGATCGTCCCGCACGCCCTCAGCGACGGCGCCCGCGACCACATGATCCGGGTGACCGGCGCGGCCACCACCGTCCTGCTCGGCCGCAGGAACTACGAGGGCTTCGGCTCCTTCTGGCCGGCGGTCGCCAAGGACGAGGACGCCGACTCCCGCGACCGGGCCTTCGCCCAGTGGCTCGACGAGACCGAGAAGATCGTCTTCTCCTCGACCCTGACGGACCCGACGTGGCAGAACTCCCGCCTGGCCGAGACCGGCCCCGCCGCGGAGGTCGAGCGGCTGCGGGGACAGGCCGGCGGGGACGTCGTCGTCCTGGCCAGCGGCAGCGTCATCAGGGCCCTGCTGGAGGCGGACGCGCTGGACCGGCTCAGCATCACGCTCTGCCCCGAGGTGGCCGGCGGCGGCGCCCGGCTGTTCGAGGACGGTCTGCCCGCCGCGCACTGGTCGCTGACCGACCTGACGACCACCGAATCGGGCGCGATCTGCCTGCTCTACGACCGCCTGCGCCAGGGCTGAGCCCACGCCCACCGGTCAGGCGGGGAGCGGGGCAGCGGTGGCGCGGTGGCGGGCGAAGGTGAGGGCGACGACCGTCCCGAGCAGCATGCCCGCGGCCGCGACGAGCACCGCCGTGCGCATCCCCGAGGCGAGCGCGGGCGCGGTGGCCTCGCCCACCCCGCCGGCCGCGACCAGCACCGCGAGCCCGAGCGCCGCGCCGACCTGGAGCGCGGTGGAGGCCATGCCGGAGGCGATCCCCTGCTCGCCCGCCGCCACGCCGGTGGCCGAGGCGATCCACATCCCGGTCCAGGTGAGGCCCTGGCTGACGCCGGACACGACGATGCCGGGCAGCACACCCCAGTACGAGCCGTCGGCGCTGATCTCCATCGCCAGCAGCGCGGTGCCCGCCGCCCCGCCGACGGTGCCGAGGAGCAGCGTCACCCGCATCCCGATCCGCCCGGCCAGCCGCCCGCCGAGCTGGGTGCCCAGTGCGATCAGCAGGGACGGCACCAGGAACGCCAGCCCGGTCGCCACGGCGCCGTACCCGAGCACGGTCTGGAAGTAGACGGTCAGGAAGTACGGCAGCGCGTTGAACGTGGCGCCGAAGACCAGGATGACCGCGACGGCCGAGCTGAGGCTGCGGTTGCCGAACAGCCGCAGCGGCATGAGCGGGTCGGCGCCCGCCTTCTCGACCGCGACGAAGGCGGCCAGCAGCACGGCGGCCAGCACGAACCCGCCGGTGATCAGCGGCGAGCTCCACCCCGACTCGGGGCCCTGGATGAGCGCGTAGGCGAGCAGGCTGACGCCGCCGGTGGCCAGCACCGCGCCCGGGACGTCGAACCGGCGGCCCCGCGCGCGGGCCCCGTCGGCGGGCAGCAGCAGCCAGGCTCCGGCGATCGCGACGACGGCGAGCGGCACGTTGACGTAGAAGACCGCCTCCCAGCCCCAGGCGCCGGTGAGCAGGCCGCCGAGCAGCGACCCGAGCGCCAGCCCGCTGGCTCCGGCGCCGCTCCACACGGCCAGCGCCCCGTTGCGCGCCGTGCCCTCGGCGAAACCGGTGTTGACCAGCGCCAACGTGGCCGGGAACAGCAGCGCGCCGCCCAGTCCCTGCGCGGCCCGCGCGGCCACCAGAGCCCCGGGGCTCTGCGCCAGGCCGCCGGCCAGGGAGGCGAGCGCGAACAGCGCCAGCGCGCCCACGAACATCCGGCGGTGGCCGAGCAGGTCGGCCGCCCGGCCGCCGAGCAGCAGGAACCCGCCGTACGCGACGGCGTAGGCGCTGGCCACCCACTGCAGGGTCTGCGGGGAGAAGTCCAGGTCGGCGCCGATCCGGGGGAGGGCGACGAAGACGATGTTGAAGTCGAGGGAGGTGATGAGCTGGGAGAGGGCCAGCAGGGCGAGGACCAGGCCGGGTCGGCGTCTCATGTCCACCTTCATACGATTGTCCGGAAATTACGTACAGTTCGGGATCCTCGTACAGTTGGGGGACGCTCGTCAAATCACCGTCCGGCGAGGAGGCGGCAACGAGAAAGGGCCCCCGCGAGATCGCGGGGGCCCGTCGTTCGTGTGCGGGGGATTACCGCTGGTCCTGCGTGCCCTTCGAGGGGAGCGCGCGGGCGAGGGCCGCGCCCAGGTCATGGCTGTCGCCGTACGTTTCCCAAGGCCGGTCCAACCGGTCAGGATTCGAGAAGCGCCCGGCCGCGCGTCCTCCGTAGCGTTGCTCTCATCGTCGGAAACGTCTGAAGCACCAAGGAGACACGGCATGAAAGCGCACGTCAGCTCTATCCTCCTCGCCGTCCGTGACATGGAGGCGGCCAAGCGGTTCTACACCGAGGGCCTGGGCTGGAAGATCCAGAACGACTACGGCATCTCGGTGTTCTTCGAGTCCGACGGCGCCTCGCCCGTCGGCTTCTACGGCCGCGAGGGCCTGGCCGGCCAGATCGGGCTGAGCCCGGAGGGCAGCGGGTTCAGCGGGGTCGTGCTCACCTATGTCGTCCGCAGCGAGGCGCGGGTGGACGAGATCATGGAGGAGGCCGAGAAGGCCGGCGCCACCATCCTCAAGCCCGCCGGCGCCCTGCCGTGGGGCGGGTACGGCGGCACCTTCGCCGACCCCGACGGCTACGTCTGGAGCCTGGGCTACAGCGAGCAGGGCGAGGACCAGCCCTACGCCGAGTAGCCGCGGCGGGCGCCTCCAGGGGAGGTGGTGAGGTCCGGCGCCGACGCGCGATCGTGCCGACGCCGGACCACCGCGGACCCGGCCTGGAAGTTTGTCGGCTTTGCGAAAAATATCTTGATGAAGTAACGTCACCCCCGTGACTGCCGGGTCGGCCTTGGGCCACGCACCAGAGAGCAGCCCGGCCCTGGCGTGATCGCCCGGCGGGCGCGCGGCCCGCCGCTTCCTCTTCTCCTCCTCAGCACGTCAGAGCAGAGACCATCACCCATGGAGAAGAGTGGATTTCAACAAGCAGGTCATCGACGAGTTCCGCGCCAACAACGGCCAGGTCGGCGGCTATTTCGAGGGAGCGAGACTGCTCCTGCTCACCACGACCGGCGCCCGTTCGGGCAAGCCCCACACCACCCCGCTCGGCTACCTGCCGGACGGCGGCGAGCGCATGCTGGTCATCGCCTCCGCCGGCGGCGCGCCGAGGAACCCCGCCTGGTACCACAACCTGCGCGCCGACCCCCGTGCCACCGTCGAGAGCGGCGTCTTCGTCTTCGACGTCGAGGCGGAGGTCCTGGAAGGGGCCGAACGGGACGCCGCCTTCGCCCGCGCCGTGGAGAGCGACCCCGGCTGGGCCGATTACCAGGCCAAGACGACCCGGATCATCCCCGTCGTCGCGCTGAAGGTGGTGCCGGGGCCGCCCCGGTCGACCGCGCCCTCCGGCGGGGCGTACCTCAAGCTGGTGCACGACGGCTTCCGCCGCGAGCTCGCGCTGATCCGCAAGGAGCTGGCCGACACCGGACGCCCCGGCCTGGGCGTGCAGCTGCGCGTCAACTGCCTGACCATGTGCCAGGGGCTGCACCACCATCACACCGGCGAGGACACGATGATGTTCCCGGCGCTGGCCGAGCGGCATCCCGCGCTCGCCCCGGTGATCGAGCGGCTGGCCGTGGAGCACGAGCGCGTGAGCGTGCTGGTGGCGGAGCTGAAGGAGGCCCTGTCCGGTGACGACCCGGTGCGGGTGCGCGCGGAGATCGAGCGGCTGACCGACGAGCTCGAAGCGCATCTGGCGTACGAGGAGGAGCAGCTCGTGCCGATCCTCGACCTTCCCTGACCCCGTTCAGGCCGAGGCGGACGCGCGTGCCGCCGGCGCGGCGCCGAGCCGCCGGGTCGAGACGGCGACGACGAGCCCGAGCGCGGCGTAGGCCGCGCCGAGCAGGCAGGCGGCCGGCCATCCCGCGAGGCTGTAGGCCCAGGTGGTGGTGATCGCGCCGAGCGCGGAGCCGAGGGAGTAGCAGGCCATGTACGCGCCGATGACCCCGCTGCTCCGGTCGGGACGCGCGGTGGTGAGCAGGTGCTGGCTGCTGACGTGCACGGCCTGCACGGCGAAGTCGAGCACGACCACGCCGGCGATCAGCAGCCACAACGACCACCCCGCCTGGGCGGTCAGCACCCAGGAGGCGGCCAGCAGCGCCAGCGACCAGCCGGTGACCGAGGACGCCAGGCCCCGGTCGGCCCAGCGGCCGGCCCGGGCCGCGCCCAGCGCGCCGGTGAGCCCGGCGAGCCCGAACAGCCCGATCTCGGTGGTGCCGAGGTGCCACGGCGCGGCGCCGAGCGGCAGCGCCAGCCCGCTCCACAACGTGCCGAAGGAGGCGAACAGGAAGAACGCGATCAGCCCCCGGCTGATCAGGAGCCGGTCCCCGGCCACCAGCCGGCCCAGAGACGACAGCGACCGGCCGTACGAGACCCGGGGACGCCGGACGTCGGCGTCGAGGACCAGGCGGGCGGCGAACGCGAGCAGCACGCACGACGCGGCGATGACCAGGTAGACCGCCCGCCAGTCGGCCAGCTCGCCCAGCAGGCCCGCGACCATCCGGACCCCGAGGATCCCGGCCACCACGCCCGAGGTGACCGTGCCGATGTTGCGGCCGCGCTCGCCGGGCGGTGAGACGGCGGCGACGTAGGCCACCGTGACCTGGACGACCACGGCGAACAGCCCGGCGAGGGCCAGGCCCGCGATCGCCAGGCCGCCGCCGGGCGCCACGGCGGCCACCCCGGCGCCCACCGCCGTCAGCAGCAGGTGGGCCGTGATGAGCCGGCGCCGGTCGAACAGGTCGCCGAGCGGGACGAGCAGCACCAGCCCCGCCAGATAGCCGATCTGGCCGGCGGCGACCAGCCAGCCCAGTGATCCGTCCGCCAGCCCGAGGTCCCGGCCGGCGGCCTGGAGGACGGGCTGGATGCCGTAGACGGGCGACACGGCCACCGCGCACACCAGCGCGAGCACGATCCGTTGCCTTCCGGTCAGTCCTGGCGACATGTCACTCCCCGATTAGTTTCAATATGCAACCGATCGGAGGGTAGGGCATAATGGTTTCGAATCGCAACTGATCGGAGGGTTCGGTGGACGTCACACTCGCTGCGGGAAACGCCTGGACCGACCCGGCCTGTCCGGTCGCGCGCGCCGTCGACCTGGTCGGCGACCGGTGGAGCCTGCTGATCGTCCGTGACGCCATGGACGGCGCCACCACCTTCACCGAGTTCCACCAGCGGCTGGGGATCGCCCGCAACATCCTCACCGACCGACTGCGCAAGCTGGTCGAGCACGGCATCCTCGACAGGAGCGCCGCCGACGGCAGGCGGCACGCCTACCGGCTCACCGAGGCCGGGCGGGACCTCTTCACCGCCGTCGTCGCCCTGCGCCAATGGGGCGAGCGCCACGCCTTCGCGCCGGACGAGCCGCACTCCGTCCTGGTCGACGGCCAGGGGCGGGAGCTGCCCCGGCTGCACCCGCTCGGCCAGGACGGCACGCCGCTCTCCGCCGAGACCTCCCGCGTGCGGAAGACCGCCGCGTCCGGCTAGACCCGTTCACCGCACATGTGGATCTTCGCAGCCTGCCGTCAGGACGTGATCACGGCGGGGTTTCCCTCGCTCCAGACGCTGGTGATCCTGCGGTGGGTGAACCGCCAGCCGTCCGGGGTGCGGCGCAGCCGGTCGTCGTAGCGACCCCCGGCAAGGAACTTCTCGCCATCGGGCAGACCGAGGCGGACATGCTGGGCCTGGTAGTAGCAAGTGTGCTCGGCCTCGTCACCGCGCACTGTGGCGACATGGTTGCCGTTCAGGTGATGGGTGGCGTCGAATCGCGCCACGCTGGTGCTGATCCTGGCCATGATTGCCTCAGGCCCGCGGAGCCGTTCGCCCGAACCGCTGTACTCCCAGCAGGCGTCGTCGGTGAACAGCGCGCCCAGGGTCTCCCAGTCCCTGGTGTCCAGGGCCGTCGCGTACGCGATGACGGTGTCCACGATCGCGGTGCGGTCTGCGAGCTCCTGAAGCATGGGGCCACCTTCCGGCTTGGTGCACGATTTGATACGGAGTACATGATTGGTGACTGTCGAGCCCAGCGGAAGAAGGCACTTTCATGTCCCAGAGTCACATCGATGTGTCAGCCCTGGCCCGCGAGGCGTGCCCGGTCTCGGAGGTCCTCGATCACGTCTCCGGGAAGTGGAGCATCGGCATCCTGGTAGCCGCTGCGCAGGGTCCCGTCCGGTTCACGGAGCTGGAACGCTCGATCAACGGAATCAGCAGGCGCATGCTCACGCTCAAGCTGCGCAAGCTGGAGCGGGACGGCTTGCTCGTACGCACCGTCCATCCGGTCGTCCCGCCCAAGGTCGAGTACACGCTGACGGAGATGGCCCGGGAACTCCACAAGTCGCTGCTGGAACTCACCGACTGGGCCAAGCGACACGGCGCCGCCGTCGCCGCCGCCCAGGCCGCCTACGATCACGAACGCAAGGGTTGACGGCGGCCGCCGCCCAGAAGACTCCGTGCCCTTGAAGGCCGGACGATCGTCCAGGTGCGGAAACCAGGGCTAGAGGTCGAGGATCAGGGCCCGGTGGTCGGACACCTCGGGGGCGGCCGCCACCTCGAACTCCTTGACGGCGGCAGGGTCGGAGACGAGCAGGTAGCTCGCGTGCCGCACGGGCTTGCGATAGCGGGAGGTCCTGGTGTCGGCGTCGCCGACCAGGTCGCGCAGGCCCAGCCCGGCCAGGATCCGGAACGTCTCGCTGCCGGGCAGGAGGTTGAGGTCGCCGCACACCACGGTCAGATCGCCGTCCTCGCGCGCGCCGGCGACCAGGGCGGCGAGCCGTCCGGCCTGGGCGCGGCGGGCCGGGGTGTCGGCCTTGCCGCCGGCGTCCCGCAGGCCGTGCAGGTTCACGACGGTGACGAACCGCCGTGCCGGGCGGTCGAAGACGCGTACGGCCAGGGCGGCGCGCGGCCGGTCGCCGGCCGGCCACCCGTCGTGGTGCTCGACGTAGCCGCCGTGCACGAACGCGGACCGCACGCCGACGACGGGCAGCGTCTCGGCGACGAACGTGGCGACCCCGAAGTCCTGCCGGTGCGAGCCGCCTTCCTCGTCCTGGACGGGCCCGGAGTCGCTGACGGCGAACAGCGGCTGGTGGCGGGGGAGGCGTGCGCCGACGTCGGCCAGCAGGTCGGCCCGCTGCGGCAGGGACCGCTCGGCGTCGTCGAACCTGGTCCAGCCGCGCAGGCCGGGCGTGCGCGTCACCTCCTGCAGGCACAGCACGTCGGCGCCGCACCCCTTCACCCAGGGCGCCAGCTCACCGAACATGGCCCCACCCCACGCATTCACCGAAACCACTCGCACCCGCCCAAACCTATCGGGAAGGGTTTAGGAATGAACGTTCTTGACTGAACGTTCCTTTATTGTCTACGATCGAGGCATGGGACGACCAAGAGGATTCGACGAGGCCACCGTGGTACGGGCGGCGGCGGAGCTGTTCTCGACCCGGTCCTACGACGGCATCTCCATGGACGAGCTGGTGACCCACCTCGGCGTCCACCGCAACAGCCTGTACAAGACCTTCGGCAGCAAGCGCGGTCTCTACCAGGCCGCGCTGAGCTGGTCCCTGGAGCACGACGTCAACCCGCTGATCGACCGGATCGCCGCCGCCGGCGACCTGGCCGAGGCGTTGCGCGTGGCCGCCGCCGAGCCGGACGCCGAGGTCGGCCTCAACCTGCTGCTGCTGGCCGCGGTCGAACGCGCGCCGGTCGACCGCGAGGTCGCCGACCGGCTCGCCGCCGTGCTGGCCGCGTTCGACCAGGCCGCCACGGCGGCGTCCGGGAGCGAGGGCGCCGAGGACGGCCTGGCCTTCGCGCTCACCGCGGCCCTCCTCGGCCTGCGGCTGCGGGCCAGGGCGGGGACCGCGAACACCGACATCGACCGGGCCGGCGCCGCTCTGGCCCACCGGCTCAACCACCACCACCAAGGAGCATGACATGGCGAGGATCAGCATTGACGGACAGACGCTGGTCGTGGAGATCGAGGGCCTGGACAAACTGTGGGCGTTGAAGAGCCGGCTGGTCATCCCGCTGGCCAACGTGCGCGGCGCCACCGCCGACCCCGGGATCGTCGGTGACCCCAAGGGGGTGCGCGCGCCCGGCGCCCACCTGCCCGGCGTCATCACGGCGGGAACGTTCCACCTCAACGGTGAGAAGGTCTTCTGGGACGTGCACGACGCCGCCAAGGCCGTGGTCATCGAGCTGGCCGACGAACGCTACGCCCGGCTCGTGATCGAGGTCGCCGACCCGCGCGCCGCCGTGGCGCTCGTCGAGGAGGCCATCGCCGTCCGCTGACGGCCGCCCGCACCACACACGGTGTGGGACGAATACAGGACAGGCGCCGTACGCCTCGACGGGCCGACAATGATCCCGTGCGACGCCGGGGCGGGCCCGATCGGCCGCCCCCGGGTCCACGCGGACGACCCCCGTACCGGCCCTGGAGTCCCGATGGCGACGAAGTTCCCTCCCCTCTCCCCGGACGACCCCACGTCGGTGGCCGGATACCCGCTCCGCGCCCGGCTGGGGGAGGGCGGGATGGGCCGGGTCTACCTGTCGGTCTCGCCGGGCGGCCGCCTCCTGGCCCTGAAGGTCGTCAAGCCCGAGTACGCCGCCGATCCGGAGTTCCGCCGCCGGTTCCGCCAGGAGGTGCAGGCGGCGCAGCGGGTGCAGGGCGCCTTCACCGCCCCCGTGGTGGACGCCGATCCCGACGCGGCCGTGCCCTGGCTGGCCACGGCCTACATCTGCGGGCCTTCCCTGCACCAGGCCGTGGCCGAGCACGGTCCGCTGCCGCCGGCCACCGTCCGGCGGCTGATCGCGGGGGTCGCCGAGGCGCTGATCGGCATCCACGCGGCCGGGCTGGTCCACCGGGACCTCAAGCCCTCGAACGTGCTGCTGGCCGAGGACCGGCCCAAGGTGATCGACTTCGGCATCGCCCGCGCCGTGGACGCCACCTGCCTCACCCACACGGGCATGCGCGTCGGCACCCCGGCGTTCATGACCCCCGAACAGGTCAAGGGCCTGCCGGTGACCTCGGCCACGGACGTGTTCGCGCTGGGCCAGCTCGCCGTCTTCGCCCTGACCGGACGGCCCGCGTTCGGCGAGGGCCCGGCGGACGTGCTCTTCCACCGCATCGCCAACGAGGAGCCCGACCTGCGCGGATGCCCGCCCGCCCTGGCCGGGCCGCTGGCCCGCTGCCTCAGCAGGGACCCGGCCGACCGGCCCGCCCCGGCGGAGGTCGCCGCGCTCGCCGGAGGAGCCGGGGACGCGGCGGCCGGTCCCTGGCTGCCCGCGGCGGTGGCGTCCACGCTGCACACCTACGCGCCGCCGCGCGGCTCGCCGACGCGTCCGGCCCGCCCGCGGAAGGCCAGGACGGCCCTCGCCCTCTGGACGGGCGCCGCCGCCGTGCCCTCCCCGCCCCTGCCGGAGTACGAGAAGGAGTACGAGAACGTGCGCTTCACCCTCCCCGGCGGCCCGCCCTGCACCGACTTCTCGCACTTCCAGAACGGCGTCGACCTGACCCCCACCGGCCCGAAGGTCACCGTCGGCAGCAACGGCGACCTCGTCTACGACTGCTTCGACGACCAGGTCGCCAAGCTCACCGTCTGGGACGTCACCGGCCAGGAGGCCCTGCTCGACGGCCCCGCCGACCCGGCCGCCTGCGTGGACGCGGTGAACCTGAACCCGCTCGGCTCCTCGCTCACCTTCGCCCGCATGCGGACGGGCATGGGCCTGTGCGTCGTCACGGAGGACCACCAGGTCGTCCACCTCAGGCTGCTCCGCAAGTCCGCCGCCACGCACGCGCTGACCTGGACGGCGACCGCCTGGGCACAGGGCTGACCCAGAAGCGCTACCGGGACGCCGCCGGCGCGCGGTCCACCTCCGCGAGCCGCCGCACGGCCTCGGCCAGCTCGGCGTGCCCGGCGGTCGCGGCGAAGCCGAGACGCAGGAAGGCCGCCGGGAGCTCGGTGGCGAAGTAGCGGTTGCCGGCGCTGACGGCGACGCCGTCGCGGCGGGCCGCGTCGGCGACCACGGCGTCGTCGGCGCCCTCGGGCAGGCGCACCCACAGGTGCAGGCCGCCGGCGGGCACGCGGTCGAGGGTCCAGCCGGGCAGCTCGGCCAGGACGGCGGCGGCCAGCGTCGCGCACCGCTCCCGCAGCGCCGCGCCCAGCGACCGGACGTGCCGCTCCCAGGCGGGGGAGGTGAGCAGGTCGAGCGCCGCCTCCTGCAGCGGGCGGCCGACGAAGAAGTCGTCGACCAGCCGCACGGCGCGCAGGCGTTCCATGACCGGGCCCCGGGCGGTCAGGGCGCCGATGCGCAGGCTGGGCGCGGCCGGCTTGGTGAGGGAGGTCAGGTGCACGACCGTGCCGTCGCGGTCGTCGGCCAGCAGCGGCGGCGGCACCGGCGCGCCGTGGCCGAGGTGGCGCGCGAAGTCGTCCTCGATCACGAAGGCGCCGGCCGCGCGGGCCGTGTCGAGGACCTGGCGCCGGCGGCCCGGGGCCAGCACCGCCCCGGTCGGGTTGTGGTAGGTCGGCTGGCAGTAGAGCAGGCGGGCGCGGGTCAGGGCGAAGGCGTCGGCCAGCAGGTCGGGCTTGAGGCCGTCGGCGTCCGTCGGCACCGGCACCGGGCGCAGGCCGGCCGCGCGGGCCGCGGCGATCGCCCCGGGATAGGTGGGCGACTCCATCAGGACGGGGTCGCCCGGCCCGGCGATCGCCCGGAACGCCATGGAAAGGGCGCTCTGCCCGCCGGCCGTGACCAGGACGTCCTCGGCGCTCACGCCGCCGCCCGCCATCGTGGCGAACACGCCGCGCAGGGAGGCCAGGCCGGCGGCCGGGGCGCGGTCCCAGGCGTCGGGACGGCGGGCCGCGCGGGCCAGCGCGGCGGTCAGGGCGCGGGTGGGCTGGAGCGAGCGGTGCAGGTAGCCGCCGTCCAGCAGGATCGTGCCCTCGGGCAGCGCGCCGACGGCGCCGGTGAGGCTGCGGGTGTCCACGGCCCGGTCGGCGAGGGTGACGCTCTGCCACGCGGTGTCGGGGACGCCGGCGCGCCGCCGCGCCGGGGCCGCGACGTAGGTGCCGCTGCCGGGACGGGTGACCACCACGCCCTCGGCGGCCAGCGCGGCGATCGCCTGGGACACGGTGGCGGGGCCGACCTTGTAGCGCCGGATCAGCTCCCTGCTGCTCGGCAGCCGGTCGCCGGGCGAGAGCCGGTCGATCATCGTGCGCATCCTGGTCGCCAGCTCGGCCGAACTGCTACTGTCGGACATGAGAATCGATGATAGCGCTTCCAGCGCTGTGGCAGAATCGCTTCTGGACGTCGCGGCCTTGCGCGCCGACACCCCGGGCGCGGAGGAGGTCGTGCACTTCAACAACGCCGGGTGCGGTCTGCTGCCCGCTCCGGTGCTCGCCGTGATGGTCGACCACCTGCGGCTGGAGGCCCACCTCGGCGGCTACGAGGCCGCCGCCGCCCGCGCGGCGCAGGTCGCCGACTTCTACGCCGAGACCGCCGCCCTGATCAACTGCGCTCCCCGCAACATCGCCTTCGCCGGCAGCGCCACCCACGCCTTCTCCACCGCGCTGTCGGCGATCCCGTTCGCGGCCGGGGACGTCGTCCTGACCACCCGCAACGACTTCATCTCCAACCAGATCGCCTTCCTCTCACTGGCCAGGCGGTTCGGGGTACGGGTCGTGCACGCGCCCGACCTGCCCGAGGGCGGCGTGGACGTGCCCGCCATGGCCGCGCTGATGCGCCGGCACCGCCCGCGCCTGGTGGCCGCCACCCACATCCCCACCAACTCCGGCCTGGTCCAGCCGGTCGCCGAGATCGGCCGGCACTGCCGCGAGCTGGACCTGCTCTACCTGGTGGACGCCTGCCAGTCCGTCGGCCAGTACCCGGTCGACGTCGAGGAGATCGGCTGCGACCTGCTCACCGCCACGTGCCGCAAGTTCCTGCGCGGCCCGCGCGGCTCCGGCTTCCTCTACGTCGCCGACCGCGTCCTGGACGCCGGGTACGAGCCGCTGTTCATCGACATGCACGGCGCGCGCTGGACCGAGCCGGGCCGCTACGAGCCGGTCGCGACGGCGGCCAGGTTCGAGGACTGGGAGTTCCCCTACTCCGTCGTGCTCGGCTGCGCGGCCGCCGCCCGCTACGCCCGCCGGGTGGGCGTGGAGGCCGTCGCCCGGCGCACCCCGGCCCTGGCCGCCGGCCTGCGCGACGGGCTGGCCGCGCTGCCCGGGGTGCGCGTGCTCGACCGGGGACGGCGGCTGGGCGCCCTGGTCACCTTCGCCGTCGAGGGCCGGCGGGCGGAGCCGTTCAAGGCGGCGCTGGACGCGCGCGGCGTCAACTCGGCGCTCAGCTTCCGGCACTTCGCCCAGTTCGACTTCGGGGACAAGGACGTCGACTGGTGCCTGCGCCTGTCGCCGCACTACTACAACACCGAGCAGGAGGTGGACCTGGTCGTCGCGGCGGTCGCCGAACTCGCCGCCGCGCCCCGGTGACGGGGTCCGCGAACGGCTGACGGCGGTTCCTTCCAGACGTGTCCCAACTTATGGCGAATTTCGCCAGAAGATCTAGACGTACGGCATTACGCGGGTGACAATCCGTTCGTCAATCGAAGATCGCCTGGTCCCGCGCGGACCTCTGGTCGACATGCGAGGACCGATGCGGGTTGGGCGTGGGCTGGTCGCGGCTGTCTTGGCGTTCACGATCCCGGCGGTGCCGCCCGCCGGCGCGGAGCCGCCGGAGGCAGGCGCGCCTCCGGCGGCGAGCGCGCCCTCCGCGTCCCCCGCGGTCTCCGCGCCTCTCGCGCCGGAGACGGCCGCGACCGCCACGGCCAGGCGCACCGGCCGGCCGGTCGAGATCGAGTCGATGCGCAGCGAGACCCGCCAGGTCTTCGCCCGCCCGGACGGCACCTTCACCCTCGAACAGCACGCCCGTCCCGTCCGCGTCCGCCAGGCCGCCGGCTGGGTGCCCGTGGACACCACGCTGCGCCTGCGTCCCGACGGCGCGGTGGAGCCGGTGGCGACGGCGGCCGGGCTGACCTTCTCCGGCGGGGGCGGCGGCCCGCTCGCCCGCCTGTACCGCGGCGGCAAGGCCCTGGAGCTGACCTGGCCGGGCACGCTGCCCAGGCCCTCGCTCGACGGCGACACCGCCACCTACCCCGAGGTGCTGCCCGGCGTGGACCTGCGGGTCACCGCCGACGTGGACGGGTTCTCCCACGTCCTGGTGGTCAAGACGCGGGCCGCCGCGCAAGCCCTGCCCGACCTGGACTTCCCGCTGTCGGTCAGCGGCCTGTCGCTGACCGCCGACAAGGCGGGCAACCTGGAGGCGGTCGACCGCACCGGCGGCACGATCTTCATCGCGCCCACCCCCACGATGTGGGACTCGACCGGCGCCGGCGAGGCCGCGGTCAAGGAGGGCCGCGCGCCCGAGGCCCGCCAGGCCACCATGGGCGTCTCGCTCGACGGCAGGAAGCTGCGGCTGCGGCCGGACCGCGCGATGATGAGCGACCCGAAGACCCGGTACCCGGTGTTCCTGGACCCGTACTTCTCGGCCGCCCGCGGCGCCTGGACCGCCGTGTGGAGCAACTGGCCCAGCTCCAACTACCTCAACTCCAGCGACGTCGCCCGCGTCGGGCACGTCAACTCGCAGACCAACCGCTCGTTCTTCCAGATGAACACCGGCTCCACGATCCACGGCAAGCAGATCATCAAGGGCACGCTGCGCACGTACGAGACCTGGTCGTACTCGTGCAGCGCCCGCGCGGTCGAGGCGTGGTCCACCAACACGATCAGCAAGAGCACCACCTGGAGCAACCAGCCCAAGTGGGTCAAGAAGCTGTCCACGGTGAACGTGGCCAAGGGCTGGGGCTCGGCCTGCCTGCCCGGCGGCGTCGAGTTCGACGTCACCTCCCAGGTCGCCGACGCCGCCGCCAACAAGTGGGCCAACATCACCGTCGGCCTCCGCGCCACCAGCGAGACCGACCAGTACGCCTGGAAGAAGTTCCGCAACAACCCGAGCCTGGTCATCGAGTACAACTCGCTGCCCGCCGACCCGGTGGCGGCCGACGCCTGGTCCGACCCGGGCGGCCCGTGCGTCTCCGGCGACGACCGGCCGGTCATCAGCACGCCGACGCCGAAGCTCTGGGCCCGGCTCAAGGACGCCGACAACTCCGTCAGGGGCCGCTTCGAGTGGTACCGGGCCGACGGGACCAAGGCCGGGGAGTACCTGACCCCCGTGGGCTCGACCGGCACGGCCTTCTCCGCCCTCGTCCCGCAGAGCCTGTACGCCGACGGCGCGCTGGTCCGCTGGCGGGTCCGCGCCGAGGACGGCAAGGCCAACAGCGCCTGGAGCCCCTGGTGCGAGGCCACCGTGGACGCCACCGCCCCGGGCCGGGAGCCCGAGGTGTCCTCCGACCGGTTCGCCGAGAACGGCTGGAGCGACGGCGTCGGCCTGGCGGGCCGGTTCACCTTCGCCCCCAACGGCGTCACCGACGTCGCCGCCTACGTCTACGGCCTGGACACCACCCCCAAGACCGAGGTCCCGCCCGCCCAGGACGGCACGGCCGCGATCACCCTCACCCCGCGCCACGACGGCCCCAACGTCCTGTCGGTGCGCAGCAAGGACCGCGCCGGGCAGCTCGGCCCGATCCGCACGTACGTCTTCAACGTCAACGCCGGACGGGGACCGGCCGGCCACTGGCCCATGGACGAGGGCCAGGGCGGCACCGCCGCCGACGCCGCCGGCGCCCACCCGGCCACCCTGTACGGCGCCACCTGGACCTCGGGCCGCACCGGCGGCGCGCTGCGACTGGCGGGCGCCTATGCCCAGACCGGCGGCCCGGTCGCCGACATCGGCCGCAACTTCGCCGTCGCCGCCTGGGTCCGGCTGACCGGCACCGCCGCCTCCGCCACCGCCGTCACCCAGGAGGGCGGCCGGACCGGCGCGTTCTCCCTGCAGTACAGCAAGGCCGACAACCGCTGGGCGCTGGCCGTCACCAGCGCCGACGCCGACGCCGCCACGGCCGTGCGCGCGCTGTCGGCCGCCGCGCCCCGGCTGAACGAGTGGACCCACCTGACCGGCGTCTACGACTCGGCGTCCGGCCAGATCTCCCTCTACGTCAACGGCCGGCTGGAGTCCTCGGCCGCCGTCCCCGCGCCGTGGAACGCCACCGGCCCGCTGACCATCGGCCGCGGCAAGGCGACCGGCGCGGCGGCCGACTTCTGGCCCGGCGACGTGGACGACGTGCGGCTCTACGGCCGCGCCATGTTCGCCGACGAGGTCGCCGACCTGGTCAACAGCGCCGCCACACTGGTCGGCCACTGGAAGCTGGACGAGGACGGCGGCCTGTCGGCGGCCGACTCCTCCGGCCGGGCCACGCCCGCCGCGCTGGCCGGCGCCGCCACCTGGACCGACGGCTGGCTGGACGGCGCCCTCGCGCTCGACGGCGCGACCGGCTACGCCCAGACCGCCGCGCCCGCCGTCGCCACCGGCTCCGGGTTCACCGTCGCCGTCTGGACCCAGCTCGACTACCTGCCCGCCAAGGACACCGCGGCCGTCGCCCAGCCGGGCGCCAGGGCGGCCGGGTTCCAGCTCGGCTTCGACAAGGAACAGGGGCGGTGGGCCCTCGGCATGGCCGCCGCCGACACCGACACCGCCGCCCTCGTCCGCACCCGTTCGGACGCCGTCCCCGCCCCCCTGGAATGGACGCACGTCGCCGGCGTGTACGACGCCCTGGCCGGCGAGCTGCGCGTCTACGTCAACGGCCGCCTGTCGGCCACCACCGTCACCCCCCACGTGAGCACCTGGTCCGCCACCGGCCCCCTGCAACTGGGCCGGACCAGGACAGCGGGCGTCTTCACCGGCTACTGGCCGGGGACCGTCGACGACGTCCGCACGTACGACGGCGTGCTCAGCGCCGAGCAGATAGCCCAGCTAGCAGCCCAGTAGCCCCTCCCTGGGAGAATCCGTGGACAGTGAGTTAGACCTGCCAGAGCCCAACTGGAATCGTTTTCAGCAGCCCGCCGCCGAGCCCGACGCCCCCGACCCCCGCTGGAACCGCTTCGAGGGCGTCAAGCCCGAGACCGCCTGGCCGCGCAGGCTGGCGACCGTGCTCACGGTCGTGCTCCTGGCGCCCATGGCGTACGCGATGCCCGCCTCCGCCGCGCCCCGCAAGGCGCCCGCGGTGCAGAAGGAGACGCCGGTCAAGGGCGGGAAGGTGCCCGTCCTGCCGCCGCTCGCCGATCCCGCCGCCGAACAGGCGTGGAAGGCCCCGCCCAAGGTCGCCTGGCCCGCCGCCGGCACCGCCGAGCTGGGCGGCGCCACCGAGGGGGCCACCGCGCTCTCCGCCGGGTTCCCGGTGCGGCTCGCGCCCGCCGCCAAGGGCGTGGCCGCGGCCGAGGCCGTCCCGGTCAAGGTCGAGCTGCTCAGGACCGACCTGCTCGGCGTCGCGATGCGCGTCTTGCCCGGCCAGGGCGTCACGGCGGCCAAGGCGTCCGGCAAGACCCGGCTGGAGATCGACTACTCCGGCTTCCGGTACGCCTTCGGCGGCGACTACGGCGCCCGGCTGCGCATGGTCAAGCTCGACGAGTGCGCGCTCGACGCCAAGGCCGCCGCCACCTGCGCCGCGCCGCGCCCGGTCAGGAGCGACAACGACGCCAAGGCGGGCAAGCTGACCGCCGAGGTCGAGACCACCGGCCTGTACGCCGTGACCGCCGCCGCCTCCGGCCCGTCGGGCGACCACGCCGCCACCTCGCTGGCCGCCTCGGCGAGCTGGAGCGTCGGCAACCAGTCCGGCGACTTCTCCTGGAGCTACGACCTGCGCACCCCGCCCGCCCTGGGCGGCGACGAGCCCGACCTGTCGCTCGACTACTCCTCCCAGAGCGTGGACGGCCGCACCGTCTCCACCAACAACCAGCCGTCCTGGGTGGGCGAGGGCTTCGAACTCAACCCCAGCGGCTACGTCGAACGCCGCTACAAGGCGTGCATGATCGACGGCAAGAAGACCGGCGACCTGTGCTGGGACCAGGACAACGCCACCCTGTCGCTCGGCAACTCCGCCGTCGAGCTGGTCAAGGACGCCACCACCAAGCAGTGGCGGCCCAAGCGCGACGACGGCACCCGCATCGAGTACCTCACCGGGGCTGCCAACGGCGACAACAACGGCGAGTACTGGCGGGTCACCACCGCCGACGGCACCCAGTACAGCTTCGGCCTGAACCGCCTGCCCGGCTGGGTCACCGGCAAGCCGGAGACCAAGTCGGTGCAGACCGTGCCGGTGTTCGGCAACAACAGCGGCGAGCCGTGCTACTCCAGCACCCCCGCCAACGCCTGGTGCCAGCAGGCCTACCGATGGAACCTCGACTACGCGGTCGACACCCACGGCAACGCCACCACGTACTGGTACGAGACCGAGAAGAACTACTACGGCCGCAGCATGAAGCCCGAGCTGGGCACCGTGTACGTGCGCGGCGCGTACCTCACCCGCGTCGACTACGGCTACCTGAGCAACGAGCTGTTCACCAAGGCCCCGGCCGCCAGGGTGGTCTTCGACGTGGCCGAGCGCTGCCTGCCCTCCGGCGCCGTCACCTGTGCCGCCGACCAGCTCAAGAAGGAGACCGCCGCGTCCTGGCCGGACGTGCCGTTCGACCAGATCTGCGACGCCGGGGTCAAGTGCACCGACCGGCTGTCGCCGACGTTCTTCTCGCGCAAGCGACTGGCCAAGGTCACCACGCAGGTGCTCGGCGCCTCCGGCCAGTACAGCCCGGTCGACTCCTGGACGCTGACCCACCAGTTCCCCGCCACGGGCGACGGCCTCAGCCCGTCGTTGTGGCTGGCCTCGGTGCAGCAGAGCGGCCACGTGGGCGGCACCCTCACCATGCCGAAGATCACCTTCAGCGGCGTGCAGCTGCCCAACCGGGTGGACGCCAACGAAGGACGCGCGCCGCTGGTCAAGTGGCGGGTCCAGGCGGTGAACAACGAGACCGGCGGCGAGCTGCGGGTCAACTACGCCGCGGCCGACTGCAAGCCCGGCGACGTGCCCGCCGCGGCCGACAAGAACAACCGGCTGTGCTTCCCGCAGCGCTGGGCGCCGCCCGACGAGGGCGAGGTCACCGACTGGTTCCACAAGTACGTCGTCACCCAGACCGTCGAGGTGGACCGCGTCGCCGGCTCGCCGAACGTGGTCACCGACTACGAGTACCTCGACGGCGCGGCCTGGCACTACGCCGACAACATCCTCGTCAAGCCCGAGCAGCGCACCTGGTCGGACTGGCGCGGGTTCGGGCGCGTCCGGGTGCGTGAGGGCGACGGGCAGGACACCCGGCGCACGCTCACCGAGTTCAGGTACTTCCGCGGCATGCACGGCGACAGGCAGGCCGACGGCTCCAAGCGCGTCGCGCAGGTCGTCGACACCGAGGGCGGCAAGCTGGACGACCTCGACCAGCTGTCCGGCTTCGAACGCGAGGAGATCCTCTACGACGGCGACAGCGCGACGGTGCTCACCGCGACCGCCGAGGAGCCGTGGTCGCTCAAGACCGCCGAGTCCACGCAGGGCGGCGTCACCAAGACCGCCTACGTGGTCGAGCCCAAGTCGATGGTGACCCGCACGGCGCTGGCGGGCGGGGCGTGGCGGCGTACCGGCGAGGAGCGCTCGTACGACGCCAAGGGCCTGCTCACCCAGGTGGAGGAGAAGGGCGACCTGGCCACCGCCGACGACGACCAGTGCACCCGCTACACCTACGCCCGCAACGACACCGCCTGGATGCTCGACTACGCCAGCAGGATCCAGAAGGTCGCCGCGGGCTGCGGCACCGCCGTCTCGGCCCTGGCCGCCGGAGAGGTGATCTCCGACGAACGGGTCCAGTACGACAACAAGGCCTACGGCCAGGCGCCCACCAGGGGCGACGTGACCACCGTCCAGCAGCTCGGCGCGGCCGACGGGTCGACCGTCACCGACAGCACCCACACCTACGACGTCTACGGCCGCGAGACCAGCGAGACCGGCCCGGTCGGGACGAAGTCCACCATCACCTACAGCCCGGCCACCGGGGCCCAGGCCACGGAGATCGTCGAGACCAACCAGCTCGGCCACGTCGAGCGCACCCTCGTCGAGCCGGCCTGGGGCGAGCCGGTCGCCGAGGTCGACGCCAACGGCCGGCGCACCGACATGGAGCACGACGCGCTCGGCCGCCTGGTCAAGGTCTGGCAGCCGGACCGCAGCAAGGCCGCCGGCCAGTCGCCCAGCACCGAGTACGCCTACACCATGCGCACCGACGGCCCCAGCGTCGTCACCACCAAGACGCTGCGCGCCGACGGCGGCTACACCGTCAGCCACGAGCTGTACGACGGCCTGATGCGCGAGCGCCAGACGCAGGAACCCGCCCCCCGCGACGACCAGACGCAGGACCCGGCGCTGCGCGACGGGCGCACGATCACCGACACCTTCTACAACTCGCTCGGCGAGGTGAGCAAGTCCAACACCGGCTACTTCGCCACCGGCACCCCCGCCACCGAGCTGCTCGCGGTCGCCGACACCGACGTGCCCACGCAGGTCGTGTCGGTCTTCGACGGCGCCGGCGAGGTCAACGCCCAGATCCTCAAGGCCAAGGGCGTGGAGAGGTACCGCGTCTCGGCCACCCAGCAGGGCGACCGCGTCAACATCACGCCGCCGGCGGGCGGCACCGCGACGACCCGCATCGGCGACGCCGACGACCGGCTCATCGAGCTGCGCCAGTACAAGGGCGCCACCCCGACGGGCCCGTACGAGTCCACCAAGTACACCTACGACCCCGCCGGCCGCCTGTCCACGGTGACCGACGCCGCGGGCAACGTGTGGCGCCACCACTACGACGTGCGCGGCCGGGAGATCAAGACGGAGGACCCCGACAAGGGCGTCACCACGATGACGTACAACGACGCCGACGAGCTGGTGAGCACCACCGACGCCCGCGGCAAGACCCTCTGGTACGTCTACGACGAGCTCGGCCGCAAGAAGGAGCTGCGCGACGGCTCGGCCACCGGCGCGCTGCTGGCCGAGTGGAAGTACGACGCGCTGGCCAAGGGCCACATGAACGCCAGCATCCGGTACGCGGGCGGGCAGGCGTACAAGGCGGAGATCAATGCCATCGACTCCGACTACCGCACGCTGCGCGAGACGGTGACCGTCCCCGAGCGGGAGGGCAAGCTGGCCGGCTCGTACGTGCTCAACACCCGCTACACCCTCGACGACCAGGTGCAGTCGGTCAGCTTCCCGGCCGGGGGCGGGCTGGAGGCCGAGTCGGTGGTCTACTCCTACGACGAGCTCAGCCAGCCGATCAAGGTCAGCGGGCTGTCGTCGTACGTGACCGCGACCCGCTACTCCAAGCTCGGCGAGACCCTGCAGTACGAGCTGGGCTCCGGCGGCAAGAAGACCTGGCTCACCTACACCCATGACGAGTCCACCCGCAGGCTGACCAGGATGCGGCTGGACCGGGAGGGCGCCGCCGCCACCGACCTCGACCTCAACTACGCCTACGACGCCGCCGGCAACATCACCAAGATCGCCGAACGGGCGGGCGGCCAGGACACGCAGTGCTTCACCTACGACCACCTGCGCCGGATGACCTCGGCGTGGACGGCCAACGACGACTGCGCGAGCGGCACGCCGGCCTCCGACAGGATCGGCGGTGTGGCGCCGTACGCGGTCAGCTACGCCTACGACTCCACCGGCAACCGGGTGAAGGAGACCAAGCACGCCTGGGGCGGCGCGCCCGAGACCGTGCGCACCTCGGTCTACCCGGCGGCCGGCGCCAAGCAGCCGCACGCGGTGCAGAGCATCGGGGCCGACCTGTTCGCCTACGACGAGGCCGGCAACACCACCAGGCGCAAGGTCGGCACGTCCGACCAGACCCTCGTCTGGGACGCCGAGGGCAACCTGGAGTCGGTCACGGAGGCCGGGAAGACGACGTCGTTCCTCTACGACGCCGACGGCGACCGGCTGCTGCGCAAGACCGCCACGGACGCCACCCTGTACGTGGACGACATGGAACTGCGCTTCGACTTCGCCAAGGACGCCGTCGAGCAGACCCGCTACTACACCATCAACGGCGAGCCGATCGCGGTCCGCACGCCCGACAACCAGGTCTACTTCCTGGCCGCCGACCACCAGGGCACCGCGCAGGCCGCGGTGAACGGCGGCACCGGCGAGCTGGCCGTCCGGCGGATGACGCCGTTCGGCGAGGACCGCGGGTCGCCGCCGCCATGGTGGCCGGGTCAGCGGTCGTTCGTCGGCGGCACCAAGGACCCGACGACCGGGCTCGTCCACCTGGGCGCCCGCGAGTACGACCCGAAGAACGGCCGCTTCCTGTCGGTCGACCCCATCATCGACGAGGAGGACCCGCAGCAGCTCAACGCCTACGCCTACGCCAACAACAGCCCCGTCAGCATGAGCGACCCCGACGGCCAGCTGTTCTGGATCGCCGTCGGCATCGCGGCACGCATCGCGGCGCGGATCATCGCCAGGAAGCTGGCGCAGGCGGCGGCCCGGCGGGCGGCGCTCGCGGCGGCCCGGGCGGCGGCGCGGCGCGCGGCCATCGCGGCGGCCAAGCGGCGGGCGGCGGCGCTGGCCAGGAAGAAGGCGCTGGAGGCGGCCAAGAAGAAGGCCGCGGCGGCGGCCAAGCGCAGGGCGCTGGCCGCGGCCAGGAAGAAGGCGGCGGAGAAGGCCAGGAAGGCGGCCGCGGCGGCGGCCAAGAGACGGGCCGCCGCGGCGGCCAAGAGGGAGGCACGCAGGAAGGCCGCCGAGGCGGCGGCCAAGCGGCGGGCCACGCAGGCGGCGCGGGCGCGCAACCGCTACCGGGCGGCCCAGGCCCGGCGCGCCCAGGCGGCGCGGCGTCCGGCCCAGCGTCCGACCAGTCATCGGGCGGTGCAACGGCAGTCGCCGCCGAAGGCCGCCAGGCAGCCGGCGCAGCCGAGACCCAGCCAGGTCTACCGGAACGACGGCACGACGCAGCCGACCCAGTCCTACACCGTCTACCGCGACGGCAAGATGTACCCGGACGGGCCGCCGCCGCCCAGCCTGACCAGGCCCCAGGGCTCCGGGCAGGCGGAGAAGCAGATCTTCAAACCGGAGAAGATCGAGCCGGAGAACACCCGGACGGGCACGATCGCCGAGACCGGCGCCCGGGTCACCCGATGGATCGACCAGAGCGGCCTGGACGACTTCCTCGGCGGCTTCTTCTGATCCCCGGCCCCGGGCACGCGGACCGAACCCGGTCCCCGCGCCCGGGGCTCACCCGCCGGACGCGAGGGTCCGCCGGACGCGCTGGTCATCCGGCCGCCGCGTCCGGCGGCACGTCGTGGGCCGTGGCGAAGGCCGGCAGGGACGCCGCCGTCCGGGCCGGGTCCTCCAGCATCGGGGGGAGTGCCCGGCCCCGGGCAGCAGCTCGACGGTCGCGCCGGGGATCGCACCGGTAAGGCAGTCACCGGCCGGGCCGGGGCCAGGTCAGGCCACGTCGCGGCGGAGCGGCCGCAGGACGGCGGCCGCGCTCGCCAGCGCCGCGTACGCCAGCAGGACCAGCGCCCCGGCGGCCGGTGACAGCAGCCGGACCGGCTCGCTCGACAGCTGGGCGGCCAGCGCGTCGGCCACGGCGGTGAAGTCGGTCAGCGCCGAGGTCGCGCCGCCGGGCAGCCACGGGTACAACTCCCGCACGCCGGGGATCATGATCAGCGCCAGCTCGCCGCCGTACAGGTAGCCGATCACCACGCACAGCGCCGCGACCTGGTTGCGGATCAGCGCGCCCATGCCCACGCCCAGCACCACGTAGACCGCCATCGCCACCCCCAGCCGGGCCAGGAGCGCCACGATCGTCCCGGCGGGCAGGCCCAGCTCGACGCCGCGGGCCGCGGCCACGCCGAACAGCGCCGCCCCGGCCGTCCCGGCCAGCACCAGCCCGTACGCCAGGCCCGCCACGGCGTAGGCGACGAGCTTGGCCGCCAGCACCCGCCACCGGTCCGGCGCGAACAGGAAGGTGAAGTTCACCGTGCGGTGCCGGTACTCCGACGTGACGGCGAGCGTCCCGACGGCGGCCGGCACGAAGGCGGTGAACCCGAGGAACCCCAGGACGGCCCGCACCCCCGCCTCGGTGTCCAGCCCCGGCATCGGCGGCTCGAAGTTCTCCGGCCCGACCAGGGCCAGCAGCCCGATCAGACCGCCCCCGAGCAGGACGGCCGCCAGCGGCATGCCCCACCACATCCTGGTGGCCAGCAGGCGCCGGAACTCCGCCCGCACGAACCCGGTCATGCCGCCGCCTCCCCGCCCGCGGCCGCCCCGTCCGGCGCGCCCGCCGCCTTCCCGCCCGCGCCCGCCCGCTCTCGCCCGCCCGCCGTCTGGCCGGTGAGGCCGAGGAAGAGCCGTTCCAGGGTGGGGCGTTCGGTGGTCAGGCCGTGCACCGGCAGCCCGTGGGCCGCGGCCAGGGCGGCGACCCGCGCCGGATCGAGGCCGCGGACCCGCAGGTCGTGCGGGCCGGCCACGTCCACCTGCGCGGCCTCGGCGGCCAGCGCCGCGCGCAGGGCGGCGGCGTCGGGGGTGCGCACCAGCACGTCCGGCTCAGTGCCGCACAGCTCGCGCAGGGGGCCGGCGGCCAGCAGCCGCCCCCGCCCGATGACCACCACGTCGTCGGCGACCTGCTCCACCTCGGCCAGCACGTGGCTGGAGACCAGCACCGCCCGGCCCTGCGCGGCCATCTCGCGCAGGATCGAGCGCAGCCACGCCGCTCCCTCGGGGTCCAGGCCGTTGCCCGGCTCGTCCAGCAGCAGCACCCGGGGGTCGCCGAGCAGGGCGGTGGCCAGGTTGAGCCGCTGCCGCATCCCGGTGGACAGGGCGCCGGTCGCCCGCCCGGCGGCTCCGGCCAGGCCCACCAGGCCCAGCAGGTCGCCGACCCGGCGATCGGGATGGCCGCCCATCGCGGCGTAGACGCGCAGATGGTCGCGGACCGAATGACGGGGATGGAAGGAGGCGGCGTCGAAGGTCGCGCCCACCACGGTGGTCGGTCGCGGCAGGTCACGGTAGCGTCGGCCGCCGATCGTCACGCGGCCGCGGGTGGGGGTGACGTGGCCGACCATCATGCGCATCGTCGTGGTCTTCCCGGCGCCGTTGAGGCCGAGGAACGCGGTGACCGCCCCGGGCCGCACCGTGAAGCTGAGGTCGTCGACGGCGGTCAGCGCGCCGTACCGCTTGGTCAGGCCGGTGACCTCGACGCCGGTCACGCGACCGCCGCCCGTACCGCGGCCCGGACCGCGGCGGCGGCCCGGCCGGCGTCGGGGACGGAGAGGACCACCTCGTCGAACTCGCCGCCGGACGCGGCGCGGTCGAGCAGCAGGTGCACCGCCGGCGTGTCGCCGGTCACCGACACGAGCTGCCGCCGCCCGCCGAACAGGCCCCACACGCCGATCTTGACGTGGCCCGCCACGCTCAGCCCCTTGCGCGCGCCGCGCGGGACGCGCAACGGTTCGCCCGCGACCCGCACCTCCCGCACGGACGCGACCGGGCACGCGTACCGGCCGTGACCGGTGAGGAACCGCTCCCAGCGGCCGAGTTCGATCGTGACCAGACCCTCGTCGACGTACATCGTTGCCATGGTTCAGCCTTCCTTCAGGGGGAGCAGGACCGTCGCCAGCAAGCGCGGCGTACGCCCCTCTCCCGGCTCGTTCGCCAGCAGAGGGCGCACCAGCTCGGCGAACCCCGTGGCGAAGGCGACGAACTCCTCGTCGTCCAGGTGCAGGACCACCTGCTGGTATCCGGCGCCGTCGGCGGCCAGATCGACGCGCTCGCGGTCGAGGTAGCGCGCGAACTCCGACAGCAGGCTGCCGGCGAACGCGGTGAACCACCGCGCGTGGTCCTCCGCCGACGCCGTGGCCAGGGCCTCGGGGGACGGCGTCAGGCCGCCCCCGGGCACCGCGTAGACCCGTTCGGTCGCGCCGCCGACCTTGTGCTCCTCGACGACCTCCAGCATCCCGGCCTTGGCCAGCGTCGCGATCTGCCGGTAGAGCGTCGCCTGCGGCACGTCGGGCAGCAGGCCCGCCAGGTCGGAGGGCGTACGGCGGCCCCCGGCGACGGCGCGCAGGATGCGGATGCGCACGGGATGCAGCGCCAGCTCGGCCCAGTGCTCTGTGGAGGTCGTCACGCTCCATACGTTATCACTATCGAGAATGAGAATGACAACAACGCGGCATTTTCGCATGTCAGTGGCCTTATGGGGGTATGTGGCGCCTGAGGGGGACCCGGTGATGGGAGCGACGGTCGGATACCAGGCGGCGTTCGAGGCGCTGCCGTGTCCCTGCATGCTGCTCACCGGGGGCCAGGTCGTGCTGGCCGTCAACGACGCCTACCTGCGGATGACCGGCCAGGACCGCGCGGAGGTCGTCGGCCGCGCCCTGCTCGGCGCGGCCCCGGTGCTGGGCGGCCTGAGCCGGTCGGGCGCGGCGAAGGTGCGCGCCTCGCTGGAGCGGGTGGCCGCCACCGCCGCCGGCGACGTCGTGCCGCTGCTGCGCGACGACTGGGATCCGCCCGGCCGGCGCCACTGGCGCCTGGCGAACGCCCCGGTGCTCGACCCGTCGGGCGAGGTGACGGAGATCGTCGTCGTCTTCGGGGACGTCACCGGGTCGCTCGAACCCCGGCCCGCCGCCCGGGTCTCCGGTCCCCTGAAGCCCGACGCGCTGCTGCACCAGGCCTACCGTCAGGAGCAGCAGAAGGTCTCCATGCTGCACGAGACGATCGAGCACCAGCAGCGGTTCGTCTTCGACGCCGCCCACGACCTGCGCAACCCGATCACCGGCCTGCTGACCGAGCTGGAGGAGGCCCTGTCCGACCCCGGCGCCGACCTCCGCCGGACCCTGCGCAGCCTGCACCGGGACGCCGAGCGGCTCAACGACATCGTCGGCGACCTGCTCGCGCTGGCCCGCCTCTACACCGCCCCGCCGCCCGGCGCCGATCTCGTCGACCTGGCCCGCCTGGTGGTGGAGGAGCTGGACGCGCATCCGCCGAGCGCGTCCGTCCTGACCCGGCTGGAGCCGGACGTGGTGGTCCGGGCCTCGCGGGTGCGGCTGGCCCGGCTGCTGTCCAACCTGGTGGCCAACGCCGAGCGCCACACCACCGGCAGGATCGAGTTCGTGGTCGCCGCCGCGCCGCCGTACGCCGTCCTGGAGGTCATCGACGACGGGCCCGGCATCCCGCCCGAGGAGCGGGAGCGCATCTTCCACCGGCTGTACCGGCAGGAGCAGGCGCGTTCGCTGGACGCGGGCGGCTCCGGCTTCGGCCTGCCGATCGCCCGCGAGATCGCGCACGCCTACGGAGGCGATCTGTTCGTGGCCGACCACCCGGGTGGCGCCCGCTTCGTCCTGAGGCTCCCGCTGGCGACGTGATCGTCCGCGGGATCGACGGCCTTATGTCGATGCTCAGCCATAAGTCGTGCGCCATTCGGCGAAGATAGACTTGGGCTCCTCTGAAGTGGCTGCCGTCATCGGCGGAGAGGCTGGTGTTGACTCTGGACACGCTCAACGGCGCGACGGCGGGGGCCGGCGCGCTGCTCTCCCTGCTGCGGGACGGGCCGCCGCGCACCCGGACCGAGCTGGTCCAGCTCACCGGCCTGGCCCGGTCCACCGTGTCCCTGCGCCTCGACGCGCTGCTCCGCCACCGCTGGGTGCTGCCCGCCGACGAGGCCATCTCCTCGGGCGGGCGGCCCGCGGCCATGTTCGCCTTCAACCGCACCGCCCGGCTCGTCCTGGCCGCCGACCTGGGCGTCACGCACGAGCGGGTGGCGATCACCGACCTCGGCGGCACGGTGCTGGCCGAGCGCACCGCCGACGCGCCGATCGGCGAGGGCCCCGAGGCGACGCTCGGGCGGCTCGCGGGCACGTTCACCGACCTGCTCGACGAGAGCGGGCGCGACCTGGCCGACGTGTGCGGGGCGGGCATCGGCCTGCCGGGCCCGGTCGAGTACCCGACCGGGCGCCCGGTCAACCCGCCCCTCATGCCGGGCTGGGACCGTTTCCCGGTGCCCGAGTGGCTGGGGGAGCGGCTGGGCGTGCCGGTCTTCGTGGACAACGACGTCAACATCATGGCGCTCGGCGAGCAGCGCGCCGGGCGGCAGGCGACCGGCCAGCTCGTCTTCGTCAAGATCGGCACCGGCATCGGCTGCGGCGTGATCTCCGACGGCCGCCTCCACCGGGGCGCGCAGGGCGCGGCCGGCGACATCGGCCACATCCGGGTCGCCACCGCCGACGACGGCGTGCTGTGCCACTGCGGCAACGTGGGCTGCCTGGAGGCCCTGGCCGGCGGGGCCGCGCTGGCCGCCCGCATCTCGGCGACCGGCGTGCCCGCCGCGGGCGGCCGGGACGTCGTCGCGCTGCTGCGCGCCGGCAACCGCGACGCCGCCCAGCTCGTCCGCCAGGCCGGGCGCGAGATCGGCGACGTGCTGGCCACGATCGTCAACTTCTTCAACCCGGCCGCGATCGTGATCGGCGGCGACCTGGCCGACGCCGGCGAACACCTGCTCGCGGGGGTGCGCGAGGCCATCTACAAGCGCTCGCTGCCGCTGGCCACCCAGCACCTGCGCATCCAGGTCAGCGAGCTGGGCGACCGGGCGGGCGTCATCGGGGCGGCCGTCATGGTGCTGGAGCACGTCCTGGCTCCGGAGGCGGTCGACAGCGCCCTGGCCGGCTGACCTCGTCCGCGAAGCGCCCCGCCTGCCCGCGCAGGCGGGGCGCTTCGTCGTTCCGGCCACGGGCCGAAACCGTTTCGTCTAGTACTTAACAGACTTTCGTTGACAATCATCAAAAGTCAGATCTACTGTCGCGATCTACGAAGGTTCTTCGATCGTCCGCCAATGGAACCCTCCTTCCCGGTCCACCCCCCACGGAAAGGGAACCTCCGCGATGCCTCCCAGGACGCCCCCCAGCAGACCCACCCGTGCCGCCCGATGGACGGCGCGGGTCAGCGCCGTCCTCCTGGCCATGTCGAGCGCGGTCGTGCTCACCCTGGCCGCCCCGCCCGCCCGCGCCCACGCCGCCATCGACCCCGCCGACTACCAGCGCGTCGAGCTGGCCAAGGGCGTCGCCGAGATGGGCGAGCCGATGACCATGGCCGTGCTGCCCGACCTGTCGGTGCTGCACACCGCCCGCGACGGGACGCTGCGCCGCACCGACGCCCAGGGACTGACCACCGTGATCGGGACGCTGCCCGTCTACACCCACGACGAGGAGGGCCTCCAGGGCGTCGCCGTGGACCCCGGCTTCGCCGCCAACCGGACCATCTACCTCTACTACGCCCCCCGCCTCAGCACGCCGTCCGGCGACGCGCCCGCGACCGGCGCCGACTGGTCGGCCTGGCAGGGCGTCAACCGCCTGGCCCGGTTCACCCTCAAGCCCGACTGGACGCTCGACCTGGCCTCCCAGCGGACCGTGCTCGACGTGGCCGCCGACCGCGGCATGTGCTGCCACGTCGGCGGCGACATGGACTTCGACGCCCAGGGCAACCTCTACCTGTCCACCGGCGACGACTCCAACCCCTTCGACTCGGCCGGCTACGCCCCCATCGACGAGCGCCCCGACCGCAACCCCGTCTACGACGCCCAGCGCAGCGCCGGGAACACCAACGACCTGCGCGGCAAGATCCTGCGCATCAAGGTGAACCCCGCGGACGGCACCTACACGATCCCCGCGGGCAATCTCTTCCCGCCGGGCACCGCGCGGACCAGGCCCGAGATCTACGCCATGGGCTTCCGCAACCCGTTCAGGATGACCGTGGACAAGGCCACCGGCGTGGTCTACGTCGGCGACTACGGCCCCGACGCCGGCAGCACCGACCCCAACCGCGGGCCCGCCGGGCAGGTCGAGTTCGACCGCGTCACCGGCCCCGGCAACTACGGCTGGCCGTACTGCACCGGCACCAACACCCTGACCGAGACCTACAACGACTACACCTTCCCCTCGGGCCCGTCGGGCCAGAAGTACGACTGCGCCGCGGGCGGCCCGGCCAACGACTCGCCGCGCAACACCGGCCTGGCCAAGCTCCCGCCCGCCAAGCCCGCCTGGATCAGGTACGGCGGCGACGCCGGCTCCCCGCCCGAGTTCGGCAGCGGCTCTGAGTCGCCGATGGGCGGCCCGATCTACCGCTACGACGCCGCCCTGAACTCCGCCGTCAAGTTCCCGCAGGACCTCGACGGGCACTTCTTCGCCGGCGAGTTCGGCCGCAAGTGGATCAAGGCGATCGACGTGGCCGCCGACGGCACGCGCGGCGAGATCGCCGCCTTCCCCTGGACCGGCACGCAGGTCATGGACCTGGCCTTCGGGCCCGACGGCGCGCTCTACGTCCTCGACTACGGCTCGGGCTACTTCGGCGGCGACGCCAACTCCGCCCTCTACCGCGTCGAGTACATCAAGGACCGCAACCGCTCGCCGGTCGCGGTCGCCAAGGCCGACAGGACGTCCGGCAAGCTCCCGCTCACCGTGGCCTTCTCCAGCGCCGGCTCCGCCGACCCCGAGGGCGGCGCGCTCACCTACGCCTGGAACTTCGGCGACGGCACCACCTCCACCGCCCCGAACCCCACCAAGACCTACACCAGCGAGGGCGAGTTCACCGCCACGCTCACCGTGCGGGACCCCCAGGGCAACGCCGGCACCGCCGGCGTGGTCATCACGGCCGGCAACACCGCCCCCGCCGTGACCATCGGCACGCCCGCCCCCGGGACGCTGTTCACCTGGGGCGACACCGTGCCCTTCACGATCGGGGTGACCGACCCCGAGGACACGCAGATCGACTGCGCCAAGGTGAGGATGACGTACGTGCTCGGCCACGACAGCCACGGCCACCAGATCACCTCGAAGAACGGCTGCGCGGGCGAGCTGGCGATCCCGGCCGACGGCGAGCACGACGACGCGGCCAACATCTTCGCCGTCTTCGACGCCGAGTACACCGACAAGGGCGGCCTGACCACCCACACCCAGCACGTCCTGCAGCCCCGCCACCGCCAGGCCGAGCACTACGCGACGATGTCCGGCGTCTCGCAGATCTCCAAGGCGGCCGCGCACGGCGGCAGGACGGTCGGCGACGTGCACAACGGCGACTGGATCGCCTTCACCCCCTACCGGCTCGACGACGCCAGGACGTTCCGGGCGCGGGTCTCCTCCGGCGGCGCCGGCGGCTCCATCGAGGTGCGCGCGGGCTCGCCCACCGGGCCGCTGCTCGGCAAGGCCGCCGTCCCGGTGACGGGCGGCTGGGAGACCTTCACCGACGTGCAGGCCCCGCTGACCGGCGC
The DNA here is from genome assembly GCF_040649795.1 of Nonomuraea sp. NPDC048881. Lineage (NCBI taxonomy): Bacteria > Bacillati > Actinomycetota > Actinomycetes > Streptosporangiales > Streptosporangiaceae > Nonomuraea > Nonomuraea sp. NPDC048881. The sequence continues at coordinate 37,078 of NZ_JBEZGC010000025.1, forward strand.
GACCGCCGCGTCCACCACGCTCTACCTGGTCTTCACCGGGGGCGCCGGGGCGCTGTTCGACCTCGACGACTTCACCCTGGCCAAGGAGGCGATGGCGGTCGGCCCGATCCGCGCCGCCGACGGCAGGTGCGTGGACGTCGCGGGCGCCGGCACCACCGACGGCACCAAGGTGCAGCTCTACTCCTGCAACGGTACGAACGCCCAGAACTGGGCCATCGACGGCCAGACCGTCAAGGCGCTCGGCAAGTGCCTCGACGTGGCCGGGGCCGGCACCGCCGACGGCACCAAGGTGCAGATCTGGACCTGCAACGGCACGGGCGCGCAGAAGTGGACCGCCGAGGGCGGCGCGCTCAAGGCGCTCGGCAAGTGCCTCGACGCCACCGACCCGGCTCAGCTCGTCATCAGGACGTGCAACGGCGGCACGGCCCAGAGGTTCACCACGGCGACCCCCGCCGCCGGCGGCCCCGCCGTCCTGGTCTTCTCCCGTACGGCGGGGTTCCGGCACGACTCGATCGCGGCGGGCGTCCAGGCGATCAGGGACCTCGGGTTCGGCGTGACCGCCACCGAGGACCCGGCCGCGTTCACCGCGGCGAACCTGGCCGCGTACAAGGCGGTCGTCTTCCTCAACACCACCGGTGACGTGCTCGACGCCGCGCAGCAGGCCGCGTTCGAGGCGTACGTCAAAGCGGGCGGCGGCTACGCCGGCGTCCACGCGGCCGCCGACACCGAGTACGACTGGCCCTGGTACGGCGGTCTCGTCGGTGCCTGGTTCGCCGCCCACCCGGCGGTGCAGAAGGCGACGGTCAAGGTCGAGGACCGCGCCCACCCGGCGACCGCCCACCTCGACGCCACCTGGCCGCGGACGGACGAATGGTACGACTACCGGACCAACGCCAGGACCGGCGCCCACGTGCTGGCCACCCTGGACGAGTCCACGTACTCGGGCGGCACGATGGGCGCCGACCACCCGATCGCCTGGTGCAAGCCGTACGACGGGGGGCGTTCCTTCTACACCGGCGGCGGGCACACCGCGGAGTCCTTCGCCGAGCCCGCCTTCCGGCAGCACCTGCGCGGCGGCCTGGCCTACGCCACCGGCCAGGCCAAGGCCGACTGCCGTCCCGAGACCGGCTACACCACCCTCTACGACGGCTCGACCACCGGCTGGGAGCAGGCCGGGCCGGGCGGCTTCGCCAACGCCGGCGGCACGCTGACCTCGCAGGGCGGCATGGGCCTGCTCTGGTACAAGGCCAAGGAGTACACCACCTCCTACTCGCTCAAGCTGGACTGGAAGCTGGCCGGTGACGACAACTCCGGCGTCTTCGTCGGCTTCCCGCCCTCGACGGACCCGTCCTCGGCGGTGAACAACGGCTACGAGATCCAGATCGACGCCACCGACGCGCCGGACCGGACCACCGGCTCGGTCTACGGCTTCAAGGCCGCCGACATCGCCGCCCGCGACGCCGCGCTGAACCCGCCGGGAGAGTGGAACACCTACGAGATCCGGGTCGAGGGCGAACGCCTCCAGGTCTTCCTCAACGGCGCCAAGATCAACGACTTCACCAACACCGACCCGGCCCGCTCGCTGAAGAACGGGCACATCGGCATCCAGAACCACAGCGACGCCGACCAGGCGTCCTTCCGCAACATCCGGATCAAGGAGCTCGGCCCGCCTGCCGGGGACTCCGTCGTCCAGGCCGAGACCTGGGCGCAGGCGTCGGGCGTGGCCACCTACCCGCACGCGCCCGCGCACGGCGGCACCGTGCTCGGCTACGTCAACCCGGGCGACTGGGCGGCCTACGACGTGGACCTCACCGGGGTCACCGCGTTCCGGGCGCGGGTGGCCTCGCCGGGGCCGTCGGGCGGCTTCGAGATCCGCACCGGCTCGCCGGCCGGGCCGGTGCTCGGCGCCGTCACCGTGCCGGACACCGGCGGCTGGGAGTCCTACGCCGACGTCTCCACGGCGCTGACCGGCGTGCCCTCCGGCACGGCCCGGCTGTACCTGGTGTTCACCGGCGCGAACTTCGACGTCGACGACTTCACCCTGGTCCGCGCCGCGCCCAGGACGCCGGCGAAGCGGGCCCGCTAGCCGCCGGCCCGGCGGCCCCCACGCGGACGGCCGCCGGAAGCCGCCGGGCCGGTGGTCGCCACGCGGACGGCCGCCGGCCCGGGACGGGGTCAGGGCAGCGCGTAACCGAGGACCTGCTCGTGGATCAGGCCCTCGCAGCCCGCCTGGTCCGTGACCAGGTGGTCGCCGCTCGCGGCCCGGCACCGGTGCAGCGCCACCGATCCGGGCACCTGGCTGGTGTAGACGTGCCCGACCGGGCCCATCGGGAACTGCCCCTCGCAGCCGGGGTCGCGGGTGAGCATGGTGTGCGCGCCGACCTTGCACTCGTACAGGGGCACGGTGCCGGCCGCCTGGTTGCGCAGCAGCTTCCACACGCGTTCCTGGGCGAAGCCGGGCGGCAGCAGCCGGGAGCTGGCCACGTGCCCCTTGCCCGACTGGTAGCCGCGGCGCAGCTGGGTGTGGGGCAGCAGCTCGAAGCCGCACGACAACTGCGGGGGCGACAGGTCGTTCCGGTTGGCCAGCGCCCACGTGGCCCAGGCCGGCTTGGCCGAGCCGTCGGTGCGGCGCAGCCCCACGCCGAGGCCGGCCGCCGTCTCGTCCGGATGGTCGCTCATGCGGTGCCAGACGTAGCTCTCGATGCCCGGCGTGCCGAGGACGTTGCGGAAGGAGTTGCACAACTGCGACGCCTGCGCGGCCTCCGACGAGGGCGACAACGAGTTCACGCCGCTCTCGGTGAGCTGCACCTGCCAGGCCGACGGCGTGTTCGGGAACTGCTGGCGCAGCCAGCCGACCAGCACGCCGATGTTGCCGTAGGTGACCTTCGGGAAGTCGTCGGCGGAGAACTGCGGCGCCAGCAGGTTCGGCGGGTAGGGGTGGTAGGCGACCCGCCAGGCCCGGTCGCCGGCCCGCGCCGCCAGGCCCTTGAGCACGGTCATGCCCGACAACATCGCCTCGGAGGCGGCCGGCTGGTCGTAGGCGGTGCCGAAGTGGTGGTCGAGCGAGGTGAGCACCTTCGCGGTGGGCTGCTGGGCCATGACGGCGTCGTAGGCGGCGTTGTAGTTCGCGGCGATCGCGTCCAGCCAGGCGGTCGTGCCGCAGGCCGCGCCCTGGCCGCAGCCGATGTCGAACCAGGTGTTGCTGTTGACCTCGTTCATGACGACGAAGTCGGCGATGCGGCCGTTGCCGTGCTGCCCGTCGTAGCGCTGGGCCAGCATGCCGGCGAAGCGGCCGTAGGCGGCCGGGTCGTCGGGGACGCAGAACTTCTCGAACCCGGGGGCGGCTGGCGTGCAGGGACGGGCCCCGCGGGCCCAGGCCGGGGTGCCGTAGACGACGGCGGTGACGACGAGACCGCGGGCGGTCCAGTCCCTGATGGCGGCGTCGACGGCCGAGCCGACGGTGAAGCAGCGCCCGCCGAACTCCTGCGCGCCCGCCGCGCACGGCGGCGTCTTCACGCTGGGCTCCCAGTCGGCCCAGATGAGGTTCATGGCGACGCCGCCGGCGTTGTTGCCGGCGATCTCGTTCTTGTCGGGCCAGAAGTCCGGTTGCAGGCCCTTGATGCGGTAGTCGGACCTGACCGGATACGGCAGAGCGGCGGCGGTGCCGGTGGCGGCGGCCGGAGCGGCCGGAAGCAGAAGTAAGAGGACGGCGGCGATGCGGGCAACCCAACCCATGGGACCTCCTGGATTTAAACGTCTCAACAATGAGGCCCAGAAGGCGGCCAGGCAAGACCCGATTCGCTGCGGCGGACCGACTTGAAACGTCACTGAGGAACGGTCGACGCCCTGACCATGAGCTCCGGCTGGAAGACGATCTCCTGGTGCCAGTGGTTGGCGTCGCCCCGGGCGTCGGTGAGCAGCAGCTCCGCGGCCGCCTGGCCGAGCTGGTGCTTGGGCTGGCGGACCGAGGTCAGCGACGGCGACAGCAGCTCGGCGAACTCGACGTCGTCGTAGCCCAGCACCGCCATGTCGTGCGGGACGCGCACCCCGCGCCGCTCCAGCCCGCGCAGCGCGCCCAGCGCCACCGTGTCGTTGACGCAGAACAGCGCCGTCGGCCCCTTGCGCGCGGGCAGCCGCTCCAGCGCCGCCTCGCCCTCGCGCGGCGTCAGCGCGGGCAGGGTGACCTCGGTGATCACCTCGTCGGGGTCGAGCCCGGCGGCCCGCACCGCCCTGGCCAGCCCCTCGCGCCGATCGGCGCACTGGCGCACGATCGGCGGGCCGTTGAGGAAGGCGATGCGCCGGTGGCCGAGCGCGAGCAGGTGGGCGCCGGCCAGCTCGCCGCCCCGGACGTTGTCCACCGCCACCGCGCAGAGCTGGGCGTCGGCGCCCGGCCGGTCGAGCAGCACCATGCCGATGCCGCGCCGGCGCAGCTCCACCAGATGGGAGATGTCGGGCCCGGCGGGCGTGATGAGGATGCCGGGCACCCGGTGCTGCTCCAGGATCTGCAGGTAGTGGGCCTCCTTCTCGGCCGAGTCGCCGGAGCTGCACAGCACCAGGAGCAGCTGCTCCTGCGACAGCCGGGTCTCGATGCCCGGCAGCACCTCGCTGAAGAACGGGTTGCCGATGTCGCGCACCATCACGCCCACCGAGCGGCCGGAGCCGCCGCGCAGCTGCCGGGCCGGCGCGCTGGGCACGAAGCCGAGCGTCTTGATGGAGGCGCGCACCCGGCGCAACGTGCGCTCGGCCACCAGCTCGGGCCGGTTGAGCACGTTGGAGACCGTTCCCACGGACACGCCGGCATGGGCCGCGACGTCGACCATGCTGAGCCGGCGGCGCTCGGCCGGCTTGTGGATGTCGGTCACCGGTGGACAGCCCTTCTGGTCACCTGGCAGAGAGGGCCAGTCTACTGGTTGAAATGTTTCAGCCAAACGAACCCGCGCTGCACATCTGGAACCGGGGCATTGACGGATGTACCTCACGGTGCCTACGGTGCGCATTGCTTGAAATGTTTCAACTAGCCGGGAGTACCCTTGTCGCATCTCGCCGTGACCGACCTGCGCGTCGAAGGACTGGCCGAACCACTCGGCCTCGACGTGGACACGCCGGAGTTCTCCTGGTGGATCACCGGGGCCGGGCGTGGACGGGCGCAGAGCGCGTACCGGCTGGTCGTGGCCCGGGAGGGCGATCCGGCCGACGAGGAGGCCGAATCAGTCTGGGACAGCGGCGTGGTGAACTCGGCCGCTACCTTCGACGTTCCGTACGGCGGCGCCGCGCTGCGGCCCAGGACGCGCTACCAGTGGCGGGTCAAGGTGGCCGACGAGCACGGCGAATGGTCCGGCTGGAGCCCCGCCCACTGGTTCGAGACCGGGCTCGGCGAGGCCGGCGGCTGGATGGCGGGCTGGATCGGCACCCCCATGGTGCCCGGCTCCGAGCGGCTGCCGTCGCTGGAGAACGTGCCGCGCATCTGGGTCGCCGGCCCGCTCGGCCCGTCCGGGTCACCGACCGGGGCGTTCCGGACGCGGTTCGCGGTGCCGGGCGGGGCCAGGCCGCTGTCGGCGTGGCTGGTGATCGGCGACGGCGGCGGGATTGAGACGGCCGAGACGGTCGGGTCGGTCGAGGCGTTCCGGGCGGCCGGGTCGGCCGAGGCGGTCGGGTCGGTCGAGGCGTACGTCAACGGGGTGCGGGTCGCGGGGGAGCGGCGGGCGGGCGCGTTCGTGGCCGACGCCGGCGACCTGGTGGCCTCGGGCGAGAACGTGCTCGCGATCAGGGCCGCCGGGCCGGGGCTGTGCGTGCGGCTGGAGGTCGTGGTCGAGGGGCGGCCCGCGCTGCCGCAGCTCGTCCCGGTGGCGGGCGAGAGCACGGTGACCGTCACCTCCGGCGGCCGGTGGCGGGCCGAGGACCGGCCGGGCGAGGGCTTCGAGCAGCCCGGCTTCGACGACTCCGGCTGGCGGCTGGCCGAGGAGGTCGGGCTGCACGGCGACCCGCCGCTGGGCCGCGAACCGGTCGGCGACCGGCCGAGCCCGTACCTGCGGCGCGAGTTCGGCGTGCCGTCGCCGGTGCGCCGGGCCAGGCTGTACGCCACCGCGCTCGGCGTCTACGAGATCCACCTCAACGGCGCCCGGGTCGGCGCCGACCACCTGGCCCCCGGCTGGACCGACTACCGCCACCGCGTCACGTACCAGACCTACGACGTGACGGCGCTGGTGTCGGAGGGACGCAACACGATCGGCGCGGTCCTCGCCGACGGCTGGTACGCCGGCAACATCAGCTGGTTCGGCTCCTTCCAGTACGGCCGCCGCCTGGCCTTCCGCGCCGAGCTGGAGATCCTGCACGAGGACGGCACCCGCACCCGGCTGAGCACCGACTCCGACTGGCGCGCCGGCTCCGGCGCGATCCGCTACGCCGACCTGCAGAACGGCGAGCGGCAGGACCTGGCGGCAGAACCGCTCGGCTGGACGGCCGCCGGGTTCGACGACTCCGGCTGGGCGCCCGCGGTGCCGGTGAGCCCGCCGGCCGGCCGGGTGACCGCCTCCGTCGCGCCGCCGATCCGGGTGCACGAGGAGGTGGCGCCGGTGCGGGTGTGGGAGCAGCGGCCCGGCGTGTGGATCGCCGACTTCGGCCAGAACCTGGTCGGCTGGGTCCGGCTCACCGGCCGCGCCGGCCGCGACCGCCCGGTGGTGCTGCGGCACGCCGAGGTGCTCGACCACGAGGGCGGGCTGCACCTGGCCAACCTGCGCTCGGCCCGCGCCACGGACGAGTTCCTGCCCCGCGGCGAGCAGGCCGAGACGTTCGAGCCGAGGTTCACCTTCCACGGCTTCCGGTACGCCGAGGTGTCCGGCCTGCGCGCGGCCCCCGAGTCGATCACGGCCAGGGTGGCCCACGCCGCGATGGAGCCGGCCGGCGAGTTCACCTGCTCCGACGAGCGGCTCGACCGGTTGCAGCGCAACATCGTGTGGGGGCAGCGCGGCAACTTCCTGGCCGTCCCCACCGACTGCCCGCAGCGGGACGAGCGGCTCGGCTGGACCGGCGACATCTGGGCCTTCGCCCCGACCGCCCTGTTCAACTACGACGCCGCCGCCTTCCTGCGGAGCTGGCTGACCGACGTGGTCGACGCCCAGGGCGACGACGGCGCGGTCACGCACGTGGTGCCCGACGTGCTGTCGGGCCGCGGCCTGTCGCCCAACCCCAAGGAGGCCGGCTCGCCCGGCTGGGGCGACGCGCTGATCATGCTGCCATGGGCGCTGCACCGGCTGCGCGGCGACGCCCGCCTGGTCGCCGCCTGCTTCGAGCCGATGCTGCGCTGGCTGGCCTACCTGGACCGGCGCTCCGAGAACGGCGTCTTCCCCGACGAGGGGTTCGGCGACTGGCTGTCGATCGGCGCCGACACCCCCAAAAGGCTCGTCGGCACGGCGATCTTCGCGCTGTCGGCCCGGCAGCTGGCCGGGCTCGCCGCCGCGCTCGGCCGCGACGCCGACCGGCGCTCCTGCCTGGAGCTGTACGAACGGGTGCGCCGGGCCTTCCGCGCGGCCTTCGTCGAGGGCCCCGGCGTGGTGGCGAGCGGCACGCAGACCGCGTACGTGCTGGCCGTCACCGCCGGGCTGCTGGAGGAGCACGAGCTGCCCAGGGCCGCGGCCCGGCTGGCCGGTGACGTCGAGGCGCGCGGCGGCCACCTGTCGACCGGGTTCCTCGGGACGCCGTACCTGCTGGACGCGCTCACCTCGACCGGGCGGCTGGACGTGGCCTACCGGCTGCTGACGCAGGACACCTTCCCCTCCTGGCTCTACCCGGTCGTGCACGGCGACGCGACGACCATGTGGGAGCGCTGGGACTCCTGGAGCCACCACCGCGGGCTGCAGGACCCCGGCATGAACTCCTTCAACCACTACGCCTACGGCGCCGTCGGCGACTGGATGTACCGGACGGTCGGCGGCCTGGCCCCCGGTTCGCCCGGCTACGCCGACATCGTCGTGCGCCCCCGCCCCGGCGGCGGGATCGGCTGGGCGCGGACCGCCCACCGCACCCGGCACGGCCAGGTGGAGATCTCCTGGCGGCTGACGGACGGCGGCCTCGCCCTGGACGTCGTCGTGCCGCCCAACACCCGGGCCGAGGTGCACGTGCCCGCGCCGCCGGAACGGGTGACCGAAGGCGGCCGGCCGGCGGCCGAGGCGGAGGGCGTGACCTTCGACCGCCTCGACGACGGGGCCGCGGTCTACCGGGTCGGCTCGGGCTCGTACGCGTTCCGCACCACCGCTGAGAGGCATTGACGATCGTGACCAGCACCAAAGCGCGCCGCCGGATCCCGTGGGGCGTCTACCTCGTCCTCCTGCCCACCTTCGCCCTGCTCGCGGCGTTCGCCTACTACCCGGCGCTCAACGGCATGCTGCACTCGCTGTACGAGTGGCGGCCGGGCTTCGGCTCGCCGTTCGTCGGGCTGGACAACTACCTCACGATGCTCGGCGACGACCTGTGGTGGGCCTCCTTCCGCAACGCCGGGATCATCTTCGTCTGGGCCGTCACGCTCATGTGGGTGTTCCCGCTGCTGGCCGCCGAACTGGTGATGTCGCTGTCCAGCGAGCGGCTGCGGTTCGTCTTCCGCACCCTGCTCATCCTGCCGCTGGCCTTCCCGGCCGTGGTCAACGTGCTGCTGTGGCAGTTCATGTACGACCCGCGCGACGGCGTCGTCAACAGCCTGCTGCGCGCGCTCGGCCTGGACGGGCTGGCGGGCAACTGGATCGGCGACCCCGCCACGGCGCTGGCCGCGCTGATGACGATCGGCTTCCCGTGGGTGGCCGGCCTGCCGTTCCTGGTCTTCCTGTCGGCGCTGCAGAACGTGCCGGCCGAGATCTACCAGGCCGCCGAGGTGGACGGCGCCGGCCGGCTGCGCCGCTTCTGGAGCATCGACCTGCCGATGATGTTCCGCGACGTCAAGCTGCTGCTGGTGCTGGCGGTGATCTCGGTGCTCCAGTACGGCATGCAGGCCCACATCATGACCAAGGGCGGCCCCGACAACGCCACGCAGGTGCCGGTGCTGCGCATGCTCGACGCCGCCTTCGTGGACACCAGCTGGGGGTACGCGGCCGCGCTCGGCACCGTGCTGTTCGCCCTGACGCTCGGCGTGAGCCTGGTCGCGCTGGCGCTCGGCAGGAGGTCGGGATCGTGAGCCGGACCCGCAGGACCGACCTGGTGGCCGGCGGCGTGCTGGCGGTGCTGGCCTTCGCCGGGCTGTTCCCGTACCTGTTCATGCTGGCCGCCTCGGTCAAGGACAACGAGCAGTTCTTCGGCAGCTACTGGTCGCCGGCCTGGCCGGTGCACCTGGACAACTACGCGGCGGCCTGGGAGCAGGTCAGCCCGTACCTGTTCACCTCGTTCGTGGTGGCGGCGCTGGCCATCGCCGGCACGATGCTGCTGGCCCCGGCGGCGGCGTTCGTGTTCGCCCGCTACCGCTTCCCGGGGCGCAACGCGCTGTTCGGGCTGGTCGCGGCGCTGCTCATGGTGCCCTCGATCACCAGCCTGATCCCGCTGTTCGTGCTGATGCGCGACCTCGGCATCCTGGACAGCCGGCTGGTGCTGATCATCCCGCACGTCACCGCGAACACGGTCTTCGGGATCGTCGTCATGCGCACGTACATGGCGCAGATCTCCGAGGAGATCTTCGAGGCGGCGCGGGTGGACGGGGCGGGCGGCGTCCGGCTGTTCCTGGCCTTCATGCTGCCGCTGGCGCGGCCGGTCGTCGGCACGGTCGCGCTGATGACGGTGCTGGGCGTGTGGAACGACTACTTCTGGCCGCTGCTCACCGTGCAGACCGACGCCTACCGGACGATCCCGGCGGGGCTGGCCTTCTTCGCCAACCAGAACGCGCAGCAGTGGGGCCCGCTGTTCGCCGGCTACGTGCTGGCCAGCCTGCCGCTGGTGGTGCTGTTCACGTTCCTGTCCAAGTGGTTCCTGGCGGGCATCCAGGGCGGCATCGTGTCCGGCAAGTGAGCCGGCGCCCGTGATTGAAACGTATCAATAAGGAAAGGACCCGTACCCCGATGAGAACACCCCCCAAGAGCGGGCTCGCGGCGCTGGCCGCGCTGCTCGCGCTGACAGGCTGCGGCCTGCTCGGCACCGGCGGCACGTCCGCCCAGGACGGCGGCGGCAAGGTGACGATCACGCTGGCCGGCCCCAACCAGTGGAACGCCGGCGGCAGCAGCTTCGGACCGGCCTGGGAGGCGCTGGTCGACGCCTTCGAGAAGCGCGAGCCCGGCATCGAGGTCAGGACGCAGGTGCTGCCCCTCGACGGCTTCATGCAGACGATCACCACCCAGCTCGCCGCCGGCACCGCGCCCGAACTGGTCTTCAACCAGCCGCCGCACAAGGCCCACGAGGTGCACGCGCTCGACGCCGAGCTGCAGAAGCCCAACCCGTACGTGCCGGGCAACCAGCGCTGGATCGACGTGTTCAGGAAGGAGTACTACGGCCCCGCCGTCTCCAAGGCGCTGAGCAAGGAGAGCGGCAAGCTGGAGTACGTCCCCTTCAACCTGGTCGCCATCGGCCTGTTCTACAACAAGGACGCCTTCGCCAAGGCGGGCGTCGACCAGCCCCCCGCCACCTGGGAGGACTTCAGGAGCGCCTGCGGGAAGCTCAAGGCGGCCGGCTTCGACCCCGTCGCCCTCGACAAGGGCGGCCTGGCCGCCGGCTGGACGTGGGAGGCGGTCAGCACCCAGCTCATCGACAAGTACCACGACGACTGGAACCTCTTCGACGCCACCGGCAAGCCGGGCAAGGCGCCGACCGTGACCGAGAAGTCGATGAGCCGGGTCATCAAGGAGGGCACGCTCACCACCAGGACGCCCGAGGTCGCCGAGTCCCTGAAGATCTACAAGGAGTTCTTCGACTGCGGCACGCCCAACTGGACGGGCGTCGCCGACGGCGGCGCGACCGTGGGCTACCGCGACTTCGTCTCGGGCAAGGCCGCCATGTCGTGGGGCACCGACTTCGCCGTCGAGGCGCTGAAGGCGGACGCCAAGTTCGCGCTCGGCACGATGCCGTTCCCGACCATCACCAAGGCCAGCACGCCGCTGTCGTCGGAGGCCCCGGCCCGCTACGGCGCCTCGATCGGCGGCACCAGCTACATGATCCCCTCCACCGTCAAGGGCGAGAAGTACGCGGCGGCGGTCAAGTTCCTGCAGTACATGAGCTCGCCGGCGATCAAGCCCTGGCTGGACGCGACCGGCGGCCTGCCCGCCGTCGAGGGCGTCGAGCCGTCGGCCGAGACCGCCGGGCTGCTGGAGGGCGAGTGGGGCAAGCCGTTCCGGGTGGTGGCCCTGCCGGGCGGCCCGGAGGGCACCTCCTTCCGCGACGTCTTCGACGGCTATCTGCTCGGCCGGCGCTCCCTGGAGGAGGAGCTGGCCGACCTGGACAAGTGGTGGAAGCGCGGCATCGAGGCGGGCATCAAGAAGAACGCCTGGGGCGACGAGGACTGGGCCAAGTAGGAGGAGATGACATGCGGTTGTTGATCGCCCTGGCGCTGGCCGTCCCGATGCTGGCCCTCCCGGCGCAGGCCCTGCCCGCGCGCGCGGCGGCGGCCGGCGGGGTGAGCGGCGTCGAGGTCGGCGGGGACACGATCACCGTCACCGGCGTCGCCCCCGGCCCGGCCGAGCTGTACGCGCTGGACGCCTGGCAGGACTCGCCCGCGGGGGAGCGGCCGGTCGCGTCCGTCGAGGCGGGCCCGTTCCGCGTCGAGGTGCCCCGGATGGACGGTGACCAGGACCGGCTCTACGACAAGTTCCTCGCGGTGGGCGCGGACGGCCCGCTGGGAGAGGTGCACTACGCCGACAAGCTGAGCTTCCCGTCGGCCAACCAAGCCCCTTATCCCGAAATGTCGGGCAAAAAGGGGTTACAGGTGCAAATGACGGACGACGCCGAGGAGATCGGCGTCCAGCACGCCGGCATCAACCTGGCCCTCGACTCGGTCATGACGGCCGGGCCGGGCGCCCCGGGCAACACCATCGAGTTCGTCTCGCAGGGCAAGACGTACTACTTCGACCGCGGCGCCGTCGCCGGGCTCGATGCCCAGGTCAAGCCGCTGTCGGACAACGGCGTCCTGGTCAACATGATCGTGCTGGTCTACAACAGCGGCGCGCCCGACTCCGCCGCGCGCACGCTCATCCACCCCGACGCCGAGCTGGGCAAGGGCACGGTGTACGCGTTCAACACCAAGACGGCCGAGGGCGAGGCGCACTTCACCGCCGCGATGGAGTTCTTCGCCCAGCGCTACAGCCAGGCCGACGGCCGCTACGGCCGGGCGTGGGGCTGGATCGTCGGCAACGAGATCGACGCCCAGCAGTTCTGGTACAACATGGGCCGCCAGGACCGTGACGTCTTCCTCGACCAGTACGCCCGCGCCATGCGGCTGACCTGGCAGGCCGTGCGCAGGGCCGACGCCGCCGCCCGCGTCTACACCTCGCTGACGCACTTCTGGACGGGCGCGGCCAACGACGACCCGAAGTACACCTACAAGGGCCGCGACGTGGTGGACGGGCTCAACGCCCTCACCAAGCGCCAGGGCGACTTCGACTGGAACATCGCCTACCACCCCTACCCGGAGAACCTGTTCAACCCGGCGTTCTGGAACGACAAGACCGCCACGGACGGTTTCGACACCCTGCGGATCACGTTCAAGAACATCGAGCTGCTGCCGCGCTACCTCGCCCAGGACGACCTGACCTACCACGGGCAACGGCGACGGGTGATCCTCTCCGAACAGGGCCTGAACTCCCAGGACTACTCCGCCAAGGAGCTGGAGCTGCAGGCCGCGGCCTACGCGTACGCCTACTACAAGATCGCCTTCGCCGACGGCATCGACTCCTTCATCCTGCACCGGCACGTCGACCACAAGCAGGAGGGCGGCCTGCGGCTCGGCCTGTGGACGTGGGACGAGGAGCACAGCGCGCCCTCCAACGCCGGGGAGCGCAAGCCCCTGCACGAGGTGTTCGCCGCCATCGACACCGGCCGGTCGCTGGAGGTGACCGAGTTCGCCAAGAAGATCATCGGCATCTCCGACTGGAAGGACGTCATCCCCGGCTTCGACCCGGCCGAGCTGGCCGTCAGGAAGCCGCCCGCCGCGGTGGGCACGCAGCTCGACGCCAGGCCGGTGGCCGAGCGGGTGATCTCCGGCTTCGAGACCGGCGCCGACGGCTGGCGGCCCTCGGACAACGCCGCCGCCGTGGAGCGGGTGGCCGTGGACGGCGGGCACGCGCTGCGCGTGCCCTTCGACCGCGACCTGCCCGGCTGGTCGCGGTACGCCAAGTCCTACAAGGGCGCCGACGTGCTGTTCGGCAAGCCGCTCGACGCCTCGCGCACGCCGTCGCTGTCGGTGTCGGTCCGGGTGCCGCCCGAGGCCGACGACGGCTTCAAGCCGGGCAACGTCTTCACCGCCAAGGTCCGCGTCTACGGGCGCGGCGGCGCGGTCGCGGAGGGCGCCGGCACGGTCGACCCCGAGCTCGGCTGGAACCGGCTCACGCTGGACCTGTCCCGCTGGGCCCCGCGCGCCGCGATCTCCCGGGTCAAGGTCTGGGTACGCGGCTCGGCCGGCTCGGACTGGGCGGGCTCGTACGACCTCGACCGGCTGAGCCTGGCCGCGGCGGCGCTGCCCGGCCTCGCCCGGCGCAACGTCGAGGTGAGCGCGTCCACCGCCGAGCGCGGCCGGCTCGGCTCCAAGGTCACCTTCACCGTCACCAACCGGGACGTGCTGCCGATGGCCGGCCGGGTCACGCTGTCCGCCTGCGACGGCGTGGCCGTCGATCCGCCCGTGCTGCCGGTGACCGGCCTGCGCACGGGCGCGAGCCGCACGACGGAGACCACGCTGACCGCGTACGCGCCCGCGAACCAGGAGTATCCGGTCGTGTGCGCGTCCTACCTGGGGCACACGGACCGGGTGACGTTCCGGCTGCCGCCGCGGGCCGCGTACGTGCCGCCCGCCCCCGACGCCTTCGCCAACCAGGAGCTGGCCGACGGCTTCGACCAGGCCGGAGACTACCAGGCCCACCGGGGCCAGCCGGAGGACAAGGAGCTGCCGCAGGTGACGTACGCGGGCGGCGCGCTGTCGGCCGGGCACCCGTCGGCGTCCTGGTTCGGGCTGATGTCGTCAGGCATCTCGCCGCGCAACCCGGCGTTCGCCACGGCGATCACGATCAGGAGGTTCCAGGGCGACTCCACCGACATGGACACCGTCTACACGGGCCTGGTCAAGGACGGCAGCACGGACGTGGCGGCGTTCTACGTCAACAGCCACAGGTTCGCCGGGTTCGAGGTGCGCGGCCCGCAGGTGCCGGGCGGGATCGCGGTCTTCGGCGTCAAGCAGGGCGTCACCGTCCCCGACGGCGGCCGCTTCGCGCTGTCGCTGGTGGGCGAGCGGGCCGCCATGTACGCCGACACCGGCTCCGGCTGGGAGCTGGTGACCGCGGCCACGCTGGAACACCTGCCGGCGTTGTCGGACCCCGAGGTCAGGGCCGGTTACCGCTACGGCTTCGGCGTGCGCGGCGACCCCGGCCCCAGCCCCCTGGTGCTCGACGCGGTGGAAGGACGCAGCATCTCCTGACGCGGCATCCCCTGACGTCACCTCCCGACGCCACCTCCTGACGCCCCCCGCCCCGCCGCTCACGGCCACATGTCCTGCGGGAACCCGGTCCAGCGCAGGCCGGACGAGAGGTGGCTCAGGTCGTTGAACATCACCATCGTGGGCGGCAGGCCGGTGCGGTACTCGATGATCGTCAGGCCGGTGTCGGCGCTGTTCAGGCCGAGCCACCGCGGCGGCGGCGCGTCCAGCGCGTGCCGCACCAGCCAGGCGATCTGACCGGCGTGCGTCACCAGCACCTCGTGCACGTCGGACGCGGGCTCGTCGGGGACCTTCGCGAACCGGGCGACCAGGGCGTCGGCGAGCGCGCGGCCCGCCGACGCCTCCGCCTGGTCGAAGCCGTCGAAGTAGCCGGCCCAGGACGCGGGCGTCTCGGCGGGAGCGGGCACGTACGGCACATGGTCGACGAGCTCGTCGGCCGCGGCCACCGGCACGCCGGGCAGACGCAGGGCGAGCTCGCGCGCGCTCTCGGCGGCACGCGGCAGCGGCGAGTGCCACACCGTGCCGACCGGCATCGCGGCCAGCCGTTCGCCGAGCAGGGCCGCCTGCTGCCGCCCGGCGTCGGTGAGCTGCCCGAACGCGTCGGCCGCGCCGTGGCGGGCCAGATAGAGGCGTCGTAGCGACATAGGTGGTCGGGGAGCGGCGTGTCGCAGGCCGCTCCCCTCTCCTTTCCCAGGGTCAGGTGGCGGTGACGGTACCGGCGGTGCCGTCAACGGTGACGAGCGCGCCGTCCCGGAGCCTGCTGGTCACGTCCGGGACGCCGAGGACGGCGGGGATGGCGTGCTCGCGGGCCACGATCGCGGCGTGCGAGAGCACGCCGCCGGTCTCGGTGACGACGCCGGCGACGATGCGCAGCAGCGGCGTCCACGCCGGGTCGGTGAAGGGGCAGACGAGCACGTCGCCCGGGAGCACGCGGGCGAAGTCGCGCGGCCCGCGCACGATCCGCGCGGTGCCGGTCACGGCTCCGCGGCTGCCCGGCGTCCCGACGAGCGCCCCGGCTGGCACGTCCGCCGCCGGGGCGGGCGGGCCGCCGGGCGGGGGAGCGGCGGTGATCGGGCGGGCCTGCAGGATCCAGACGCGGCCGCCCGCGACGGCCCACTCGACGTCCTGCGGCCCGCCGCGCAGGGCCGCGATCCGCGCGCCCAGCCCGGCCAGCCGCACGGCGGTCGCGTCGTCGATCGCCGCCCGCCCCCGGACGTCGTCGGGCACGTTCCGCACGACGAGCCGCGCGCCCTCCCGGTCGAGGCGGGTGCGTTTGTCGGCCACGGCGCGCACGACCGATCCGTCCGCGGCGACCCGGTAGGAGTCGGGGGTGACCGTGCCGCCCACGACGCTGGGCCCGAGCCCCCACGACGC
Organism: Nonomuraea sp. NPDC048881; assembly: GCF_040649795.1. NCBI lineage: Bacteria > Bacillati > Actinomycetota > Actinomycetes > Streptosporangiales > Streptosporangiaceae > Nonomuraea > Nonomuraea sp. NPDC048881. The sequence goes on from NZ_JBEZGC010000025.1 coordinate 53,051, forward strand.
CTCGATCCCGGTGGGCTCGTCCGGCCCGCCGGGGGTGAACATGACCCCGGACGCCTCGGCGTCCAGGTGGCGCTGGACGACCACGGCCATCGCCGGGCCCTCGCCGGACCGGCGGCCGGCGGCGGCGCGCGGCGAGAACAGCGACGCCCAGCAGGCGCGCACGGCCTCGGCCACCCCGCCCGCGCCGCGCACGGCGAGGAAGCTCTCGTACCGGCCGGCGGCCGAGCTCAGGCCGGTGTCCTCGTCGGCCGCCGACGACCGCACGGCCACGGGCGGGTCGCCGAGCGCGCCGAGCCCCCGAGCCAGCGCCGCGGCCAGCCCGGCGTCGAGCGTGCGTGCCTCGATCGCCCGCCGAGCCGCGGCCAGGTCGTCCGGTCCGGCGGTGTGCCGCCCGAGGTCGAGACCGCGGACCGCGGTGAGATGGGCGGCGAACGGCACCACGAAGCCGTCCGGGACCGGCAGCCCGGCCCGCAGCAGCGCGCCGAGCGCGCCGCCCTTGCCCCCGCAGGTGTCGGCCGCGGCCTCCACAAGGGGTACGATCATCCGCCCGCCCTTCAACAAAATGTTGACGATGTCCCGCCGATTGTGAATCATGGCCCGCATGCAACGCAACCACGACCCCGTCCCGAACGCGGACCAGCTCCACGCCCAGCGCGAGACGGAGGCCCGCCGGCGGCTCATGGCCCTCGGCGCCGACCTGCTCGACCCGCGCCCGTGGCAACCCCCGCCCGTCCCGCCGTCGGCGGTCGACCTGACGCGGTTCGCCGTCTGGCGCAACGCCGGCCTGGAGCCGGAGGACATCCTGGGCGCGCTGGCCCTGCTGCCCGCCGCGCGCGCCGAGGTCGAGGCGATCGAGTCCGCCCTGCTGTTCACCGCCCGCAGCGCCGGGCTGACCTGGGCGCAGATGGCGGAGGCGATGGGGTTCAACTCGCCGCAGGCGTGCCAGCAGCACTACACCCGCCTGACCACCCGTCAGGAGGCCGGCTCATGACCTGGCAGTCCGCGCCCGGCCTGCTGGCGCTGCACGCCGTACGCGTCACCGGCTTCGCCGACACCCCGGTGCTCGCCCGCCGGTACGCGCTCGGCGTGGCCGAGACGGAGGAGGAGCTGCTCGACGCCGAGGCGCGCGGCTGGGTGAGCCGCTCCGAGTTCGCCGGCACCGGCGGCTGGTCGCTCACCGAGACGGGCCGGGCCGAGGACGAGCGGCGCCTGGCCGCCGAGCTCGACCAGGCCGGCGGCGCCGAGGAGGTCCGCGACGTCCACCGCGAGTTCCTCCCGCTGAACGCCCTGCTGCTCAAGGCGTGCACCGACTGGCAGTTGCGCCCGGACGGCCGCGACCGGCTCGCCGCCAACGACCACTCCGACCCCGCCTGGGACGCCCGGATCCTGCACGAGCTCACCGTCGTCGGCCGCGCCCTCCAGCCGCTCGCCGACCGGCTGACCGGCGTCCTGGCCCGGTTCGGCGGGTACGACACGCGTTTCACCGCGGCCCTGGCCCGCGCCCGCAACGGGGAGGGCGCGTGGGTCGACCGCACCGACGTCGACTCCTGTCACCGCGTCTGGTTCGAGCTGCACGAGGACCTGATCTCCACCCTCGGCCTCGACCGCCACGCCGGCTCCTGACCACAGGCGCGCGTCCGGGCGCGGGATGGTGTGGTGCGCGCGGCAGGCCGAGCGGCACGTTGCGGGAGCCCGGGACGTGCGCGGCGGCGAGCTCGCCGGGTCAGTCGTCGGTGATGGTCAGGCCCGCCTCGGCGGCCGCCGCGTAGGCGTCGTCGATGTGCACCATGCGGCGTCCGGCGCGGGCGAGCAGGCTGGTGGCGGCGGCCGCCCGGTAGCCGGAGCCGCAGTGCGTCCACACCGTGCCGGCCGGGACGTCGGCCAGGCGGTGCGGCAGGTCGGGCAGCGGGATGTGGGTGGCGCCCGCGACGTGGCCGGCCCGCCATTCGTTGGTCATGCGCACGTCCAGCACGACGTCCGGAGCGGGCAGGTGGCCGGGCGCGCGCCCGGCGCGGACGGCGGCCAGGTCGGCGAACGTGGCCACCGCCAGCTCGCCCAGCCGGTCGTCGTGGCCGCCGGCCCACTGGCCGGGGTCGCCGGTCGCGGCGGCGGCCGGGCGGTCGACGCCGACGCGGGCCAGTTCGCGCTGGGCGGCGGCGACCTGCGCGGCGTCCTCGCCCAGCAGGGTGATCGGCGTGCCCCACGGGGCCATCCAGGCGAGCCAGGTGGACATCGGGCCGTCCAGGCCGAAGCTGAGCGTGCCGGTCAGGTGGCGGCTGGCGAACGCCTTGCGGGAGCGCAGGTCCACCACCCATTCCCCGGCCGCGATCCGCTTCCCGAGCTCCTCGGGGTCGGCGGTCCGTACGGGGGTGAGGTCGATCGGGCCGCCGCCCTCGGAGTTGCGCGGGCCCATGTGGGCGTAGTAGGCGGGGTAGGCGTCGAGACCGGCGAGGGTCTGGGCGACGAAGTCGTCGGCCTCCAGGCGCAGCGCCGGGTTGGCCTGCCGCTCGCGGCCGATCGTGGAGGCCGGGGCGTCGGCCTGCGTCGCCGAGCAGAAGCTGCCGAAGCCGTGGGTGGGCCACACGTGGGCGCCGTCGGGCAGCAGGTCGGCCAGGCGGTGCGCCGAGGTGTGCTGGCGGTGGGCCAGGTCGTGGGCGTGCTCGGCGCCGAGCAGGTCGGTGCGGCCGGTGGTGCCGAAGAGCAGGGAGCCGCCGGTGAAGACGCCTTCGGGGCCGTCCGGGCCGGTCAGGATGTACGACAGGTGATGGAAGGTGTGGCCGGGCGTGGCCACCGCCTGGACGCTCATGGCGCCGGACAGCGTGACCTGGTCGCCGTCGGAGACCGGCCGGCGGTCGAACCGCACGGTCTCGTCGGCGGCGACCAGGTAGGCGGCGCCGGTCACCCGGGCCAGGGCCAGGCCGCCCGAGACGTAGTCGTTGTGCAGGTGGGTCTCGGCCACGTGGGTGATGCGCACGCCGAGACGTCCGGCCAGGGCGAGGATCCGGTCGATGTCCCGCTGCGGGTCGACGACCAGGGCGACCTGGCCGTCGTGGGCGAGGTAGCTGCGGTCGCCCAGGGAAGAGGTCTCCACCACCTCGATGTGGATCGTGCTCATCTTCTTCGCCGCCTTCGTGTCGTCGCAGTCGCGGTCCGGCCGGTTTCCGGGTCAGGGACCGTCCTACCCATTGATACCCTGGGGGGTATCCGGCAGGTAAAAAGACGGGCAGGCTCGGGCGTACGAGTTCATTCGTCGCCTTCGGCTGCCCGCGGGGAGATCAGTGCTGCATCAGGACAGGGCCAGGAACAGCTTCTCCAGCCGCTCCGGCGTGATGGCCGGCTCCTCGCCGCGCTCGCGCGCCGCCTGGCACTGCTGCAGGCCGGTGGAGATGATCTTGAATCCGGCCCGGTCCAGGGCCTTGGACACCGCCGCGAGCTGGGTCAGCACCCGCTCGCAGTCGTCGCCGTTCTCGATCATGGCGATCACCCCGCCGAGCTGGCCGTGGGCCCGCTTGAGCCGGGTGAGCGCCTCGGCCAGGACGGCCGCGTTCATGTCCATTCGCTCCACCTCCACCGCCAATATACCCCCCGAGGTATGGTGCCGCGCACGTCCGCGGGGGCGCGGTGGAGGCGGAGGCGGTCACGGGTTGGGGGTGAGCCCTTCGGCGATCCTCTTCAGCTCGGCGGACACGGCCGCGGCGTCGCGGAACTCCTCGGCGTACGTCGGGCTGAACATGATCTCGGCCCACTGCTTGTCGCCCATGCGGAGGAAGAGGGTGGGGGTGCCCTTCATGCCGTCCTCGCCGACGTTCTGGACGACCAGGTAGCCGCCGCGGTCGCCGACGGTCACCTCCTCGCCGTCCCCCTCGTCGCGGTAGGCCGCGATCCGGTCGCCGAGCTCCTGGACGGCCCCCTCCTCGTACATGTAGATCTGCACCCGGTAGGAGCCCGGGTCGTCGCCCTCGTAGAAGTAGGCGGTCGTGTACTTGTCGCCGAAGTCCACCGACCAGCCGGACCACTTCAGCCGCTCGGGCAGGTATCCCACCTTGACGTGCCCGAACTTCATCCCGTCGCCCAGGTCGCCGAGGCTCGGCGGTTCCGACGGCTGGGGCGGGGTGTCGTCGATGGCGGGCGGCTCCGGCGTCACGGAGATCGCCACCTGGCTGCCCGTCGCGGTCGTCGTGCTCGCGCCCAGGTACGCCACGGGCGCGGCCACGACCGCCACGGACGCCGACAACGCCGCGATCCGGCCCCTCACCCGCCTGCGCCGGGACCCGCGCACCACCCGTTCCACCAGGTCGGGCGCGGCGTGCAGCCGGGCGGTCTCCTCCGTCATGAGCCGGAGGAGCTCCTCCTCAAGCGTGGGCATTCCTGATCACTCCTTCCACTGTCTCCCGTCCGAGGGCCGAACGGAGTTTGGCCGTCGCCTTCGACGCCTGGCTCTTGACCGTGCCGACCGAGCAACCGAGCACTTCGGCGGCCTGCGCCTCGCTGAGGTCCTCCCAGTACCGCAGGACGATCACCGCGCGCTGCCGGGGCGGCAGGGCGCGCAGCGCGTCCATGAGCACCTGGCGCAGGTCGGTGTCCGTCGCCCGGTCCGGAGTGTCCGGCGGGCTGTGCATCGGGATGATCCTGAGGATCGCCCGGCGGCGGGCCCTGCTGATGGCGGCGTTGACGATGACGCGGCGCACGTACGGCTCGGGGCTGTCGTGGCGGACCCGGTCCCAGTTCCGATAGGTGCGCTCCAGCGCGGTCTGCAGCAGGTCCTCCGCCTCGGCCTCGTCGCCGCAGGCGAGGTAGGCGACCCGTAGCAGGCTCGTGGCGCGTGCGGCCACGAATGCGCCGAAGTCGTGTTCCGTGGCGCTCACGGCTGTCTGTCCGATTTCACGCTTCCTTATACGCCTGGGGGCCGGCGGCGGTTGCCCGCGAGAGCGGGGGAAGGCGGCGGGTGTCGCCCTTGGCACGCCGGCGCCCGCCGCGGCGGCCGATCACGGAACGGTGGACCACCCCCGACGGCAGGGCCTGGTACGCCTCCGCGAACCGGGCACGACCCCGGCCGACAGGGAGGCCTGGCGGCGTGACGGCTCACCCGCCAGGTGGAGCGAGTCGATCGACGGGAGACCGTGCGGCTGTCCACCGAGCCGGCCAGGGGCCACGTGGGGCCCTTCGGGGGCCGTCAGTCGCGGAGGACCTCCACCCAGTAGCGGCCCTCGCCGTCGCGGTGGGCGCCGTGGATGTCGGTGGCCAGGTCGGGGAAGGTCCGGTCGAAGTCCTCCAGGGCGCGCAGGTAGTGCATCAGCGGGCCGTCGGCCGCGCCGGTCGCCTCGCCCGGCATCAGCATGGGGATCCCGGGCGGGGTGACCACCACGGTCGCCGCCACCACCCGCCCGGCCAGCCGGGCCAGCGGGACCCGCTCGGTACGGGAGCGGATCATGGCCTGGTAGACGTCGGCGGGCGTGGAGACCGGCTCCGGCAGCGCGGTGAAGACCTGGTCGAGCAGCGCGCCCACGCCCGAGTCGCGCAGCTTGGCGTGCACCTCGCCGCAGAACGCCCGCAACGACACGCCGGACGGCCCGAACCCGGGCAGCACGTCCGCCAGCGCCCTGTCGTCGTCGTAGGCGTTCTTGAAGTCGGTGAGCGCGTCGATCAGCGTGCCCCACTTGCCCTTGGTGATGCCCATCGAGAACAGCACCAGCAGGGTGTGGTCGCCGGTCTTCTCCACCACGATGCCGCGCCGCTGCAGGTAGGCGGCCACGACCTTGGCCGGGATGCCCCACTCCAGCGTGCCCTCGGCCGCGTCCGCGCCGGGGCAGGTGATCGTCACCTTGACCGGGTCGAGCAGGGCGTAGTCGTCGCGCATGCCGTCGAAGCCGTGCCAGGCGGCGCCGGGCTCCAGCACCCAGCAGCGCGGCTCCGAGCTCAGCAGCGCCGGGTCGGCGTCGGCGAAGGGCACGGCCCGGCCGGTCTGCGGGTCGAGCACCGAGGGCGGCTGCCAGAGGCCGAAGAACCAGCCGGGCCGCCGGCCGTCCTCGCGGATGCGGGCGGCCAGCCGGGTCATCGCCTGCCGGAACCGGACCGCCTCGACGATCGCCTCGCCGGTCAGGAACGACCCGGAGGGGCCGTCCATCATCGCCGCGGCCACGTCGAGGGAGGCGATCATCGGGTACAGCGGCGAGGTCGAGGCGTGCATCAGGTACGTCTCGTTGAACGCGTCGAAGTCGACCGGCGCCCGCGGCGCGGGCCGGACGTGCAACATCGCCGCCTGCGACAACGCGGCCAGCAACTTGTGCGTGGACTGCGTGGCGAACACGGTGGGACGCCCCGGGCCGGGCAGCGTGCGCTCGTCGACCGACATGGCGTACCGGCGGGAGTAGAGCGGGTTGAACCGGCCGTAGGCGAACCACGCCTCGTCGAAGTGCAGCCGCGGCACGGTGGCGCCCAGCAGCTCGGCGACCCGGACCGCGTCGTAGCAGACGCCGTCGTAGGTGGAGTTCGTGACGACCGCGTACGCGGGGTCGCCCGCCGCGAGCGGATGGCCGGCCACCCGCGCCCGGACGGCGGACGCCTCCAGCGCGGCGGCCGGGATCGGCCCGGCCAGCCCCAGCCCGTTGCGCTCGGGAACCAGGTAGACCGGCCGCGCGCCGCTGATGGCCAGCGCGTGCTGGATCGACTTGTGGCAGTTGCGGTCGACCAGGACGGTGTCGTCGCGGGCGATCGCGTGGTGCCCGACGATGCGGTTGGCGGTGGAGTTGCCGTTGACCACGAAGAACGTGCGCTCGGCGCCGAAGACGCGGGCCGCGTTGTGCTCGGCCTCGCCGATCGGGCCGGTGTGGTCGAGCGGCGAGCCCAGCTCCCCGACGGAGATCGACAGGTCGGTGCGCAGCAGCCGCTCGCCGTAGAAGTCGAAGAACGCCCGGCCCACGGGCGACTTCAGGAACGCCACGCCGCCCGCGTGCGCCGGGGTGTGCCAGGAGTAGGGGTGGTGGTCCTCCAGGTGCAGCAGGGCGCGGAAGAACGGCGGGAGGATCTGGTCGGCGTACTGGTCGGCGGCGTGCGCGATGCGCCCGGCGATGAACTGCGGGGTGTCCTCCAGCGGGAAGACGTAACCCTGGATGACCTCGTACACCCACAGCGGCAGCTCCTGGTCCTGGGTGATCAGGAAGACCGGCAGGCCGCGGAAGCGCTTGGCCACCGCGGCCAGCAGGTCCTCGGCGCCGGGCGCGTCCCAGGCCGCCAGGATCGCGGTGAGCGAGGCGTCGGACCCGACCACCGCCAGGGCGTCGGCCGTGCGGCGGGTCCAGCGCACCTGGAGGCCGAGTTCGCCCATCTCGGCGCACACCCGGCGGATCTGCTCGGCGAGCGCCGAGTCGGCGTCGGGGTGTTCGGTGACGGCGGCCAGAACCGTTCGCTCCATACGGCACTCCGTGATCGATCAGGGACGGGAATCTCCCCTGATCGTAACGCCAAGGAATGGCAAAGACACGGTGAGTGACGAAACCCTGTCGAGCGCTCAGGAGTGCCGTCCGAGCGCGAAGATCCGGTCCGCGTGCCAGCGGCGACCGCCTCCGTCAGCTCCCGGAACGGCCGCTCGGGGTCGGGGGAGAGGTAGAGGTAGAGCACCCCGGGGAACCTGCCGCATCCGGTGAACCGCACGTCGAAGGCGGGATGCGCGCCGATCAGCCGGTCGAGCGCCCCCTCGTCGAGACGGTAGCGATCGAGGAACGGGTAGAGGATCGTCACGTGCGCGGGGACGCCGTCGGCGGCGACGGCGTCCAGCCGGGAGCGCCAGGGGCCGACCAGCGGCTCCGCTTCGGGGATCGCGACCACGAGCGCCGTTCCGCCGGCTCGGTACGGGCCCGGTTCCGTGGGAGGCATGACTCAGGCTCCCAGGCCGTCCGTGGCGCCGGCCACCGATTTACCCGGGCCTGCCGGTCGCGCCGGGGCCGGGCGGCAGATCGACTTCATCCGGGACGACAGCCGCGCCGGGACCGGGCAGCAGGTCGACGTCGCCGGCGTGCATCGGCGCGCCGCAGTGGGCGCAGCGCAGCTCCACGGCGCTGATCTCGCCGCAGGCGTGGTGGCGGTAGAGCACGGGCGGCCCGGCCTGGCCGGCGAGCCACCGGTCACCCCATCCGGCCATGACCATGAGCAGGTCGACCAGCTCGGCGCCCTTGGCCGTCAGGTGGTATTCGTGGCGCGGCCGCCGGTCGTAGGGGCGGCGTTCGAGGACGCCGTGGTCGACGAGGTGGGCGAGCCGTTCGGTCAGCACCTTGCGGGAGATGCCGAGATCGGCCTGGAGCTGGTCGAACCGCCGTACTCCGGCCCACACGTCCCGCAGGATCAGCGGCGACCACGGCTCGCCGATCACGTCGAGGGTGCGGGCGATGGAGCAGGCCATCTCCGCGAAGTTCGTGCGCTGCATGGGCCCCACCCTACCTCTCGGGGTTCCCTTAAGGAACTCTCGGTGCTACGGTTACAGAGTCTCCTCAAGGAACCCCAGAACCCGGAGAGAACCCATGAAACTCGACCCCGACGTGCGCGGCGTGCTCGACGGCACCCCGATCGCCCATCTCGCCACCGTCCTGCCCGACGGCGCCCCCCATTCCGTCCCGGTCTGGATCGGCACGCACGGCGACCATGTCGCCGTCCTCACCGGCCCGCGCTCCCGCAAGGCGCTCAACCTGCGGCGCGACCCGCGGGTCGCGCTCTCCCTGACGCCGCCCGGCGACCCGTTCCGGCCGGTGCTCGTCCGGGGCAGGGTCGTGGAGTGGGTCGAGGGCGAGGCGGGCTGGGAGATCGTCGACCGGATCGCCGCGAAGTACATCGGCGGCCCCTACTCGCGCGCGGAGGAACGGGTCGTCCTGCTCATCGAGCCCGACCGGCAGAGCGCGGGCTGACCTCCGCCGTGGGATGCGGGCTCGCCCGGCGGCGCCGGTGGTAGCAGACGGCGGCGGTGGCCAGCGCGGCGCCCCACACCGGCCAGAAGCACTCCGGCAGCCAGGCTCCCCACTCCTCCAGGGCGAACCGGCCGGCCACGGTCCAGCGGATGTAGGTGAGCCCGGCCACCGTGACGATGATCGAGACGAACCCGGCCGGGACGACCGCCAGCAGCGGCGGCACCCGCCGGCCGCGCAGCCCCGGGATCCACCGCGGGAACACCTCGCCCCACCGCTGGACCAGCCCGAGGGTCAGCACGCCGCCCAGCGCCCCGAACGTCGCCAGGTACGCCCCCGCCAGCCACAGCCCGTCCTCGCCCGCGGCCAGGAACTCCGTGCTCACGCCGAGCGGGATGCCCAGCGCCCAGGCCCACCGGGTGGCGCAGTAGACCAGCGGCACCGCGACCGCCACGTACACCGCGATCCGCCCGCGCGCCGGGGTGAACCAGTTCCCGCGCCCGCGCCCGTGGTCCCGCGCGGCGGCGGCCAGCAGCAGACCGCCCAGCACGCACACGAGCTGGTTGAGCACCGGCCACGGCCAGGCGTCGGCGAACGTCGCGCCGCCCAGCCCCCAGCCGAACAGGGGCGCTACCAGGAGCAACGGCGTGTAGGCGACGCCCATCATCAGCCGCGAGTCGGGAACCACCAGCACCAGCAGCACGGCGATCGGCCAGGCCAGCAGGACCGGCACCCGCCCCCACACCCCCTTCGCCGGGCGCTCACCACCCCGGGGGCTCGTCCCGGGGTGGTGCGGCGGTCCGGGTAGGAGCGGCGGAGGGTCGTTCGGTCCGGGGTCGTTCGCCGGGTGGGCGTCGTCGCGGCGGGTCAGGGCCAGTGCCGTCGCGGCCACCAGGGCCGAGAACGCCGCGATCCACCAGCCGAACGGCGGCGCCGTGCCGGCCAGGATCGACAGCGCCCCGTCGGGGTCGGGATCGTCGGCCCCCCAGGGGTAACCGGGCGCCCCGAGCGCCCACGCCGCGCCGAGCAGGCCGTAGGCGACCGCCCACAGCGCCGCCGCGTAACCGTACCGGCCGGAAGCGAAGATCGTCATGCCCACGAGCCTTCCAGCGCGGGCGCACGGCGGGCAGATGCCGTTCGGCACCTCCCGCGGGCCGCGGCAGTGCCGTTCGGCACGTGGGGGCGCGCGGCGCGGGCGCATATCGTGTCCCGGATGAACGTGCTGTGGATGGTCGCCGCCGCGCTGCCGGCGGCGGTCGCCGTCGCCGTGGCGGCGATCGGGTTGTTCCTGGCTGGGAGCAGGGCCGGGAGCAGGGCCGGGAGCAGGGCCGGGAGCAGGGCCGGGAGCAGGGCCGGGTGGCTCGCCTGGCTGGTCCTGCCGGCCGCGGGCGCGTCCCTGGCGGTCACGGTCCTGTGGCGGGCCGCCGGGGGGCCGTCCACGCCGGGCGTCGGCGCGCTGGGCATGGCCGAGAGCGCGGCGCTGACGGTCGCGGCCGGGCTGGTCGTCCGGTACGCGCCGGTCCGCCGGGCCGTGCCCGCGGCGCTGCTGGCGGGGCTCGCCGCGGCCACCTGGCTGCCGCGGGTCTTCACGCCGGCCTCCGCGCTGGAGGCGGTGGGGGCGTGCGCGTTCTGGGGGGCGGGCGTGCTGGCGGGCGCCGCCGTGGGCGCCTACCTGCGCCTGCTCGACGTCCGGCAGCGGCGCGCGGTGGCCGACACCCGCACCGTCCTGCGGCTGCGGCTGGCCGGCGACCTGCACGACTTCCTCGCCCACGACATCGGCGAGATGGTCGCGCACGCCCAGGCGGGCGCCGTCGCGGGCGATCCGCTGCGGGCCCTGCGACGCGTCGAGGCGGCCGGTCAACGGGCCCTGTCCACGCTCGACCGCACGCTCGACATGCTCCACCACGACCGGCCCCTCGGCCCGTCCGGCGACCTGGACGGCGTCGCCGAGGCCGCCGCGCGCTTCTCCGCCGCCGGATCCGCGCACGTCGGCGTGCGGATCGACCGCGCGGCGGCCGTCCCGGCGGAGACGGCGGCGCTGGCCTACCGGATCGTGATCGAAGGGCTGACCAACATCCGGCGGCACGCGCCGCGGGCCGGCCGCGTCGAGCTGTCCGTCACGACGCCGGGCGACGTCCTGGAGATCACCCTGACCAACGACGGGACGTCCGGCGTGGCGGGCCGCCGGCGCGGTGGCTCGGGCCTGCCCGGCCTGGCCGCGCTCGTCGCCGAACAAGGGGGCGAGCTGGTCGCGGGGGCCGTGCCGGACGGGTGGTCGCTGGCGGCGCGGCTGCCGCTGCGACAATCTCCCGGGTGAGCATCCGCATCCTCGTCGCCGACGACCAGGAGGGCATCCGCGACGCCTTCCGCCTGATCCTGGACGCCCAGCCCGACCTGAGCGTGGTGGCCGAGGCGGCCGACGGCCGCACCGCGATCGACACCGCCCTCGCCGTCCGGCCGGACGTGGTCCTCGCCGACATCCGCATGCCCGGCGCCGACGGCATCGAGGTGACCCGCGCCCTGGCCGGCACCGGCATCCACGTGGTGGTCGTCACCACGTTCGGGCTGGAGGAGTACGTCCAGGCGGCGCTCAAGCACGGCGCGGCCGGGTTCGTGCTGAAACGTTCGGGGCCCGCGCTGCTCGTGGAGGCCGTCCGGGCGGCGGTGAACGGCGACATGCTCATCAGCCCCCAGCTCACCGTCCGGCTGCTGCGCGGCAGCGGCCCGGAACGGGAGGTCTCGGACGTGGTGCTGACCGAGCGGGAGGACGAGATCGTGGCCCTGGTGGCTCGGGGGCGGACCAACGCGGAGATCGCCGCCGAGCTCTTCCTGTCCCCGGGGACGGTGAAGAACCATGTCGCCGCGGTCCAGCGCAAGATCGGCGCGAGGAACCGCGTGATGATCGCGGGATGGGCGTGGGCGACCGGCAGGGCCCAGCCGTGACGGGGTGCGCCCGTCCGTGCCGTGCCGCCGGTCAGGGGAGGTGGCGGGCCAGGTAGAGGGCCGTCTCGACGTTCAGGGCGACCTGCTCGCCGAGCGTGTCGAGGAGCGTGCCGAACAGGTTCTCGCGCACGTCCTCGGCCAGGATGCGGTAGGACGACTGGGTGGACAGCAGGGCGACGTAGTCGGCGGCCGAGACCGTGCGTCCCGACCGGTAGAGGCGGGTGCCGAGGTCGCCGAACTCGGGCGGCAGCCCCATCTCCCGGGCCCACTCGCGGGCCCCGGCCTCCTCGCCGATGGGCCTGCCGATCGGGCCGGTGTTGGGCCTGATGTGCGGGGCGAACCGCTCGTGCGCGGCCAGCAGCCGCGCGGTCACCCCGTCGTCGGCGGGCCAGTCGACGTTCCAGAACAGGGCGAGCCCGCCGCCCGGGGCCAGCGCCGCGGCGGCCCGCTGCCAGCGCACCTCCTTGTCGACCCAGTGCCACGCCTGGGCGCAGTACAGCAGGCCGAACGCCCGCTGCGGGACGTACTCCTCGAACGCCGAGACGGTGACCGTCACGTTCGGCCGGTCGGCGGTCCGCCGGGCCAGCACGGCGGCCATGGCCGGATCCGGCTCGGTGGCCACGACCTCGACGCCGGTCGCCGCGAACAGCTCCGTCGCCTTCCCCGTGCCCGCGCCCACCTCCAGCGCGGGCCCTCCGGCGTAGGCCAGCACGTCCGCGGCCAGCTCGGCCGGGTAGCCGGGCCGGACCCTGTCGTACTCGTCGGCGACCTCGCCGAAGACCCTTCCTTGAATCCGTTGTGTTGTCATGTGCACGATCCTCATTCATGATCGTCCAGGCGCACAACCCCGCCGGCGCACATTGAGTACGCGCTACTCAGGCCGTACGAGCCCCGCGGCCGCAGGCTTGGCCGCATGAAGAGACACCTCCTTCGCCCGGCGGCCGTCGCCGCCCCGCTGCTCGTCCTCGCCCTCACCGCCGCCCCGGCGCCCGCGTCGGCCTCGTCCGTCTGGGCCGCCTCCAACGTCCAGCTCGTCAACCGGCAGACCGGCAAGTGCCTGACCATCGCCGGGGGCGTCAGCACGGAGAACAACGTGCACGCCGTCCAGTACGACTGCGACAGCCACCCCTCCCGCCGCTGGGACGTGTGGGGCTACTCCAGCGCGGCCCTGCAGGTCAGGAACCGCCAGACCGGCAAGTGCCTGACCATCGCCGGCGGCGTCAGCACCGAGAACAACGTCGTCGCCCTCCAGTACACCTGCGACACCCACCCCTCGCGCTACTGGGCGCTCGGCAACCGCGTCGGCCAGTACGTCGAGTTCCGCAACGTGCAGACCGCCAAATGCCTGACCATCGCCGGCGGGGTCAGCACCGCCAACAACCTGGAGGCCGTCCAGTACACCTGTGACGGGCACCCGTCCAGGTTCTGGGAGATCCGCGACTACTACGGGAGCTGACCCGCTCGCCGCCACGGGGAGGCCGTCCCCTGGTGGCCGCCGGTCAGCCGGGGGGTGCGCCCAGCAGGGGCAGCCACACCTCGTCCACGATCTCGGCGATCGACTCCTCCGGCACCCGGCGCATCGTGACGAGCATGTCGTGCCGGAGCAGGTCCAGCGGCAGGTTCACCACCCTGGACGAACGCGGCACGTCGGGCAGCTCGCCGCGCTCGACCGCCCGGCCCACGATGGTCTCGAACGCGGTCGCCCGGCCGGGCGGCAGCAGGGTGTCGCGCAGCTCGGTGAGGCTGGTGCCGGCCTCCCGGAAGTAGTCGGCGAGCTGCACGCTCATCAGCGTCAGCATGCCCGCGCGGTCGTCGCCGGCGTTGCGCAGGAACCCGACGGCGTCCTCGCGCAGGCTGCCGGTGTCGGGCACGTCGATCAGCCGCCAGAACTTGGCGAGGGTGGCCAGCAGCAGGTCGTCGCGCCGGGGCCAGCGCCGGTAGAGCACCGGGCGGCTGGTGCCGGCGCGGGCGGCGACGGCCTCGAAGGTGAAGCCGTGGTAGCCGTGCTCGACCAGCACCTGCCAGGCGGCGTCGAGGATCGCCTCCTCCAGCGCGGGGCCGCGACGGCGGGACGCGCCGCCGGGGGCAGGGTGCTTGAGATTCACTTGCGTATCTTATCCCCGCGCCCTACGGTGGCCGGAATTAGATACAGCCCTGTACCCAAAGGACCGTCCATGATGTTCGACGTCATCGTCGTCGGCGCCGGGCCCGCCGGCCTCTTCCTCGCCTGCGAGCTGCGCCTGGCCGGCGTGCGGCCGCTGGTGCTGGAACGACGGCCGGAGCCCGACCTGTCGGACAAGGCCCACGGCCTGGCCGGGCAGGTCGTCCGGCTGCTGGACCACCGCGGCCTGTTCGAACGCTGCGGCGGCCGGGGCGTCCCGGCGCCGGCGCCGGGCCACTTCTTCGGCGGGATGCCGTTGCCGCTGCACACGCTCGGCGAGGCCAACCCGATGTACCTCCTGCCCTGCGACCAGCGCGACCTCGAACGGGTGCTCGCCGCGCGCGCGGCCGAACTGGGCGCGGAGGTGCGGCGCGGCCAGGAGGTGATCTCCTTCGGCCAGGACGCCGACCGGGTCGAGGTCGTGACCCGCGGCCCCGGCGGCGCCGAAACCACCCTCACCGCCCGCTACCTGGTCGGCTGCGACGGCGGCCACAGCATGGTCAGGAAGGCGGCGGGCATCGGCTTCCCCGGCGTCAGCGACGACCACGTCGTGGACCGCTCGGCCCTCATCGGCCCGAGCGAGCACGTCCGGATCCTGCCCGGCGGGCGCGTCCTGATCGAGGGGCTCGGCGAGATCCCCGCCCACTTCCACCGCACCGATCGCGGCGTCTTCACCCTCCTGGCCCACGACCCGCGGCGGCCGCTGATCAACACCGCCGAGTGGGAGGAGCGTCCGGCGGGCGGCTTCCCGGGGCCGGGCGCACCGATGACGCTGGCCGAGATGGAGAAGAGCGTCGAACGCGTCCTCGGGGTGCGCCTGCCGCTGAGCCCGCCGCCCGAGGGAGCGCCGGTCATGCTGCGCCGGCTGTGCGGGCGCAACACCCGGCTCGCCGACCGCTACCGCGCCGGACGCGTCTTCATCGCCGGCGACGCCGCCCAGGTGAGCCACGGGCCCACCCTGAACCTGGCGCTCCAGGACGCCGCCAACCTGGCCTGGAAGCTCGCCGCCACGCTCCGGGGGCAGGCCCCGGAAGGGCTCCTGGACAGCTACGAGAGCGAGCGCCGCGCGTGCGCGGGACGCGTGGTCACCCAGACCCTGGCCGCGACCGCCCTGCTGGCGCCCGGCGCCGAGGTCACCGCGCTACGACGGCTGTTCGCCGAGCTCCTGGGCCGTACGGAGAACCTGCGCATGATCGCCGAGCTGATGGCGGGCGGCGACGTCCGCCACGACATGGGGGAGGAGCGGCCCGCCGGGCCCACCGGCTGGTTCGCGCCGTCCCTGACGCTGACCACCGGCGACGGGCGGCCGCGGCGCCTGGCCGAGCTGATGCGCGACGCCCGCCCCCTGCTCCTGGACCTGACCGGCGGCGACGCCCTGGCCGCCGCCGCCGCGCCCTGGCTCGGCCGGGTGCGCCACGTGGCCGCCACCGCCACCGCCGCCACCGCCCCGGCGCTGCTCGTCCGGCCCGACGGCTACGTCGCCTGGGCGGGCGCGGGCCCCGACGGCCTCAGGGCCGCCCTCGCCCGCTGGTTCGGCCCGAGCTGAGCCCGGCCGTCCGTCCGGACGGGGAGGGGTCACTCCGGGCTGGTGAGGCGGGCCAGCACGATGCCGCCGACGATCAGCGCCAGCGCCGCCATCCGGCCGATCGACATCGGGTCCTTGTGCACGACGACGCCCAGGGCGATCGCGCCGACCGCCCCGATGCCGGTGAAGACCGCGTACGCGGTGCCGACCGGCAGGGTCTTCATCGAGTACGACAGCAGCCAGACCGCGGCCACCATGAGGACGAAGCAGATCAGCGTGGGCAGCGGCCTGGTGAAGCCCTGGGTGGGCTTGATGCTCTGCGCCCAGGCGATCTCGACCAGCCCGGCCAGCCCGAGGATGAGCCAGTTCATCGTCAGAACTCCTTCCCCAGGTCGCGGGCGCCGCGCAGCGCGGCGGCGTACAGCTCGTCGTGCTGGGCGCGCAGGTGGAAGAGGCCGGGGTCGACGCGGGAGTTGGCCAGCTCGGCGGCGACGACGGTGGTGTCCTCGACGGCGAAGTGGCCGGCGAAGAAGTCACGCAGGTAGCGCTCCTGGTAGTCGAACCTGGCCTTGGGGGCGCCGGGCGAGTAGGCCCCGCCGCGCGCGGTGGTGACCACGAAACGCCGCCCGGCCAGGGACATCTTGGGGAAGGTCACCTGGTCGAGCCAGGCCTTGAGCGCCGACGGGATCGAGTAGTTGTACATCGGGGTGGCGATCAGCACCACGTCCGCGGCCACCAGCTGCGACAGCAGCGGCTCGACGATCGCCCACGCGGCCGCCTGCTCCGGGGTGCGGGCGGCCTCGTGGTAGCGGGAGATGTCGGTGATCTGGTTGGCCATGACGTAGTCGCACAGCTCGGTCCAGGCCTCCCCGATGTGCGGCACCGGCTCGGCGGCCAGGTCGCGGTGGACGTAGGTGCCCTCGGGGTGGGCGGACCGCCACGCCTCGGCGAAGGCGTCGCCGAGCTCGCGGCTGATCGAACGGCGTCGGGCGCTGGCGTCCAGGTGCAGCAGAACGGTCATGGGAGGGGCTCCTCGAAATAAGTGGACATGACGTCCGTTTTGCGGTCGAGGTGACCGTAGCAACTAAGCGGGCACGTTGTCCACTTATGTCGGGGTGGGTTAGAGTCGCCGCCATGGAGTCCCGTACCGAGTTGCTGACCGGGCGTCCCGTGGCGGAGGCGGGCCGCCCGCGTGAGCGCGCCGACGCCGCCCGCAACCGCGCCAAGGTGCTCGCCGCCGCGGCCGAGCTGTTCGCCACCCGCGACCCGCGCGGCGTGACCATGGACGACATCGCCAAGGCCGCCGGCGTCGGGCGGGGCACGCTCTACCGCCGCTATCCCGACACCGTCTCGATCGCGCAGGCCCTGCTGGACGAGCACGAGCGCGAGCTGCAGGAACGCCTGCTGCGCGGCGACCCGCCGCTCGGCCCCGGCGCGCCCCCCGCCGACCGGCTCGCCGCCTTCTACGCCGCGATGGTCGACCTGCTGGACGAGCACATCTCGCTCGTCCTGGGCGCCGAGCAGGGCGCGTTGCGCTACGCCACCGGCGCCTACGGGTTCTGGCGGGCGCACGTGCGGGTGCTGCTGGCCGAGGCGGGCGTCCCGGAGACCGAGGCGCTGGCCGACATCCTCCTCGCCCCGCTGGGTCCCGACGTCTACGCCGAGCAGCGCAGGCGCGGGCTCACCCCCGAGCAGATCACCGCCGCCCTGGCCCGGCTGGCGCACGGCATCGTCGCCCGGGACGCCGGGCGCTGACCGCGCCGGCGGCGGCTCACCCCCAGGCCGCCGCCTTGTCGTACGGGTCGACGTTCCCGAAGGCCATCCCGACGATCTCCTCGACGTCGTCGTCGCCGTAGGTCCCGGGCAGGGCGAGCCCGATCTCGACGTCCAGGAGCTCGTAACGCTGGTGATGCCAGCAGGCGGACAGCACGGTCGCGTAGAGCTCCGCCGGCGTGGCCGCGGGGTGACACCCCGAATCATGAAGCAGAACCCGGTGCCGCGCGAGGGGCCGGCCCGTCCTCGCCTGGCCGCTCCGGTCGCGGGTTACGCGGTGAGGGCGTCGCGGAGGAAGCTCAGGATGTCCGCCCGCGCGTCCTCGGCCTGGGGGGCCAGCACCGGCATGCTGAGGAAGGCGTGCCCGGCCTCGGGGTACTCGGCCAGGCGGGCGGGGGTGCCGGCGGCCTGCAGCGCCTCGGCGTAGCGGCGGCCGTGGTCGGCGATCGGGTCGTGGGTCGGCACCGCCACGAGCGCCGGGGCCAGTCCGCCCAGGTCGCCGGCGTGCAGCGGGGAGAGTGCGCGGGCGTCCGTCCCCTCGGGCACGGCGAGCCGGTGGAACAGCCGCAGCACCGGCACGCTGAGCGTCGGGGTGTCGGCGTACTGGGTCGTCGACGGGTGGTCGAACATCGTCCCGGCCACCTCCACGGCGGGGTTGACCAGCACCTGGGCCTTCAGGGGCAGACCGGCGTCGCGGGCCCTGATCGCCGCCAGGGCGCAGATCAGGCCGCCGCAGCTCTCGCCGAACAGGACGGCCCGCGCCGGGTCGACGCCCCACTGCGCGGCGTGCTCCAGCACGTGTCGGAGCACGTCCCAGCCGTCGTCGGCGGCGGCGGCCAGCGGCGTGTGCCAGTCGAGCAGGCGGTGGTCCACCGAGACGACGACGGCGGGCAGGTGGGCGGCGAGGTGGCTGTTGACCCAGTCGCTCTGCGGCGCCGTGCCGACGAAGCCGCCTCCGTGCACGTGCAGCACGAGCGGCAGGACGTCCCCCGGCTCGGCCGCTCGGGGCCGGTGGACCCGGACGCGGATGTCGCGGCCGGGCAGCGCCACCGTCCGCCAGTCGACGGCGGCGCCGGGATCCGGCCGGCCGGTGATCGCCTGTGCCTCGACGGAGGCGCGCAGCCGGTTCTCCGCCTCGACGTAGGCGGCCAGTTCGGCGGGGGTGACGGTGTCCCAGTCCGGCGTGACCGGACGGCGGCCGGTGGAGGTCTCGCTCATGGTGGTCTCCTCAGGTTTTCGCTACTTGAAGTATCGATACCTAAGGTAGCGAAAACTAGGCAGGGCCGGTCTATGACGTCGATCACATGTCGGTCCGCCCGTGAGGCCCGCGAGGAGCGGCTCCGCGGCGGGTGGCCGGATCGGAGCGGGGGTTCTTCGCAACACGAGATGTTGGGTGTGACTTTTTGATCCGCCCTATATATGGTGTCTCCCGCAGCCGGTTCGGTCGCCCCGCCAGGGCGGCCGAGGCAAGAGGGAACCCGGTGGGAATCCGGGACTGCCCCGCAGCGGTGAGTGGGAACGACCGCCGTCAGACGCACTGGGCCGAAGGCCCGGGAAGCGACGGCCAGTAGGCAGCGACAGCATGCCCATGAGTCCGAAGACCTGCCGGCGCGCCGCGCGCGATCATGCGCGCGCGGCTGGTCCGAGGCCGCGCGGGACGGTGGACGGCACCGGCGAGAGGGCTGTGGCGCCTCGCCGTCCGCCTCCTGCGCGCGTTCTCGGCCACTGACCGAGTTCACGAGGGGAGAGCGCAGTGACGGTCACAGGGGACCCGATGACGGACCTGGCCGGGACGGCGCGGGCGGACGCCGACAGGTCCGCGCCGCGGCGCGTCCAGATGCAGGTGCGCAAGCGCAACGGCACCGCGGAGCCGGTCGACGTCAACAAGATCGTACGTGCGGTGGAGCACTGGGCGACCGATCTGACGGACATCGACCCGATGCGGGTGGCCACCAAGACGATCAGCGGCCTCTACGACGGGGCCACCACCGCCGAGCTGGACCGGCTGTCCATCCAGACGGCCGCCGAGATGATCGGCGAGGAGCCGCAGTACTCGCGCCTGGCCGCGCGGCTGCTGTCGGGCTACATCGACAAGGAGGTCCGCGGGCAGGGCGTGGCCTCCTTCAGCCAGGCGATCCGGCTGGGCCACGCCGAGGGGCTCATCGGCGACGAGACCGCCGAGTTCGTCAACGCCAACGCCCGCAAGCTCGACGACGCCATCGACGTCACCGCCGACCTGCGGTTCGAGTACTTCGGGCTGCGCACGGTCTATGACCGTTACCTGCTGCGCCACCCGTCCACCCGGCTGGTGGTGGAGACGCCGCAGTACTGGCTGCTGCGCGTGGCCTGCGGGCTGGCCGAGACGCCCGCCGAGGCGGTCGGCTTCTACCGGCTCATGTCGTCGCTGGCCTATCTGCCCAGCTCGCCGACGCTGTTCAACTCCGGCACCCGGCACACCCAGATGTCCTCCTGCTATCTGGTCGACTCGCCCCGTGACGAGATCGGCTCCATCTACGACCGTTACGCCCAGGTGGCGCAGCTGTCGAAGTTCGCCGGCGGGATCGGCATCTCCTGGTCGCGGGTGCGCTCCCGGGGCGCGCTGATCCGCGGCACGAACGGGCACTCCAACGGCATCGTCCCGTGGCTGCGCACGCTCGACGCGTCCGTGGCCGCCGTCAACCAGGGCGGCCGGCGCAAGGGCGCGGCCTGCGTCTACCTGGAGCCCTGGCACCCGGACGTCGAGGAGTTCCTGGAACTGCGCGACAACACCGGCGAGGACGCCCGCCGCACCCACAACCTCAACCTGGCCAACTGGATCCCCGACGAGTTCATGCGCCGGGTCGAGGCCGACGGCACCTGGTCGCTGTTCGACCCCGACGAGGTCCCCGAGCTGCCCGACCTGTGGGGCGAGGCGTTCGAGGAGGCCTACCGCGCCGCCGAGCGCGACGGCCGGTACGTCCGGCAGGTCAAGGCCCGCGACCTGTACGCCAAGATGATGCGCACCCTGGCCCAGACCGGCAACGGCTGGATGACCTTCAAGGACGCCGCCAACCGCCTGTGCAACCAGGCGGCCGAGCCCGGCAACGTCGTGCACCTGTCCAACCTGTGCACCGAGATCGTCGAGGTGTCCAGCGACGCCGAGACCGCGGTCTGCAACCTGGGCTCGGTCAACCTCGCCGCCCACCTGGCGGGCACGGGCCCCGGCGGCGACATCGACTGCGGCATCGACTGGGAGCGGCTGCGCGCCACCGTCCGCACCGCGGTCACCTTCCTCGACCGGGTGATCGACATCAACTACTACCCGAGCGAGCAGGCCGCGGCCAGCAACCCGCGCTGGCGCCCGGTCGGCCTCGGCGTGATGGGCCTGCAGGACGTCTTCTTCGCCCTGCGCCTGCCGTTCGACTCGGCCGAGGCCAAGGAGCTGTCCACCCGGATCGCCGAGGAGATCTACCTGTCGGCGCTGGAGACCTCCGCCGGCCTGGCCGAGCGCTTCGGCGCCCACCCCGCCTACGACCAGACGTGGGCGGCCCGCGGCCGGCTCCAGCACGACCTGTGGGGTCAGAGCGGCACCCAGGCCGGGCGCTGGGACGCGGTGCGCGAGCGCATCGCCGCCCACGGCCTGCGCAACTCGCTGCTGATCGCGATCGCGCCGACCGCCACCATCGCCTCGATCGTCGGCTGCTACGAGTGCATCGAGCCGCAGGTGTCCAACCTGTTCAAGCGCGAGACGCTGAGCGGGGAGTTCCTGCAGATCAACAACGCGCTGGTGGCCGAGCTGAAGTCGCGCGGCCTGTGGAACGACCGCGTCCGGGCGGCCATCAAGCAGGCCGAGGGCTCGGTGCAGGGCATCGCCGAGCTGCCGGAGGACGTGCGCCGGCTGTTCCGCACCGCCTGGGAGCTGCCGCAGCGGGCGCTGATCGACATGGCCGCCGCGCGCTCGCCGTTCATCGACCAGAGCCAGTCGCTCAACCTGTTCATGAGCGCGCCGACGATCGACAAGCTCTCCTCGATGTACCTGTACGCCTGGAAGTCCGGCCTGAAGACCACCTACTACCTGCGCTCGCGCCCGGCCACCCGCATCCAGCAGGCCACCGTGCCCCTCGCGCCCCCCGCGCCCCTCGCGAACAAGTCCGAGGAGGCCCTGGTGTGCTCCCTGGAGAACCCCGAGTCGTGCGAAGCCTGCCAGTGACCCCCGAGGAGAATCCGATGTTGCTCGACCCGGGCATGAGCCTGACCCTGCGGCCCATGCGCTACCCCCTGTTCTTCGACCGCTACCGCGACGCGATCAAGAACACCTGGACGGTCGAGGAGGTGGACCTGCACTCCGACCTGAACGACCTGCCCAAGCTGTCGGCGGCCGAGCGCCACCTGGTCAGCCGTCTGGTCGCCTTCTTCGCCACCGGCGACACGATCGTGGCCAACAACCTGGTGCTCAACCTCTACCAGCACGTCAACGCCCCCGAGGCGCGCCTGTACCTGAGCAGGCAGCTGTTCGAGGAGGCGGTGCACGTCCAGTTCTACCTGAACCTGCTGGACACCTACGTGCCGGACGAGGAGGAGCGGTTCGCGGCGTTCGCGGCGGTGGAGAACATCCCCTCCATCCGGCGCAAGGCCGAGTTCTGCTTCCGCTGGATCGACTCCATCGGCAGCCTCCAGCGGCTGGAGACCCGCGAGGACCGGCGGGCGTTCCTGCTCAACCTGATCTGCTTCGCCGCCTGCATCGAGGGCCTGTTCTTCTACGGCGCGTTCGCCTACGTCTACTTCCTGCGCTCGCGCGGCCTGCTGAACGGGCTGGCCTCGGGCACCAACTGGGTCTTCCGCGACGAGTCCATGCACATGGCCTTCGCCTTCGACGTGGTGGACGTCGTCCGGCAGGAGGAGCCGGACCTCTTCGACGAGGAGATGGCGAGCCAGGTCAGGGAGATGCTGGCCGAGGCGGTCGACTGCGAGGCGCAGTTCGCCGAGGACCTGCTCGGGCAGGGCGTGCCGGGCATGTCGTCCGCGGACATGCGCTCGTACCTGGAGCACGTGGCCGACCGGCGGCTGGCCCAGCTCGGCATCGAGCCGCTGTACGGGTCGAAGAACCCGTTCGCGTTCATGGAGCTGCAGGACGTGCAGGAGTTGTCGAACTTCTTCGAGCGGCGGGTGTCGGCGTACCAGGTGGGGGTGACCGGCTCGGTCAGCTTCGACGCCGACTTCTGACCCTTACAGATCTACAACGTAAAGCCGCCCGGCGGGGGTTCGCCCCCGCCGCGCGGGTCAGGCAGGCTCCGGGCGGTTGTCCTTGCCGTCCAGCCAGAGGACGTCGGACTCGTCGCGGTGGGAACCGGTGGCGCCGACGTGCTTGGCGTCGATCCGCGGACCCTTCTTGATCACGTGGACGAGGGCCATGGCGTGGCCGCGTCCGAGGTCGTAGTCCTGTTTGAGCCAGTCGATGATCGTCCCGGCCTTGGTGGACGGGGCGTCGAAGCCGCGTTCCTCGGCCAGGGCGATGAACTCACGGGGGGTCAGTCCGGTCTTGCCTTCGATGTTGTCCAGGTAAGCCTGGAAGGACATGGTGTTCTCCGCTCGTCATGGGGTGTTGCGGCCATGATGCACCATTTCGGTGGGTGCGCCGTCTCAGTAGAATGCCGTTCCGCCGAGGGCCGAGGGGTGACGGTGATGGACGAGCGCGAACTGAGCCGCCCGTGGGAAGGCGTCCTGGTCACACCGGGCCCGGCCGTCCGCACGGGCGTGCTCGTGCTGGCGGGGTCGAGCGGGCGGATCGAACGGGACAGGGCCCGCCTGCTGGCCGCGGAGGGGGTGACCGCGCTGTCGATCCGCTGGTTCGGCGGGCCGGGGCAGCCGCCGGGCATCTGTGAGATCCCGCTGGAGACGTTCGTGTCGGCCGTCGATCTGCTGGAGTCCACCGGCGTCCGGCGGGTCTGCGTGCTGGGCATGTCGAAGGGGGCCGAGGCCGCGCTGCTGACCGCCGTCCGGGATCGGCGGATCGGCGGGGTGGTGGCGCTGTCGCCGACCTCGCTCGTGTGGGGCAACGTCGGGCCGGGGCCGGACGGGGAGAGACGTCCCTACCGGTCGTCCTGGACGTGGGAGGGGCGGCCGCTGCCGTTCGTCCCGTACGACGACGACTGGGCCGAGGCCGAGCCCGAGCACGGTCCGCTGGCCCTGCGCGAGCTGTACGAGCTCAGCCAGCGCACGTTCGCCGATCTGTTGCCGGCCGCGGAGATCCCGATCGAGGCGGCGGCGGCCGACGTGCTGCTGGTGGCGGGCGGGGATGACGCCATGTGGCCGTCCCTGCCGTTCGCCCGGCGGCTGGCCGCCCGGCGTCGTGCCGCCGGCCGCCCGGTGCGGGTGGTCAGCCGGGCCGAGGCCGGTCATCGTCCGCGCCTGCCGGGGGAGGGGCCCGCCCCCGGGTCGCCGGACTTCCTCTACGGGGGCGACCCGGTCGCCGACGCCGGGCTCGGAGCCGACGCCTGGCCGCACATCCTCGACCTGCTGCGCGGCTGACGCCCGCGGGTCCCCTGTGGTGATCGTCTTCTGGTAGTTTGTACCTTCCGGCCGGATGTTGCATCTGGCCGAGAGTGCTTGTATGAGCATTTCTCCGGTAATTGTGCGGCCCGTCGAGGCCGCGGACCATCCCACCGTCGAACGCCTCTGGCTCATGTTCCGCCACGACATGGCGGACTTCCAGGGCGGGCTCCCCAACCCCGACGGCACCTACCACGGCGACCGCCTGCGCACCGCCCTCGATGACGACGACTGGACGGCCTACCTGTTCACCAGCGTAGACCGGCCGGTCGGGTTCGCGTTCGTGCGTGCGGCGGCCGGTCCGGTCCGGGTGCTGAACAGCTTCTTCGTGGTCCGCGGCGCCCGCCGGTCCGGGATCGGGCTGCGGGTCGTCCGGGACGTGATCTCCCGGCATCCGGGGCCGTGGCGGATCGCCTTCCAGGACGCCAACGCGGCGGGCGTGGCGTTCTGGCGGCGCGTCGCGACCGAGTTCGCCGGCGAGGCGTGGACGGAGGAGCGCCGGCCCGTCCCGAACCGCCCGGACGTCCCGCCGGACGTGTGGATCTCCTTCACCGCAGCCGAAATCTGATGGTGTGGTACGTTTTCGCCACGCATTCGAACTGAGGGGGTGAGACCGATCAACGTTGTGACAGGTCGGGGCTCCCTCACGCGCATCGCCTAGGGAGCGCCCGCACGAGGCATCCCGAAAGGCTCAAGACGCGCATGCGTTTTCTCTCCCGGACGTCGGCCGACGGCGTCATCGAACGATCCTTCGCCCTCGGCGAGGTCCCCGGCGTCCTGTGGACCCCGCAGGGCGCCGAACCTCGCGGCCTGGTCCTCATCGGGCACGGCGGCGGGCAGCACAAGCAGGCCCCGGGCGTCGTGGGACGCGCGCACCGGCTGGCGGCCGAACGCGGCTTCGCGGCGGCGGCCATCGACGCGCCGGCCCACGGCGACCGGCCCAGAAGCGCCGAACACGAGCGGATCATCGCCGCGATGCGGGAGCGCATGGCCGGCGCGGGCGACCCCACCCCGCTGCTGGCCGAGCTGCACACGCTGCTGGCCGCCCAGATCGTGCCGGAGTGGCGGTCGGTCCTGGACGCGCTCGGCGACCAGGGGCCGGTGGGTTACTGGGGCGTGTCGCTGGGCTGCGCCCTGGGGATCCCGCTGGTGGCCGCCGAGCCGCGGATCGGCGCGGCGGTCCTGGGGCTGAGCGGCACCTCGCCGGCCTCGGCCCAAACCGCCGCCGGGATCACCGTCCCGGTGCGGTTCCTGCTGCAGTGGGACGACGAACGGGTGCCGCGGGCCGAGGCCCTGGCCCTGTTCGACGCCCTGGCCTCGGCCGAGAAGACCCTGCACGCCAACCCCGGCGGGCACGCGGACGTGCCGGACTTCGAGATCGACAGCGCCCTGCGCTTCCTCGCCGACCGGCTGGCCTGAGGCCGCCGCCGGCCGGGAGGCCGTCCCGGCCGGCGGGCCGCCGATGAGTACGGGCGGGCGCGGCTGAGCACGTGCGTGCTCACGACAGGGGACCCGCGGCGCGGCCACCATCGTGGTGCAGGAAGACCACGGCATGGAGGTGGGCGATGCACGACGAGCAGAACGGCGACCGGGAGCCGTCCGTAGGCAGGAGAGGGCTGCTGCGGCTGACGGGGGCGGCCGCGGTGGCCACGACGGCGGCGATGGTCCTGCCGTCCGGGCGGGCCGCGGCGACGCCGGCCGGAGAAGCGCGGACGCAGACGCAGGGGCAGGGGGCGGACGGCTCGGAGGCGCGGGACCGGGACTGGCGGTTGCGCACCGAGCAACTGCGCGCCAACGGCGACAGCCTCCGGCGCAGCGCCGAGCTGACCAGGCAGAGCCTGGCCGGCCAGACGGCCCTGCGGATCCCCGCCGGACCACCCCGCTGACCACAGCCGACACAAGGAGGACGGACCATGACGTTTTTCGCAAGGGTCGGCTGGACGTGGGAGGCCGGCGGCGCGGTCCTGGGCGCCCCCACCGTCGCCCCCGCCGTGCACGACCTGGCCACCGGCCATCTGGCGCTGCGGATGGCGACCAACCGCGGCGCGCCTTCCACCGCGGACCAGATCACCTCGCTGGGCGCGTCGATCGGCGTCCCGCGCAACGAGAACGGGCGCATCGACGGGCCCTCGGTGGCCCAGGTCGGGGCGACGTTCCGGCTGGACCCCGACTCCCGCTTCCACGTCGAGAGGTCGTGGAACTCCTCCGAGCTGTCGGTGACCCTCGCCATCAGCCTGGAGGACCTCACGGCGGGCACCGTCGTCACCGGGCCGGAGTTCGTCATCGCGCGGGACTCGGGGTTCAACGTGGGGGAGAACAAGCTGCTGTTCAGCAACCCGGCGCCGGGCGGGTCGGCGGCGGTCAGCGGCGACTTCGCCTGCGCCGCCCGCCACGACTACCGGGCGTGGATCGACCTGCACGCCCGCGTCAGCGGCGCGGGGTTCGGCGGGAGCGGCGGGTCGGGGGCCGACCTGATCGCCGGCGTCGTCGCGCCCACCCTCTCCTTCCTGTGGTACTTCACGCCGTTGCAGGGGGCCGCGCCGTCGTCGTGGACCCGCGAGGCGACCGCGCCACCCGCCCGCGCCGCCGACCGGGTCTGACGACCGGGTCTGACGACCGGGCCTGGCGACCGGGCCGGGCGGTGCGGTCGCGGCCGTCAGGGGCGCAGGACGTCGCGCAGCTCGCCGCGGCTGGTGACGCCGAGCTTGGCGTAGGCGCGGGCGACGTGGTTGTCGACGGTGCGTTTGGAGATGCCCAGCCGTTCGGCGATCTGCCGGTGGGTCAGGCCGGTCAGCGCCAGCGTCGCCACCTCGCGCTCGCGGGCGGTCAGCTCAGCGGTCGAGGGCAGCCGTTCGGCCAGGGCCAGGCCGGGGCAGCGGCGCAGGTGCTCGGCCGACAGGCCCCAGCAGCGCCGGGCGGTGTGGGCGCGGCCGCGCTCCTGGTGACGGCGCGCGGCGCGGCCGTACCCCTCGGCGGCCAGGGGGTGCAGGCCGAGGCGGGCGAAGTCGCCGGCCGCCGCCTCCAGCGCGGCGGGGTCGCCGGTGCTGATCGCCGCCGCGTATCGCAGGTAGGGGGACTCGCCGCCGTCCGTGGTGGCGGCGGGCGGGGCGGTCCGTACGTCCGCGCCGAGCCGGACGGCGTCGGCCAGGGCGAGCGCGTGCACCGCCGCGGCGCCCATGGCCTGCGCCCGGACGGCGGTCGCGCGGGCCAGGCCGGCCGCGGCGCGGGCGTCGCCCCGGGCGGCGGCCACCCACGGCCGGGCCAGGTCGGCCCACAGCCCGAACATGGTCGCGGGCGGCCACTCCAGGCGGTCGGCGGTGCGTAGCGCGTCCTGCGCGGCGTCGGCCTCACCGGCCAGCGCCTCGGCGTGCGCGACCTCGCCGTAGAGCAGGCGGTGGAGCAGGCGGCCGGTGACGGTGTCGGGCCGATGGAGGACGACGGCCTCGCGCAGCCTGCGCCGGGCCTCCGCCACGTCGCCGGTGAACCGGGCGACCTGGGCCATCGCGATGGCCGCCACCATCAGCGCGTACTCCCAGCCGTGGGCGAGGGCGGCCTCCTGCTCCCGTCCGGCGAGCCGCGCGGCCAGGTCCGTACGGCAGGCCAGGAGCGCGCCCTGCACCTGGACCAGCGCGGTGGTCGGCGGCAGCCACGGCATGTTCTCCACCGCCTCGGCCAGCACGGGATCGCGCGCGTCGTGCGGCGGCGCGGGCGGGCGGCCGCCGTAGGCGCCGGCCAGCTCGTGCGCCAGGCGGGCCTTGACCTCGGCCTCCTTGTTGACCATCCCCGCCCGGAACAGCGGCGGCAGCTCCGACAGCGCCGGGCGCAGGTCGCCGGAGAACGCGGCGAACACCGAGCCCAGGGCCGCCCGCTCCTCGGCGTGCTCCGGGGTCAGGGCCGCGTCGCGGGCGGGCAGCGCGCGATGGGCGGCGGGGTCGCCGAGCCCCCAGAACAGCGTCTCGGCCCGGCCGAACGCGATCTTGTCGTGGTGGTGGCCGGCGGTGGCGACGGCGTCCATGACGTCGAGCATGGCCATGAGCTCGCCGGTGCGCTCGCCCGAGATGAGCACCCGCCACAGGACCTGCGCCGCGCCGACGCCCTGCTCGACGTCGCCGTTCAGCAGGGCCGACTCGGTGGCGGCGCGGGCGAGCTGTTCGGCCAGCGGCAGGTCGAGCAGCGTCCAGGCGCGCCGGGTGGCGATCAGCAGCATGCCGGGCGGCGGCTGGACGCCGGCGTCGAGGCTCCAGCGGACGATGCGCAGCGCGTCGGAGCGGCGGCGGGCCCCCGTGGCGGCGATGGCCTCGGCCAGCACGCGCTTGGCCCTGCGGGTGCGCAGCTCCGGGCAGCCGTCGCGCAGCGCCTCGCCGTACAGGGGGTGGGCCAGGCGCAGCAGGGAGCGGCGGCCGTCGCGCTGGATCCACAGCAGGCCGCGCGCCTCCAGGCGGGTGAGCAGGTCTTCGGGGACGAGCCGGGTGACCACGCCGACCGAGACGGGCTCGGCCAGGGCGAGCAGTTCGAGCGCCCACCGTTCCTCGTCGGCGAGCGCGCCGAGCCGCCTGGCCACCAGCTCGGTCAGCCGGGGGGCGACCAGCCAGGGGCCCTCCCATCGCCACACGCCCTTGGTCTCGGCCAGCGTCCCGGCCTGCATGCCGGCCAGCACGACCTCGCGCAGCAGGAGCGGGTTGCCGGCGGTCAGCTCGTGCAGACGGCGTACGGTGAGCTCGGCCGCCTGGCCGCCGAGCACCTCGTGCAGCACCTGGCCCACCTCGGACGGCGACAGCGCGGCCGGCTCGATCCGCTCGGCCAGCCCTTCGGTCCACAACGCGGCCAGCCACTCGGAGAACGGCTCGCCGGCGCGCAGCACCACCAGCACGAACGCGGCCCGCGTCCGGGCCAGGTGGCGCAGCACGGCCGCCGACTCGTCGTCGAGCAGGTGGGCGTCGTCCACGACGACCACCGCGCGGCGCGACCCGGCCGTCAGGGCCGCGACCATGGCCCGCACCAGCACGCCGCGGCTGGCCACGCCCACGACGCCGTCGGGCACGAGCACGCCGAGCGGGCCGAGCGGCACGTCGGAGTTGCCCGAGGTGGCCGGCACCGAATGCACGACGAACCTGGACGGATCGAGCGTGGCGAGCGCCTCGTACACCAGCCGGCTCTTGCCGACGCCCGGCGGGCCGGTGATCGCCAGCGCGCCGGTCGCCGGATCGCGCAGGGCGGTGGTGACGCGGCCCAGATCGGACTCCCTGCCCACGAACGGCCACATGCCCGCCTCCCGCTGCGTCGTCTGCCGCAGTCTGACACGCCGGACGGGCACGAGTCAGCCGGAATGTCGCCTTCGCCGGCGTTCGCCTGGCGGATCAGGAGCCGCCGGCGATCTCGACGACGGCGTGGCGGTTGTGCTCGTCGGTGAGGTGGTCGAGCAGGTAGTGGGCCAGGTCGGCGCGGGAGATCGAGCCCGCCTTGGCCAGGGGCGCGTTCTCGGCGGTGCGGTAGCGGCCGGTCAGCGGGCCGTCGGTGAGCATCGGCGGGCGCACGATCGTCCAGTCGATGTCGTGGGCGGCGGTGACGGCGGCCTCCATGCGTCTCATGTCGGCGTAGCCGTGCCGGTAGAGGCGCTGGATCACGAAGCGGGTGACCAGGCGGCGGCCCAGCGGCGTGCCCGGCGGGATGTCCAGGCCCGCCGACGACAGGCACAGCAGGCGGCGCACCCCGCCGTCGCGCATGGCGGCGATGACGTTGGCGGTGCCCTGGGAGTAGACGGTGGTGGGGTGGCCGCGGTCGGTGCTGCCCAGGCAGGACAGCACGGCCTCGTGCCCGGCGACGGCCTCCCGCCAGGGGCCGGGGGTGAGCACGTCGCCGCCGATCACGCTCACCCGCTCGCCCGCCGGGACGCGGGCGGGGTCGCGGGCCAGGACGGTGACGTCGTGCCCGGCGGCGACCGCCTGCTCGACCACCTGGCGTCCGGTGCCGCCGGTCGCGCCGAGGACCATCAGCCTCATGCCGCACCGGCCAGGGCCCGTACGACGGCCTCGGCGATCTCGCGCTGGCCCTCGATGCTCAGGTGCACGCCGTCGTCGAGGAAGTGGTGGTCCTCGCGGACGGCGAGCCTGGTGTCCACGGTCGGCTCGGGACGGCCCAGCAGGTGGTCGGCGGTGGCGTCGACGTCCTTGCCGGCCCAGGTGATGCCGGCGCGCCGGAAGTGCGGGTAGGCGGCGGCGCGCGGCTCGTCGAAGGGGCTGGGCGTGAGCCAGACCCAGCGGACGGCCCCCCGCTGCTGGGCCAGGTCGTGCAGCATGGCCAGGTTGCGCTCGGTCTCGGCGGCGCTGACCAGGGTCGGCGCGTCGGGGGCCAGGTGCTGGGCGTCGTTGGCGCCGATCATGCACAGCACCAGGTCGGGCCGCTGGAAGCCGAGGGCGGGGAGCTGGGTGAGCGCCTGGGTGGTGGTGCTGCCGGAGATCGCCAGGTTGGTGAAGCGGACGGCGTCGCCGGGACGGCGCAGCGCGACCAGCTGGCGCAGGATCTCGAACCAGGACAGGCGGTCGGCGGTGGTGCTCTCGCCGAGGGCGACGACGTGGAAGGCGTCGCGGGAGTCGCGGGCGTCTTCGGGGCGCAGGGGCAGCCGGTCGACGGCGTCGGCGAGGCCGGGCCGGGCCAGCAGCGTCTCGGCGGCCTGCCGGGTCTGGTGGTCGAAGGCGTCCAGCAGCGCGCGGTAGGCATCGGCGTCGAGGCCGAACAGGGCGGCGAGGCGGGCCTCGTCCGCGCCGATCAGGTACGGCAGGGCGCCGGGCCGCTGGAACCGGACGAGCCGTTCGGTCATCGGGTCGGTCATGACATGGCCTCCGTCTGGACGGTGGATGCGGGGGACGGGCGGAGCGCGGCGTAGATCACGAGACCCGTCCGCCGGTGAGGTCGAGGGTCGCCCCGGTCACCCAGGAGGCGGCGGGCGAGGCGAGGTAGAGGACGGCCTGGGCGACGTCGGCGGGACGGCCGACGCGCCCGAGCGGGAAGGCCGCGGCGAGCTGGGCGAGCCGCTCGGCGGGCAGCGCGGCGAGCTTGTCGTTGAGCACGGCCGAGGGCGCCAGGCAGTTGACCCGCACGCCGTCGCCGCCCACCTCGGCGGCCAGGTGCCGGGCGAACATGACCACGCCCGCCTTGGCGGCGGCGTAGGCGGCGTTGGCGCCTCCGGGCTGCCGGCCCGCGGTGGACGACATCAGGATGATCGACCCGGCGCGCCGCTCCAGCATGCCCGGCAGGAACTCGTGGACGGTGAGGAACACCGAGGTCAGGTCGGACTCCAGCACGGCGCGCCAGCGGCCGGGGTCGAGCCCCGCGGTCGGCGCGGGCGCGCCCTGCCCGCCGGCGAAGGGGGCCAGGATCTCCACCGGCCCGAGCGCGGCCTCCACCTCGGCGCGGATGCGGGCCAGGGCGCCGGTGTCGGTCACGTCGCCGGGCGCGGCCAGCGCCCGGCCGCCCTCGGCGGTGATCGAGGCGACGACGCGGTCCACCGCCTCGGTGTCGCGGCCGGTGACCGCGACCCGGACGCCGTTGGCGGCCAGCGCGTGGCAGGTCGCCGCGCCGATGCCGCGGGAACCGCCGGTGACGAGGGCGACCTTGCCCTCCAGTCCTGGATGTCTGGGCCAGTCAGGCCGGTCGGTGGTCATCGCATATTGCTTCTCTCTAGAGAAAGGTTCACCCTTGTGAAAGGTTCTGTGCGGAGTACAGTATGCGCTGTGTCCGCGCCCCGCAACCGCCCGATGGGCGTCGCCTTCCTGCTCGCGCAGCTCGGCGCGCACGCCGCCGGCCGGTTCGCCGCGCGGGTCGCCGAGCTCGGCCTGTCGCCGTCCGACGTCGGGCTGCTGCGGATGATCGCCCTCCAGCCGGGCCGCAGCCAGCAGTCGCTCGCCGCCGACCTCGGCGTCGTGCCCAGCCGGGTCACCGCGCTGCTCGACCCGCTCGACCGGGCCGGCCTGGTGGAGCGGCGCCGCTCGGCCGGCGACCGCCGCAACCACGAGCTGCACCTGACCGAGCAGGGCGCGAAGGTGATGGAGGACATCAGGAGGACCGCGATGGCGCACGAGGCCGACCTGACCTCGTGCCTCAGCCCCGACCAGCGCGGCGAGCTGCTCGCCCTGCTGGAGCTGGTCGCCGCCGACCAGGGCCTGACGCCGGGCGTGCATCCCGGCTACCGCCGTTCCTGAGGCCGCCCGCCGTCCGGCGGGCCGTAGGTCCCCGCGCGGGAGGACCTACGGCTCTGGCCGTCGCGTCCGCCCAGGCCAGAGGCTTGGATCAGCACCACCGGATGCGAAGAAGGTGTTCACGAATGAGGCACAGGCCCATCGCCCTTGACGCCGACGACGTGCAGGTCAGGATCCGCGGCGGCGGCGTGCGCGCGGCCGACGTGCGGCGTGCCCGCCACACCGTGGCCGACCTGACCCGGCTCGCCCACGAGCCGGTGCTCGGCGCGACGGTCAAGCTCGCCGCCACACCGCAGGTCGCGGGGGAGCGGCGGACGGCCGAGGCCGTGGTGGACGTCCAGGGCCGGCTCATCAGGGCCCGGGCCGGCGCCGGCTCCACCCGCGCCGCCATCCACCTGCTCGGCGACCGGCTGCGGGCGCGGCTGCTGGAGAGCGCCCGGGACTGGGAGAACCGGCGCGGCCGCCACCCCCGTCCGCCCCACCCCGCCCCGCCCGCCGGGGAACGCCGGATCGTCCGGACCTATACGGCCGCCCGCGCCGTGCCCGACGAGGCGGCGGTGGACATGGACGACCTCGACTACGACTTCCTGCTGTTCACCGAGACCGTGACCGGCCAGGACAGCGTGATCTACCGCACCGGCGACGGCTACCGCCTCGCCCAGCTCGACCCCCGTCCCGACCTGCCGGCGCCGACCTGCGCGGGGATCTCGGTCAGCCCGCTGCCCGCCCCCCGCCTCACCGCCGGGCAGGCCCTCGACCGGCTGGAGCTGACCGGTTTCCCGTTCGTCTTCTTCGCCGACTCCGCCACCGGGGCGGGCTGCCTCCTCTACCGCCGCGACGACGGGGACTACGGCCTGGTGACCACCGCGCACGAGGACTGAGCGCCGGCGCCGCCCCCGGCCAGGGGGCGGCGCCGCCCGTTCAAGGACCCGTCACCCGACGGCCGCGCGGGCGGGCGCGATGCGGCGGCCGGAGATCTGCTCGGCCTCCACCACGATGTAGTGGTCCCGGTCGCCCGGCGCCCACGTCGTCAGCGGCAGCTCAGCCAGGCGGGCCAGCTCGGCGGCGTCGGTCACCTCGCGCGCGTGCCCCACCGCCGTGACCGACCAGCCGGTACGCCGCCCGGCGTCGAAGTCGTCGGCCTCGAAGGCCACCACGGCCCGCCGGGTGGCCGCCGCCAGCTTCGACCCCGTCGCGGTGCGGATCACGATGGACCGCCCGTCGAGGCAGAAGTTCACCGGCTGGACGGCGGGCAGGGCACGATCGGTGAACACGATCCGCCCGATGGGCATCGAGGACAGCAGCAGGAAGCACTCCTCCTCGGAGAGCACCTGCAGTCCGGACGAGTCGAGCTGCATGCTCTCCAGGATCCCCCACCGCCCCCGCCCGCGGCAGGGACGAAAGTCCCATCTTTCCCGGCGACCGGCCCGCGGACGGCCGGATGTCCCGTCCGGGACCTTCGGCCCGTCAAGTGCGGACGTTCGCCCCGGTCAGCGGCCGGGCCCCGCTCCCTAGCCTGGGGTCCGGCCCGCGGTCGCGGGTCTCACCCCTGGGACTGTGGAGGTCACAATGTTGTCCGCGGAATCCGCCGCCGTCGTGCGCGCCACGCTGCCCGTCGTGGGCGCCTCGCTCGACGCCATCACCGAGCGGTTCTACGCGACGATGTTCGCCGACCGGCCCGAGCTGCTGGACGGCCTGTTCAACCGCGGCAACCAGGCCAGCGGCGAGCAGCGCAAGGCGCTGGCCGCCTCCGTCGCCGCCTTCGCCACCACCCTCCTGGACCACCCCGACCAGCGGCCCGACCACCTGCTCGCGCGCATCGCGCACAAGCACACCGCGGTCGGCGTCACCGACGACCAGTACGTGATCGTGCACAAGTACCTGTTCGGCGCGATCGCCGAGGTGCTGGGCGAGGCCGTCACCCCGCAGGTCGCCGCCGCCTGGGACGAGGTGTACTGGCTGATGGCCGGCGCCCTGATCGCGATGGAGGCCCGCCTCTACGCCGACGCCGGCGCCGTCGAGGGCCGCACGTGGCGGCGCTGGCGGGTGGCCGGCCGCCGCGAGGAGACGCCCGACGTCGCCTCCTTCCTGCTCACCCCGCTCGGCGAGGAGCCCCCGCCGCCCGCCCGCCCCGGCCAGTACGTCAGCGTCCAGGTCGAGATGCCCGACGGCGTGCGCCAGCTGCGCCAGTACACGCTGTCCAACGCCGGCGACGGCCTGCGCCGGATCACCGTCAAGCGCGTGGACGGCGACCCCGCCGGCGAGGTGTCCACCCTGCTGCACGCCACCGTGCGCCAGGGCGACGAGCTCACCCTGTCGGCGCCCTTCGGCGACGTCACCCTGGACGACTCCGAGGCGCCGCTGGTGCTGGTGAGCGCCGGCATCGGCGGCACCCCCATGGTCGCCATGCTCGACCACCTCGCCGCCACCGGCTCCCGCCGCCGCGTCCTGGCCCTGCACGCCGACCGCTCGCCCGACCGGCACGCGCTGCGCGAGGACATGACCCGCCTGGCCCCCGAGCACGTCTTCTGGTACGAGCACGGCGCCCAGGCCCCCGACCGCGACGGCCTGATGGACCTCGGCGGCGTGCCGATCCCGCAGGGCGCGGTCGCCTACCTGTGCGGGCCGCTGCCCTTCATGCGCGAGGCGCGCGCCGCACTGCTGAAGGCCGGCGTGGCGGCCCGCGACGTGCACTACGAGGTCTTCGGGCCCGACCTGTGGCTCGCCGCCGGCTGACCGCCCGCCCCGGCGGCCCGCCCGCCGGCCCACCCGCCGGTCCACCGGCGATCCACGTGACCAGGAGGATGAGATGAGCGTTGTCCGAGGCGCGGCGAGAGCGCTGCTGGGCGCCGCCGGCGCCGCGATGGCGGCCGCCGGCCCCGTCATGGCCGCCCGAGGCGTCCAGGCGCGCGGCGAGATCCGCGACGAGCTGCGCCGGCAGGCCATCAGTTTCCCCGGCAAGGGGCTGCCCGCCGAGCTCGCCGCCCACGAGGGCCGCGCCGTCCTGACCGGCCCGCAGGCCAGGGCCTACGCCCAGGTGATCGGCCGCAACGTGCTGACCGCCACCGGCGGCCGGACGTACGCGCAGGTCAGCGCCGAGCTGTTCGCGGCGGGCGGCGCGGACGCCGAGCTGGAGAGCCTGCGGCAGACCGCCTTCACCGGCCAGATGCTGCGCGCCTCCCTGCTCAACGCCTACCAGGCCTGGCAGCTCGGCAACCTGGCCATCGGCCTCGGCGGGCTGCTGACGCTCACCGGCGCCGCCCTGCTGACCTGCGGCGCCACCCTCGCCGCCGACGAGTGACGGGGGACGGGAACCATGCGACCGGCGACGTCCGGAACCATCCAGCTGGAGGACTGTGTGCTGTCCATCGGCCATCACTTCACCGAGACCTTCCACGCCGAGCACCGCGAGGTCAGGGACCTGCTGCTCGCGCTGATCGACGCCTTCGGCGCCGGCGACGCGGCGCGGGCCGGGAAACTGGTGGCGGCCCTGTCGGCGGCCGTCGGGCCGCACTTCCGCTACGAGGAGGAGGCCATGTACCCCGGCCTGACGTCCGTCCTCGGCGCGCACTACGTGGACAAGCTGCTCAGCGACCACGACGACACGATCCGCAACATCCGCGAGCTGGCCGAGCTGGCCGACCTGGCCGCGGTCGACGGCCTGGGCGAGATCGACGAGAACCAGGCCGCCTGGGGCGTCGCCCTGGCACGGGAGATCCTGCCGCACGTCAGCGACTGCGACGGCCTGTCGCTCATGGTCGAGACGCTGCCCGAGGACGACGTCGTGCACATCCTGGCCACCCGCGAGGTGGCCAGGGAGATCAACGCCGACGTGCTCACCTGGGCCGGCACGCTGCGGGCGCGGCGTGTCTGAGGCCGGGCTCCCCGTCCTGATCCAGGGCGGCATGGGCGTCGCGGTGTCCGGGTGGCGGCTGGCGCGCGCGGTCGCCCGTACCGGGCAGCTCGGCGTGGTGTCGGGCACCGCCCTGGACGTCACCCTGGCCCGCCGCCTCCAGCGCGGCGACCCCGGCGGCGACCTGCGCCGGGCACTGGCCGGTTTCCCCATCCCCGAGATCGCCGAACGAGTGCTCGGACGCTGGTTCGTGCCCGGCGGGATCGCGCCCGGCACGCCGTACCGGCCGGTGCCCCGGCTCGGGCTTCGGCCCAGCCGGGCCCGCGACGAGCTGGCCGTGGTCGCCAACTTCGCCGAGGTCTTCCTGGCCAAGCAGGGCCA
This sequence comes from Nonomuraea sp. NPDC048881, assembly GCF_040649795.1. Taxonomy (NCBI): domain Bacteria; kingdom Bacillati; phylum Actinomycetota; class Actinomycetes; order Streptosporangiales; family Streptosporangiaceae; genus Nonomuraea; species Nonomuraea sp. NPDC048881. Next base: position 89,301 of record NZ_JBEZGC010000025.1, read on the forward strand.
CGACGGGCCGGTCGGCGTCAACTACCTGGAGAAGATCCAGCTCGCCACGCCCGCCGCCGCCTACGGCGCGATGCTGGCGGGCGTCGACTACGTGCTGATGGGCGCCGGCATCCCGGCGGAGATCCCGGCGCTGCTCGACGCCTTCGCCGCCCACCGCCCGGCCGAGCTCACCGTCGCGGTGGCCGACGCCGGCGACGCCCGCCACACGGTCGGCCTCGACCCGGCCGCGCTGTGGCCCGGGGCTGTCCCGGCCGGGCCGCTGCGGCGTCCCAAGCTGCTGGCGATCGTCTCCTCGCACGTGCTGGCCGCCTACCTGGCCCGCTCGCCGGTGACCAGGCCCGACGGGTTCGTCCTGGAGACGCCGGTGGCCGGCGGGCACAGCGCTCCGCCGCGCGGCCGGCTGGTGCTCGACGAGCGCGGCGAACCCGTCCACGGGCCGCGCGACGAGGCCGACACCGTCAAGGTCGCCGCGATCGGGCTGCCGTTCTGGCTGGCCGGCGGCTACGCCACCCCCGGCGGCGCGGCCGGCGCGCGGGCCACCGGCGCCGCCGGCATCCAGGTCGGGACGGCGTTCGCGCTGTGCCGGGAGTCGGGCCTCGACGACGGCCTGCGGCGGCGCATGCTGGGCCGGGCCCGCCAGGGCGCGCTGGAGGTGCGCAACGACCCGCGCGCCTCGCCCACCGGCTTCCCGTTCAAGGTCGCGGGCCTGCCCGGCACCCTGTCGGAGCCCGAGGTGTTCGACCGGCGTCCCCGGCTGTGCGACCTGGGCTACCTGCGCACCCCGTACCTCAGGCCCGGCGGCGCGATCGGCTACCGCTGCCCCGCCGAACCCGTGGACGCCTACGTCCGCAAGGGCCGGCCCGCCGAGGAGGCCGAGGGCCGCCAGTGCCTGTGCAACGGACTGACCGCCGCCATCGGCCTGGGCCAGCACCGCGCCGACGGCTACCACGAGCCCGCCCTGCTCACCCTGGGCCAGGACCTCGGCTTCCTGGACGGCCTGCCCGACGATCACTCGGCCGCCGACGTCGTGGACCACCTCCTGCGAGGAGCACCCGCATGACCGCACCACCCGGCGGGCGGCCGCTGCGCCGCGTCCGGCGCGACGTCGCCGCCGGCCCGTTCATCGTGATCTGGGAGGCCACCCGCGCCTGCCCGCTGGCCTGCCTGCACTGCCGCGCCGAAGCCGTGCCCGACCGGCACCCGGCGGAGCTGACCACCGAGGAGGCGTACCGGCTCATCGGCCAGGTGGCGGACTTCGGCACGCCCCCGCCGCTGTTCGTGATCACCGGCGGCGACCCGTTCGAGCGGCCCGACCTGCTCGACCTGGTCCGCCACGCCCGCGCCCGCGGCCTGGCCCCGGCCGTGTCCCCGTCGGCCACCCCCGCCCTCGCCCCGGCCAACCTCGCCCGGCTGCGCGAGGCCGGGGGCGCCGCCGTCTCGCTCAGCCTCGACGGCGCGACCGCGCCCGTCCACGACGCCTTCCGCGGCTACGACGGCGTGTTCACCCGCACCCTGCGCGCCTGGCGGGCGGCCCGCGAAGCCGGGCTCAAGGTGCAGATCAACACCACCGTGACCCGCCACAACCTGGCGAGCCTGCCGGACATCGCCGCCCTGGTACGCCGGGAGGGCGCGCTGCTGTGGAGCGTGTTCTTCCTCGTGCCCACCGGCCGGGGCCGCGACCTGTCGGCCCTGACCCCGCAGGAGACCGAGGACGTGCTGCACTTCGTGCACGACGTCGGCACCGCGATCCCGGTCAAGACCACCGAGGCGCACCACTTCCGGCGGGTCGCCGTGCAACGGCTCATCCTGGCCGGACAGGGCGTGGACCACGCCGAGGCGCTCCGGCTCGGCCCGCTCTACCACACCCTGCGGCGACGCGCCGAACAGGCCGGGCTGATCGAGGAGCGGCGCACCCGCCGCCCGCCCGTCGACGTCAACGCCGGACGCGGGTTCGTCTTCGTCTCCCACACCGGGACCGTGCACCCCTCGAGCTTCCTCCCGCTGGACGCCGGGAACGTGCGGGACCGGCCCCTGACCGGGATCTACCGTTCCTCGCCGCTGTTCACCGCGCTGCGCGACCCCGACCGGCTGACCGGCCGCTGCGGCGCGTGCGAGTTCCGCACGATCTGCGGCGGCTCCCGCTCCCGCGCCTACGCTTGCTCGGGGGACGTCCTCGGCGAGGAGCCGTGGTGCGCCTACGAGCCCGGCAGCTTCCCCTACCAGAAGGAACTGGCCGCCCATGTGTGAGCCGCCCGTGCATGACAGGAGAAGGGCCGGCGCGCTGGCCGCGCCCTACGACACGATGCTGGCCGCCTACGCCGCCGCGCTGGCCGGCTCGCCGCTGGCCGCCTCCAGCAAGGCCAGCTACCTGCGCCGCGTCGGCCGCTACCTGACCTGGGTCGCCGCCGCCTCCGACCGCGGCCTGCTGGCGGGCGAGCCGCTGGCCGACACGACCGTGGCCGTCCGCACCGCCCACGCCTACCACGGCGAGCTGCACGGCCGCTACGCCCCCAGCACGATCAACAGCACCCTGGCCGCGCTGGAGGACTTCTACGCCCGGCTCCACCTCGGCGCGACCGGCATCCCGCGCCGGCCGGCGCCCGGCGACCGGGCGGGCGCGCGATGACCTGGTGGGCGGTGGTGCGCTTCCTGCACGTGCTGGGGGCCGCGCTGTGGGTCGGCGGCCAGCTCGCCGTCTCCCTCGTCCTGCTGCCCCTGGCCCGGCGCCTGCTGGACGACGAGCGCCGCGCCCTGGTGCTCGGCGCCGTCGGCCGCCGGTTCGGGCTGCTCACCGCCGCCCTGTTCCTGCCCCTCCAGCTCGCCACCGGCGTGGCCATCGCCTGGCACAAGGGCGTCACCTGGGCCTCGCTCGCCGAACCCGGCTACGGCCGCGTCCTGGCCGCCAAGCTCCTGCTGTTCTGCGCCGTCATGGCCGCCGCCGCCCTGCACGGCTGGGCCGCCGCCCGCGCCCGACCCCGCCTGGCCCGGACGATGGCCGTCAGCGCCCTGGTGGGGTCGATCGGCGTCGTGCTGCTGGCCGCCGCGCTGCCCGCCACCTGATCATGGCCGATCGGAGGCGCGGAAAGGGACTTTGGTCCCTGACGGCGGCACCGCCGGCCGCGCCATCGTGGAGACATGCCCGCAGCAACCGACGTGCCGGGAGCCCCGCGATGACCGGCGCCGGCCTCGCCCGCCCCTGGGACGGACCCTTCACCTCACATGCCGGCGTGCGCCGGATCGTCGCCGCCGCCGTCGCGGCGCCCTCGGTGCACAACACCCAGCCCTGGCGCTTCCGCCGCCTCGACGACGCCACCATGGAGCTGTACGCCGACCTCGACCGGCTGCTCGCCGTCACCGACCCCCTGGGACGCGGGCTCGGCATCAGCTGCGGGGCCGCGCTGTTCAACCTGCGGCTGGCGGTCCGGATGACCGGGCACGACCCCGGCGTCCTGCCGCTGCCCGACCCGGGCGGCCGGCCCGAGCTGCTGGCGACCGTGCGGGCCACGCCCGGCGGGCCGCCCACTTCCGACGAGCGGCTGCTGCACGACATGATCCCGCACCGGCGCACCAACCGCTTCCCCTTCGAGCGCCGCCCGCTGCCCAGGGACGTCCTGCTCGACCTGGTCAACGCCGCCCACGACGAGGACGCCACGCTGCTCCTCGTCAAGGGCGGGACGGCCAGGCGGGTCCTGGACATGGTCGCCCTGGCCGACGACACGCTGACGGCCGACGCCGCCTACCGGGCCGAGCTGGCCCGCTGGACCCGGCCGGCAGGCGGCCCCGACGGCGTCCCCGCCCACGCCTTCGGCCCGCGCCCCCGCTCCGGCGAACTGCCCATGCGCGGCTTCGGCGGCGGCGAGGTCGCCGACTTCGAGGCCGAGCCGCAGCTCGTCGCCCTGTTCACCCAGGGGGACGGCCCGCACGACTGGCTGCGCGCCGGGCAGGCCCTGCAACGCGTCCTGCTCACCGCCACCGCGCACGGCGTGGCGGCCTCGATGTTCAGCCAGCCGCTCGACCTGCGCCCGCCGCAGCACCGCGGCGACCGTCCCGGCCCGTTCGGGCACGTGCAGATGCTGATCAGGCTCGGGTACGGGCCGCCGGTCCCGCGCGTCCCCCGGCGCCCGGTGTACGAGGTCCTCGACCGGACGGGGGCGCGGCGTGCCTGAGCGGCGCCGCCCCCGATCCACCGGCCCTCGGCGGCCGCAGACAGGAAGGTGCCCGGAATGCCGGTCGACATCCGGATAGAGAGCGGCAGGCCGATCGACCTGCTGCCGCCGCCGAGGCGGGCCCGCGCGTCCTGGCACCTGCGGGCGAACGCGACCGTCGTGGCCTGGCTGGCGCTGACCGTCGTCGCCGCCCTGGCGGGCGACGCGCTGCCGGCGCCGTCGTGGTTGCTGATCCACGTGTTCCTGCTGGGCGCGGTCAGCACGGCCGTGCTCATCTGGAGCGAGCACTTCACGGTGGCGCTGCTGCGCGTCCGCGGCCCGTCCGAGCGGGGGAGCCTGACCCGGCTGGCCCTGCTCAACACGGCCACGGTCGCCGTGCTGGCCGGGGTGGCGTACGGGCCGTGGCACCTGGCGGCGGCGGGCGCGGCGCTGCTGGCGGGCGTGGTGCTGTGGCACGCGGCCGTCCTGGTCCGGCTCGTCCGCGGCGCGCTGCCCGGCCGGTTCGGCCACGTCATCGGCTGGTACGTCACCGCCGCCTGCGCGCTCGCCGCCGGCGGAACCCTCGGCGGGCTGATGGCCGCCCGGACCGTCCAGGGCGCGCTGCACGAGCGCATGAGCGCCGCCCACTCCCAGGTGAACGTCTTCGGCTGGATCGGGCTCACCGTGCTCGGCACCCTGTTCACCCTGTGGCCGACGGTCCTGCGCACCCGCATGTCGGAACGGACCCGCCGGGCCTCGCGGGCAGGCCTGTGGCTGGCCGCGCCGGGACTGACGGTGGCCGTCGCCGGGCTGCTGGCGGGCTGGCGGTGGGCGGCCCTGGCCGGGCTGGCGGCGTACGCGGCCGGTGGGCTGGCGGTGCTCGTCCCCCTGGGCGACGCGCTGCGGCGCAGGAGGCCGCACACCGGCGCGGCGTGGATGCTGGGCGCGGCCATCGTCTGGTTCGAGGTGGCGCTGGCCGCCGATCTGGTGGTGGTGGCCACCAGGCCGGCGCACCAGGTCGCCGCCGCGCTGGCCCCGCTGCTGCCGCTGGTGCTGGTCGGGTTCGTGGCGCAGGTGCTGCTCGGGTCGCTGCTGCACCTGCTGCCCGCGGTGCTGGGCGGCGGTCCGGCCCGGTTCAAGGAGAACGCGGCGCTGCTGGAACGCGGCTGGCCGGCGCGGCTGGCGGCGCTCAACGTGGGAGTCCCGCTGCTGGTCCTGCCGGTGCCGCGGCCGGTCGCGCTGCTGGGGTGGGCGTCGGTGCTGGCCGCCGCGCTGGCCTTCGTCGCGCTGGCGGCGACCGCCCTGACCCGCCCCCGCCCGCCCGCCGCCTCCCCGCCCGCCGCCTCCCCGCGCGTCGCCTCCCCGGGCGGCGGGGGCGAGGGTGGGCCGGGGCGACGGCGGGCGCTGCCCGCCGTCGCCGGGGTGGTCGCCGGGTGCCTGCTGACGGCCGCCGCGGTCGTCGTCGCCGCGTCCGGCGGGTCAGGACCGGCGACGGTGACCGCGACCGGCTCCCGCACGGTCGAGGTGACGCTGTCCGGGATGCGCATCCGTCCCGCCGTGATCGAGGCCCCCATGGGGACCGTGCTGACGTTGCGCGTCACCAACGCCGACGCCCAGCGGCACGACCTGCGCCTGGCCACCGGCGAACGCACCCCGATGCTGGCCCCCGGCCAGAACGCGACGCTGCGCCTGGCGCCGCTGGGCGGTCCGGTGGACGGCTGGTGCACGGTCGCCGGGCACCGCGCCGCGGGCATGACCATGCGCCTGGCCCCGACCGGCACCTCGGCGGCGCCCCGCCCCCAGGAGGGCACCGGCCACACCGGTCACACGACGACCGAAGCCGCCCCCGCCATGCCCACCATGCCCGCCATGCCCGCCATGCCCGGCCCGCTCGACCTGGCGGCGCCCATGTCGTCCGGCTGGCGACCTCACGACGCGACGCTCAGGCCCGCGCCCGGCGGCACCGAGCACCACGTCGAGATCCGCGCCGACGACCGGCTCGTCCAGGAGGTCGCGCCCGGAGTGCGGCAGCGCGTCTGGACGTTCAACGGCGCCATGCCCGGCCCGGTGCTGCGCGGCAAGGTCGGGGACGTGTTCGTCGTGACGTTCGTCAACGCCGCCACCATGGGCCACGGCATCGACTTCCACGCCGGCGCCACCGCACCCGACGGGCCGATGCGCACGATCCAGCCGGGCGAGCGGCTGACCTACCGCTTCCGCGCCGACTACGCCGGGGCGTGGCTCTACCACTGCTCGACCATGCCGATGACCCAGCACATCGCCAACGGCATGTACGGCGCCGTCGTCATCGACCCGCCGGACCTGCCCAAGGTCGACCGCGAGTACCTGCTGGTCCAGGGCGAGCTGTATCTCGGCGAGCCGGGCGGCCCGGCGCAGGTCGCCAAGATCCGGCAGGGCGCCCCGGACGGCTGGATGTTCAACGGCACCGCCGCCGGCTACGACCACGCCCCGCTGGCGGCCACGGCGGGGGAGCGGGTCCGCATCTGGGCGGTGGCCGCCGGCCCCGGCTCGGGCACGTCGCTGCACGTGGTGGGCGCGCCGTTCGACACGGTCTACAAAGAGGGCGCCTACCGGCTGCGCACCGGGGACGCGGGCGGCGCGCAGGCCCTCGACCTGGCCCCGGCGCAGGGCGGCTTCGCCGAACTGGTCTTCCCGGAGGCGGGCACGTACCCGATCGTGGACCACACGATGCGGCAGGCGGAGGCGGGCGCGCACGGCCTGTTCAAGGTCGGCGCCCCACCGCAGCACTGACCCGCCGGAGGACCGGCCCGCCGCCGCGAGGACGCGTACGCTCGGCCGGTGAGCCGGTCAGCTGGTCGTCGCCGGGGACTGGTCGGGCGTGATGCGGTCCCAGGCGGCCAGAGGCAGCATGATGACGGCCGCCGGGAACAGGCCGTGCTCCTCGTGGTCGATGTGCCAGTGGAGGCGGTCGAGGGCGTCCAGCACGGCGGGCCAGTCGGGCGCGGCCGGGTCGATCGCGCCGAGGATGCCGTGGATGTCGGCGTGCTCGGCGCACAGCCGCTCCACCTCCTCGGCCAGCGACCCCTCGGCGCGCAGCTCGGCGAACAGCCCGCGCTCCTCGGTGTCGGTGTGCGGGACGAGCCGGGCCATCAGGTCCGCCAGCTGCGCCACGGCGTCACCGTGGCGCAGCTCCCCGATCGCGCGGCGCAGCGCCCCCGCGCACTCCTGGATGTCCCAATGCTCCTGGGACAGGCGGCCGATCAGTGGGAACTCCCGGCAGCCGCAGTAATTGCACATGGTCACGTCCTTACAGGAGGGTCGCTTCTCGACGGCGGCAGCCGGGGCGCGCGCATGCGCGTACCGCTCCTCGGGCCGCCCCTTGCCTCCACCCTTCCCGGCGGGACGACGCGCCGGTCAGGGCCGAAAGTCCCGGATCGCCCCCGACCTCCGTCGGAAAACCACGTGACGGGCGCCCGCGGCGTCGGGGACGATCACGGCCATGGAGTACGGCGAACTGGTCGCGCGGGCGTCGGCGGCGGCGATCGAGGGCTGGGACTTCACCGCCCTGCGCGGCCGGGTCGTCGAGGAGCCGCTGCCCTGGAGCTACGAGCGCCTCCTGCGCGACCGGCTGAACGGCGCGGCCTCGCTGCTGGACATGGGAACCGGCGGCGGCGAGTTCCTGGCCGGGCTGACGCCGCTGCCGCCGCGCACCGCCGCCACGGAGGGCCACCCGCCCAACCTGCCGATCGCCCGCCGCCGCCTGGAGCCGCTCGGGGTCGAGGTGGCCGCGATCCGGGAGGACGACGTGCTGCCGTTTCCCGCCGACGCGTTCGCCGTGGTGGCGAACCGGCACGAGTCCTACGACCCGCGCGAGGTCCGCCGCGTGCTGGCCGGCGACGGGGTCTTCGTCACCCAGCAGGTGGGCGGCCGCGACCTCGAAGAGGTCAACAGGGCCCTGGGCGCGCCGCCGCTCGCGTACCGCGGCTGGGACCTCGCCCGTGCCGCCGCCGGGCTGGCCGAGGCCGGGCTCACCGTGACGTGGAGCGCGCGGGCGCGGGTGCGGACGTCGTTCCACGACGTCGGGGCGCTCGTGCTGTTCCTGCGGATGGTGCCGTGGCAGGTCCCCGATTTCGACGCCGTCCGGTACGGCCCCCACCTGCGCGCCCTGCACGACCGGATGGCGGCCGGCCGGCCGCTGACCGCCCACGCCCACCGCTTCGCCCTGCTGGCCCGCCGCTCACCCGGAGCCGGGGCGCGGCGGGCGTCCGGTCTCACCTGCTCCACGCCTCGTGGACGGTGGTGATGGCCGAGGAGACGGGCCGGCCGCCGGGCCACGTGACGGCCGGCCGGCCCGGCACGGGGACGCCGTCCACGGTGATCGAGGCGTGCTCGCACGGGATGATCTGCATCGACAGCCCGTGGCTGACGCCCAGCAGCGGGAAGTCGGCCATCGAGAACGGCCTGGCGTCCAGCGGCCCGGTGATGGTGACCGCCAGGCCGGCCGCCGTCGCGTGCGTGCCCGTCGCGGGGTCCACGCGCAGGTCCACGGTGGCCCGCTGCACCCGCGCGGCCGGCCAGGACGGCAGCGCGGCGGCCTCGTCGAAGTGCCGGACGAAGTGCTCCTCGATCCACGTCCCGAGCTCCGGGTCGTCGCTGACGACGCGCAGCCCGGCGGGCGTCCACACCACCATCACCGCGCCGGCGCCGTGCGTGGACCAGTCGACCTGCCACAGGGAGGCGTACCCGGTGGGGACGTCGCCGTCGTAGAGGGTGACGTACGGGTTGGCGCCGGCGAGCAGCGGCCGGCGGGTCACGTAGGCGCTCGTCGGCGCGCCCTCACTGGTGCTGAGCATGAGCCGATCATGGACGCTCCCACCCCTCGAGGGCCAGCCCGCCCACCTGAGTAGGGCGGTACTCATGCCTTCCCGCCGCCGGCGGCGCACCCTGCAAGGGACGGAACACCGGAAAGGAGCATGCGGTGCGCAAGGGCGTACATCTTCGACGGATCGGCCGCCGGGGGCTGCTGGCCGTGATCATGGTCGTGTCGGTCGCCGTGCCCCTGTGGTCGGCGGCGGCCCCGGCCTCCGGGGCCGTGGCGGCCCGCGGGCGCACGCTCGCCGAGCCCTGGTCCAACCTGTTCGAGATCCGCCGGCGCTTCCCCGCGCCGGAGAAATGCGTGGACGTCGACAACGGCTACACCTTCGACGGCGCCAACGTGAAGCAGTGGGAGTGCGTCAACGTCCCGCAGCAGCACTGGCAGTCCCAGCGGGTGGCCCCCGGGAGCGAGTGGTTCTTCCTGCGCGCCCAGCACAGCGGCAAGTGCCTGGACGTCGACAACGGCTACACCTTCGACGGCGCGAACGTGAAGCAGTGGCAGTGCGTGAACGTCCCGCAGCAGATGTGGCGCTGGAAGTACGCCTACACCGACGCGTGGTGGAACACCTTCTACTTCCTGGAGAACCAGAAGAGCGGCAAGTGCCTCGACGTCGACCACGGCTGGACGCACAACGGCGCCAACATCCAGCAGTGGACCTGCGACGAGTACGCGGGCCAGCAGTTGTGGTACTTCCGGCCGGTGTGACCCGGCCGGACGGCGCCGGCCCGGCTCCCTCCGGGCCGGCGCCGCCTCACGACGCGGCCGGGGCGATGTTGTGGTTGACGCGGAACAGGCGGTCCGGGTCGTACCGGGCCTTGAGCGCGGACAGCCGCCGGTGGTCCGCCTCGGACCAGGCCCGCCTGACCGCGTCCGGAGTGGCGTCGTGGTCGAACATGAAGCCCGGCAGCAGGGCGCCGGTGTCCCAGCGCCGCAGCCGGTCCAGCACCTCGTCGGCGGCCGCGCGCGCCGCCTCGGCCCGTCCGGGCGGGGCCGGCAGCCGCATCCACAGCAGGAAGGCCGCGCCCCGGGTGCCGGCCGCGTGCGGGCGGGCGGGTGGCCGGTCCAGCGCCCCGCCCAGGTGGCGCAGCTGGATGCCGGGGAACGGGCCCTGCGTCCGGGCCGGGTCGATGAACGAGGCCAGCTCCGCGGCGGCGTCGTCGTCCAGCTCGCGCAGCAGCGCGCTGCGCAGGTGCGCCGAGACCGGGTGACGGGGGTCCTGGTAGATCTCGGTGATCCGGCTGTAGGGCATGGCCGCGCAGGTGTCCTTCTCCGGGCCGAGCGCGCGCTAGTGGAACGCGCGCCCGACCCGGAGGACCGCCGCCGCAACATCGTCACCATCACGGCGGAGGGCCGCCGCCGGCTGGCCGAGCTCGACCGCCTGCTGGCCCGCGCGCAGGACGAGTTCCTCGCCCCGCTGCCCCCCGCCGACCGCGAGCGCCTGGTCGACCTGCTCACCCGCCTGGCCGACCATCACGCCGCGCCGAGCGGAAGAAGGCCACCGGAACCAGGGTGACCAGGCACAGTCCGAAGGCCCACCAGAAGGCGGTGCCGTAGGCGTGCGCCGGGCCGTCGCCCTGGCGCAGCCCGCTGTCCAGGACGGTGGTGAGGATGGCGGTGCCCAGCGAGCCGCCGAGCCGGTTGACGACGTTCAGCGCGCCGGCGGCGCCCGGCGTCTGCTGCCGGTCGACCGAGGCGTACGCCGCGGCCATGGTGGGCGCGGAGACGCCGCCGATGCCCAGGCCGTACAGGACCAGGCAGAGGGTCAGCAGCCAGGTGTCCGGACGGGCGGGAGCCTGGGTGAAGGCGAGCAGCCCGGCCAGTGAGAGCACGAGCCCGCCGGTCACGACGGCGCGCGGGCCGTGGCGGTCGGCCAGCCGCCCGGCGGCGAACGAGCCGACGGCGGCCCCGAGCGCCTGCGGGGTGAGCAGGAGGCCCGTCGAGAGCGTGTCGGCCTGCCGGTCGTGCTGGAAGAACAGCGGCAGCAGGATCATGGAGCTGTAGAGCGAGGCCCCGAGCAGGAACAGCGCCACGCAGGCCGCGGTGAACCCGCCCTTGGCGAACAGACGTACGTCGATCAGCGGCTGACGGCGGGTGCGCAGCGCGTGCACGACGTAGCCCCCGACCAGCGCCAGCCCCGCGCCGACCAGCACGGCGGGCGTCCACGCCCCCTCGCGCCCGCCCGTCATGGTGAGCCCGTAGACCACCGCCGCCAGGCCGGGGGAGAGCAGCGCCAGGCCGAGGAGGTCGAGCCTGGGCGCGGGCCCGTCCTCGTCGTTCTCGTCCCGGGCCAGGACGCGGGCGGCCACCGGCAGGACGAGCAGGCAGACGGGCAGGTTGAGGTAGAAGATCCAGCGCCAGTCGAGCTGCTGGACGACCAGGCCGCCCACGATCGGCCCGAGCACCGGGGCGAACATGACGGGGATCGTCAGCACGCTCATGGCCCGGCCGATCCGGGACGGCCCGGCCGCCTGGGCCAGGATCGCCTGGCCCACGGGGTTCATCAGCCCGCCGCCGACCGCCTGCACGAGCCGGAACGCGATGAGGGCCGGCAGCGACCAGGCCAGGCCGCACAGGGCCGAGCCGGCGGTGAAGACCGCCACGGCGGCCATCCACGTGCGCTTGGCCCCGAACCGCCGGCTCAGCCAGCCCGACAGGGGCATGACCACCGCGATCGCGAGCAGGTAGCCGGCCGCCACCCACTGCACGTCGGTCAGCGACGTGCGGAAGTGCGCCGCCATCGCGTCGGCCGCGATGCCCACGGCGGTGGCGTCGATCGTGGCCAGGATGGGGGCCGCGATCAGGACGATCCCCATGCGCAGCAGGTGCGGGTCGAGCCGGTCGCGCGCGGCCCCGGCGGCAGAGGTGGCGGTCATCGAACACCCTTAGGATCGATTGACTGGGACGACTCCAAACACTAGGTCCGACCTAATCATTAGGTCAAACCTAATTAACGCGCGGAAGGGCACAGCTCGTGACCGAACGATCCAAGGGTTTGCGGGAGCGCCAGAAACACCAGACCCGGCAGCTCATCTCCGATGTCGCGACCGGCCTGTTCCTGGAGCGCGGCTACGACGACGTCACCATCGCCGACGTCGCGGCCGCCGCCGGCGTGGCCAAGATGACCGTCACCAACCACTTCCCGCTGAAGGAGGACCTCATCCTCGACCGGCACGAGGAGGTGGTCGACGGCCTGGCCAGGGCCGTGTCGCGGCGCGAGCCCGGCGAGTCGGCCCTGGAGGCCGCCCACCGCGACTACGACGAACGGCTGCGCCGCCGCGACGGCGCGATCCCCGACGCCGGCGCCGACTGGCAGCGGATGGTACGCGACACGCCGGTGCTGCGGGCCCGTCTGCGCCAGCTGCACGACCAGGCCGAGGCCAGACTCGCCGCCGTCCTGGCCGAGGAGACCGGCGACGGCGGCGTCACGCCCCGCCTGGTGGCCGCCGCGCTCGCCGGGGTGGAGCGGCTGCTGTTCGACGAGGCCCAGCGCCGGGTCCTGGCGGGGGAGGAGTCCGAGGAGATCTTCGCGGCCCTCGCCCGCACCGCGCGGCAGGCCTACGACCTGCTGCGGCCCGCCATCGGCGACTACGCCCGCCGCGCCCCGGTCAGCGGTTGAGATAGGCCAGGACGGCCAGGACCCGACGGTTGTCGTCCTCGGACTCGGGCAGCTGGAGCTTGCCGAAGATGCTGGAGATGTGCTTGTTGACCGCGCTGGCGGAGATCACGAGCTGGTGCGCGATCGCCGTGTTGGACCGCCCGGCGGCGATCAGGCTCAGCACCTCCCGCTCGCGCGGACTCAGCTCGCCGGTGCGGCCACGCGCGTCGCCGCGGGTCAGCAGCTTGGCGATGACCTGCGCGTCCATCGCCGTGCCGCCCCGGCTCACCGAGGTGACCGCGTCGATGAACTGCCCGGTGTTGGCCACCCGGTCCTTCAGCAGGTACCCGACCGCCCCCGCGCCGTCGGCCAGCAGCTCGCGGGCATAGAGCTGCTCCACGTACTGCGACAGCACCAGCACCGGGAAGCCGGGCCGGTCGCGGCGCGCCTGGATCGCCGCCTGCAAACCCTCGTCGGTGAACGACGGCGGCAGCCGCACGTCGACGACCGCCACGTCCGGCCGCTCCTCGGCCAGCGCCTTGCGCAGCGACGGCCCGTTGTCGACGGCGGCCACGACCGTGAAGCCGTGCTCGGTCAGCATGCGGACCAGCGCGTCCCGGATGAGGAACAGGTCCTCGGCGACGACTACTCGGACCTGATCGCGCACGGCACCTCCAGATGCACCCGGGTGGGCCCGCCGGGCGGGCTGTCGACGGAGATCGTCCCGTCGAAGACGGCCAGCCGGCTCTGGATGCCGCGCAGCCCGGTGCCGTCGGCCGGATCGACGCCGCCGCCGCCGTCGTCCACGACGTCGCAGCTCAGCACCCCGTGCCGGTGGGCGAGCGTGATCTGGACCGTCGCCGCCCCGGCGTGCTTGCTGGTGTTGGCGAGCAGCTCGTTGACCGCGAAGTAGACGGCCGACTCCACCGGCGGCGCGGGCCGTCCGGCCAGGTCGGTGGTGACCTCGACGTCGAGCAGGCAGTCCAGGGCCAGAGCCCGGATCGCGTCGGCGAGGCCGCGGTCGGCCAGGACCGGCGGATGCACGCCGCGTACCAGGTCGCGCAGCTCATCCAGGGCCTTGGAGGAGGACTCGCGGGCCGTGGCCAGCAGGGCGCGGGCCGCCTCCGGGTCCTCGTCGAACAGCCGCTCGGCGTGGCCCAGCCCCATGCCCAGGGCGACCAGCCGGGCCTGCGCGCCGTCGTGCAGGTCGCGCTCGATCCTGCGCAGCTCGGCGGCCTGGGCGTCGACGCTGTCGGCGCGCGTCTCCACCAGCGTCTCGACCCGCTGCTCCAGCGCGGCCCTGCGCGACGGCCCGAGCAGGGCGCCGGCCCAGCGGGCGCGCAGGCGCAGCAGCGGGGGGCCGATGTAGAGGCCGAGCGCGATGAGCGCCAGCCCGACCGGGATCGCCGCAAGCGCGGCGCCCGTCGAGGTGACGTGGATGACGCCGTAGGCGTTCGCGCCGCCGGCCCGCAGGTTGGCCCGCCACACGAACGGCTGCACCGCCACGCCGTACAGGCCGTACAGCGGCATGCCCAGCGCCAGCGCGGACGCCCACGTGCCCATGAGCGGGTCGAGGACGCCCCAGAGCACGTCCCGCCAGGTCGCCGGGTCCTTCAGCAGCGCGGACGCGTCCGTCCCCGGACCGTAGGGACGCTCGACGCGCACGCCGAGCCGGCCGGCCAGCCGCCGGGCCGCGTCGGCGACCGCGCGCTGCAGCGACACCGCCTGCCGGAACGCCCCCCGGCCCACGCCGGCCACCGCCGGCACCGCGCTGAGCACGACCAGGACGGCCGCGAGCACGCCGGCCACCGACAGCCCGATCATGGCCAGCGCCCGCACCGGCGTCGTGAGTCTCGCCTTCACCCCTCGTCTCCCCGTCGTCCGCGTCCTCGCGTTCCGCGCCCGTGGCATCATCGCACCTTCCTCCGGAAATCCCATGGTCAGCCCCGGTACGCGGCCCGCCGGAGCACGGCGAGCCCGGTCAACCCGGCCAGGGCGGCCGCGCACAGCCCGGCGAACAGGTCGCCGACCAGGCCGTACAGCGTCCAGGCGCCGCGGGTCGGGACGGAGACGACCATGCTCTGCCGCACCGTGCCGAAGTAGTTCGCCCTGGCCAGCGGGGTGCCGTAGGCGTCGACGGTGATCGCCAGGCCGTTGCTGGCCGTCCGGACGAGGCTGTAGCCGTTCTCCACGGCCCGGAACACGGCGTTCGCCGCGTGCATGCGCTCGATGCCCTTCCAGTCGTTGGCCGGCACGAACATGACGTCGGCGCGGGTGCGCAGCGTGGCGGGGAAGTCGGCGTCGAAGCAGATGACGTGGGCCAGCCTCCCGTAGGGAGTGCCGGTCACCGGCACGACCCCGTCGCCCGGCCGCAGGCTCTCCATGCCGGGCACCGGATGCGCCTTGTCGAAGACCGACGCCACCCGCCCCTCGGGGGTCACCAGCACGGCCAGGTCGCGGGAGCGCGGCTCCCCGTCGAGGACGACGGCCACCCCCATGTCGAGATAGACGCCCTTCTCCCTGGCCAGGTCCTGGGCCTTGCGCAGGAAGCCGGGGTAGTCCTCGCCGAGCACGACCGCGGCGGTCTCGGCCCAGGCCACGATCCGGGCGCCGCCGTCGGCCTCGGTCCGGGTGCGGGCGAACAGGTCGTCGTCGATCACCGCGAACGCCTTGCGCAGCGTCGGCTTCTGCTCGGGCAGGACCTGAGGGGTGTGGAAGTTGTCGATCTCCCGCATGCGTTTCTCGGCGGCCGGCGAGGCGCTGATCCCGGCGACGCGCACCAGCTCCGGCGCGGCCGGCGCGGCCGCCAGCCGCAGGCCGCCGCCGAGCAGCACCGAGACGAGCACCGAGACGTACGTCAGCGTGACGCCCCGGACCGACGGCCAGGCCCCCCGGCGTTCCAGCAAGAGGTTGACGACCGGCGCGGCCCACGCCATCAGGAAGCTGATCCCGTAGACGCCGGTGACGGACGCCGTCTGGAGCAACGGCAGGTTCGCCGACTGCGTCGCGGCCAGCGGCCCGAAGATCGTGCCCAGCGGGCTGACCGTGGCGATCAGGAACTCGGCCGTCACCCGGGCGGCCGGGAAGACCAGCGTGCCGGCGATCGGGCCGAGCCGCCGGACGAGCAGCCGGTCGGCCAGCAGCGGCAGGCTCAGGACCAGGCTGAGCAGCAGGCAGCCGAGCAGGATCGGCGGGACGGTGAGCCCGCCCGCCGCCGCGACGAAGACCACCGTCGTCGCGGCGGCCGACAGGCCGACGGCCGCGAGCCCGGCCGGCCCGCCCGAGCTGCGGGTGAAGCGCATGAGGCCGATGGAGAACAGCCATCCGGCCAGCGGGACCGACCATTCGCTGTTCGTGCCGAACAGCCCGAGCACGATCCCCGCCGCCAGCCAGGCGTATTTTCGCCGGCCGCCGGCCAGGTGGGGGATTGTCGTGGTTGCGGTGTTTGCCATGGACAGGAGCCTCGCCGATCGCGCGGCGGCCGCCATTGCGGCTGACTCTCGACTCCCCCTGTAGTTATCTCCACCCCCGGGAGGCCATCTGCGGGGAGGTCATCTGCGGGGAGGTCAGCCGCCGGGCCGGGCCAGCCCCGAGGCGACGATGTCGATGAGCAGGTCGATGATCCCGGCGTGCAGGGCCGGGTCGCCGAGCCGCTCGGCGAACATCGGCACCAGCAGCACGCACTGCAGCACGCCGATGATGACCGCGGGCTCGGCGTCGACCAGCTCGCCCGCGGCCCGGCGGGCGGTGACGTACTCGGTGAGGGCGGCGGCCGGGCTGCCGGACATCGCGGCGACCCGTTCGGGGTCGAGCTTGCGGGCCACCGCCTGCATCTCCTCCGGATGGGTCATCAGCCGGCGCCACAGGGGATTGACCGACAACTCCTCGACGGTGGCGTGCAGGAACCGGCGCAGCGCCTCGCGCGGGTCGTCGGCGCTCATCAGCGCGCCGTCGATGACCCGCCGCCGCACCTCGCCGGTCTGGCGCAGCATCAGCTCCAGGTACAGCGCCTCCTTGGAGTCGAAGAAGACGTAGAAGCTGCTCTTGGCCACCCCCGTGGGGGCCATCAGCTCCTCCAGGGAGGTCTTGCGCAGCCCCTGGCCGGTGAACAGCTTCTCGCCGTTCGCCAGCAACAGGGCGGTGATGCGGGCCTTCTCCTCTGCGGTGAACGCGGGCGGCATCGGGGACAACCTTCCTGCACGACCAGTTATGCCGATCAGATGTTGTCACGAACCCGCGGCGGCGGCGCGGCGCAGGCCCTCCTCGTAGACGGCCACGAAACGGTCGATCTGCCACAGCTGGGAGACGATGATGGGCGTCAGGCCGAACAGGGACGGCCACGGCTCGACGCGGACGAGCCCGTACGCCATGATGCCCAGGCCGACGGCGGCCATGGCGAGCAGCCGGCGGATCATCTGGCGGTGCGCCGGGCTCGGGATGATAGAAAACGATCATGACCCGAACCTTTCTGCGGCCCGACGACGTGCGCGACCTGGTCGCCGAGCAGTTCGGCGCCGACCGGCGGCCGGCCGCGCTCGACCGGCTGACCGGCGGCAGCAAGAAGGGCGTCTACCGGCTCCGGCTGGACGACGCGACCAGCGTGATCCTCTACGTCTGGGCGGAGGGTGAGAACTACTGGCCGCCGTCCCCGGCGGTCGAGGACGACCCCTTCACCGACGCGTCGGGAGCGGACCTGTTCGCCGCCGGCCACGCGGCCCTGACCGCGGCGGACGTGCGGGTGCCCCGGCTGCTGGCGCTCGACCCCGGCGGCCGCCACCTCGGCGCCGCCCTCGCCCTGGTCGAGGACGCGGGCGCCACGACGCTGGAGGCCCTGATGGAACGCGACCCGGCCGCCGCCGCCCGGCCGCTGTCCGCGCTCGGCGACGCCCTGCGCCGCATGCACACCACCCTCGGCCCGTCCTACGGCAAGCTCGCCCACCTGGCCGACGGCCGGGCCCGGCCGTCCCGGCCCGCCGAGGACGTCGTCCTGGACCGCGCGCTCGCCCAGCTCGCCGCCGTCGCCGACCGCGACGCCCGGATGGGCCGGGCGCACGAGCGGATCGCCGCCCACGTGCGCCGCCTGCGCGACGCGGTCGCCCCCCCGCGAACGGTACGGGCTCGTGCACGGCGAACTCGGGCCCGACCACGTGCTCGTCACGCCCGCGGGCGAACCCGTCATGATCGACTTCGAGGGCCTGGCCTACTTCGACGCCGAGTGGGAGCACGCCTGGCTGCGCATGCGCTTCGAGGACGCCTACCCGGCGCTGCGCCCGCCCGCCCTCGACCCCGACCGGCTGGAGCTCTACCGGTACGCGCAGGTGCTCTCGCTGATCGAGGGCCCGCTGCGCATCGCCGACACCGACTTCCCCGACCGGCGCTGGATGCTGGACCTGGCCGAATGGAACATCGCCAAGGCCCTCGCCGTCCTGTGACGCCGGCCCGTCCGGTCAGGCTTCGCGGGGGAGCGGGGGCAGCGGGAGCGGCAGCCCAGGAAGGCCGTCGATGCTGGTCGCCACGTGCTCCTTCTTGTGGAAGTACGCGTCGAGCGACTCGTCGTCCTCGCGGGCGAAGCGGGAGCCGTGCAGCGGGCGGTCGGCGTCGTAGGTCATGAACGGGACGGCGTACCCGCAGGTGTCGCGGATCAGCCGGGCGGTCACGACGATGATCGCGCGCAGGCCGTGCGGGACCGGGTCGATGTCCGGGAAATGCCGCAGCAGCCCGGCCCAGCGGGGGTCGTCGCGGAAGACCGGCTCGCCGTGGCCGTGCACGCGCACGATGTTCGGCGGGCCGTCGAAGGCGCACCACATCAGCGTGACGCGGCCGTTCTCGCGCAGGTGGGCGATGGTCTCGGCGTTGCTGCCGGCGAAGTCGAGGTAGGCCACGGTGTGGTCGTCCAGGACGGCGAACGAGCCCTTCAGGCCCTTGGGCGAGAGGTTGACCGTGCCGTCGCCGGCCAGGGGAGCGGTCGCCGTGAAGAAGACGGGCTGGGACTCGATGAACGTGCGCAACCGGCCGTCGATCCGGTCGTAGGTCTTTCCCATGATCCGGATTATCCTCTTTCGCGGTTTCGTGTGGGGGTGAGGGCGTCGGTCCTGCGGGTGGCAGAATGCCCGGCATGATCGCGAACGAGGGCCCAGAACCGCGTCCCCTGCTCCGGCGTCCCGCCGAGGGCGAGCTCATCGACGTCGCCGGGGTCCGGCACTTCTTCCGGCTGACCGGGGAGCACACCGGGGACCGGTTCGCGTTCGAGGAGTTCACGCTGGACCCGGGCGTCGTCGGGGCGCGCCCGCACGTCCACCACGGCCACGACGAGTACTTCTACGTCCTGGACGGCGAGCTGACCCTGCACGACGGCGCCGGCGAGGTGACGGTCGGCCCCGGCCACCTGCTGGCGGCGACGCGCGGCACCCCGCACGGCTTCCGGAACGCCGGCGACGGCACCGTGCGCGCGCTGTGCCTCTACACGCCCGCCGGCTACGAGGGATACTTCCGCGAGGTGCACGCGGCCGTCGCCGCGGGCGCGCAGATCACCGACGAGCTGCTCGCGGAGTTCCGCTCCCGCTACCGCACCACCTCGCTCTGACCTGCCGCCCGGCCTGCCGCGGCGACGGTCAGGAGGCCGCCGCACCGGCCCTCGGGCCTCCGCGCCGGCGGTCAGGAGGCCGTCGCGCGGGTGCGCAGCCGGCGGAGCATCCGGGCGTCGGCGAAGCCCACCTCGCGCGCGGCGACCTCGGCGGTCGCGCCGCGGCCGAGCAGGTGTTCGGCCCGCTCCAGCCGCAGCGCGGTCTGGTAGGCCAGCGGGGTGAGCCCGGTCGCCCGCCGGAACAGCCGGGTCACCGTGCGCTCGCTGCATCCCGCGGCCCCGGCCAGCAGGCTCAGCGGCAGCCGCTCGGTGAACCGGGTCTCGATCAGGTCCTGGATGCGGTGGACCGTCTCGTCCACGTGCGAACGCCGTCGCAGCAGCGGGCTGACCTGCTCCGCCGTGCCGTCGCGGTGGGCGTGCACGAGCATCGCGCGGGCCACCTGCCCCGACGCGTACGGCCCGTGCCGGGTGGTCACCAGGTGCAGCGCCACGTCGATCCCGCTGGCCACGCCCGCCGAGGTGACGATCCGGTCGTCCTCGACGTACAGTGCGTCCCTGGCGACGCGCGCCCGCGGATAGAGGCGGGCCAGCTCGTCCTGGACGGTGTGGTGGGTCGTGCACCGGCGGCCGTCGAGCAGCCCGGCCCGGCCCAGCGCGTCGGCCCCCGCGCACACGCTGGCCACGGTGCCGCCCGACGCGTGGTGTTCGCGCAGCCGGCACAACGTCTCGCCGCTCGCCGGCCGGGCCGGCCCCCGCCAGCCCGGCACGACGATCAGGTCGTCGGGCGTCAGTGACGGCCACGAGGTGCGGGCGTGCAGCGTCAGCCCCTGCACGCTGGCCACCTCGCGCTCCTCGGCGACGTAGTCGATGGTGTACGGCCGGCCGAGGTCGGCGGCGGTGGAGAACACCTGGGCGGGCCCGGCCACGTCGAGCAGGTGCACCCGCGGGATGAGCAGGAAGACGACTCGGGACATGACCGGCGCCTCCTCAGTTCCCGGTGAGCTCGTCCACGGTCCTGATCGTGGCGAAACGACCCGACAGAGCGTATTCGGTACGGGCGAGGATCTCGTCCACGCCGAGCGTGCGCGGATCCCGTACGAGCTCGTCGAAGGGGGCGTCGTCGGGCGCGTCGCGGTGGGGGAGCGGCGTGGTGGCGGTGGCGTCGATGGCGAAGTCGACCTCGAAGCCCAGGTCGGAGGCGAGGCGCGCGGTGGTCTCGCAGCACTGCTCGGTCCGGATGCCGCAGACGGTCAGCCGCCTGACGCCGCGCCGGGTGAGGAACTGGTGGAGGTTGGTGGTGGTGAAGGCGTTGTGCGCCGACTTGGTGAGGACGGGCTCGTCCGGAAGGGGCTCCAGGCCGTCCATCAGCTGGACGAACCCGCGGGCCGGATCGAAGACCGTGCCCGAGCCGGGTCGCGACCCGAGCACCCACACGACCGCGTCCCCGGCCTGCCTGGCGGCCGCGGCCAGGCGGTTGACCTGCGGGACGATGTCCGGCCTGGACGTGTGCCGCCAGTCGGGCAGCTGCAGGAAGGAGTTCTGGACGTCGATGACGACGAGGGCGCTGATCACGCCACCCAGGCTGGCCGGACGAGGCGCCCCGGCGGAAGGCACGACCTGGTCAGCGTGTGGACCGATCCAGTCGGCGCCCCGCCGCCGGGCCGATATCCCCCCAGCGTGACACCGTAATCCGCGGGCCCTCGCAAGGGCCGGTGCCGCCTGCCACCATGGAGGCGCCAGCTGATCCGGACGATCTCTGGAGGGGGCGTGTCATGAGGTGGTGGGAGGGCGACGACGGACGCCACGAAGGCTGGGATGCCGCCGTCTTCCCGGACGGGCGGGTCTCCACCGGCCCGGCCGACGGCGGGGCGAGGGTGCACCCGATCGGCTCCGACGGCCGCATCGGCTACGGCCGCGGCGACGTCGTGGACGGCCGCACCGCGATCGGCTGGCGCGGCCACTGCGCCTGCGGATGGCAGGGGCCGCTGTGGGAACGCGTGGCCCAGACGCGCCACGACTTCGCGGCCCGGCGCATCTACGCGCTGAGCGAATGCCTGCTGTCCGGCGCCGCCCCCGACGACGTGGCCGTCGCGATCCGCGCGGAGTGGGAGACCCACCTCGACCCGCCGAGCCTGGTCGCCGTCCGCCAGGCCGCCGAGGCCGTGCGCCGGGCCCAGGGCCACCTGGACGCCGCCGTGCGCGCGGCCCGCAAGGACGGCCGTTCCTGGACCCGGATCGGCGAGTCCGCCGGCGTCCGCCGCCAGTACGCCCAGGAACGTTGGGGCCCCTGACCCGCCCGGCTCGCGGGGCCGGGGGACCGGGCCGCCGACCGGCGATGGCGACCGCGGGGATCAGGCCGCCGAGCGGCGGTAGCGGCCGGGGGCGACGCCGAACTCGCGCTTGAAGGCGTTGCCGAAGGCGAACTCCGACCCGTACCCCACCTGCTCGGCCACCCGCGCCACCGGCGCGTCGGACTCGCGCAGCAGGCGGGCCGCGCTCATCAGCCGCCACCACGTCAGGTACGCCAGCGGCGGCTGCCCCACCAGCCCGGTGAAGCGGCGGGCGAAGCCGGCCCTGGACATGCCCGCGTGCGCGCCGAGCGACTCGACGGTCCAGCGCCGGGCCGGGTCGCGGTGGATGGCGTCGAGCGCCCGGCCGACGACGGGGTCGGCCAGCGCGGCGGCCCAGCCGGAGACCGTGCAGGGCTCGTCCTGGGTCTCGAAGTAGGCGCGCAGGACGTACAGCTGCAACATGTCGAGCAGGGACGACACGACGGTGTCCGTGCCGGGCCGCGGGCTGTCGATCTCGGCGGCCAGCAGCTCGACGGCGGCCCGCAGCTCCGGACGGCTGCCGAGCGTCGCGGGCAGGTGGATCACGCCGGGCAGCGAGGCCAGGATGGGGTGGGTCCGGTCGAGGTCGAGCCGGTAGCCGCAGGACAGGACCACCGTCTCGGCCCCCGTGCCGCCGAACCCGGCCGACGCGAACAACTCCGAGTGCGGCTCGCAGTCGGACTCGGCCAGCGGGCGGGCTGGATCGTCGGCCAGCCCGAAGTCGTCGCCGTGCGGCAGGAACACCACGTCGCCCACGCTGAGCGGGACGGGCTCGCCGTCCGGCGGGATCAGCCAGCACGACCCGCGCAGCACCACGTGGAACCCCGCCGACCCCGGCACCGAGCGGAACGCCACCCCCCACGGCGCCCGCCAGGAGATGCGGGAGGAGGTCGGGCGCCCGCACCGCATGAAGGCCATCACGTCGCTCAGCACGTCCATGGAGCTGAGTCTAAGGGCTGAGACGCTCGCGTATAAATGGTGGATTGCAGCGCATTCAGTATCTCAGCCGCTCTCCCTACGGTTGGTTTCCGTAACCGAACTGAGGGAGAACGACATGCTCAAGGTAGGCATCATCCTCGGCAGCACCCGTCCTGGCCGCAACGGCGAGGCGGTGGCCCACTGGGTCCGCGATCTGGCGGCCAAGCGGGGCGACGCCGACTACCGGCTCATCGACCTGAAGGACTACGACCTGGGCAACCTGGACGAACCCGAGCACCCCGCCATGGGCAACTACTCGCACGAGCACACCAGGCGCTGGTCGGCCACGGTCTCCGAGCTGGACGCGTTCGTGATCGTGACCCCGGAGTACAACAACTCCTACCCGGGCGCGCTCAAGAACGCCCTCGACTTCCTGTACGCCGAGTGGACCAACAAGGCGGCCGGCTTCGTCGGCTACGGCGTGGACGGCGCGCCCCGGGCCATCGCCCACCTGCGGCACGTGCTGGGCCTGCTCAGCGTGGCCACCGTGTCCAACCAGGTCGGGCTGTCGATCCACACCGACTTCGCCGACGGCTTCCGGCCCGCCGCCGCCCACGAGGACCGGCTGAACGCCGTCCTCGACCAGGTCCTCGCCTGGGGCTCGGCGCTGCGCCCGCTGCGGGCGGCCTGATCCCCCGCAGTGACCGCCCGCCCGGCGGTCGCCCGGCGGGCGATGGGTAGATTGCGCAGAGTGGAAGACGAGGTGGTCAGCGGCATCCGGGTGCGCGGCGCGCGGGTGCACAACCTGCGGGACGTCGACGTGGCGATCCCGCGCGACGCGCTGGTGGCGTTCACGGGGGTCTCCGGGTCGGGCAAGTCGTCGCTGGCGTTCGGCACGATCTTCGCCGAGTCGCAGCACCGTTACCTGGAGTCGGTCGCGCCCTACGCGCGGCGGCTGCTGCAGCAGCTGCCGATGCCCGACGTCGACGACATCACCGGCCTGCCGCCCGCGGTCGCGCTCGGCCAGCGGCGGTCCACGCCGTCCGCGCGGTCCACGGTCGGCACGCTGAGCCGGGTCTCCAACTCGCTGCGCATGCTGATGTCCCGCGCCGGCGCCTACCCGGCGGGCGCGCCGCGCCTGGACTCGGACGCGTTCTCGCCCAACACCGTCGCCGGGGCGTGCCCGCAGTGCCAGGGGCAGGGGGTGTTGCACGAGGTCACCGAGGAGTCGCTGGTGCCCGACCCGTCGCTGAGCATCGCGGAGGGCGCGATCGCGTCGTGGCCGGGCGCCTGGCAGGGCAAGAACCAGCGCGACATCCTGGCGACGCTCGGCTACGACATCCACGCGCCCTGGCGCAGCCTGCCGCGGGAGCAGCGGGACTGGATCCTGTTCACCGACGAGGAGCCGGTGGTCACCGTCCATCCCGTACGCGAGGCGGGCCGGATCCACCGCCCCTACCAGGGCAAGTACGCCAGCGCCCGGCGGCTGGTGCTCAAGGCGTACGCGTCCTCGGCCAGCGAGAAGAGCCGCCTGCGCGCCGAACGGTTCATGACCGCCCGCACCTGCCCGCTCTGCGGCGGGCGGCGGCTGCGTCCCGAGGCGCTGGCGGTCACGTACGCGGGCCGCACCGTCGTCGAGCTGGCCGCGATGCCGATGGGCGAACTGGCCGGCGTGCTCCGCCCGCACCGGGACGAACCAGGACCGGCGGGGGCGCTCACCCGCGACATCCTCGACCGCATCGAGGTGCTGGACGAGCTGGGCCTGGGCTACCTGAGCGTGGCCCGGCCCGCGCCGACCCTGTCCAGCGGCGAGCTCCAGCGGATCCGGCTGGCCACCCAGCTGCGCGCCGGGCTGTTCGGCGTCGTGTACGTCCTGGACGAGCCCTCGGCCGGCCTGCACCCCGCCGACTCCGCCGCGCTGTCGGACCTGCTGCGCCGCCTGCGCGACACCGGCAACACCGTCTGCCTGGTCGAGCACGACATGGACGTCGTGCGCCAGGCCGACTGGGTGGTGGACGTCGGCCCCGGCGCGGGCGGCGACGGCGGGCGCGTCCTGTACAGCGGGCCGGTCGCCGGGCTGCGCGAGGTCGCCGGGTCGGTGACCCGCCGCTACCTGTTCCACACCGTGGTGCCGGAACGGCCGGCGCACCGGCAAGCGGGCCGGCTGGAGCTGCGCGGGCTCACCCGCAACAACCTTCAAGGCGTGGACGTCGACGTGCCGCTGGGCGTGTTCACCGCCGTCACCGGCGTGTCTGGGGCGGGCAAGAGCAGCCTGCTGGCGGCCGTCGCCGAGGCCGCCGGGGAGCGGCGGGTGGTCTGGGTGAACCAGCAGCCCATCGGCCGCACCCCGCGCTCCAACCTGGCCACCTACACCGGCCTGTTCGACACGGTGCGCAAGCTGTTCGCCGCCACCGACGGCGCGCGTGCCCACGGCTACGGCCCGGCCCGGTTCTCCTTCAACGTGCCCGGCGGACGCTGCGAGACCTGCCAGGGCGAGGGCTACGTCGCGGTCGAGCTGCTGTTCCTGCCCACGACGTACGCGCCCTGCCCCGACTGCGGCGGCGCCCGCTACAACCCCGACACGCTGCGGGTGACCTACCGCGACCGCACGATCGCCCAGATCCTGGAGATGACGGTCGACGAGGCCGCCGGCTTCTTCGGCGACGTCCCCGCGGTACGCCGCCCGCTGGAGACGCTGCACGAGGTCGGGCTCGGGTACCTGCGGCTCGGGCAGCCCGCCACCGAGCTGTCGGGCGGCGAGGCCCAGCGCATCAAGCTCGCCGCCGAGCTGCAGGGCCGCCGCGCCGAGTCCACGATCTACCTGCTCGACGAGCCGTCCACCGGCCTGCACCCGCACGACACCGACGTGCTCATGGACCGGCTGCACGACCTGGTCGGCGGCGGCGGCACGGTCGTGGTCGCCGAGCACGACATGCGGGTGGTGGCGACCGCCGACCACGTCATCGACCTCGGGCCGGGAGGCGGCTCGGCCGGGGGCACGGTGGTGGCCGCGGGCACGCCGGCGCAGGTGGCCGCCAGCCCGCGCAGCCGTACCGCGCCGCACCTGAAGGGCCTGCTGTGATGCGCCGCGCGCTGTACCTGCCGCCGTTCGGGGAACTGGCCGACCCGCGGGTGCTCGCCGACCTGGCCGCCCGCGCCGAGGACGCCGGGTTCGACGGCGTCTTCCTGTGGGACCACGTCGTGCGCCCGCTGAGCCCGGGGCTGGCCGTCTGCGACGCCTGGATCGCCCTGGCCGCGATCGCGGCCGCCACCGAGCGCGTCCGCATCGGCACCAGGGTCACGCCGCTGTCGCGGCGCAGGCCGTACGAGGTGGCCAGGCAGGCCGCCGCCCTCGACCAGCTGAGCGGCGGGCGGATGGTGCTCGGCGTCGGGCTCGGCGCGGACGACGGCGGGGAGCTGAGCAGGCTCGGCGAGACCGGCGACCCGCACGTCCGGGCGGAGATGCTCGACGAGGGCCTCGACGTCATCTGCCGGCTCTGGACCGGCCTGCCCGTCCGCCACCGGGGCCGCCACTACCGCGTCGACGACCTGGCGTTCCAGCCGCAGCCCGTGCAGCGGCCGCGGATCCCGATCTGGGTCGCCGCCCAGTCGGTCCGGCAGGCGCCGCTCCGCCGCGCCGCCCGCTTCGACGGTCTCTGTCCCGAGACCACCCCGGTCGGGCTGCGGGAGATGCTGGCCGTCGTCGCCGAGCACCGGGGCGGGCTCGAAGGCTTCGAGGTCGCGGTCGGCGTCCGGCCGGGGGTGCATCCCGGCCCGTACGAGGACGCGGGCGCGACGTGGTGCCTCATCGAGTTTCCCGAGGTCAGCAGCGTCGAGCAGGTGATGGCGGCGATGATCTGAGGCGTTTGCGCGGTGACGGCGGCGGGGTAGGCCAGTCATCGCCCGTCCGGGGTGCGCCATGACACCACCCGACCGGCGGTCCCGCGCGAGTGAGGAGCGAGCTGATGCGCCCGACCGGGCATCCCGAGAGCGGCGGCCTGCGCAGCCAGGCATGGTGGGACAACGCCGGAAATCCGGAGATGACCGCTCTCTACCTCGAACGGTTCCTCAACTTCGGGCTGACCCCGAAGGAGCTCCAGTCCGGCCGGCCGATCATCGGCATCGCCCAGACGGGCAGCGATCTGGTGCCCTGCAACCGCCACCACCTCGCCCTGGCCGACCGGGTCAGGGACGGCATCCGCGACGGCGGGGGCATCCCGCTGGAGTTCCCCGTCCATCCGCTGCAGGAGACCGGCAAACGCCCGACCGCCGCCCTCGACCGCAACCTCGCCTACCTCGGGCTGGTCGAGGTGCTCTACGGATATCCGCTCGACGGCGTCGTCCTGACGACGGGCTGCGACAAGACCACGCCCGCGTGCCTGGCCGCGGCGGCGACGGTCAACATCCCGGCGATCGTCCTGTCCGGCGGGCCGATGCTCAACGGCTACCACCAGGGCAGGCGCATGGCCGCGTCGGGGTCGGGGCTGGTGATCTGGCAGTCGAAGCGGCTGCTGGCCACCGGCGAGATCGACTACGACGAGTTCATGGCGCGCGTGGCCGCCTCCGCGCCCAGCATCGGCCACTGCAACACCATGGGCACCGCCCTGTCGATGAACAGCCTGGCCGAGGCGCTCGGCATGTCGCTGCCGTGCTGCGCGGCGATCCCCGCGCCCTACCGCCGCCGGGCGCAGATGGCCTACGACACGGGCCTGCGGGCGGTGCAGCTGGTACGCGAGGACCTCACCCCGCGCAAGATCATGACCATGCGGGCCTTCGAGAACGCGATCGTCGTCGCCTCGGCCATCGGCGCCTCCACCAACGTGCCCATCCACGTCAACGCCATCGCCCGGCACGCCGGGGTGCCGCTGACGATCCACGACTGGCAGCGCGTCGGAGCCGACGTCCCGGTGCTGGCCGACGTCGCCCCCGCCGGCGAGTTCCTGGGCGAGGACTTCTACCGCGCGGGCGGCGTGCCCGCCGTCATGCGGACGCTGCTGGCGGCCGGGCGGCTGCACGGCGAGGCCATGACCGTCTCCGGCCTTACCGTGGCCGAGAACCTGGCCGACGCCCCGCCCGGCGACCCGGAGGTCATCCGCCCCTACGACGACCCGGTCGCCGCGCGCGGCGGGCTGCTCATCATGACGGGCAACCTGTTCGACTCGGCCGTCATGAAGACCTCCGTCCTCAGCGACGAGTTCCGCGCGGTCCGCGACTACCGCGCGATCGTCTTCGAGGGGCCCGAGGACTACCACGCCCGCATCCAGGATCCGGAGCTCGGCGTGGACGAGGGCTGCATCCTCGTCATCCGCTACACCGGGCCGATCGGCTATCCCGGGTCGGCCGAGGTGGTCAACATGGAGGCGCCGTCCGCGCTGCTGCGGCTGGGCGTCACCACGCTGCCCACGCTCGGCGACGGCCGCCAGAGCGGCACCTCCGACGCGCCGTCCATCCTCAACGCCAGCCCCGAGGCCGCCGCCGGGGGCAACCTCGCCATCCTGCGCACCGGCGACCTCGTCCGCGTCGACGTGGACAACGCGCGCGTCGACGTGCTGCTGACGGAGGAGGAGATCGCCGCACGGTGGGCCCGTCACACGCCGCCGGCGCTGGAGAACCAGACGCCGTGGCAGGAGATCTACCGCGCCACGGTCGGGCAGCTCGACGGCGGGGGATGCCTGGAGCTGGCCCTGTCGTACCAGGACCTCGTACACACCAAGGGGATTCCCCGTGATTCGCACTGACGCCAGAGGCGCCATCATGATCGCCGACTCCGACTTCGGCGACGTGGACATCGAACGCGCGATCGTCGAGGCCGCCGGGTTCGAGCTCCGCGCCGAGCAGTGCAAGAGCGAGGACGAGGTGATCGAGAAGGGCCGGGACGCCGACGGCGTGCTGACCCAGTACGCGCAGATCGGCTCCCGCGCCGTCGAGGCCTTCACCCGCTGCCGGGTGATCGCCCGCTACGGCACGGGCGTGGACATCGTCGACGTCGAGGCCGCGACCAGGCACGGCATCCAGGTCACCAACGCGCCGAACGAGTGGTGCGCCGAGGAGGTCGCCGACCACGCCGTCGCGCTCTGGCTGGCCGCCGCCCGCAAGATCTGCCAGTACGACCGCGCCACCCGGCGCGGCGTGTGGCGCTGGCAGAGCGGCGAGCCGATCCTGCGGCTGCGCGGGCGGGTGTTCGGATTGCTGTCCTTCGGCGCCATCGCCCAGCTCATCGCCGCCCGCGCGCGGCCCTTCGGCGTCGAGGTCTGGGCGCACGACCCCTTCATGGACGACTCCCGGATCCTCGCGCACCACGTGCGGCCGGTGTCGTTCGACGAGCTCGTGGCGGGCGCCGACTACCTGGTGATCCAGGCCCCGCTCACCCCGGGGACGCACCACGCCTTCGACCGCGCGACGCTGCGCAGGATGAAGCCGGACGCGATCCTCGTCAACACCGCGCGCGGCCCGATCGTGCAGGACGAGGCGCTCTACCAGGCGCTCGCCGAGGGGTGGATCGCCGGCGCGGCCATGGACGACCTGGAGGAGGAGCCGGCCAAGCAGCGCGACTGGCGTCCGGACAACCCGCTGTTCACGCTGCCCGGCGTGATCGTCACCCCGCACGCCGCCTACTACTCCGAGCAGGCGGTGGAGACGGTGCGGCGGTTCGCCGCGGAGGAGGCCGTCCGGGTCCTGACCGGGCAGGCGCCGCGCAGCCCCGTGAACGACGTGACGGCCCGGCCCTGACGGGCGGTCGGGTGGTCCCGGCGCCGTAGCCGCGGGGGAGCGTACGACGGCGGGAGTAGCGCCGACCGTCTCCGGCCGTACGACGACGGCGGCGGGCGCGGGCGGCGAGGATCGGGACGGCAGCCACCCCCACACCCTCAAGGACGCCGAATGGGCATCACCTGCGAGCGCGACCTCGCCGACTTCCTGACCGCCTACACCCGGGACATGGCCGTCTCCTGCGAGGAGCCCGCCACGATCATCGACCGCTACTTCGTCCCGGACTTCGAGTACTGCAACGACGGGCTCGTGATCGACCGGCAGCGCATGATCGACCACGTCCGCCCCGTCCGGCGGCAGGTCGACCAGGAGGCGATGGCCACCGGCGACGGGGCCGGGGTCGAGATCCACGAGACGCTGGTCTCCGGCGACCGGATCGCCGCCCGGTGGACCCTGCGCACGAGGCTGCGCAAGGGCACGACCTTCACGGCGGAGGTCTTCATGTTCGGCCGCCTGGCCCCGGACGGCCGCATCCGCCGCATCGACCAGACCACCAGGCGACTGGACGAAGCCGGGTAGCCGCGCGAGCGGTTCAGCCCGTCCGGCGGCCGGCCCGCCACTCCGGGGCGAGCACGGACCAGACCTCGACGTCGTGCCGGACGCCCCGGTGGGGGTAGCTCTCGCGCAGGACGCCGTCCTTGCGCATCCCGAGCCGCCGGGCCACGGCGATGCTGGCGGTGTTGCCGGCCGCGGCCTGCCACTCCACGCGGTGGATGCCGCGTTCCTCGACGGCCCAGTCGATGATCACGCGGACGGCCCTGGTCACCAGGCCCTTGCCCGCCGCCGACGGCTCCAGCCAGCAGCCCGCCTCGGCGGTGCCGAGCCGGACGTCCATCGTCCGGAACAGCACGCCGCCGACCAGCCTGCCGCCGGTCCAGATGCCGTAGATGCGCCCGGTGTCGGCCGCGGCCTTGTCCGCGTACGCCTGCAGCACCGACCTGGCGGACTCCAGGTCGGTGACGAGGTCGGGCAGGGAGATGAACCGTCCGATGAACTCGCGTCCGCGGTCCATGTGGCGCAGGAACTCCTCGGCCCGCCAGGGCTCCAGCGGACGCAGCTCCGCGCCGTCGTCGCCCAGGGAGATCGCGAACATTGCTGCCTTTCCGTCCAGGATTCACCCGTCTTGCGGGGGAATCCTCTCACGGGCGGCCGGGCCCGTTGATCTCGGCGGGGCGGGCACGGCCTGCAGGTAGGTCAGCACCGCCATGACGCGCCGGTTGTGGTCGTCGGAGGGAGGAAGGCCGAGCTTGGGAAGATGTTGTTCGTGTGCTTGCCGACCCTGGGGTTATGGGGTCGTGTGGCAGAGACTTCGGATCTTTTCTGATTCTCCGTACAGTCGGCGGCCGCCGACCGCGGTTGTCTGCGGAGCAGGCTGCACTAGCTCAGGAGCTGTAGGACGCCCGGGTCAAGACGGAGCAGCAGATCGACGACCTGTTCGGCGTGCCGTGCTCCACCGTGTACGGGCGTGATCCCGCACCCTGACATTCGACCTGCCCTGAACAGCCACCACAGCACATCGGAACGGTGGACGGCGACATCTCGGCCCGCTCCGGCTCGCTGATGGTGTTGGCCGTTCAGCCGTTTGTCAAGGGTCTAGAAATGCCCCACCGCCAGGTGATATTCGCGTTCCTCCTCACCCAGCGGCCGGGGCCGGCTACCGGGCTGGGCGGGCGATCAGCGCCTCTATGCCGTCCAGCAGGAGGTCGAGGCCGAACCGGAAGTCGGCGTCCTCCGTCCAGCCGGTGGAGTCCCTGAGCAGG
>NZ_JBEZGC010000026.1:0-105228 GCF_040649795.1 Nonomuraea sp. NPDC048881
CAGGCAGTTCGTTCATGGACAGCGACTCCACGGCGGTCTCGGACATCAAGCGTCTCTTCCTTGATCATCAGATCCGCCGTTAGTTTTACAGTCCCCGATTCGGGTCCTCATGTCCGGCTGGGCACCCAGCGGAACCTGCACGCCGACATCGGCATCCAACAACGCATGAACGTACGTCGCCTCATATATTCGACCGCTCTGGCAGCCCCTGTCCTGTACGCCGCGGTCAACCTGATCGCGCTCGAGTTGATCGCCCATCCGACGGGGGAGCTCAATCCTTGGTACGAAGAGCCATGGGATGACGCGTTGCTGGAACAGTTGGAGCAGGAGGTTGCGCATGCGCGGAATGTGACGTTCGGCATCACCCTCATCCTGGCCGCCGAGGCGGTTCTCATCGCCGTGCTCGACCGGCTGAACCATCGATCGCCCTCCAGGTCCACCGTGCCGACCGGCGTCTGGTTCATCCTGTACGAACTGACTCTGGTCGTGGGTGTGCTGCTCTCTCCCCTGACACGGTTTTGGCTGCTCAACGACGATCGCGATCTTGAAATGATGGCCCCTGAGTGGCATTCTCCCGCGTTGATCGCCATCCCCGTCCTGACCCTCATAGGCCTGATCGCCTGGATGTCCGGCCCGCCAGATGCCGCACCGGGTTCACGCGATGAGCGGTGAGGAGGCCAGCGTGCCTTGGGGAAGCCGGCGCGCATGTTGGATTCGTTGATGATGAAGGCGACCACGGCGATGGCGGCGATCGCAAACGGCATGACGATCGAGATGATGCACATGCGTACATGGGCCCATCGTGCTCCCGTGCGGCCACGACCGTCGGGCAGTAGGTCAGCACGGCGCTCGCGATCACTCCGGCCGATCGGGCCCCACATGACCGAGCCTCACGGCCGCCGTTCGCTGCCTGAGGAGCCGCCGCGAATTCATCCACTACGACCAGGCGCTGGGGCGGGGCTGGCCGATAGCCATCGGTGTCGTGAAGGGAACCGCCGCAATCTGGTCGGCGACCGCTTGGAGATAATCGGAGCCAGATGGGGACTGGCCGGAGCCGAGGCCATTTTGTAGCTTCGCGCCGTGATCGCCAACAACGATCTCGATCAATACTGGGCCTTCCACATCGACCGCGAGAACCATCGCGTTCGCCAAAGCCGTCAGCAGGACAGATACACCTTCACAGCCTGATCAAGCCAGTCACTGCAGAAGAGCCACACCCATCAAGGATGGCGCGGCGCCGGAGGTGACGTGTCCGGAGTGCCGGGGATCGTGGCTGGAGGATGTGGATCACCCGGTCGGGACGATCTATTGCGGAGGTGCGTGCCGGACGGCGGCGTGGATCACGACCCTCGCCGCGTCGGCCGTCGCCAAACCCCGTGATTCATAGCGAACAGGGATAGATCGCTACAGTTTCGACCGTGCATCGACGTAAGTTCCTCACGGTCGCAGCTCTGTCCGGCCTGGCAGCGGCCTGTAGCTCGGGTTCCGACGCCAGTTCCTCGTCTCCGGCGGCCGCACTCGATTTCGGCAATGCCCTGCGGGTGCCCCCGCTGCTTCACCCCAAGCCCGACAGGCACGGCGTACGGCGCTTCGAACTGTCCATGCAGGCCAGCCGGACGCAGATCCTAGCCGGCAAACAGACGCCCACCTGGGGCTTCAACGGGACGTTCCTCGGACCGACACTGCGCGCCAGCCGTGGTGACAAGGTCGAGATGGCCGTACGCAATCAGCTACCCGAGGTCAGCACCGTGCACTGGCACGGTATGCGCCTGCCGGCCCGGATGGACGGCGGTCCGCACCAGCCCATCGAGCCAGGCGCCATCTGGACGCCGCACTGGACAATCGACCAGCCCGCGGCAACCTCGTGGTACCATCCGCACCCCCACGGCACGACGGCTCAGCACGTCTACCGCGGCCTGGCCGGGATGTTCATCCTCGACGACGACCTCGATCTCGATCTGCCCGCCGACTACGGCGTCGACGACTTCCCGCTGATCCTGCAGGACAAGAAGTTCGCCGCCGACGGCTCCTTCGACGGCGACCCGCTCAAGGGCACCTTCGGCATCCTGGGCGACCACATCCTCGTCAACGGCACCTACAACCCCTACCTGACCGTCACCACCGAGCGCGTACGTTTCCGCGTGCTCAACGGCTCCAATGCCCGGATGTACAACCTTGCCTTCGCCGACAAACGCCGCTTCCACATCATCGCCAACGACAGCGGCCTGCTCAGGGCGCCGGCCGAGGTTGAGGCGTTCTCACTCACCCCCGGCGAGCGCGCGGAGATCATCGTGGCCTTCGCACCCGGCGAGCAGGTGGTACTGCACACCACCGACAACGGCGTCGACATCGGCAAGGGCGACTTCGACCTGCTGAAGCTCACCGCCGCCAACGACCTCAAGCCGAGTCCTGACGTCCCCGCCCGCCTGGCCTCCCTGACTCCCATCACCGCACCCGCCGGCGCCAAGGTGCGCCGCTTCAAGCTCAGCGGTCACGACGCCATCAACGGCAAAGAGATGGACATGGCGCGCATCGACGAGGTCGTGCCCGCCGGCGCCATCGAGATCTGGGAGATCGAGAACAACGTCTACTCCCACAACTTCCACATCCACGAGGTCGCCTTCCAGGTGCTGGAGGTGGACGGCGCCGCGCCGCCCGCCTACGCCACCGGCCACAAGGACACCGTCTACGTGCCCTCCAAGAGCGTCGTACGGCTCGCGGTCCAGTTCGGCGACTTCACCGACGCTGCCTCGCCGTACATGTACCACTGCCACATCCTCCGCCACGAAGACTCCGGCATGATGGGGCAATTCGTGATCGTCAACCCCGGTACTGAGAGCCAGGTGAACCTCACCATCCCCACCCACACGGGACACTGAGCAATCCGGACCACGGGTATCGGGAGTGTAAGAACAACGGCTCTGGCCCGTAATCGGTGGCGGCGTTGAGTGATCTTCACCGCAGCAAGATGCGGTGGCGCAGAAGATCGAAGCCGGCACGGCCGTGCATTTGGCGCGCGATCCTCTTCGTCCCAGCGGGCGGTGCACAGCAGCCGCTGCAGCGCCTGCGGGCCGTTTGCGGCGGCGTGTTCGGCCAGGTTCCAGCAGTTCTTGCGGTCGATGTCGGCAAGCAGCCCGCGCACGTAAGCGGTCGCGGCCCTGCGTGGTTCGACGCGGCCGAACCGACCGGCGATCCGGGCCATCAGCTCATTGAAGATGACCATCCAGCCATCAGGGGTCTACGCTGTGGGCCGCGGCCACCGCACGATTTTGGTTGTCTTCACAAACCCCGAATGATCACGCGATGGCCGTCGCCATGTGACCCCGACCCTCGAGATCGCGATGTGTCACGGATTGCAAGGGTGCGACACATATCTTCTTCCCATGGATAGACCATGGAGACTTCGTCCAGCAACGCCGGCCGATGCTGACTGGCTCGCCGACCTCAAGGCCCTCACTATGCGCCCAGACCTGGAACGTCTCGGACTATGGGATCAAGACTGGGCACGTCGTCGATTCCTGGACACGTACATCCCGGCCAACACTGACATCATCGAGATCGACGGGAAGCCGGTGGGCGTCATCGCCGTGCGAGCCGAGGTCGATACGCAGTGGATAGAACACTTCTACCTCGACCCCGCAGCCCAGGGCCGCGGCATAGGTGGCCAGGTGCTCCGGCACGTCATGGACGCCCATCGCGACGCCAGGCCTTTCCGGCTCGCGATCGACCGCGGTAGCGCGGCGCGTCGGCTCTATGAGCGAGCGGGCTTCGTTCACCTCTACGATGACGCCAACGGTGTGGACCAGATCTTTGGTACTCCCGGAGAGTGTCCCGCGCGACCGTGATGTTTAAGGGTCTGAGAGAGCGACCGCCCGTCAAACCATCCACTGTCACTACCAGCGCAGATCCTTACCATGATCGCGAAGTGTCACTGGAGTACTAGCCAAGATCAGAGGTTGTTCAACACCCACTAACGTCTTAATCGCTGTGAGCCTGGCTCTCGTAGCGGCCCGGCGCCAGGATGCCAGCCGGGTCCAGCACGTCCTTTAGCCGGCGCACCAGCCGCTCACGGCCGGCGCAGCCGTTCAGGGCGCCGGTCAGGTGCATGTGGTCGATGTCCAGCCGGTACGGACGCCAGCCCGCCGCGGCGAAGAGCTCGTGCAGCAGGCCGAGACCGCGGTGCGCGGCGGCGGCCTGCTCGGGCGGGAAGGCGGCGCAGGTGACAAAGTCCACCACGTCGGCCGACAGGGCGTTCACCGTGACGGCCCAGGCGATACCGGTGTCGGCTTGCACCTTGCGCACCAGCGCGAACGCGCCGGCCAGCGCAGCTCCGTCGAACGGCACCAGCGGCAGGAACATCAGGAAACCCAGGCCGTCCTCGCGGTCGACACGGGTCCAGCCGCCGAAGAGCTTCTCGAACAGGGCCTCGCCGGGCAGAGGGTCGCCGCCGTAACGGGCCAGCACGGACTCGCCCGCCGTATCGCTCGGATCGGCCTGCTGAACGCAGGTGAACAGACCGGAGGCCGGCGCGCGGCGGCGCAGGATCGCCTCGCTCGCCTCGACCAGGTCCCGGCCGCCGTCCAGACAGCACCGTCACGCCCGCGCCGGCGAAGACCGCGTCGAAGGCACCGGTGAACTTGGCGTCTCGGTCGCGGATGAGGAAGCGAAAGGATCTGACCCGGTCCCCGAGGTCCATGAGCAGGTTGCGGGCCTGCTGAACCGTCCAGGCTCCGGTCGGGTGGGCGGTCACACCCAGGAGGTGCACGCGCCGGGTGGCGACTTCCATCACGAACAGCACGTACAGGCGCTTCAAGGAGACCGTGTCAACATGGAAGAAGTCGACGGCCGGCCAACCGTGCGCCTGAGCCCGCTGAAAGGTCCTCCACGAGGTGTCAGTGCTTCGCGGAGCCGGGCCGACCCGCCGGCTGCGAACGATCCGGCGTACGGTCGCTTCGCTGACCTGGTAGCCGAGCCGGATGAGTTCACCGTGCACCCGGCGATACCCCCAGGCCGGATTCTCCCCGTCAGGCGCACCACCAACTCTCGGATCTCGTCGCTCGTCCTTGGGCGGCCGGAGCGGCTCGGATACGTCCATCGGCGTCGGATCAGATGCCGATGCCAGGCCAGCAGCGTGCCCGGCGTCACCAGCCGATGAGCCCGCAGCCCGGGCGGCAGGAGTCGTGTCAGCGCGGATAGGAGCGCTCGATCGGCCCAGTCCGGCTTCGGCCGGGTGACTTGCCTTCGCAGTATCGCCACCTCATGCCGCAGCACCATGATCTCGACGTCCTTGGCCGCCTCGCTCCGGCCCCGCAGCGCCAGCCAGCCGAACACCCGGATCATGATCAGATACAGGAGACGGACAGACATAAGAGCCAATCTTGCCCACACCGCTGCATCAGCCCGACCTGCAGGTGAAGCCCCCTACGACGACTTTTGAAGCGGTACAGGGCTCACGGCGGGCGCGGTCTGCGTGGCGCTCGGCGCTGTGATCATCGTCGTGCTACTGCCGTCTCGGGCCAACGGCCCGCGGCAGACCGCTGTACATGGAGCCGATGGCCGAAGCAAGCCGGCAACCGCTCCCTAGCCCTGAGCAGTCGCAGCTCCGCCTGAATGCGAAGGGACACGCCCGCTTGGAGAGAGACCGACTCGGGCGCGAACTCATCCTGCTCCGGCCGAAGTGCCGACTTGCCACATGGCATCGGCACTTCGCGGATTTCTGGACACCGTAGGGCGTGTACGTCCAGGATGGGCGCCGCTTCGGGGGGAGGAAAGTGCCGCCTCCGCGTGGACTCCTCGAGCGGTACGACGTCGCCGAGGTTTACCCGGCGTACTCGCACCTCTCCTCGCTGTCACACACCACCATGGCCACCGCCAGTGCGTACGTCGAGCACATGGATGACGGCACCCTTCAGGGGGTCCCGGTAGTCCTGTAGGAATTTCCGTCGGATACGCCCCTGAGCTGGGGTTACGTGTCCTTGGTGAGGTGTCGGTAGATGGTGGGGCGGGTGACGCCGAACTCGTCGGCGATCTGCTGGACGGTCTCGGAGCTGAAAGTTGATCTCGTCTGGCTTGAACGACTCTGCAGGGCGACAGGCAGTCATCGGACACGTCGATGACAGTTTTTTCGGCGGAGAACTGCTCGTTGGGTGCTGGCTAGAAGTCGGTGACAGTGAGCCGCAGCGCGAGTTGACGCCCGCGCTGCGGCCGACTCAGGCGGAGTGGTGGCGCGGAGGGCGGCGCTAGTGAGCCCCGGCGAACAGGGCTTGGATCTGTTCGGCCCCGCCGTGTTGGAGCCATGCCTGGAAGTTCAGCAGGTCGGGGTGGCGTTCGCGGAGCGCCGTGATGTCGGCTCTCCACAGACCGCGCTCGTCCGCGAAAGCGCGCTCCGCCTCCTGGCCCAGTCCGATGCCGCCGATGGAGACCTGCCGGTAGGTGATCTCGCGCCCGATGCTGCGGCTGATGAGTTCCACCGTCCGGTTGGGGGTCAGCTCATCGCCGGCAATCTCGATCGCCTGTCCGATGTACTCCTGCGGGCGGGTGAAGGCGAGGCGGGCCAGGGCGCCGATGTCGGTGGCGGCGATGAGCTGCACCGGTGTCTCCGGGTCGAACAGGTGCGTGAGCTCGCCGTTGACGATGCCGCCGAGGGGCAGTCCGGGAATGGTGTGGTTCTCCATGAATCGGACCGGCCGCAGGATCGTCGCGGGCAGGCCGAGCGCGCGTATGTGCTGCTCGATCTGCCATTTGCTCTCCCAGTAGGGGATGCCGGTGCCCCGGTCGGCCCCGCCGACCGAGGCGAACACGAAATGGGAGACGCCGGCTGCCGCCGCGGCGTCGGCGAGATCACGGCCACGGCGGATCTCGCGTTCGACGTCATCGTCGTCGGGCGTGACGCCGAAGATGCCGTGGGCGCCGGCAGCGGCCGCCGCGAGCGAGCCGGGGTCGTCGAGGTCTCCGGCGTGCAGTTCGGCGCCTTGGGCTCTCAGCGTCTGGGCGGCCGGAGAGTCCGGGTCGCGGACGAGGGCGCGTACCGGCCGGCCGGCGGTCAGGAGATGAGCGGCGGTGGCGCCGCCTTGGCGTCCGGTCGCACCGGTCACGAGGATGGGCTTATCGGCAGTGTTCACCAGGGACCTTTCGACGGGTAAGCAGGCAGCGGTAAGCTGAGACTGTCTCAAGAAATATATTGAGACAGTCTCAACTTGGCAATTCGGGAGCGCCCATGACGACCACCGGCCCGGCGCCGCAGCGCAAGATGCGCGCTGACGCGCGCCGCAACTACGAACGTCTGCTCGCTGAAGCGGCCACGGTCTTCACCGAACATGGCGTCGAAGCCTCGCTGGAGGAGATCGCCCGGCGCGCCGGAGTGGCGAACGGCACGCTCTACAGCCACTTCCCCACCCGGCAGGCTCTTCTGGAGGCGTTGCTGCGCGACCGCATGCGAACGTTGTCCAACACCGCCCG
The DNA here is from genome assembly GCF_040649795.1 of Nonomuraea sp. NPDC048881. Classification (NCBI taxonomy): domain Bacteria; kingdom Bacillati; phylum Actinomycetota; class Actinomycetes; order Streptosporangiales; family Streptosporangiaceae; genus Nonomuraea; species Nonomuraea sp. NPDC048881. The sequence continues at coordinate 7,459 of NZ_JBEZGC010000026.1, forward strand.
GGATCTCCTCGATCACCCGTCCGCGGGGGAGGCGTTGATCATCTGGGCGCGCGCGGCGATGGTGCACACCATGGTCTACCGAGGGCTGGCGACCTCGCTGATGCGCAGCATCGAAGATGAGACCTCGCAACTGCATGCCGCCTGCCAGGCGGTGCTCGCCGCCGGCGAGCAGCTTCTCAATCGCGCACAGGCCGCCGGAACCGTGCGCGGCGATACCACCGCCTCAGACCTTTACGCCCTGATCAACGCGGTCGCCTGGGCCGGGGAACAGACATCGCCCGCACAGGGCGAGCGCCTGTTGTCTTTCGGCATCGACGGGATGCGCCCCGCAACCGACTCGTGATGACGACACTTGAGGAGGATCGGAACGGTACGTGGGTGCAAACGTGGGCAAAGTGGACCGTCCTCCTGGTGCTGGCCGGGTTAGCAGGCGTCTACGCGCTGGCCGGGTCACCCCTGGCCCTGGCAGTCCTCGGCTTACAGGTGCTCTTCACCCGGCGCCGATCCTGGTGGTTGATCGCGCTGCAGGCCGCCGCCGCCTACGGTTCCGTGTTCGCCTTCGACACTTCGGTCGGCATCCTCGGCTTCATCGCCGGTTCACTGCTGCTGACCACGTCCTGGCCGCTCGCCCTCGTGGTGACGGGCAGCGCGCTGCTGCTGGGACCGGCAGACCCGGTGATCAGCATGGTCCTGATCGCCCTGATCGTCTACGGTCTGGCCACGATGCTGGACCGGATCCAGGAAGTGACCGCCGCTCGCCTGTCGCTGGCGATGACCGCGGCGGCCGAGGAACAGCTCCGCATCGCGGCGGAACTCAACCAGAGCCTGGGCGCCGCGCTCGACACGATCGCGGCCAGCGCCCGGAAGGGCACGCCTGACGTGGAATCGGCCCGGCATTCGCTGAGCGAGGCCAGAGCCGCCGCCGTCGGCTACCGCGCGATGTCGCTGGCCCCCGAACTCACCACCGCCAAGGGCATGCTGATCGCCGCGGGAGTCGCCACCGACGTGCGGATACGGCACGCGGAACCACTCGGCCCGGCCGGCGCGCTGCTGGCCACTGTCCTGCGCGAGGCCGTGACCGAGATCGTCCGGCGCCGCGCCGCCTCCCGCTGCGTGATCGAGTCAGCCACGCAAGACAACACCGTACGGCTGAGCATCGCCCACGACGGCACCCCCAGCGCCACGGACGACTTCCTGGCCGATCTCCCCGCCCAGGTCGCGGCGGCCGGTGGCACGCTCACCACCGGCGTCGACGACAACGCTCAGGTCCTGGTGGTGGTGGCGCTGCCCAGCACCACGCTGCCGGACCCGCCTGCCCTGTCCATCAAGCTGTCGACGGCGGTGCTCGCGGCGGTGCTGGTCGGGTTCTCGGCCAAGGCGTTGCTGCTGGCCGGTTCGTGGTGGCCCCTTCCGCTGCTGGCCGTCCTCATTTTCATCCACCTGCGCTCGATCGAGGGCAGGCATCCGATCGCACTGATCGTCATGGGCGTGCTGACGCTCGCCCCGATCCCGGTGTTCGGGCAGGCCTGGCTGGTGACGACCGGGTTCCTGACCGGGCCGCTGCTGCTGGCCCTCCGGCTCAGGGCGGCGGTGCCGCTGGTGGCCGCCGTCATGGCGGTGGTGGGCGTCGCCGGGCTGGCGATCGGCCTGCCGTACCCGCTGGTGGTGAACTACACGGTCAGCACCCTCGTGACGGGACTGGTCATCTACGGCCTGTTCACGCTGGCACGGCTCGACCGGGAGCTGAGCGCGGCCAAGGACGGGCTGGCCAGGTCGGTGGTGGTGGAGGAGCGGCTGCGGGCCGCGCGTGACCTGCACGACCTGCTCGGGCACACACTGGCGGCGATCCTGCTCAAGAGCGAGCTGGCCAGGCGACTGGAACCCGAACGCGCCCGCGCCGAACTGGACGACGTGCTGGCCATGACCGAGCAGGCCATGAGCGACCTGCGGACCGTCTCCGGCGAGCGGGGGAGGCTGTCGCTGGCGGGCGAGGCCGACTCAGTGCGTTCGGTGCTGGCGGCCGCGGGCATCGAGGTCACGCTGGAACTCGGTCACGGCATGCTCGGCAGCGAGGTGGAGACCACGCTCGGCGCAGTGCTGCGCGAGGCGGTCACCAACGTGCTGCGGCACAGCTCCGCCCGCCACTGCGCGATCAGCACGAACGAACGCGACGGCGACGTACGAATGGCCGTACGCAACGACGGCGCGCAGGCCAAGCCGATCCGCCGCGGCTCGGCCGGGATGGGCAACCTGACCACGCGCCTGGCCGAGCTGGACGGGCGGCTGGACCTGACCCGGGACGGCGAGTGGTTCGAGCTGGCCGCGACGGTGCCGACGCGCTCCTGGGTCCCCGCCTAGATCCACCCCGACCCGATGGCAAGGCGAGCGACATCGGCGCGGTTGAGCACGTTGACCTTGGCGACGATCGCGGCCAGGTCGTTGCGGACGGTGCTGGCGCCGAGGAACACTTCGGCAGCGATCTGGGTGGCCTCGACGCCGGTGGTAACAAGGCGCGGGATGACGGACTAGTCGTCTTGACCACGAGGGTTGTCAACAGCGGGGGCTGGGATGCCCCTCACCCTCGAAGGCTTCCAACCCGTGGCCCCCTGGAAACGCGCGCCATGTCGAGAGCCAGATGCGAGCGGCGCAGGCGGCCGGTCCTCACCAGGTGGCCCAGGTCGGCGCGGGTGTCGTGCATGAGCTGCAGATGGAAGTAGTTCACGTGCTCCAGCAGCGCGAACACCCACAGCGCCGCCCCCGGCCAGACCTGCGCGCCGGACGCGCCCATGACCAGGCCGGCAACCACCACGACGGCCCCCGCCACCAGCAGGCCGACGTTAATCCGAGAGATCACGCGATACATCGCCATCCCTGCCGGAACGGGAGCTCGCGAAGAGAGCTGGGTGCTCTTCAACCACCAGTACACGCCGCCCTCAGCCAAGACGAGCAGGACCAGCACAAGCCCTGCCGAGTTGGCCACGGTCAAGGGCATGCCCAGTATGCCGATCAGCACCCCGGCCAGCAGCGGAATATTGACGGACTCCAGAACTGCCAGAGTCTTCATTCGGCGAAGCACGGACGCACGGGGAGAAAGCACGAAAGCCATTCTCTCCGAGTTGTCTTCGCCCGTCCGACTCCCGGCTCCTTGAGGTGCCTTTAACAAACGTGACAGGCAGATCTCGCCCAAGCTGAAGACGAATGGGCCGTCGAGACCGGTAAGAGTCGTTGAACGAGCGATCTGGGGGCTTCGCCAGTTAGCGGTCCGTGATGGCCCCCACAGCTCCGGTCGGCGCCACTCAGTTGATCAGTGGGTGCGGCGCCGCGTCGCCAAGACCTTTGTGATCTTGGCGATGGCTTCGGCGCCGGGTCTGACGTAGCGCATGGCGGTGCGGGGGCTCTTGTGCCGGTTCTTGCCCATGGTGGAGCTGCAGGAGCGCAACGTCGACCTGGTCGTGCTCGACCAGGGCATCGACACCTCCGCCGCGGTTGGCCGGATGTTCTTCCAGATCCTTGGCACGATCGCCGAGTTCGAGCACGCCCTCATGTCCGAACGCACCCTCGACGGCCTGGAAGCCGCCCGCGCCCGGGGCCGGACCGGCGGCCAGAAGCCGAAGCTCGGCCCCCGCCAGGTGAAGCTTGCGCGCCAGACGTACGACGAGAAAGACGAGGACGGCAAACACCGCTACATTGTCGGGTGTAACGGGGGTCATCGTCGTCCTGTCGTCTCGACCGAGGGGCAGGGCGGCAGGCACCAGCTGGGCAAGCGGACAAGACAGTGATGGGGCCTCTGGCCAGGCTCCTGTGAAGTCACAGGTGCCGCGTCCGGTGAGTGCACATGAGCGCTTCCCGACCGGGGTAGACAGATCCCGTTGAGGACCCAAGGTCGGTCAGGCGATGGGTCAGACCCTGGCGGGAAGCGCTCATCTCCATCCTCACTGTCAGGCGGGGGTGCAACCGGTCCCACGCCAGGTCGTTCGCGGCGCCGTAGCGGGTCATACCGTGCGCAGGAAGTCGTCCAGCACGTCGAGGCCGCTGCGCAGGGACGCGATCGGCACGCGTTCGTCGACGCCGTGCATGCCGGCTGGTGTGCGGCCGTCGGGGTCCTCACCGAGCGGGGCGAAGCCGAAGCCCGCCAGCCCCAGCTCGGCGAAAGGCTTGGCGTCGGTGCCACCGCCCATGCAGAACGGGACGATCACGCCGTCCGGGTCGTGGCGCAGGACCGCCGCGGCCATCGCGTCGTACCAGGCGTTGTCCCAGCCGGCCCCGATCGCGGGGCGGTAGGACAGGAATGACCGGGTGACGGACGGTCCCAGCAACTCGTCGATGATGGCGAGCTGTTCGTCCTCGGTGCCGGGCAGCGAGCGCACGTCGATCTCGGCGTGCGCCTCGCCTGGTACCACGTTGAACTTGTAGCCCGCGTCGAGCACGGTGACGTTCGTCGAGCAGCGCAGCGACGGCTCGACGTACTCGCGCAGCGGCCCGATCCGGTCGAGGACGGCCTCGACGCCCTCGTCGGAGGAGAGGTCGGCGTCGAGGCCGAGGGTCCGCACGGCGGTGTCGAGCAGTTGGCGCACCGGTGGCGTCAGCGCCAGCGGCCACCGGTGCGCCGAGATCCGGGCCAGGCCGGTCACCAGGCGGGCGACGGGGTTGTCCGGGTTCGGGCGTGACCCGTGGCCCTCCGTACCGGTCGCGCGGACGCGCATGTGGAGGGAGCCACGCTCGGCGACAGCGATCGGGTAGAACCGCCGTACCGTCCCGTCGGGCGCCCGTACCGGCACGGGCCGCCCGCCCGACTCGCCGACGGCGGTGGTGACCCCGGCGAAGAGCTCGGGTCGGTTGCGTACCAGCCACTCGGCGCCGAGGGCACCGTCCTCCTCCTCGTCCGCGACGAAGGCGAAGACCACGTCGCGCCGTGGTCCGGTCGCGTCGGCCGCCCACCGCAGCAGGGTGGCGAGCATCATCGCCACCGTATCCTTCATGTCGGTCGCGCCGCGGCCCCACACGTACCCGTCCGCCACCCGGCCCTCGAACGGCGCCACCGTCCACCGCTCCGGCTCGGCGGGGACGACGTCGAGATGCCCGTGGACGAGCAGGCCGGGCAGCAACCGGTCGGCGCCCGGAACCCGGAGAACGACGTTGGCCCGGGTCGGCGCGGACTCGATGATTTCGGGGTCGTACCCCGCCCCGCGTAGGAGACTGGCGACGTACTCGGCCGCGGCCAGCTCGCCCTTGCTGCCCGCCTTGCCGTAGTTGCTGGTGTCGATCGCGATGAGGTCGGAGCAGATCGTCACGACGTCCGGGTGGTCTTTCATCGTTCTCCTGTCTTGGCTGGGTTGGTGATCAGATAGCCGTGCCGCCGGTCGAAGGCGGCGATCTCGGCGCCGCCGGCCAGGGCCCCGGCCAGCACGTCCCGTACGTGGGCACGCCAGGCCCGCGCGAGGAGGGGGTTCTCGACCCGGACCCGTTCGATGTCCTCGGGGACCGGGACGAAGGCGGGCCCGCCGGTCCACGGCACCGCCCGGAGCGCGTCGTCGCGGACCGTGATCAGCGGCCGATGGTCGCCCTCGGGCGGCCCGGCGGCGGCGGGGGAGAGCAGGTCCCACTCGACGAACAGCCGGTCGCTGGCCTCGCCGCGGTTGAGCCCGTCGTGCATCGGGCCGTAGCAGTCGGGCAGGTAGTCCGTCGCCCGGGCGCCGAGCTTGACCAGGTTGAAGTACGCGTTGCGCCGGACCAGGGGGTCGAACGTCCAGGTGATCGAGCCGATGCCGCGGCCCAGCGCCCAGTCGCGCTGGTGGCACTTGAGCAGGTAGCCGATCTGCTGGGTGCGGTACTTCACCTCGACCCCGGTGATGTGGCTGTGCAGGGATCCGTTGTGCGGCGCGAGGAACCCGACGGCGGCGCCGGCCAGATGCTCCCCGACGAATGCGACGGCGACGTAGTTGCCGGTCATGCTGAAGGCGCGCAGCAACGCGACGGTGATCTGGCTGGAGTCGGGCGCGCCGTCCCAGACCCGGTTGAAGAGGGCGGCGATCGCCTCGAGGTCGGCGAGCCCGGCCGCCTCGCGGACTGACACTCCGTGCTCCGGCGTCATCGCCTGGCCTCGCCGAGCAGGTCGGCGAGCAGCCCGGTCAGCAGGGCGAGACGGTCGCCGAGCCGAGCCACTTCGACCCACTCGTGGCGGGCATGCGCCCCGCCGCCCACCGCGCCCAGGCCGTCCAGGGTCGGCACCCCGGCAGCGGCCGTGAGGTTGCCGTCCGATCCGCCGCCGACCGCGACGCCGGCGAGCGGGCCGATGCCCAGCCGATCCGCCACGGCGCGGGCCCGCTCGAACAGCCCGGCCGTCATCGTGGCATCGAGCGGCGGACGGTCGATGCCACCCTCCATCTCGACGGTGACGTCACCGTTCGCCGGCGCCAGGCCGCGGATCGCGGCATCGACCCGCCGCAGCTCCCCGGTGGTCCGGGCGCGAACGTCGATCGTCAGCGTGGCCCGGTCCGGCACCGTGTTGACGGCCGTACCGGCGGAAGCCATCGTCGGCGTCACGCTGGTCCCCGCCGCCTCGTCGGCCAGCGCGGCGACGGCGCCGACGGCGGCGCCCAGTGTGATCAGCGCGTTCGCGCCCAGGTGCGGTTCCAGGCCGGCGTGGGCCGCGCGTCCGGCGAAGGTCAGCTCGTAGTGGGCACGGCCCTTGCGCTCGGTCTTCAGGGCACCGGAGTCGTCGCCGGCCTCCAGCACCAGGGCCGCAGCGCAGCCCCTGGCCTCATCCTCGATCAGCTCGCGGGAGGTCGGAGAGCCGAGCTCCTCGTCGCCGGTGACCAGCAGGGTGACCCCGGATGGGTCGTCGAGCGCGGCGATGGCGTGGAAGGCGAGGGCGAGGCCCACCTTCATGTCCAGGCACCCGGGCCCGCGGATCCGGTCGCCGGCTGTGCAGGGGATCGTGTCGATCGTGCCCAGCGGCCAGACGGTGTCGTGGTGCCCCAGCACGAGCACGCGAGGTGGTTCCTTTCCCCACCGCCAGCGCAGGTGGGTGCGGCCGGCGGTGACGATCGGCTCGGCGGGGCGGCCCAGGATCTCTTCGCCGACCCGCGCGACGCAGTCGGCGCTGCGGGCGACCGCGGCGAGGTCGGTGGAGGGTGACTCGCAGCGGATCATCCGGACCGACGCCGCGACGACGCCGGCGACCTGGGAGCGGGAGCCGACGGACAGTGCGTTCATGGGTTTTCCTCCGGCGCTTTGGACGGCGCCGCCAACGTTTCATCGGGTGCGGTGGCGACTCTTGTGGCCCGACATGAAAGGCGGTCCCGAGGTTGGGTGTTCGACACCGACGGCGGCCGGCGCCGCCGGTTAGCTTGCTCAACGAGACGGGTCGCAGCGGGCGGCCCGCGTGTTCAGGAGGACCAGGTGACGGAACGGGTGGCGGACGTGGTCGTCGTGCCGGTCGGGACCGATGGGGCGGTGCCGGCCCCGGTCGCCGGCTTCCTCGCGGAGGCCGGCGTTGATGTTGACGTGCACGCGATCGGGGCTCGCCTCGGCCCGGCCGAGCCCGGCGACGTGGCCCGGGTCCCCATCCTCGACGGCCCCGACCTCGTCTACGTGACCGTCGGTGATCCCCGGCCGGGTCTGGCGTTCGACCACGTGCGGGCGGCCGCGATGGCGGCGGCCCGGCACTGCGGATCCGCGCCGGCGGTGCTCGACGCGATCGGGTGCTGGGAGGCCGACCCGGATTGCGCGGTCGCCGCGGCGGAGGGCTGGACCCTCGGCACGTACCGATACCGCCCTGACTGGACCGTCGCCGACCTGCTCGCCCGGCTCGACCCCGGTCCGCGTAGGCACGGGGGGCCGGAGCATGCCGTACGGGAAGGGGTCGCGCTCGGCGCGGCCGCCAACCTCGCTCGGGACTTGATCAACACGCCGCCCGGCCAACTCGTCCCGGCGCGCCTGGCGACCGTGTGCCAGGAACTCGGCGAGGCGCTCGGGTTCGAGGTACGCGTACACGACGCCGCGACGCTGGAGCGCGAGCAATTCGGCGGCATCGCCGGCGTGGGCCGGGGAAGCGTGCATCCGCCGTGCCTGATCGAGCTGCGACGCGGAGGCGACGGCCCGCACACGGCGCTCGTCGGCAAGGGCATCACCTTCGACGCGGGCGGCCTGTCGCTCAAGCCCACCCGGGGCATGCTCACCATGAAGGCGGACATGGCCGGCGCCGCCGCCGTTCTCGGCGCCCTCGTCGCGCTGGCTCGCCTGGGCTCCGACGCGCCGGTGCGGGCCTATCTGCCGTGCGCCGAGAACATGCCGGGCCCGTACGCGGTCCGGATCGGGGACGTCCTGCGCCATCGCGGTGGCCGGACCGTCGAGGTGACCAACGCCGACTGCGAGGGACGGCTCGTGGTCGCGGACGCCATGGCGTACGCCGTGGAGGCCGGCCCTGCCGCGATCGTCGACCTGGCGACGCTGACCTCGGTCACCGGCCTCGGCCCCGACATGTGGGCCGGTTTCGGCACCGACGACGCCCTGCTGGCGCGGGTGCTGGCCGCCGGCGGCTCGGCCGGTGAGCCCGGGTGGGCGATGCCGATGTGGGAGCCCTACCGGGCCACCCTCGCCTCCGACGTGGCGGACACCCGGAACTTCGACCCGGACGCGCCCCAGCCGTACGGCGCCATCACCGCGGCGCTGTACCTCGAGCCGTTCGCGTCCGGTGTGCCGTGGGCGCACCTCGACCTCGGGCTCACGGTGATGCGCCCGGCCGCCGACGCCCGGTGGGCCGCAGGCGCCAACGGCCGCGGGGTGCGCCTGCTCACCCGCTACCTGACCGCCGGCGTGCCGGCACTGGAGGAGAACGCATGAGCGTCGTGGACGGTCCCTGGTTCGACGACCTCGCGGTCGGCGACACCTTCACCGCGCCGGCCGTCACGCTGGATGCCGGGCTCCATGCCCAGCACCGGGCGATCCTCGGCGACCGGCTCCGGCTCTGCCTCGACGAGACGCTCGCCGAGCGGGTCACCGGACGTCCCGGCCTCGCGTATCCCGGCGTGGTCTGGGACGTGGCCGTCGGCCAGTCGAGCGTCGTGACCCGCCAGGTGGTGGCGAACCTCTTCTACCGGGGGCTGCGGCCGCGGGCGACGCCGTACCTCGGCGACACCCTCGTCACCTCGACCGAGGTCGTCGCTCTCCGCCGGGTCCGGTCCCGGCCCGACCGGCCCGAGCGCGGCAAGGCGGTGCTGAGCATCGTGACCCGGGACCAGACCGGACGTGTCATCCTCGCTTTCGACCGGTGCGCGCTGCTGCCCTGCCGCGAGGGGTCCGGACCGGCCCCGGAGACGGGCCCCCACGTCGACGGCCTTTTCACCGCGCCGTCCGTGCCGGACGTGGCGACGGCCCCCGACTGGCTCGCGCAGTGGTCGCTCAAGCTGCTGGCGCCCTCGCCCGGCGGTCTGCCTGCGGCCGGCGACACCTTCGAGCTGGCGGCCGGCGACGTCGTCTCGAGCGCGCCGGAACTGGCGCGGCTCACCGTCAACATCGCGGCCGTGCACCACGACGCGGAGGCCGCCGGCGGCCGCCGGCTCGTCTACGGCGGGCACACGATCGGGCTCGCGCTCAGCCAGACCTGCCGGATGGTCCCGGGGCTGGTGATCGTGACCGAGTGGTTCGCGTGCGACCACCTCGCGCCCGTCTTCGAAGGCGACACGGTGCGCAGCCGCGTCACGGTGCGGGGCGTCACGCCCTACCGGGACGGCACCGCGATCGCCGTGCTCAACGCCCAGACCTCGGTGGCCGGTCGCGGAGCCGTCCTCGACTGGACCTTCGCGGCGCTGGTCGCATGAGCACCGTACGAGGCCCGGCCTGGCTCTTCGTCCCGGGCGACCGCCCTGAGCGCTTCGCGAAGGCCGCGAGCGCCGCCGACCAGATCATCTGCGACCTGGAGGACGCCGTGGCGCTGACTGCCAAGCCGGCGGCCCGGGACCACGTCGCGGGCTGGCTCGCCGCCGGCGGATCCGCCTGGGTACGGGTGAACCCGGCAGGATCACCGTGGCACGCGGACGATCTGCGCGCGCTGGTCGGCTGCGCGGGCCTGCGGGGCGTGGTCGTGCCCAAGGCCGAGTCGGCGGCGGACCTGCAACGCGTGTGCGACCTGCTCCCGGTGCCGTCGGCGGCCCTTGTCGAGTCCGCCGTCGGCGTCGGGCGAGTCGCCGAGATGCTCGCCGTCGAGCGGGTGGAGCGGCTCATGCTGGGCACTGTCGACCTCGCCCTCGATCTCGGCTGCGAGCAGGAGTCCGACGTCGTCAGGCAGGTCCGGAGCCGGCTGGCTCTGGAGTCCCGCGCGGCCGGGAAGCCCGCGCCGGTGGACGGGGTGACCATGGCGCTGCGGGACTACGACGCCACGTTCGCCGACGCCGGGCGAGCGCGCCGCGAGGGCTACGCGGGCAAGCTCGCAGTCCATCCGGTCCAGGCCGGCGCGATCCGGGCCGCCTTCGCGCCGTCGCCGGAGGAGGTGTCCTGGGCGCGCGAGGTGATCGCGGCGGCCGGGCAGGGTGCGGTCGCCGTCGGGGGCGTCATGGTCGACGCCCCGGTCGTCGAGCGCGCGCGCCGGATTGTGGCTGGCTCGGCCATCGATGAGAAAAGGGGAACTGGGGACTGAGATGGCGCACTTCGAGAGTAACGTCCTGTGGAATCCGGCGTGGTCGGCCCTCGGCGGCTGGGCGGAACGCCCTCCGGACGCGATCGAGCACTTTCACCGATCGATCCCGGGATTCGCCGAGTCCGCGCTGGTGCCGGCGCCGGCGATCGCCGACCAGGTCGGCGTCGCGCATGTGCTCGTCAAGCACGAGGTCGAGCGCCTCGGCCTGCCGTCGTTCAAGGTCGTCGGTGCGAGCTGGGCCGTCAGCGTGGCGATCGCCGGTCACATCGGCCGCGTGCCCTTCCCGACGTTCGACGCGCTCACCGAGGCGGCCGGCGCCCTGCGCGCCTCGATCGTCCTGTCGACCGCCACGGACGGCAACCACGGCCGCGCCGTCGCGTACCTGGCGCGCCGGCTGGGCCTGAACAGCCGGATCTTCGTGCCCGCGGACATGGCCGAGGCACGCGTCGATGCGATCCGCGGTGAGGGCGCCGAGGTCGAGGTGGTCGCCGGATCGTACGACGACGCCGTTCGCCGGTCGGCCGAGAGCGCGGATCGGGACCGGCCCGACGGTCGGCACGAGCTGCTCGTCTCGGACACGTCGTGGCCCGGGTACACCCGGATCCCCGAGGCCGTGGCCGCCGGCTACTCGACGATCTTCGCCGAGACCCGGCGCCAGCTCGCCGCGGCGCTCGGCTCGGACGCGTCGATCGACCTGGCGCTCGTCCCGGTGGGCGTGGGCGCGTTCGCCTCGGCCGCGGTCCGCAGCCTCGCGAGCGGGTCGTGCAGCGTCGTCACCGCCGAGCCGGCGGCGGCCGACTGCCTATGGCAGTCCCTGGCGGCCCGGGAACGAGTGACGGTGCCGGGACCGCACGAGTCCACGATGGCGGGACTCAACTGCGGCGAGGTCTCGCTGGTGGCATGGCCGGCGCTGCAGCGGGGCGTCCGTGCCGCCACCCGGGTCTCCGACCTCGAAGTGGCCGCGGCCGTCCGCGACCTCGCCGCGCTCGGCGTCGCGACCAGCGAGAGCGGCGCGGCCGGCCTGGCCGGTCTCCGGCGGCTGCGGCTCGACTCGCGGGCGGGTTCGCTGCTGCGGCCCAGATCCACGCTCGTCCTCTTCGACACCGAGGGGGTCACCGATCCGGCCGGATACGAGGCGGTCCTGGCCGGATCGTCGACGGCGTGGGGTCGTACCGAAGAAGGGACGGGTCATGTCGCGGGTCGATGAGCTCATCGCGTACCTCTCCGAAGCCGTTCCCCGCGAAGCGAGGTCGCGGGGGATTCCGGGGGTCGCCGTAGGGTTGTGTGATGCCGACGGCGTCCTGTGGGCCGAGGGATTCGGCAGCGGCATCGGCGTCCGCACCATGTTCAGCGTCCAGTCGACGTCGAAGCTGGTCACCGCGACCGGCGTGCTGCTGGCCGTGCAGGAGGGCCTGGTCGACCTCGACCAGCCGATCCTGCGCCACCTGCCGGACTTCACCGTACACAGCGACTTCGAGGAGCGGCCCGAACGCCGGATCACCCTGCGCCACCTGCTGACCCACACCGCCGGCTTCACCCACGAGGCGCCGGTCGGGTCCAACTACGAGGTCGGCGACGCCACGTTCGAGGAGCACCTCGCCAGCATCTCCGAGACCTGGCTGCGGTTCCCCGTCGGCCACCACCACGAGTACTCCAACCTCGGGATCGACCTCGCCGGCCAGGTGGTGGCCACTGCGGCGGGGGAGACGTTCGCCGAGTTCATGCGCGGGCGGCTGTTCGAGCCGCTCGGTCTCACCCGGTCAACGTTCGACTTCGGCGCCTTCGACGGCGAGGAGGACCGGGCGCTCGGGCACTCCCGCACGTTCGCCCGCGCGGGTCGCGACGTGCCCCGGCGAGTGCCGATGGTGCCGTCGGGCGGTCTCTACACCAGCGTGGCGGATGTACTGCGCTACCTGCGATTCCAGTTGCGCGAGGGCGACGGCGTCCTACGGCCCGAGTTGGCCCGGCAACACCTGGACTTCCCGAGGCTGACCGAGCAGCAGACCCAGGGGTACGGGCTGGGGCTCTACGTCGACCGCTGGGCGCCCGGGGTCCGGGTGCTGCACCACGGCGGGTCCGGCTTCGGCTTCCTCTGCCAGGTGTTCTGGCTGCCGGACCTCGGCATCGGCGGTGCGGTGCTCACCAACTCCGTGGACCACGACCTGCAGAACGAGCTGGCGGCCGACATCGTCCGGCGGCTCGCGGACGGCCACGGCTCGCAGGCCACCCCACCCCCGGCGGTGGTTTCGCCTCACCCGCAGGACGCGGCCGGCCGGTACGTCGGGCGCCTTGGCGACATCCGTGACGTCGTCGCCCGCGACGGCGAGCTTCACGGCGTCGACGGCCGGTCCGTGTTCCTGCGCGACGCGGCCGGGCACGTCCGTTACCAGCTCGACGCCGTCACCGGCGATGTGCGGTACCGGACCGCCGTGCCCGAGCTCGGCCCGTCGACGCTCGAACCCGGCCTGGCCGGCGACTACGAATCCCGGGTCGGGGAGGTGCCGATGGCGCCGTACCGCCTGCGGCAGGACGGGGACCACGCCGTGATCGACCTGCCCAGAGGGGGCTCCCTCGACGACCCGATCACCCTGCAGCTCACCGAAGCCGGCCCGGGACGCTACCTGTCCGCGACCGGCGAGGTGCTGACGGTCGGCGACGCCGGCCCGGCGTACGCCAACATCCCCCTGACCCGGACCGAGGACTGAGGTGACCCTGATGGGTAAGGTATCCGCGCTGGAAGGCATCGAGATGCGGCGGCTCCGGCTGCCTCTGGTGTCGCCGTTCCGCACCTCCTTCGGCACCCAGACGACCAAAGACGTGCTCATCCTCCGTGCCGTCACCGCCGACGCCGAGGGCTGGGGCGAGTGTGTCGCCGCCCAGCACCCGCTGTACGCCTCGGAGTACGTCGGCGCGGCGATGATCACGCTGCGCGACTTCCTCGTGCCCGCGCTGCGCGACCTGCCCGCCATCGACGTCAACCTCGTCAGCGCCGCGCTGGATCGCTTCCGCGGGCACCGGATGAGCAAAGCGGCGCTCGAGATGGCGGTCTGGGACGCCGAGCTACGGGGTCTGGGGATGCCGCTGAGCCGCGCGCTCGGCGCCGTCCACACGTCGGTGCCGGCGGGCGTCTCGGTCGGCATCATGGACACCCTCGACGAGCTGGTCACCGCGGTCGGCGCCTACCTGGCCGACGGATACCGGCGGATCAAACTCAAGATCGAGCCAGGCTGGGACGTCGCGGCGGTGCGCGCGATCCGGGACGCGTTCGGCGACATCCCGTTGCAGGTCGACGCGAACGCGGCGTACACGCTCGCCGACGTTGACCAACTCCGGAAACTGGACGATTTCGACCTGCTGCTCATCGAGCAGCCGATGGCCGAGGAGAACGTGCTGGGCCACGCCGAGCTGGCCCGCCACCTGCGAACCCCTATCTGCCTGGACGAGTCGATCACCTCCGCCCGGGCCGCAGCCGACGCGATCAGACTGGGCGCGTGCCGTGTCGTCAACATCAAGGCCGGCCGGGTGGGCGGCTACCTCGAGGCCCGGCGCGTGCACGACCTCTGCCAAGCTCACGACGTCCCCGTCTGGTGCGGCGGCATGGTCGAGACCGGCCTGGGCCGCGCCGCGAACGCCGCCCTGGCCGCCCTGCCCGGCATGCGGCTACCAGGCGACATCTCCGCCTCGTCGCGCTTCTACCACCAGGACATCACCCCACCCCTCGAACTCAGCGACGGCTACATGTCAGTCCCAGAAGGCCCGGGCCTGGGTGTCACCCCCGACCCCGAAGCCCTCGCCGCAGCGACAGTTCACACCGAGTGGCTACCTCTATAGGACGCCGCTGAAGAATCGGCGTATCGTCTGTCGTGATTTATGCCGATATGCGATGATTTCTGGGTACGGGGTGTGGAGCGTGCATGCCGGGAGCTTCTCGACGCCGCCGCGCTGGTGGGTCATCTGGTGCCCGAGGGCAGTATGTTCGCGTTTTCTGGCCTACCCCGGGTCCCGGCCGGCCCAGACACACCCCACCGGCCTACCCACGCATTCGACCGACTCGGCGTACCCGGACCACCCACCAACCTCGGGCTGAGCAGACCGATGAAACGCTGATGTTCAGCGTCCTCATAGACAGCGGCGACCGCTACCGCCCATCCCGCAGTGACCCCGAAGCCCCGTGAAGATGGTGCTGCCGCACCAGATCGAGCAGGCCGATAGTGCCGTGGAACAAGATCGGGCCAAACGGCCGTGGCTAGAATCACGGTTGTGGAGCGCCCGGAACAGCCGGAAGCATCCGTCGTGGTGGACGGACCGTCGATCACGCTGGCCCGGATCCTGGAGGACGCCGGCCACACCCTGCTCCGCCCGGCGTTCGACGGCCAGGACCTCGACCGGATCGTCGACGGCCTGGTGATCTTCGACCCGGCCGACCAGGTCGCCTGGTCGCGGCGCCCCCTGGTTCTTGCCGTCGGGGTCCAGGCTGGTGCACAGCTCACCGCCCTCAGCGAGCGGGTGGCACGCCAGGGCGGCGCGCTCATCGTCCACGAAAGCGTCGTCGCCTCGCTGACCGGCCCGCGGACTGTCGTGCCGGTGCTCGCGCTTGGCAACGAGAACTCCTGGATCCAGCTCGCCGCGACCCTCGCGCCGCTGGTGAACGGCTCGTCCGGCCCCGCGCTCGCGGCGCCGCTCAGTGGCGTCCCGACCGGCGACCTGTTCGCCCTGGCGAACGCCATCGCCGAGATCCTCGACGCGCCGGTCACGGTCGAGGACCGGGACTCCCGGGTGCTCGCCTTCTCGATCCGGCAGGAGGAGGCGGACCCGTCGCGCATCGGCGCGATCCTCAACCGCCAGGTCACGCCCTGGGCCACGCAGGATCTCACCGAGCGCGGCATCTTCCGCCAGTTGTACCGCACCCAGGAGCCGCTCTTCGTCGATCCGCCCGAGAGCGGGTACGGCGGTTTCACGATGCCCCGCGTCGTGCTGGGCATCCGGGCCGACGACGAGATCCTGGGCTCGGTGTGGGCCGCGGTCCCCGGTCCGCTCTCGGACGAGCGGATGCAGGCCTTCCGCGAGCTGCAGGGCACGGTCGCCGTGCACCTGCTGAGCCACCGCGCGAACGCCAACGTGGAGCGCCGAATGCGTTCGGACCTTACCGCCCAGGTCCTGGCCGGCGGCCCGGAGGCGGAGGAGGTCGCGGCCCGGCTGGGCCTGCCCCACCGCCCGATGCTGGTGCTCGCGGTCGCGCTCCCGGACGGCGAGGACGAGCCCGCACGCCTGCGCGGCGACCGCGCGGCCGAGCTGCTGCGCATCGGTGACGCGTTCGACATGCACCTCGGCACCGTCCAGCCGGGCGCCTCCGCCGCGCTGGTCGGCGACATCGTGTACGGGATCGTTCCGCTGCCCCCGGCCGCCGACCCGCACTCGGACCGCGGTCAGCGGATGGCGAAGGACTTCCTCGCCCGGGTAGGGCGGCGGTCCGCCGCGGTGATCGGGGTCAGCGCCGTCGCGCCCGACGCCTACGCCCTCCCGCGGGCCCGGGAGGAGGCCGACCGCGCGCTGAGGCTGGCCCGCAGCGCGCAGCAGGGCGACCGCGTCTGCTCCACGGTCGAGCACGCGTACGAACTGCTCATGATGGAGATGGCCGACCTGGTGTCGGCGCGGGGGATGGGCCTCAGCGGGCCGCTCGCCCGCCTCGTCGAGCAGGACGAGCGCCACGGGTACCTGGTGCCGACACTGCGCGCGTGGCTGGACCACTTCGGCGACAACATCGCCGCGTCGGCGTCGCTGCACGTCCACCCCAACACGTTCCGCTACCGCCTGAAGCGGGTCGCGGAGGTCTCCGGGATAAGCCTGGACAACCACGACGAGCGGCTGTCGCTGATGCTCCAGTTCCGGCTCTTCATGCGCTCCTGACCGGCAGCCTCGTCGCGCGGCGCTACCCGGCACCCGCAATTTCGTGCCGCGACACCAGCGCCGTCGCCCCAGGACTTGTGACGATCAGCGGTGTCCGGCATCCAGGCAACCGACGAGAGGACCGGTGTGAACCGCTATCTGACTGTCGACGACATCCGGCGGATCGACGTCCCCAAGCAACCGGCGATCAGCCCGGACGGCAGCGCGGTCGCCTATGTCGTCCAGACCGACGACCTCGACGCGGACCGCGTCGAGCAGACCCTGTGGCTGGTGCCCACCGGCGGCGGGAATCCGCGCCGCCTGACCGACGGCGTCGGCGACTGCGCCCCGGCCTGGTCGCCGGACGGCCGGCTGCTCGCCTTCCTGCGCACCACCGACGGCCGGCCCCAGATCTGGCTGCTCGACGTCGGGACGTCCGAGGCGCGGCAGCTCACCCGCCGGCCCGGCGGAGCGAGCGCCCCGGCGTTCAGCCCGGACGGCTCGCGGCTGCTGTTCACCGCGCCGGCCGATCCCCCGGAGTCCGAGGGCACGTGGGCGTGGGGCGCGCCGGTCGTGAGCCGTCGCCTCGACTACTACGCTGACGGCGCCGGCGTGCTGAGCGCCCCGCGGCAGCACATTCACATCGCCGACGTCAGCACGGGCGGATGCGAGCAGATCACCGCCGGCGAGTGGAGCGCATCCGGGGCGGCCTGGTCGGCGGACGGCACCCGGATCGCCTTCTCCGCCGCCATGTCCGCGGACGCCGACCTCACCCGGAAATCCGCCGCGTACACCATCGACTTAGGCGACCCCGGACGGGTCCCGCGGCCGGCGGGCCCGGAATCCGGCAGCGCCGGGCCGCTCACCTGGACGGGCGACGGCACCCGGCTGCTGGTCTGCGGCCACCCGGAGGGGCCCGCGCGCTTCACCGGCCTGCTCCTCGTCGATCCGGCGGACGGCACGGCCCGGCACCTCACCGAGCAGATGGACCGGCAGGTCATGTACGGCGCGCCCGGCTATCCCGGCTCGACGCCGCGCGTGGTGCCGCAGCTCGGGACGGTCCTGTTCTGCGTGCGCGAGGGCGGCTACGTCGTGCCGTACACCATGCCCGAGACCGGCGGCACCCCCACCGCGCTGCTCGCGGCGCCCGACCAGAACGTCTCGAGCCTGAGCGTGGCCGGCACACTGGTCGCGTTCCTCGGCAACGGGCCGGACACGTTCGGCGAGATCTACGTCCTGGACCTCACGACCGGCACGTCGACCCAGCTGACCAACCATCGCGAGCGGCTCGGCGACCGGCGTCCGGCCCCGCGCGCCGAGCGTACGTTCACCATCTCCGACGGGACGGCCGTCACCGGATGGGTCATGCGCGACCCCGACGCCACCGGCCCGCAGCCGCTGCTGCTGGACATCCACGGCGGCCCGCACAACGCCTGGAACGGCGCCGCGGAGGCCGTGCACCTCTACCACCACGAGCTCGTCGCGCGCGGCTGGACCGTACTGCTGCTCAACCCGCGGGGAAGCGACGGCTACGGCGAGGAGTTCGCCCGCGCCGTGAGCGGCCGGTGGGGAACCTCGGACACCGCGGACTTCCTCGAGCCCCTCGAAGAGCTCGTCGCCGAGGGGCTCGTCGACAACAACCGCATCGCGGTGACCGGTTACAGCTATGGCGGCTACATGACCTGCTACCTCACCAGCCGCAGCGACCGGTTCGCCGCGGCCGTCGGCGGGGGCGTCATCAGCGATCTACGCAGCGCCGCCGGCACGACCGACAACCGGCGCGCCCTGTCGACGAGCGAGTGGGGCGGCGCGTTCTGGGCGGACGCCGAGAACTACGCGGCGATGTCGCCCATCACCCACGTGGCCGACGTACGCACTCCCACGCTGCTCCTGCACGGCGGTGCGGACGTCCGCTGCCCGCTCGACCAGGCCAGGCAGTGGCACACGGCGCTGCGCGAGCTCGGCGTGCAGACCGAGATCGTGATCTACCCGGAGGCGTCGCACAACATGCTGTTCAACAGCCCGCCCCGGTTCCGGCGCGACTACAACGCCCGGGTCGTGGACTGGGTGACAAGGTACGCCGGCTGATGCGCATCTCGGAGATTCTGGCGGTGCCCGGCATCGGCACCTACAGCAACGACGACCAGGCGGCGATCAAGGCCGGGGCGGTACGCGACGGCTACTTCTACGACGGCCCCGCGCTCACCCCGGGCTACCGCGCGATCCGCCAGCCCAGCGAGTCGCTGCAGATTCTGCTCGTCCTCGACGACGACCGCGTGGCCACCGGGGCCGGGGTGTCGGTGCAGTACTCCGGCGGCTCCGGACGCGAGCCCGTCCTGCTGGCGGAGGCGGCCCGCGACCGCTGGCTGCCGGTGCTGCGCGACGTCCTGCTGGACGCGACCGT
This sequence comes from Nonomuraea sp. NPDC048881, assembly GCF_040649795.1. NCBI lineage: Bacteria > Bacillati > Actinomycetota > Actinomycetes > Streptosporangiales > Streptosporangiaceae > Nonomuraea > Nonomuraea sp. NPDC048881. The sequence goes on from NZ_JBEZGC010000026.1 coordinate 26,385, forward strand.
GGACTCCTTCCGGGAGACCTCCGCCCTGATCGCGCCGCTCGGGCTGCCGCGAGCGGTCGCGTACGGGGTCAGCCAGGCCCTGCTCGACGCGGCCGCGAACGCCTCCCGGCGCACGATGGCCGAGGTGGTCGCCGCCGAGTACGGCGGCGCCGATCCGATCGGTCCAGTCCCGCTGCTCGCCCAGTCCGGCGAGGACCGGCGGGGCGCGGTCGACCGGATGGTGCTGCGCCGGGTCGAGAGCCTGCCGCACGGGCTGATCAACAACGCCGATCTGCTCGTCGGGCCCGGCGGCCACCTGCTGCTGGAGTATGTCGGCTGGGTACGCGACCGGGTGCTGGCGCGGCGCCCGGACGACGACTACCGGCCAGTGATCCACATCGACTGCTACGGCACCCTCGGCGACGTCTTCCCCTCCACGGCCGAGGTGGCCGGCTTCCTCGCCCGGCTGGCCGAGAAGTGCGCGCCGTTCCCGCTGCGCGTCGAGCAGCCGATGCGCGCGGCGTCGCGGGAGGCCCAGATCGACGTCCTCCTGCGCCTGCGCGAACACGAAACCGGCGTCCAGATCGTCGCCGACGAGTGGTGCAACACCCACGAGGACGTGCTGGCCTTCCTCGACGCGCGGGCGGCCGACATGATCCAGATCAAGATGCCCGACGTCGGCAGCCTCGACGACGCCGTGCGGTCCGTTCTCGCCTGCCGGGCCGCGGGCGTCGCGGCGTACCTCGGAGGGTCGTGCACCGAGACCGACCTGTCGGCCCGCATCGCCACCCACGTCGCGATGGGCGCGGGCGCGGACGTGCTGCTGGCCCGGCCCGGCATGGGCGTCGACGAGGCAGTGATGGTGACCAGGAACGAGATGGCACGCACCCACGCGGTCATCGAGCACAGGAGCAGACGTGACGGGACTCAGTGACATCAGGATCATCGCCGTCGAGCAGTACGGCGCCGGCCCATTCGGATCGTTGCACCTCGCCGAGCTCGGCGCCGACGTGATCAAGATCGAGGACGCGCGTACGGGCGGCGACATCGGGCGGCATGTCCCGCCGTTCGCCGAGGACGACGACAGCCTCTTCTTCCAGAGCTTCAACCGGAACAAGCGCAGCATCTGCCTCGACCTCTCGGTTCCGGCCGGCGTGGCGGTGCTGCACCGCCTCGTCGAGGGCGCCGACGCGCTCATGTACAACCTGCGCGGGGACGTGCCGGACAAGCTCGGCCTCCGGTACGCCGACCTGAGCCACCTCAATCCGCGGCTGGTGGTCTGCTCACTGTCCGGTTACGGGATGACCGGGCCGCGGCGGGCGGAGCCGGCGTACGACTACGTCGTCCAGGGTCTCGCCGCGTGGATGGACCTGACCGGCGACCCGGCCGGACCGCCGACCAAGAGCGGCCTTTCGCTGGTCGACTACTGCGGCGGAGTCGTCGCGGCGATGTCGTTGCTGGCTGGGGTCCACGTCGCCCGGCGCGACGGCGTCGGCGGCGAGTGCGACGTCAGCCTCTTCGACACGGCGATGGCGATGCTCTCCTACCCGGCGACCTGGTTCCTCACCCGGGGGCACGAGACCCGCCGCAAGACCCGGTCGGCGCACCCCTCGGTAGTGCCGTTCGGCGCCTACCCCACCGCGGACGGTTGGTTGATGCTCGCCTGCGTCAAGCCGGTGTTCTTCGAGCGCCTGACCAAGGTGCTGGGCGTCGCCGAGGTCGCCGCTGATCCCCGGTTCGCGACGCTCGCCGGCCGCCAGGCGCACCAGGCCGAGCTGGACGCGGTGCTGGACTCCGCTCTGTCCCGGCACGGCACCGACCACTGGGTCGGCCTGCTGTCGGCGGCGGGCGTGCCGTGCGGCCCGGTCAACGGGCTGCGCGAGGCCTTCGAGGAGCCGCAGGCCGCGCAGCGCGGCCTGGTCGTCGACACCGACCACCCCACCTTCGGTACGGTACGGCACGTGCGCACGGCGGGACGCGCCTGGTGGGAGAACCCGGCGCCGGACCGAGCGCCGGGCCTCGGCGAGCACCGCGAGCAGATCCTGCGGGAGGAACTCGGCATGAGCGCCGCGGAACTGGCCGATCTTGCACGGGGCGGCGCCTTCGGCGGTGAACGGTGAGCGGCGCTCCCGCCGCCGTGGTGGCGCTCGCCGCCCGGCTGAACGCTTTCACCCAGCTGATCGAGGACGACGTCGCGGCCGAGAAGAACGGCCCGATGGCGGGCTGGACCATCGCGGTCAAGGACAACATCGACGTCGCCGGGACGGTGCGCACCGACGGGCTCCGCGCCCCGCATCCGCCCGCGGCGGCGATCGACGCGGAGGTGGTGCGCCGGCTGCGGGCCGCCGGCGCGCGGATCGTCGCCAAGGCGAACCTCGAGGAGATCAGCTTCGGGGCGACCACGCAGAACGACACGTGGGGCGCCTGCCGCAACCCGTGGCACCCGGACCGGATCCCCGGCGGCTCGAGCGGCGGGTCGGCCGTCGCGGTCGCCGCGGGCCTGGTCCGGCTCGCGATCGGCACGGACACCGGCGGCTCGCTGCGCAACCCGGCCGCGTTCTGCGGGGTGACCACGCTGCGCCCGAGCCATGGGCTGGTGCCGACGCTGGGAGTGACGCCGCTGAGCCCCAGCATGGACGTCGTCGGGCCGCTCGCGCGTAGTGCGGCCGAGGCCCGCATCGCCCTGGAGGTCATGGCCGGCACGGGCTCGCGGCCCCTTCCGCCGCGGGACCTGTCCAGCCTGACCGTGGCCGTACCCGAGCAGTACTTCCTCGACGACCTGGAGCCCGCGGTCGCCGCCGGCTTCCGCGACCTGCTCGACCTGCTGGGCGCGCACGGCGCGAAGATCCGGCGGGTGGCACTGCGCGAGGTGGATCGGGTGCACCAGGCGATGGCCGCGCTGCAGAACTCCGAGGCGATCCGCCACCTCCGGCCGTACTGGCACGACGCCCGCGTCTGCGCCGGAATCAAGGGGCGGATCGAGGCGGGCCGCCGGGTCACCGCCGAGGAGATCGAGAGCGCGCTCGCGGTGGCCTTCGTCTGGCGGGCCCGGGTCGACGAGGTGCTCGCCGAGGCCGACGTCATCGCCGTGCCGGCCACGCCCTTCGTCGCGCCCGTTGCCGGGGACGGCGATCTCACCCTCGCCAGCCGGCGGATCAACCAGCTCACCGGCTGCTGGTCGATCACCGGCCTGCCCGTCCTCGGCCTGCCGGTGTCGCCCTCACCGGCCGGGCTGCCGGTCGGCGCACAGCTGGTCGGCCGGCGCGGCGCCGACCGGGCCCTGGTCATGGTGGGCGAAGCCGTGCAGGCGGTCAGCGACTGGCATCGCCGCCGCCCGCCCGGCGCGCTACCCGACGACGCCTGGTAGTGCCGCGGCGACGTGCGCCTCCAGCAAGGGCAGAGGCAGCTGCCCCGCGCCGAGCACCACGTCGTGGAACCGGGCCAGGTCGAAGCCGGCACCCTGCCGGCGCTCCGCCTCCCGCCGGATGCGCACGATCTCTAGCCGGCCGACCAGGTAGGCCAGGGCCTGGCCCGGCGTCACGATGTACCGGTCGACCTCCGCGTCGATGTGCCCCGGGCTCAGCGGGGAGTGCTCGGCCAGGAAGCGCTTGGCTCGCTGCCGGCTCCAGCCCTTGGCGTGCAGGCCGGTGTCGATGACCAGGCGGCAGGCCCGCAGCGAGTCGAACGACAGCATGCCCAGCCGGTCCAGCGGGCTGCTGTAGAGGCCCATCTCGTCGGCGAGCCGTTCGGCGTACAGCCCCCAGCCTTCGAGAAAGCCGGTGACCGTGGTGGTGCGGCGGAACTCCGACAGCTCGGTGAATTCGGCGGCGAGGCCCATCTGCAGGTGGTGCCCGGGAACGCCCTCGTGGAAGGCGAGGGCCTCAACCTCGTACCGGGCCCAGGCGCGCGGATCGGAGACGTTGATGACGAACGTCCCGCCCCGCGAGCCGTCCTTCGGCGCAAGCATGTACTGGCCGAGCGATCCGCTCGTCGCCGCCTCGACCGCGCACGTGGCGCGGGGCAGCCGCCCGAACCAGTCCGGGGCGCGGTCGGTCGCCCGGGCCAGGGCGACCTCCGCAGCGCGTACGAGGTCGGCGGCGTCGTCGAAGTGCAGGGCCGGGTCGTCGCGCATCCTGGCCATGACGGCGGGCACGTCCGAGGTGCCGAAGACCTCCCGGCCGAGGGCGGCGTACTCCTCGTCCAGGGCCGCGACCTGGGCGAGCCCGATCTCGTGGATGCGGTCAGGGTGGAGGTCGGTGGTGGTGTGCGAGCGGACCAGGGCGGCGTAGACGCGATCGCCGTCGTCGAGCCAGCACAGTCCGCACCGCTCGTCGGGCCGCGCGGACGGCGCGACCTCCCATGTCAACGCGTCGGCATAGTCGGCCAGCGCGGGGCGCACCACCTCGCCGACCACTGCGCGCAGGTGATCCGTGCGTGCGGCGCGGTCGACGGCCAGCAGCGGGTCGTCCTCGAGGGGGGTGTGCAGCCACTTCCGCACCCTGTCGACGGTGTCCGCCACGGCGAAGGCGACCGGGGTACGGCCGGCCGCGCGGCCCGCAGCGAGACGCTCCAGCCTGTCGCGCAGATTGCGCGCGAGGCCGCGGTACTTCTTCGGCAGGGCGCCTGCCACCATGGCGGACGGGAGCGCCAGCTTGGCGACCTGGCCCGGGAACTGGGTCACCGGCCCGAAGAGCGGGTCGACGTCGAGCTCGGCGAACCGGTGTTCGAGCACGTCGGCTCTGGTCGCGGCCTGCCAGGCGAGGACCGCGCCGTCGAGCGAGACGGGTGTGCCGTCCGGCGTACGGGCGAGCGCGGCGGCGGCGTGTGCCACCTCGCGCAGCTCGCGGAGCTCGGCCGCCTCGGCCGTCGCGCTGACGTCCTCGAAGTGCCCTGCCACCGAGTACTCACCGATCAGGTGCGCCCAGGTGGGCGCCGTGCGGTACCGGAGCTCCTGGTACCGCTTGCCGAGGCTTTCGACGTCCACCAACCCGAACCCCTCCGTCACTTCATCCATGTTTTACCTAGTCGGGTACGGTCTGACGGACGACGTTAAAGTGAGGGGCGACCGTGGGGCTTGGGTCTGGCCACGATCGAGCACGGGCACCTTTGTGGGCTTGGACAAGAATCGCTGCCGCGCTGTGGCTTCAATCGTGGGTTACATCACCCAGCGCCGAGCTGGCTCGTCCCGCCGGCCGCAGAGGAAGTCACACGCCAATGGTCCGAAATCGCCCTTTTCGTGTCTCGATTTCCGTATTGTGCTCGACGGTCGCGCTGGCTGCCTGCTCCAACGGTGGGAGCACCGGCAGCTCGTCCGGCGACGACTATGCCGACGGCGGCTCGCTCACCATCGCGATCGACAGCGACCCCGGTGCGCTCGACCCGCAGCGCTCGGTCAACGGCGTCAACAAGATGATGGCCGTCTTCGCCTACGACACGCCCGTCAAGCTGCTGGACTCCGGCGAGGTGGCGCCCAGCGTCGTCAAGTCGTGGACCGGCGAGGGAACCTCCTACACGCTGACCGTCCGCGAGGGCGTCACCTGCTCGGACGGCTCGCCGATGGACGCGCAGACGGTGGCCGACAACATCAACTACGTGGCCGCCGAGGGCAACGGCTCGCCCATGCGCGGCGCCGCCGTTCCTGCCGGCGCCACGGCAACGGCCGACAAGGCCGCCGGCACCGTCGCGGTCAAGCTCAAGGAGGGCGCGCCCTTCTTCCTCCAGAACCTGGCCGAGCTGCCGCTGGTCTGCTCGAGCGCCATCAAGAACCGCGACTCCCTGAAGGCCGCCTCCGCCGGCTCGGGTCCGTTCGTCCTCTCCAGCGTGCAGGCCGGCAACCAGTACACGTACACCCGCCGCGACGGGTACGCCTGGGGGCCGAACGGCGCCTCGACCGCCGAGAAGGGCATGCCGGCGAAGGTGACCTTCAAGCTCGTGACGAGCGTGACCACGACGGCCAACCTCCTGCTGAGTAAGGGCGTCAACATCTCGCTCCTCTCCGGTGCCGACACCCGGCGGCTCAAGGCCGCCAAGGTGTTCTCGGACGGCGGCAGCATCATCGACGACGAGCTCACCTTCAACCAGGCCGCCGGTCTGCCGACCGCCGACGTCAACGTCCGGCGCGCGCTCGTCGGCGCTCTCAACATGAAGGAACTGGCCCAGGTCGCCACCGGCGGCCTCGGACAGGAGGCCAACGGGCTGCTGACCGACCCGAAGATCTGCAGCGGTGACACCGTCACCCCGAACAAGCCGGCGTACGACGCGGCCGCCGCGGCGGCGCTGCTCGACCGGGCAGGCTGGACGGCCGCCGGCGGCGGAGCCCGGGCCAAGGACGGCAAGCCGCTCGAGGTCGCGTTCGTCTACGACAACGAGGACACCACGACCGCGGCGGCGGCCGAGTACATCGGCCAGAAGTGGACGGCGCTGGGCGTCAAGGTGGACCTCAAGGGACAGTCGTTCAACGCGCGGTCCGATGTCGTCTTCGGCGGCAAGGGCCCGTGGACCGCGACCCTCATCGGCCTCGGCGTGTCCAACCCGGCCACGCTCGTGCCGTTCTTCTCCGGTGCCACCCCGTCGGATGGCGGCATCAACTACGGCTCGATGCACAACGACGTCTTCGACAGCTCGATCAAGGCGGCGCAGGCGAAGTCCGGCACCGGCGGCTGCGCCGACTGGAACGCGGGTGAGGGCGCTCTGATCAAGGACGCGGACATCACCCCGATCGCCGTCTCGCCCTACCTCTACTGGGGCAACGGGGCCAAGTTCGACGTCGTCGCCCGCGTGCTGGAGCCCACCTCGCTCCGGGTTCTGCGCTAGGTACGGCGGGGAGGATGGGAGGTTCTGTGAAGTCGTCGCTGCGCGCCAGGCACCCGTGGCCGGTCTTCCTGATCCGGCGGCTGGGGAGGTTCGTCGTCTCACTGGCGGTCGTCGTCACCGCATCGTTCGCCATGGTCCACGCGCTGCCGGGCGACCCGGTACGCGGAGCCCTGGGCCTGATGGCGCAGCCGGAGACCATCGCGGCCACCCGGGAGCGTCTCGGGCTCAACGACCCGCTGTGGCGGCAGTACCTGGACTATCTCTGGAACCTGCTCCACCTCGACCTCGGTACGTCCCTGGACACCCAGACGCCGGTGCGGGAGAAGATGGCACAGTTGGTGCCCGCGACCCTCCAGCTCGGCCTGACCGCGTTCGTGGTCTGCCTCGCGGTGGCGATACCGGTGGGTCTGCTCCTCGGTATCGCCACCCGGGACGGCCGGGGCCGCGGCCTGCACTTCAGCTTCGGCGGCGTGACCGGGCTCGCCCTCTCCGTGCCGGACTACCTGGTGTCGGTCGGACTCGTGTTCGTCTTCGCCGTCTCCCTCAACGCGCTGCCGGTCGCGGGCCTGTCCGGTCCCGCGTCGTTCGTGCTGCCGGTGACCGCCCTCGTCGTGGGGCCGGCCGCCTACCTGGCGCGGATCGTCCGGGCCGAGACCCAGCGGGTGCTCGGCGAGGACTACATCCGGGCGGCGCGCGCGAAGCGCCTCCCGGCGCGGCTGATCTACCTGCGGCACGCGCTGCCGAACACGCTGACCCCGACGCTGACCGTCTCCGGCATGATCCTCGCGTCGATGGTGGCCGGCACCGTGCTCGTGGAGAACGTGTTCGCCTGGCCCGGTGTCGGCGCCGAGCTCGTGCATTCGGTGCTCGCCAAGGACTACCCGGTCGTCCAGGCGGTCGCGCTCTTCTTCGGCGCCGGCATCCTGCTGATCAACCTCGCGGTCGACATCGCGATCGCCGTCATCGACCCGCGCTCGACGATCAAGGAGAGCTGACGTGTCCTGGTCACGTACCCGCCATCACCTGTCGTCGCCGCTCGGCGTGGTCACGGTCGCCCTGCTACTGCTCCTGGTCGCGACCGCCGTCGTGGCGCCGCTGCTGCTCGGCGACCGGGCCACGGAGATCGCGGGCGGCGCGCTCCAGGCGGGACCGTCGGCGGCGCACCCGTTCGGCACGGACGCCCTCGGACGCGACGTCCTCACGCGGACGCTGGTGGCCACCCGGCTGTCCCTCGTCCTCGCTCTGCTCGTCGTCGGCATCGGCGTGGCCTGCGGGCTGATCATCGGCACCGTCCCCGTCGTGCTCGGCCGGCGCGCCGGCCGAGTGGTGGTCGCCGTCCTGAACCTGATGGTCGCCTTTCCCGGGCTGCTGCTCGCCCTGTTCCTCGCCATGATCTTCGGAGTGGGGGCGCGCGGCGCCGTGCTGTCGATGGCGATCGCCTTCGCGCCCTCGTTCGCGCGGCTGACCCACACCACCGCCAGCGGCGTCGCGAACGCCGACTACGTCTCCGCCGCGCGACTGCTCCGGGTCCCGCGGTGGCGGATCCTGATTCGCCACGTCATCCCGAACATCTCCGAACCCCTCGTCATCAACGCGACCAGCCAGGTCGGGGCGGCGCTGCTCAGCATATCGGCGCTGTCCTACATCGGCTTCGGCGTGCAACCGCCGCAGTACGACTGGGGACGCATGCTCGCCGACGGGCTGCCGGCCATCTACACCAACCCGGCGGCCGCGCTCGCGCCGTCCATCATGATCGTCGTCGCGGGTCTCGCATTCGTGCTCGCCGGCGAGCTGCTGACCCAGGTCCTCGGCGGCAGCCAGCACGGTCACCTCCGGCTCCCGTCCCTCAGGTCCCAGCGCCGGGACACGGCCCCGGCCGAGACGCCGCCACCGGGCGACGAGGTGCTCCGGATCGAGCGCCTGACCGTCACCGTACCCGGCGAGACCGCGCCCTTCTCCCCGGTCGTCGACGTCAGCATGCGCCTTCGCCGCGGCGAGATCGTCGGGCTGGTCGGCGAGTCGGGCTCGGGCAAGAGCCTCACCGCCATGGCGGCCGCGCAGCTCACCTCGTACCCGAACGTCGCTGAGGCCGACGTGCACCAGATCAAGGGCAACGAGCTGCGGCGGATGCGCCCCCGCGACCGCGAGCGGCTGCTCGGCACCTCGCTCGCAATGGTGTTCCAGGACCCGATGTCGTCGCTGAACCCGACGCTCAAGGTCGGACGTCAGCTCGCCGAGGTCGCGGAGACCCACGAACGCCTCAGCCGCCGGGACGCGTGGCGACGAGCCGTCGACCGCCTCAGCGCAGTGCTGATCACCGACCCGCAGGCGCGGGCGAGGCAGTACCCGATGGCGTTCTCCGGCGGCATGCGCCAGCGCGCGTCGATCGCGATGGGCCTCATGGCCCAGCCGGCGCTGATCGTCGCCGACGAGCCGACCACCGCCCTCGACGTGACCGTCCAGAAGGAGGTGCTCGGCCTGCTGCGGCGCATCTCCCGGGAGAGCGACGCCGCCGTCCTGCTGATCAGCCACGACATCGCGGTGGTGGCTGAGAACGCGTCCCGGGTCCTGGTCATGTACGCCGGCCGGGTGGTCGAGGAACTGCCGGTCAGCGGGCTCGCCGAGGCCGCGCATCCGTACACCCGCGCGTTGATCGCGAGCATCCCGGACATGTCGACGGACCGGTCGCGGCCGCTCGCGAACATTCCCGGCCGCCCGCCGCACGCCTCTGACCTGCCGCCGGGCTGCGCGTTCGCGCCCCGGTGCGGCCGTGCGGACGACCGATGCCGGCAGGCGCGTCCCGAACTGGCCGACTCGGGCGGCGGCGGCGCCGTCGCCTGCTGGTATCCGCTGCTGCCGGCCCTGGAAAGCGAGGCGTGACGTGCTCGAGCTCCGCGACATCGTTGTCCGGTACGGCCACAATCAGGGAGCCGTGACGGCCGTCGACGAGGTCAGCCTGACCGTGGCGGCCGGCTCGGTCGTCGGGCTCGTCGGCGAGTCGGGGTCCGGCAAGTCGACCCTCGCCCGGGCGGCGGTCAGCCTAGCCCCGCTCACCTCGGGCACGATCCTCTGGAAGGGGACGGTGCTCGACCCGCGCGACCGCCCGCCGTTGCAGTACGTGTTCCAGGACCCGTACGCGTCCCTCAACCCGCGGATGAGCGTCGGCGCGTCGATCGCCGAGGGCCTGCCCCGGGCGAGCGGACGGCGGGAGCGGTCGGCCCGGGTCACCGAGCTGCTCGAGATGGTCCGGCTCGATCCTGGCGACGTCCACAAGCGCCCCCGGCAGCTCTCCGGCGGACAGCGGCAGCGCGTCGCCATCGCCCGCGCCCTCGCCGCCGAGCCCGAGGTCCTGATCGCCGACGAGATCACGTCGGCGCTCGACGTCTCGGTCCAGGGTGCCGTGCTCAACCTGCTCAAGGAGATCCAGACCCGGACCGGTGTCGGGATCCTGTTCATCTCGCACAACCTCGCCGTGGTCCGCTATGTGGCCGACTCGATCGCGGTCATGAAGTCCGGCCGGCTCGTCGAGCACGGTACGACGGAGGACGTCATCGAGCGTTCCGCGCACCCGTACACGAAACAGCTCCTCGAAGCCGTCCCGACCATGACGATGGGTAATGGCCGCTCATAGCCGAGAGTCGATGCCGGACTCGAGGCGTCCAAGCCGTTCCTCATCGACACCTACGCGACGCTCGACCGGGTGGCGGCGGGCGCTGATCCTGCGCCGCCGGGCGTCGTACCACGACCACCGGGTCATCCTCGGCGGGGCCGTCGGTAAGCAGCCCGCCGGCGTAGCCGCCGCCACCGCGACACCGAGCTTGCGCATCTGCATGACCTCGGTGAGGTGCGGCGTATTGTCCCGCCGGACGAAATCCGCAGCCAGCGGGCCGGTGCCGGACAACGCGCTCCGCTCGATCAACCCCCAGCCGGTGGAGACCTTCGGCTGGCCCGCCTTGGTCCGCCAAGCTCCACGGCGGTGGCCCACACCGCAGCCCTGCGCCTGCCGAAAAGTAGGTCAGTGCATCTCAAGTGGCATTTGAGTACTTGTGGAGGATGCCCCTGAGCCGGTCGCGTCGGTGTACGTTCAGGTCGACGATTCATGCTGGATCGGGGCCGGTGCGCAGTGGAGCTGCCTGGCCAAGGGCTTGGTGAGCTCGGTGCTCGTTGTAGAACGCTGGTACTCGCGCAGGGCATGGCGTAGATGGTGTGCCGCTCGAATATTGAGCTACGTGGTCTGAGCTGTGGTTACCCATCGCGGTGGTATTCGCTGATCGCGCCGCTGACGATGGGGAGGCGGATGGAGCGCAGGTGGTCATTCGAACGGCCACGGGCTGGCTGCGTTGTCAACCGGATCACTGGGGCGCTTCTCGATGAGGACCGGTTCGCCTCATCTCAGGGTCTCTGTCAGGTTTCCGAGGGGTCTTGGTGATGGCCAGGGTAGGGTACGAGCGGCGTACCGTTCGCCGGCCGTCAGCTTGCCGACGCCATCTCGAAGGCGGCGAGGCAGCGTGGCCGCCTTCGCGGGAGCACGTGCCGAGCACAGGGACCAGGACCTATGTGGCGTGACGGCGGGCTCTAGGTACAAGCTTGATGATGTGGGCGACCCACGGTGATCAAATCGGGTGTCCACCGTGCTCGGTGCGTGCTCTTACGCCCCGTCACTCGCCGTCAGGGCCCGGCACCGCTTGACACGCAATGTGCGCGCAGGCGGTACGAACCACCGTCAAGCGACACTCCGCGAGGCGCCGCCCCCGCCCGCGCCTACATCGAAGAGCTCATGCCCGACATCCTGAACGGCGTCATCGACCCCGACCGCGTCTTCGACCGCACCGCCGGCCCGGACAACGTCCCCGACGCCTACCGCGCCATGGCCGAGCGCCAGGCGCTCAAGGTCCTCCTCCGACCCTGAAGAACGGGCAGGGCCCGACGCAGACCCAATACCACGTGCGAGACACCCCGGTGCGGACCGTCACCCTGAACAACGGCGTCGAGATGCCGATCCTCGGCTTCGGCGTCTTCCAGAGCCCGGCAGAGCAGACCGAGCAGGCCGTCACCGACGCCCTGGCCGCCGGCTACCGCAAATTCGACACCGCCGCCTCCTACGAGAACGAAGAGGCCGTCGGCCGGGCCCTGGCCGCCAGCGGCATCCCCCGCGAGGAACTGTTCGTCACCACCACGCTGTGGGTGCAGGACAACCCCGCCGAAACCCACACCCGGCGGGCGTTCGAGACCTCGGCCAAGAAGCTCGGCCTGGACTACCTCGACCTGTACCTGATGCACCGGCCCTTCGGCGACGTGTACGGCCAGTGGCGGGCGATGCAGGCCCTGCACCGCGAGGGGCGGATCAAGGCGATCGGGATCTCCAACTTCTACCCCGACCGCGTCGTGGACATCGTTGACCACAACGACATCACCCCGGCGGTCAATCAGATCGAGGTCCACCCCTTCTTCCAGCGCACTGCCGACCAGCAGATCAACAGCGAGCGCGGCATCCTCATCGAATCGTGGGGGCCGTTCGCCGCGGGCAAGAACAACCTGTTCACCGACCCGGTCCTCACCGAGATCGGCGCCACGCACGGCAAGAGCGTGGCGCAGGTCGTGCTGCGCTGGCTGATCCAGCGGGGCATCCCGGTCAACGCCAAGTCCGTCAACCCCGAGCGGATGAAGGCCAACTTGGAGGTGTTCGACTTCGAACTCGCCACACAGGCGATGGACCGCATCGCCGCCCTGGACACCGGTAGCTCCCTGTACTTCGACCACCGCGACCCCGCCATGGTCACCTGGCTCGGCAACCGCCGCACCGGCTGACATGGAGAGGACAGACGATGGACGGCATCCCCCGAGCCCTCGACCGTCGCCAGGTCCTGCGCGGCGCGCTGCTTGCGGGAGGCACCGTGATCACCGCGGCCGCCTGCGGCGGCGGCCCGTCACCGGCGCCCACGTCGGCCGCCGAGCCGGCCTCGCAGCCGGTGAGCGCGCCGCCCTCCGCAGCGGCGGGCCGCACGGTCCTGCTGGTCTACTTCTCCCGGCCCGGCGAGAACTACCACTACGGCGGCCGCCGCACCCTCAAGACCCCCGCGGACGTCGCCAAGACCCTCGACCAAGCAGTGGGAAGGGGCAGTCAGGCTCGGCCTACAGGCGGAACCGTTGACGCCTGCCGTGACCGGGTCAGGGGCGAGGACGCGAGGTTCTCGACGCCGGGCCTGGCGGCAACCAGGCCCGACCACCTCGGTGGCCCGCTCTGCCTTCATCTCGCCGTCGAGCTGAACGCCTGCGAGGCGTTCAGCGTCGGCCGGCGGCAGATGGCGGACGGTGAGGTCCTCCAGGGCATGACCGAGCGCGTCCGCAGATCACACGGCAAATCCGTTGGAATTCGCCCCGGCCCCACAGCGAGGCGTCCAGATCAAGAAATGTAGCTCATCGTGGCCAATGCGAATACGACAGTAATCAACGGGTGGTGCAGAATCACAGATGATCAGCAGGAGCCTTACAGAAAGCGGCGCACATGCGCCTCGCCCGCAAGATCCTTGCCCTCGCAGTCTCCACCCTGGGCGTCGGCGGCCTGGCCCTGGCCACCCTGGGCCCCCCGGCCCTGGCCGCCGACACGCCCATCGCCCCCTACGCCCAGGCCGCCGCCCAGGTCAACGCCAACGGCACCATCACCAACTCCAAGAACGTCACCCAGATCGCCGAGGTCGCCAAGGTCGCCAAGGTCGGCATCGGCAAGTACTGCGTCCAGCTCCAGTCCGACATCTCCGCCGCCCGCGCCGTCCCCATCGCCACGCTGCGCTCCAGCGCAGACTGGCGCAGTGAGATCTACGCCAACCTCGAGAGCTCCAGCTGCTCCGGTCACCCCAACTCCGTCTTCGTCTACACCGGCAAGAACGGCGCGGCCGCCGACGAACCGTTCTTCCTGCTCAGCCCCTGAGCGGCCCCGAGCGCCGGCGCCCGGCGCGCAGCCGGGACCCGGACCCGGCGACATGACGGGAGTCGTGTCGTCGGCGTCGGGCGGCATGGGAGGCCCTGGTGAACCGAACGGGAAGCGGGGATCGGGCCGAGGGGTTGCCCGGCACGTCGTCCGTTGCTTCCGCCGTCACTCCTCGGGCTCCCATGCGTGCGGCCCCCGGAAGACCGTTCCGGGGGCCGCGATGACAGGTTGATCAGACGCCGCGGGGCGCGAGTTCGCGTACGAGCCGGGTGCTCCAGCCGCACCAGACATAGCCCGGGAGGAAGGCCCCGCCGGCCTCGTCCAGGTGGTCCTCGACGTAGGGGATCGTTGCGTCGCAGACCTCGATCGCGACGTCGAAGAAGTCGACGGTGCCGGGGTTCAGGTGGTAGCTCCAGCGGGGGTTGTAGGGGGCCGTCCGCGGGAGAATGCGGCCGAGAATGTGTGGCCGGTCTGTGGTCTCGCCGTTGACCAGGTCGCGGGCGTGTTGAATCTTGGCAGGGTCGGTGAGCTTGACGACGAACTCCTCTCTGGTGACGTCCGTCATCACGAAGTAGGCCTCGTCTGCTGCCTGGGCAGGGGCGGGAGCGACGACGCCGAGCGCCACGATGGCCGCGAGGGCGGTGAGCGTCTTGGTCAGGATGCTGCGCATGGAGATCCCTTCACCTCGCATGATTACCGAACGTTACGATCTTCTACGTTGAGTAATCGCAATGGCAAGGGAACAGCCACTGACGTCATGGTGACACCGCCATCACCGGAGAGAGGCGGGTAAACAGGACCGCACAAACGCCACATATCGAGCCGGCCACGATCTTGGCGGGAAATGGACCTACCGGACGTCGGCGTCCTCCAGTGCCTGGTACGGCGTCGCCAGCCCGACGTCGAGCTCGCGGGCGATCTGGGTGACCGACTGGCCGCGCCCGCGCCGGGCACGCGCGGCGGCGAGCAGGCGTGCACTTCCTCCGGGCATAGAGAAGGGCCTCCCTGCCGGGCGGTGTGGAGGCCCCCTGGTGGACGACGGGGCGGACGGTGCCCGCACCCTCATCACGCTGGCCGAGGAGCAAGACCCCGCCAGACGCGACCAACCCAAGGGTCTGAACATCTCATGAAAGCTGAAGACCCTCGGGTTCATCCTGAAGGCCCTTCACATCGTCTGAACTTTGAGATTTCGGGGGTTCCGGAGTACTCGCGCAAATCGGGCGCATATGGCTCTGGCCCGATGGAGGCCCGGAAGAGAGAAATCTCCGCTACGTTTGTGCCGTATTCGTCCGGTATGGCAGGGATAGATTGCCGTACCTTCACTGTGCGCCCAGACAACGACTAGATTGCGTGGGGTGACCGCGGACGACGACGTGCCCTCCAACCTCTCGCATCTCGGCGCCCCGGTCGGGCCGATGATCCGCGTCCAGGGCGGGTTGGCCAACCGGATGTACCGGCTCGACACCGACCAGGGGTCGTTCGCGGTGAAGGAGTTGAACCTCGTCGACCGCCGCTGGACCTATCGCGTCGAGGACGTGTTCAGGTTCGAGCGGGCGGCCTTCGCTGCCGGCATCCCGATGCCAGAGCCGATCTCGGCCGGCCACCACACGCTCGTCCACCGGTGGGTCGAGGGAGAGAAGGTGCCCGAAGCACCGGTGTCGGCGGCATACGCGTTCGAGATCGGTGAGATCCTCGCGCGCATCCACGCGCTCGACGTCGCGTGGACCCATGTGCCGATCGAGGAGCCGACGTCACGGGACTGGCCCGAGCTCGCCGCGCGGGCGGCGGCGACGGGACAGCCGTGGGCCGACGAACTCGCCTCTCACGTCGAGACGTTCCTCGCGATTGCCCACTTCGTCGACACCTGCGAACGGCCAGGCCCCGTCGTGCTGACCCATAAGGACATCCAACCGTGGAACCTGCTCGCTCGAGACGGTCGACCGGTGGTGCTCGACTGGGAGCTCTCGGGGATGCTCGACCTGGCCAGTGAGCTCGGCTCGACCGCGCTGAGCCTCGCGAAGGGATCTGGCTTCGACAACATCGAGCCCAGCATCTTCCGCTCGGTCCTCGACGGCTACGTCGCGGGGGGCGGAGCCCTGCCGCCGTCGGGTCCAAGCTGGTTCGTGTTCATGATCGGCGGCTGGCTGGGGTTCACGAGGTGGAACATCCTGCGCTGCCTGGCCGGTGTCGAGGCGAGCACCGGCCCTGCCCTCGCGCTGTCGCACGAGTCCGTGCGCAACGGCGTACGCGGTCTCCCCGACATGTTCGGCCGACTTCCGGAGCTCGAGGCGCTGCTCGTGTGACAGTGACCGGCGTCTGTGCTGGGGGCGCGGCGTGACGCGCGCTCCCGCTCCCGCCGGGCGTCCGCTCCGAGGGATGGACAGCGGTTGTCATGTCGCGAGGGCCGCACCTGCGCAAGAAGGTGCGCACCACCGTGGCGGAACCCTCGCAGCAGAAGGTGCCCGACCTGATCCGGCGGGACTTCACCGCTCCCGCCCGGGCAGTGTGACTACGTAAATCCGCTGGTGTGGCCGCTGGTCACCAGACATGGGAGTCGCCGGTTGCTCGGCTGTGAGGCCATGAGGCCGGGCTTGCCCTGGTGGCGTTCCCGGCGGTGGGTGAGGCGCGGCGAGCCAGGCGCGCCGGGCCCGGCACCCCCGACTTCGGCGCGCTACTCCTGCTGGACATGACCACCCCGCGCCCCGTTGCAGACCCGTCCCCGCGACATCAGGCCCGGCCCCGTCCGTTACCGATCTTGCTGGGTTGTACGGTCGTCCGGACATCTGTCACTTCATCCGCCACAAGGAGCCTCTTCGAGTCGGCTTGGCGATCTCGTGGATGGAGGAGGCTTGTCGATGGAGAGCAAGGGCCTCGCCAGCAGCCGGACTTCTTGGGCGTTTCCTCCTTCGCCACAGGGGTAGAGGTGTCCCGAGTCAGACTCTGATTGCACTGCGGTCGTCGTCGCTCCCGCAAGTCACGCTGATCGCGCCATCGAAGGGACCATGATGTCCAAGGCGCCGTTGGCCGTCCCATTGCCCGTGCCGACCGGCGTGGCCCCTCCATCGGCTGATGTCCCGGCCGCTGTCGGCATGTCGCGACGAGGGCGGGCGTGCGGCGCGTCCAGGTGGCAGCTCCCTCGGACCGCAGCCGACGGTCCCGGTGATCGGCGATGAGTAGGCGTGACCGGTGAGCGGGATGTCCGGGCCGCCGCCGGAATGCCGAGACCCGCTGCTGACCTGGGCACTGAGTACGTCCGGGCCGGGTGGTGCGGCCGCGTACGATCAGAGCGCATTGCGGAAGGGCGTGAGCGCCCATGCCACCCAGCAGGGGCTGTCGTCGGCTCGGCGGGAAGATCTTGAACTGGCGGTGCACGAAGGTGTGGCCAACGTGTTTGATCATGGTGGTGGAGCCGGGCTGGTCCGCCTGTGGCAGGCCGATGGCTTGCTGTGCTGCGAGATCAGCGATCATGGCCCCGGGATCCCGGTCCGCCACTACCGGCAGCGGGCATCGATGCCTGCCCGCGACCGTGACCACGGCCGCGGGCTGTGGCTGATGGCCGAGCTCAGCGACTCGCTCACGGTGACCACCGGCCCGGCCGGCACGACCGTAGTCATCGTCGTCCGTCTGCAGGACTGACTTCCCGCGTCAGGTGCGGCACCGTCGTGAACGCGAGGGAGGACCACCAGGACCGCCGCACGACCACCCGCGGAGCAGTAGGCGGCGTCACCGCTGAACTGCGCCACCGAACGCGTGATCAGAGTGTGGGGTCCTCGCGGGCGGGCTGTCGGGTCCGGCCGCCTTCGTTGTCCCAACCGGCCAGGCGCTGCTCCTCCTCGGCGGCGGGACCGTCGTGGTCCGCGGCGGCGAGGATGTCGCCGGAGCGGGTGCGGCCTCGGCATCGGGTGGCCAGGTCGAGTGCCTTGTCGGCGGCTGCGGGTGTGGTGTCGGGTGGGATCACGAGCAGGTTGATGTGTTCGATCCCCCGGATGATGAGGTGCAGGGCAAGCAGGGCGATCTCGCCGCTTGGCACGGCTAATGGTCGCTGATCAGGGCGTTCAAGGCGGCTGCCTTGTCCGCTTCGGTCGGCAGTCCGTATCGGCGGGTGGTGTCCAACGAGCCATGGCCGAGGAGTTCGGCGACCAGGACGGGGTCCGTGCCGTGGCGGACGAGCTGGGTGGCGAAGGTGTGGCGCAGGACGTGCGAGCTGAAGGGCTCGGTGGGGTCGTCGCCCAGACCGACGGCGTCGCCGAGGCCGGTGATGATGTCGCGGGCAGCGCGGTCGCTCAGACGACCGCCGCGCTGGTTGAGGAACAGCGCGGCGTGGGTGCCGGCTCCCTTCCAGCCGGCGCGGGTTGCCAGCCAGTCGGCCAGGGCCTGGCGCAGGTCGGGGTGGACGGGCAGCAGGCGGATCTTGCCGCCGTCGCGGCCCTGTCCGCGGATGCGCAGTTCGCCCTTGCGGACTGAGAGGCGCACGTCGGTCAGGTCGAGGCCGACGACTTCGGAGATTCGCAGGCCGGCGTAGTAGGGCAGCAGGGCGACGGCTTTGTCGCGCGGGGACGCGGTGAGCTGGACGTGGCGGATGTAGCGGCGGGTGCGCCGGGCGTCCAGGACTCGGGGGGCGGTGCGGCGGGAGTCGCGTTCGCGGCGCGTCCGGGGCTTGCCGAGCCCGCGGCGGGCGTAGAAGTCGTCGATGGCCGACAGGTAGGCGTCGATGGTGTTGGGAGCGCGGCGGCCGTCCTTGAGGTGGCGGCGGAAGTCGCGTACCGCGCCGGCGGCCACGACCGCATCGGTGAGCGGATCGCCGTCCAGGGCGGCGGCGTCGGCTTGGACGGCCAGCCACGCCAGGTAGCCGCGCAGCCGGGAGGCGTACTTGGTCTTGGTGGAGTCGGCCAGCGGGGCGCGCTCGAGTGCGGCGGTGTAGTCGGCCAGGACGGCGGCGTGGGGAGCGGGGAGCGGGACGGCCCGTGACCGGCGCGGGTTTCCGGAAGCGACCCCGGCCGGCTCCGTGAATCCCGAGGGCGAGTTTCCCGAAGTCATCCACAAAGTCTACTTCCGGAATTATGTGATTCCGGAAGTAGGAGGTAGAATGAAGGTACCGAGGACTTCTCGAGCGTTGGCACTCAGGTCTGCGTCGCCCCCGGCGAACTACCACAGGCCCCTTTCGAAGGGGCCCGGATAGGTCAGCGACCATGACGCCGACACTCCTTTCTCAGCAGCCCGCACCGCTCAGCCCCACCTCATCCGCGATGCCTCGGGCCGATTCCGCACTACGGCTCAGTCTCCACCCGGTGCCGAATCGGCGATCGGTGGTGGACGGGGCCTGGTGGCCCTACTCCAGTGACGGTGCCGCGGAGTTGCCCGGTCTCATCGCCGCCGTCGACCGGCTGCTTGATCGGGTCACGCTCCGCGTCGGCGTGCATTGCGACGCGTGGCAGAACGTCCCGCGCCGCATCCCGGCCCGCGGGCGGCAGGTCCGCGTCGGCTGGTTCCGCCACACCGACCCGCGCGTGATCACTCTCAGCTTCGCGTCCGGCGAGCCCGTCGTCCTGCTGATCATCCCGTCAGGAACCGCCGCCGGCGCCGCCGAGGCCGTGCTCAAGCTCACCGCCCAGGACACCGCCGGCTTGACGGCCGACGCCATTCTCACTCTGGCGAACCTGCCGGCGGGCCCCGGTCCGCGTGCGACGACCGGCTCAGCCCGCTGGGAGGACGAGGGCGGGTCGGTCAACGGGCAGAAGGCGGCCTCGTTCACGGCAGAGCCAATCCTGGCGTGACCCACGTGCCGCCTGCCGGCCGGATTGAGCGGTCCGGGTACCGCCCCTTTTCCGGCGGCGGGCCGATCTTCGGCCGGCAGGCCTCTCATCCCTTCCAGCTTCTCCACAGGAGACCTCCATGACCGTCATCGACACCGCCCCACTCGGCGAGGCGAGCGCCTCGGCGCCGACCCTCGTGCACCTGGCGGGGGACATCGACATCTTCACCACAGCTCAGCTGCGCAGGCGGCTGATCGACGCTCTCGCCCACAGCACCGGCCTGCTCGTCCTGGACCTGTCCCAGGTGACCTTCTGCGGCGCCGGCGGCCTGGGCGTGCTGGTCGGCGCCCAAGGCCGGGCCCGGTCACGGGGCATCACGCTCGCCCTGACCGGCGTTCCGCCGCGTATGGCCCGGCTGCTGCACATCACCGGTCTGGGGCACCGATTCCGGATCATCGCATGACCGGCACGCCACCCACCCGCCAGCTCGCCGCGACGGCCGGCTATGACGGCAGTTCGCCTTTCCCTCGGCCTGCGACACCGGTGCGGGCCGGTATCACCCCGGCGACACTGACCGCCGCGATCGTGATCGCGCCGTTCCTCGCGCTGGGCGCCGGCATCTGGCTGGCGTGGGGGGCGGTGTCAGCCTCACCGACCTGCTCCTGGCCGTCGTCTTCTACGTCGTGACCGGGCTGGGGGTGACGGTCGGCTTCCATCGCCTGCTGGCCCACCGCTCCTTCACCGCCCGTCCGTGGCTCCGCGCCGTCCTGGCCGTGGCCGGGTCGATGAGCTTCCAGGGCAACCTGATCGACTGGGTGGCCGTACACCGCCGCCACCACGCCTTCACCGACCGGCCCGGCGACCCGCACTCCCCCTACCGGTACGGCACCGGTCTCGGCGGACGACTGCGCGGCCTGGCCCACGCCCACCTGGGCCGGCTGTTCTCCAGCGAACCCACCTCGGCCACCACGTATGCTCCCGACCTGCTGCGCAACGACCCGGCCATGCTGCGGATCTCCCGCGCCTACCCTGCCCTGTGCGCCGCCTCCCTCCTCCTGCCGTTCGCGGCGGGCTGGGCGATCAGCGGCGGCCTCTACGGCGGGCTGACCGCGTTCATCTGGGCCGGCCTGATCCGTATCGCCCTGCTGCAGCACGTGACCTGGAGCGTCAACTCCCTGTGCCACATGATCGGTGAGCGTCCGCACAAGGCCCGCCGCCATGACCGCTCCACCGACCTGTGGCCGCTGGCCCTGCTGTCCTTCGGAGAAAGCTGGCACAACGGCCACCACAGCCAGCCCAGTTGCGCCCGGCACGGGCGCAGCGGCCGCCAGATCGATCCCTCAGCCGCACTCATCAGCCTCTTCGAACGCCTGAACTGGGCCAGCGATGTGCACTGGCAACCCCCCGACGTCCTGGGCCACCATCGCACAGTGGCCGGCAAGCACACGCTGCGCACCAGCGCACCGCGCCAGGACGGAATCGCGAGGCGTTAGCCCTGGTCAGCGCCTGCGGGAGAAGCTCGTACGGCTGGGAAGAAGAACTAGTGCAAGGGGAAGGGACTCCGGGGAAGGCGTCGCGGTGACCGGTGATGGCGAGCAGATGCTGGGCGGCTTGCTGAGCGCCAGCCAGCTCTCCTCCCTGGAGGATCTGCCTGACCTGGTCGCCGAGTACGGACGGTCGGTGGGCTTCTCCCAGACCATGATCTACGTAGCCGACCTGCAGCAGCAGGTGCTGGTCCCGCTGACCGGGCAGCGTGATGTGTACGGCGACCCGCTCGAAACGATCCGGATCGACGCCACCATCGCAGGACGCGCCTTCCGCAACATGGAGATCGTCGAGGCTCGGCACGTGCTGGATCCCGCCGCGCCCGAGACCGCGCCGACGTCGCCGGCGGGCGATGGGCCTCAGCGCCTGTGGGTGCCGTTGCTGAATGACACCGAGCGGGTCGGCGTCCTGGGAGTGACCGTGGCGCAGGGCTCGGAGAGCGTGGGGTCGCTGGCCGGCCGACTGGCCTCGCTCGTCTCGCTGCTGGTGATCAGCAAACGCCCGCACAGCGACTCCTATGCGCGCCTGGTACGCGCTCGGCCGATGACGCTGTCGGCCGAGGTGTTGTGGAACCTGCTCCCACCGCGAGCCTTCGCCGATGACAACGTGGTGGTCAGCGCCGCGCTGGAACCTGCCTACGAGGTGGGCGGCGACGCCTACGACTACGCGATCGACAGCGGCACACTGCGCGTGTCGATCTTCGACGCGATGGGACACGACACCGCGGCCGGCCTGACCGCCACCATCGCCATGGGGGCCGGTCGCACCAGCCGCCGCCAGGGCAAGGACCTGCCCGCGACGAGCGAGGCGATCGACGCGGCGATCGACGAGCAGTTCATCGACCGCTTCGCCACAGGAGTCCTGGCCGATCTGGACCTGCGGACCGGTTGGCTGAGCTGGGTCAACCGAGGGCACCATCCGCCCCTGGTGATCCGCAAGAGCCAGCAGGTCGCCACCCTGGACAGCGTGCCCGATCCGCCGATGGGCATCTGCCTGCGCCTGTCCACCGGATTGCTGCGCTACCAGTTGGAACCCGGGGACCGGCTGCTCTTCTACACCGACGGCGTCATCGAGGCCCAGAGCCCGGACGGGCAACCCTTCGGGCTGGAGCGCTTCATCGACTTCATCGTCCGTCACGAGGCCGACGGCACGTCCGCCCCGGAAACACTCCGACGGCTGATCCACAGCATCCTGCAGCACCAGCACGGCCGACTCCAAGACGATGCCACCGTGCTGATGGTCGAGTGGCGCACCGGGCGGCAACAGCAACTCGTCCTGGGAAAGATCAAGGTGCCGGGACCGTAGGGCGCAACAGCATGGGCACCGAACCGGCTGCACGCCGACGACCAGGTGGCCGGGTCGACATCGGTTCGGCGGCTCAGATCACCTGCCGGTCGAACTTGTGGCCCGGCCTCTTCCCGCCCTTGCCACCAGAGGGCTTCGAGCGTTGCGGCGCCTCCTGTCGCTCGGCGCACAGGGCGGTGTCCAGAGCGGCGTTGACCTGGTCGGCGGCGGGTTTGGTGTAGGGCATCGCGGTGACGGCGACGGTGGCCGCGCGTCCGTCCTCGGTGGCGCCGTTGCGAACCTCGTAGCCGGAGATGTCGCCGCCGTGGGCCCAGGCGTGGCCGCCGCAGCTCAGTTCGATCTTCATCAGGCCGAGCCCGTAGCTCCAGCCTTTCGGGAATCCGGGCGCGGCGATGGTCTGCTTCATCTGCTGCAGCAGGTCGGGCTTGAGGAGCCGGCCGTCGAGCAGTGCGCCCAGGAAACGGTTGACGTCGCGGGGGGTGCTGATCATCTGTCCGGCCGCCCATGCCCAGGACGGGTCCAGCTGTGTGACCTCGGCCAGTTCGGCGCCCGGCTCGTTGGCCTTGGCCCGGTAGCCCTTGGGGTGGGGGCCGCGGATGTTCTGCTCGCCGACGCCTGGCCAGTAGGTGTCGCGCAGCCGGAGTGGAGTGATGATCCGGTTGGTGATCTCCTCGCCGAGGGGCCGGCCGGTGATCTTCTGCACCAACAGGCCGAGCGCGATGTATCCGGTGTTGCTGTAGGCCCAGCCGGTGCCGGGGGCGAAGGCGGGCTGGCGGGTCAGGCCCACGTCGAGCACGTCGCGGGGTTCGAAGTAGCGGTGGCGGGCCTGGGTCCACGATTGCCAGGAGCCGAGCAGATCGTGTTCGTAGTCGGGCAGGCCGGCGGTGTGCTGGAGCGCCTGGCGGACGGTGAAGCGGCGGCCGTCGTTGCCGTTGGCGCGGATCAGGCCGGGCAGATGGGTCTCGACCGGGGCGTCGAGGTCGATCTTGCCCTCTCCGGCCAGTTGCAGGACGAGCGTGGCGAGGAAGGTCTTGGTGGTGCTGCCGATGCGTACCTTCCCGTTGCGGGGGACCTTCGCCCGGGTGGCCAGGTCCGCCACGCCTGCGGTGTAGTCGCGCACGCGCCCGCCGCGGTCCCGCGTCGAGGCCAGAGCGCCCGGGAAGCCGCCGGTGCCGACCAGGTCTTCCAGAGCCGTCTGTACGGCGTCGGGCGGGCGGGCCCGCGCGCCGGCCTCGGCGGGGGCCGGGGCGGCGGCCAGGCCCAGGGCGCTGAGGGCGACGGCGGCCGCGGTGGCCGGGGCCAGGGCGCGGCGCCATCGGGGGGTGGCCGGCGGGGGCGTGAGGGCGGCTCTGGTGGGGTGGGACGGCGACATCGGTTCTCCGCGGTGACGGTGTGGTGTGACGGGAGGGGGTGAGGAACCTGCGATCGCGATGTGCAGGGCTGGTGGGGAAGAGATGGCGGCTGCGCCTGCTCTTGGGGAACCTCTCCCGGGCACGGGCTGACGGCGGGGGCGGGACGTGGCCATGAGCCTGTGTCGCCGCAAGATCCTGCTCGTGCTGACGGCTGCCCGCAGGTTCCTCCGCCCTGGATGCCGTCAGACGCGCACCTGCCCTGCCCCGAGGTCGAACCCTCGGGGCAGGGGCGGTCTCAGGCGCAGAAGGCGGCGTCGATCGCCTTCTCGAAGGGAGCCTGGTCGGTTTGCGGCTGCTTCTCGTTGACCGACAGGGCCAGCGTGGTGCGGCCGTCGGGGGTCGTGTAGGCCGCGGTGAGGTAGCCGGGGATGCCTCCGGTGTGGCCGATGATCTGCTTGCCGCAGCTGGTGGACTGCACCCTCAGGCCCAGGCCGTACGCGCCGATCTGGGGGTTGACGAACAGGCCCTTCTTCATCTCGGTGAGTTGGGCGGGCTTGAGGACCTTGCCGGTGGCCAGGCTGTGGAGGAAGGTCGTCAGGTCCTTGGCGGTGGTGATCATCGCGCCGCCGGCGCTGGCGATGCTCGGGTTGCGTCTGCTGATGTCGACGTATTGGCCGGTGCTCTTCTTGATGTAGCCGTGGGCGTGCGGCCCGGGGATGGAGGTGGAGTAGGTGGGAGCGGAGGTGTCGCGCAGGCCCAGCGGCTTGATGATGCGCTTGGTGACCTCGCTCTGCCAGCTGTTGCCGGTCACCGCCTTGATCAGCGTCCCGGCCACCAGATAGCCGGTGTTGGAGTAGGAAAAGCGCGTGCCGGGCTCGAAGTTCAGCGGCTTGGCCAGCGCGGCCGCCACCAGCTGCTCGTCGGTGAACCGGGTGAAACGCAGCTTCAGGTACGGCTCGCCGACGGTGGGAAACTCCGGCATGTCGGTGTAGCTGGGGATCCCGGCGGTGTGCTGCAGGATCATCCGCACCGTGATGTCGTTCTCGCGTGGCAGCAGCCCGGGCAGGTAGGTGGCGATGGGCTCGTCCAACTTGATGCGTCCCTCGCCGGCCAGGTGCAGCACGGTGGCCGCGGTGAAGACCTTGGTGGCGCTGCCCATGCGGAACAGCCCGTCAGCCGGGACGGGGCGGCTGTCGCCGATCCGGGCGGTCCCGGCGCGCAGCACGCGCTGGTTGCCGGCCTCGGTGAGCCTGGCCTGCACTCCTGCCACGTTGCCGGTATCCACCAGTGCGTCCATCGCCTTCTGCAGCGAGGCGGTTGTGCTCGGCGTCGTGGCCTGGGCGGCGTGCGCCGGGACGGTGGCAAGGACTGTGCCGGCGGTGGCGGCGGCGAGAGCGAGGGCGAGGGACTTGGACGTGATGCGCATGAAGTGACTTCTCCCGAATGGCGATCCAGCGCCGTATCGGCGCTGGTCATCACGTTATGGGCGGCGATCACAGTAAACGATCCCGCCAGCTGCCCAATGCTCACTGGCATGGACGGCTACATCCTGGTAGGGCCTACCCCACCAGCACGCGCCGCGCGCCAGGGCGGGCCGCGCCGGGCGCCCCAGGCGCCGGCGACGCGCGCTCACTCCGCTGCCCAGCCTCTGGGCGGCCGGCAGATCGGTCTGCTTCCGGCCGCCCGCAGGCCGATCTGTACTTCCGCCTGCCGTAGGGATGACAACGTCGGCCCAAAGCCGGATCCGGCCTGAGACGGCGGAGGCACGGGCGGGCCGAGCCGATGCGGTCGTCCGAAGGGGGCACGTGGCGGGCGCCAGAAGACGATGGGCGGGCAGGACCTCCAGCAACCTCCTGGCGGCCCTCGGCGTCGTCGCCCACAGGACGCGGCCGCTCACCGTGTCCTGCTCGGCCCTGGTCGTGGGCGTGGCCAGGATCCCGCTGGCAATCGCGGATAATCCAACGAACCCATCTTTGAACTGTGCTGATGGTGCAAGAGGGGCGATGGCCCTGAGCGGTTTGTCGTCAGCGGATCGCTTGGTCGCGGCGTCGGCGGGCGGCGCGGGCCTTCCGCTCCCGAACGTGTCCCCAGCCGCCAGGTAGCGGAGTGATCGATCGCCATGGCGGTTCGTGATCGTTTCGGAGCGGTGAATGTGGCTGGGTGGGGTGTCTACCTAATCGTGCTCGGGTCGGAGACGGCCGGACGGAGGGCCGGGTCGGATCCACTCGACGGAGGTGGGAGTCAGCGACCCATATGGAGTTGCTCCGCAGGCGGTGTCTTGCGCCAGGGCTCGGATCGCTCGTGGGAGGCGCAGATCGCCCTGCGTGACGTCGCGGCCTGGACCCCCAGGCCGAACAGGAGCCCATCATCTGGGGCCGCACGCAGTCTAGACCACGTCGAACCCTGAAGAGCGACGATGCTCGGCCCAGCCGTCAATGACGTGGTTGACCCGGGTCGTCATGAACGTGGCTGTGGCGCCGGGACTGGTGAAGGGCGCCTCGCGTCGGTCGTCGGTCACCGGGGTGGTCAGGGGCAGGTAGACGGCTGTCGACGGCACCGTGGGCGGCAGCGAGTCGGCGTCGTGCAGGATGAGCATGTCCGCCACGAACGCGGTGACTTCCCCGTCGGCATCGCGGCCTATCCACACCGGGTAGCTGCCGTCGCCCAACCCGCTCTGGTAGGCGATCAGATTGGTGCCGGTCTCCGGGGCGCGGAGCTCGGAATCCGAGAGGTCCATCTCGTTGTACTCCTCCTCCAACTCCTCGACGAGCCTCCCGAGCTCCTCGCGGCCCGAGGCGTCGAGGAAGCAGCCCATACCCGCATCCACACCGAACCCGAAGAACTCACCGGCGCTGAGCAGCCGGACGTCCTGCCCGGGCAGAAGCGCAGGCTCCCAGCTGGCGGTCGGCTTGTCCAGGATCCGCACCATCACGGCCGGGGTCTCGCCCTTCCAGTCCGTCCCCTCCCACCGCATCGAGGCGATCAGTACGGCGTAGTCACCAGGCGCCACGGTGACGGTGAAGGGAACGGCATCGTCCAGGAGGAAGGGATCGGCGGCGATCATCGAGCCGGTGGGCAGGTGAATCCACCCCGCGTGCGAAGGCTCGGTGATCAGTGCGACGCGTCCCTCGCCGGAGGCCAGGCGGCTTCCGGGAATGAAGAGCGTTTCGAGATGCCGGGGACGCAGCGGCAGCGGGGCCGACCAGGCGGGCATCATGCCCGAGGCCGGTCCGTTCACGAGATCTTCGGCCGGCACCAGGGTGATGGGGCCGCTCAGCCCGAGCATCTGCGCATCGACGTACGCCGTCCACGCGCCGAACTCCGCCTTTGCCACCGTACGGTGCTCAACCGGGACACTCTCCCAGGCATGACTGGAGCCGTCGGCATTGCTCAGGACTCGCCTGGCCCGTCCGTCCGGGGCGATCGTCATCGTGAAGCGCCAGCCGTGCTCAGGGAACTCCGGGTCGGTGTCGGAGGTGTGGCGCCACTCCTGGTAGCGCACCAGGTGCAGCCGTCCCGGCTCCAGTTGCCGGTATTCCAGCTCCTTGTTGCGCCGTTCGTAGGCGTCGAACAGGAACAACCCGAGATGACCGTGGTCCCAGTCGACCTGGAACAGGGCCTTCGGCCTCCCTTGGACAGACAGCAGAACGGCGTATTGCGCACCTGATGCGTCTCTGTCACGGGCCTCTGGCTCCGAAATCGGAGCGACGGCGGCACGAGCCTGCGGGTCCCACCCCTCGCAGTACGTGACGTCAACCGTGCCGACGTTCGCCGTCGTCATGCCATCTCCTGCCCGCATCAGCGTGATCGGACCTTTGCGCGCGTCACGCTAGCAACCGGCACCGACAACGGACGGCCCGGGCTCAGGCTGCGGTTCACTTGACGGAGTGTTCGGACTTCTGATCCGACGGTCGCAGGTTCGAATCCTGTAGGGCGCGCTTCTCCGCCTGCGGAAACTCCAGGCGCTGTCGCATCCGTCGGCGGCATGGGGCACACATGAGGCAATCCTGAGTCAGCCGCCGAGCTGTCGTCCCAGTGCGGACGCCGCGTTCAGCACCAGCCGGGCTGTCTCCCGGGCGGCTTCGTGGGCCGCTTCCGGCAGCACCGAGACGTAGGTGTCGGCGGTGAGCACGATGCTGGCGTGCCCCAACATGGCCTTCACCACCTTCAGGTCGGTGTGCGCGAGCTGGTGGGTGCCGGGCCGCCGCGGGCGTCGCCTGTCGGTGAAGGTCCACTTACGCGCAACCAGGTTGCGGCGCCAGCGCAAGATCGTTGCTGGGGTGACGTGGAAGACTTCCGCCCATCGTGCAGCACAACCCGAGCTCACAGTACGAAACCGCGCTTCCGAGCGAGACACCATCACTTGAACGGGCAGCGCGAGTACATCCTGGCGGTCATCGAGCATGCCGCCAGGCGTGTCCGTGTGCTGGGTACCACCGCTCATCCAAGCGCGAGCTGGTTTGTCCAGGCGATCAGGAATCTGGTGATGGATCTGGACAATGCGGGCCGTCGGGCGCGCCTTGTGCTTCGCGATCGGGATGGGAAGTTCCCAGCCCTCATGGACGAGATTCTCGCCGGAGGCCGGCATCAAAACGGTGCTCGCCGGTATCCCGATGCCGCGCATGAACTCGCCCAAGAAGCGGTGGGTGCAGTCGTGCCGCCGCGAACTTCTCGACCGCTGCCTCGCATGGAACGAACACCACCTGCGGCAGGCCCTACGGGAACATGAACACTTCTACAACCACCATCGTGCCCGCCAAGTCCTGGACCAAGCGGCGCCGCTGCGCGCTGTCCCCGATCCGATCACGGACCCAGGGCAAATCATCGACCTCGACATACGGCGACGAGGCCGGCTCGGCGGCGTCCTTCGCGAGTACTCACATGCCGCCTGAACTGCATGGATGCGATTTTCGGCAGGCGTAGAGCGCCACCACCCCGACTGATGCGTCGTCGATGCGTGCGAACAGCTGGCTCGGGTCCGGCGTGGCGTAGCGCGCGCGGTAGCGCACTGTGTGCGTATAACTACTCTGTGCAAAATGAAGTACAGAAGGTGGTTTGTGTCGGCGGCGGACCCGCCGGCCTGTATTTCGCGATCCTGATGAAGCTACGCGATCCTTCGTGTGACATATCCGTTTTCGAGCGCGATCCGGCGGGTTCGACGTACGGCTGGGGCGTGACGTACTGGGGCAGCCTGCTCGACCGGCTGTACGAGAGCGATCCCGAGTCGGCCCGCGCCATCGGCGAGGCGTCCGTGCGGTGGCATGACGGGATGGCCCTCGTCGGCGGCCGCACCACCACGCACCGCGGCGACGAGGGCTTCGGCATCGGCCGCCACCGGCTGCTCGGCATCCTGGCCGACCGGGCGATCGCCCTCGGCGTGCGGGTGGAGTTCGAGCGCGAGATCCTCGGCGAGGTCCCGGACGCCGACCTGGTGGTGGCCGCCGACGGGGTGAACAGCCCACTGCGCGGCCGCCACGACTTCGGCACCGAGGTCGCCACTGGGGGCAACACCTACATCTGGCTCGGGACCACCAGGGTCTTCGACGCCTTCACCTTCGCTTTCGTGGAGACCGAGCACGGCTGGATCTGGTGCTACGGGTACCCCTTCGACGACGAACGCAGCACCTGCGTGATCGAGTGCGCGCCCGCCACGTGGCGCGGGCTCGGGCTCGACCGCGCCGACGAGGCGGGCAACCTGGAGCTGCTGGACAAGCTGTTCGCCGACCTGCTCGACGGGCATCGGCTCGTCGGGCGCGGGCAGGGCGCCGCGCAGTGGCTGCGCTTCCAGACCGTGAGGAACCGCTCCTGGCACCGCGGCAACCTCGTCCTGCTCGGCGACGCGGCGCACACCACGCACTACTCCATCGGCGCCGGGACCACGCTCGCGATCGAGGACGCCATCGCGCTGGCCGGCGCGATCGAGCGCCATCCCGCCCTGGCGCCCGCGCTCGCGGCCTACGAGCGGGAGCGCAAGGCCGCGCTGTTGCCGGTCCAGAGCGCCGCCCGCTACAGCGCGCGGTTCTACGAGGACCTGCCGCGCTACCTGCGCCTGGAGCCCGCGCAGATGTTCGCGCTGCTCGGCCAGCGGCACTCGCCGCTGCTGTCGTACATGCCACCGCGGCTGTACTACCGGCTCGACCGGGCGGCGAGCCGGCCGGAGGCGCTGCGCAAGATCAAGCGCTGGGCCGGGCACTGGATCGCCGGGTCCCTGCAGTCGTTGTCGCGCTGAGGGGGCGGCGCAGGTCGCGGACGAGGTGGCCGATGACGGAGTGGACCCTGCCGTCGTCGAACGAATCCGAGCCGATCAGCGGGGTCACAGCCCGCCGCCGCGGACACTGCGCCTGCCGAAAATTCCATCCACGCAGGTCAAGCCGCTTGTGAGTAGTCACGGGGTACGCCGCCGAGCCGGTCGCGTCGGCGTACGTTCGCGTCGATGATTCGCTCTGGGGCCGTGATCGGATCGGGGACGGTGCGCAGCGGGGCTGCTTGGTTCAGGGCTTGATGTGCTCGGTGCTGGTTGTAGAAGTGTTCGTACTCGTGCAGGGCGTGCCGCAGGCGGTGTTCGTTCCAGATCAGGCAGCGGTCGAGAAGCTCGTGGCGGCATGACTGCACCCGCCGCTCCATGATCGAGTTCATTCGCGGCATCCGGATGCCGGTGAGCACCGTCTTGGGATCCGGCTGCCCGGCGTCGGCGACCTCCACTCGCATCGCCGCGCAACGTCACGGGGACCATCCAAAGATTATTTGGGGCTGGGGTCACATTCGGGGAGGAGACCTGCTCGTCCGAAGCGTTCTGCGAACGTTCATGACCTCATCACGCCAGCGCCGAGACGAGGGTGCGGACGGGCCTTTAGCCTCGCCAAGGTCATTTCAGACCCTTAACAGCGGAGTGCCCCGTGCGTCATCACCATGCCCTGGCAAGTCTGGCATTCGTTTGCGTGCTCGCCGCGCCGGCGGTCGCCCACGCGTCGACGGCCGACGGCCCCGGCGTGCTGCCCCAGAAGACCCACTTCGACCTGCAGGCCCACCGCGGCGGCCTCGGTATGACGACCGAGGAGTCGCTGGAGGGGTTCGCCAAGGCGTTGCGCCTCGGGGTCACCACCCTTGAGCTGGACACCCATGTGACCAAGGACCTGAAGGTGGTGGTCAACCACGACCGGCAGATCAGCGCCCAAAAGTGCCAGGACACCGCTCCCGTCACCCCCGGGGACCCGATGTTCCCGTACGTCGGCAAGTTCATCAAGGACCTGACCCTGGCCCAGATCAAGACCATGAACTGCGGCTACAAACAGCTGCCCGGCTTCCCCGAGCAGGAGGTGGTCGACGGCTTCCGGATGGTCGAGCTCAAGGACGTGCTGAACCTTGTCAGGAGTCACCGGGCCAAGCAGGTCAAGCTGAACATCGAGACCAAGGTCGAGGCGGGCGCACCGGAGCAGACCGCGCCGCGCGAGCTGTTCGTGGGCCGCGTGTTCGAGGAGATCCGCGCCTCGGGTATCGAGCGCCAGGTCACTATCCAGTCCTTCGACTGGGGTGCCCTGATGGAGATGCACCGGCTCGCACCGGAATGGCCGCTGGTGGCACTGACCAACTACGACTTCCTTCAGGTGGGCAAGCCGGGCGCCTCCCCGTGGCTCGGCGGGCTCGACGCCGACGACTTCGGCGGCGACTTCGTCAGCGCTGCCGCCGCCGTCCCGGGCGTCACGGCACTGTCCCCGGTGTACGGCTTCCCGCAGAACGGCACGATCAGCGACCCCGCCTTCCGCTTCTACGTCACCGAGAAGATGGTGTCGGACGCGCACGCGCGCGGCCTGAAAGTGATCCCGTGGACCTGTGACGACCCGGCCACGATCGAGGCCCTCATGGACATGGGGATCGACGGCGTCATCACGGACTACCCGGACCGGGTCCGGCGGATCATGGCCGACCGCGGCATGCGCCTGCCGAAGCCCTACGACAAGTAGCCCTCGACCGCTCCTGAGCGCTTTCGCGGAGAAGGCGTCCATCCTGCGGAGTTGCGCCGGCCGCCGGGAGGTTTTGGCGGGTGTCGCGGACGAAGGCGGCGGCGTCGGCGATGGAGTCCAGCGCTGGTGCGGGCCCGGTCGGGAGGCGCTGCGCCTGCCGGCGTAGCGGCGCGGGCCAGGTGGAACAGGTGGGCGCGGTCGGTGGCGTTCACGCGCAGCGCCCGTGCGATCGCCTCCGACACCGAGGCGGACGCGCCGGCGACTGTCGCCCACGATTTCGGCCGGCCGACCGCACCCGGCGGGGAGTCGCCCCGCCGGTCATGACCTCGCTGAGCCGTTGACGCCGTCCCTGTGCGCTGCGGCAGGGCTTGGGCAGGTGCCGGCCTCGGTGTCAACGGAGCTCGGCTGCCGTCCGATGCTCCTGGAGCGGGGGGATGAGCCGGCATCGGTCGTGACCGGCCGCATCACCTCTCGGGCGTCAAGCGCCCGGGTAGACAGTGGACGGACGCAGGTCGCCCCGACGCAGCCGGTCAACGCCAGGATGACCAGCGCCGTGGTCGCACCGGCCGGTCCTCGGTCGAACAACCAGCCCACCGCGCTGCCGCCGACGAACGCGCACAGGCCCGACAAGAACGTCTGCACGCCCAGGTACGCCCCGAAACGGGTCGGCGGGGCGAGCCGGGCGATCGTCTGGAACACTGCCGGCTGCAGCAGCCCGTCGGCGAGCCCGTGCAGCACGGCCACCAGCACCAGGCCCGTCACTCCGCCGCCCGCGCCGGTTGCCAGCAGCAGATGGCCGCCCGCGGCGAGCAGCAGTCCCGCGCGCAGCACGTGCGGGCTGTCGGCGCGGCCGGGTACCGCGCACCACGGCTGGACCGCGGCCGACACCATGGCGAGCACGCAGGAGAACACGGCCACCGCTGTCGCGTCCGCGCCGCCGAGCGGCACGACCACCGACGACTGGTCCGTGAGCAGCATGGCGGGCGCCGACACGGCCGCGAACCAGATGAAGACCCGATCCTGCAGCACCGTTCGCACTCTGGAGGCGACCCCGCGCACGACCGGCACGCGCGGGACGTGCCGCACGAGCGAGAACAGGAATGCCGCCGCGCCCCACAGCGCCGCCGCCGTCAGCGCGACCAGCCAGAAACCCACGTTCAGGAGCGCCAGGCCGAGCAGCGGGCCGAGCACGGCCGCGGCCTGCAACGTGATCGTGTACGCCGCGTATCCGCGCGCCCTTCGCCGTTCGGCGAGCCCGGCCAGCAGCGACTGTGCCGCCGGGTGGAACAGCGCTCCGCCCGTGCCCAGCAACACCACGGAGATGATCAGCCAGGGCAGGGTGGACACGGTGCCCAGCAGGGCGAACCCGGCCGCGCGCAGCAGGCACGCCAGAATTCCCATCCGTACCGGGCCGAGTACGTCCACCAGCACGCCGACCGGAAGGGAGAGCGTGTGCTGCACGAGATTGCGCAGCGCCAGCACCAGGCCGATCAGGCCGGCGGCCAACCCGAGGTCGGCTCGCAGGTGCAGGACGACGTGCGCCATGGCCGCGAAGTAGCCGAGCGAGATGGCCGCCTGGACGGCGACCACCACGGTGACCGTGCGACGGTCACCGTGGTCTGCGGGTGCGTTGCTCACGCGGCGGGCAGGACGTTCAGCCGGTGCAGCAGTTCGCGGGCGAGCGTGGCGCGCTTGGCGGCGTCGCCGTCCTTGGCGATGTCCATGTTCAGGGCGAAGGTGTACACGCGTCCGCGGTGCTCGACCCAGCCGGTCCACCAGCCCGTGCCGGGGCCGGGGGCGTTCTGCCAGCCTGACTTGGCGTACAGCGCGTACCCGTTCTTCTTCTCCTGCAGGATCAAGTCGTGGACGGTGCGCTGGTTCTCGCGCTTGGCGGGCAGGCGCAGCGCGGCGAGCCGTGCCATGAATCGGGTCTGCTCCACCGCCGAGATCTCCAGCGGCCCGTCCAGCCAGAACCGGTCGACCACTGACCCGGTCTGCCGGTTGCCGTAGCCAAGCCGGTGCAACCACTGGCGTTCGCGCGCGAGGCCGATGCGGCGGGCGATCACCTGGAACGCCGCCGCGTTGGAGATACGCACGGCCTCCCGCATGGTCATGTCCTTCTCCCACTCGGGATACGGCTGCGGCGTGCCGTCCCAGGGGATCACCTCGTCGGGGCTCTTGACCACGCCCGTCTCCAGCGCGACCAGCGCGTGCGGGACCTTGAAACTGGAGGCGGGCACCATCGGCGTCTCGGCCCGTCGCCGGTCCACCACGGTCGTCTTCTCGGACGACACGTCCAGCAGCGCGAACGTGCCTCGCACGCCGGCCGTGTCGAACACCGCACGCAGGTCGTCGCGCACGGTGGTTCCCGGCCGTACCTCTGCGGCGGCGGCGGGGGCGCCGGGTGATGCGGTGGCCGCGTACGAGGGAGCACCAAGGAGGGTGAGCGAGGTGAGCGCGATGACGCCCAGCCCGGAATGGAAGGCCTGGGGGATTGGCTTCTTCATGCGCAGAGGACATCACGGGACATAGATTGTGTCCAATATCGATATCAACGGACGACCGATATTCGAACTCGAATAGTCGCTGGCAGATGGGCCTTCGGGTCTGGGCGTGCGCGAGGGCCCGGCCGTCGGGCGTGGCCTGCCGGCGCGTGGCGGCGCGGCCGATGGCGGTCCGGCGGACGGTGCCCAGGGCGACCTGGTCGCCGTAGTCGTCAACGGCAGCCCATCTTGCCGATGGGGCTGCGGGTGGCCGCCCATGCCTGTCCGTCAGTCTCCGCCGTCGCCTCCGCCGTCGCCCGCGCCGCCGTCACTGCCACCGTCGCCACCAGCCCCGTCGTGACGGTAGCTGGAACTGCGGGAGCCACTGGAACCGCCGGATGAGCGCTTGTGGCGCCCTTCAAATATCCACCAAAGCACGACCCCGGGTACCCATAAGAACCAGAAACTCAGAATTACGTCTAAAAGGAAGAGTCCGACATTCACCAGCTGGTTGTCGGTAGGTTCGAATATGGGCTCGACCAACATGGGCACAGGCTTCACCCTCACCGTCGAACGTTCTGTACCGAGGCTTGAGGTGTAAGCATGCCACCATTGCCGGTGTTTGGTTCTGCGATGCGGTACTCGTCGATCGCTCCTCCGAGTACTTCGTGGCGTTTGATCCGACCTTCATGGACACCCCTACCTGTTGGTCTTGATCAGGGGGCCGTTGGTCGTGCGCTTGGTGAGGCCGGTGGCCGTTGTAGTGGTCGATGTACTCGTTTCAGGCTCCCCTGCTCACCGCTGCGGCAGGCGATCTTGATCGCCATGGTCACCATGGCGATGGACGCCAGGCTCGCCCGGCCGATCTGCCTGTGAGAACTCACCGCAACAGTCCCACGGCCCGCAACCCTTGCTCGTAACCACCTTCGGTGCACGCCCAGAATCGCTCGGCCGCATCGATGACCGCCAGGCTCTGGCCCGTCGTCCAGGCTTCGATCATGCCCAGCAGGGCAGTCCCGTCCGCAGCCCACACCTCCGGCGCACCCAGAGCGATCACCGCCGCCACTTCCTGCGCCAGCAGTCGCTCTCTGGTCAGGCGGTCGACGCAGGGCAGCCCGTTCACCGCGTCCACGATCAGCAGGGCTTGCCGCAGGCTGAGCGGAGGCAGGGCCGTCATCCCGCGGCACGCTTCCAGACGGCGTGCAGCGCCCCTGTCGGCGTCTCGGCACTGGCGGCGACGACTTCGATGCCGGCCACGCGGGCGGGGCCGTGGTGGTCGAGCAGTTCGATCGCCCGCCGCCACGAAATCTCGTAGGCCTCGTCCGGTTCGTGTGCCCAGCCGGCGGGTGTCTCGAACGCTGTCAGCGCGTGTGCTCCGTTCTCGATCATGCGCTCAGTCTAGTCAAACAAACGTCACAAACAAGTGTTTTGCACGGTCGTCACAAACATGTGTATGGTCCCAGGCATGGCACAAGCAACCGCAACGGCCCAGGCCGTGAGCGACTTCAGCCGCCTGTCCAGACGTGTCAGACAGGCCGGGCTCCTCGACCGCCGCACCCGCCACTACCTCCGGCGGATCAGCGTGGTGGCAGCTCTCTACCTGTCCGGTCTGGCTGCCTTCTTCCTGCTCGGCGACTCCTGGCTCCAGGTGCCGCTGGCGGTCGGCTTCGCGATCGTCTTCGCCCAGGTCGCCCTCGTCATGCACGACCTGGCGCACCGGCAGATCTTCCTCAGCAGGAGGCCGAGCGAGATCCTCGGCCGGCTCGGCGGCAACCTTGGGATCGGCCTCGGATACGGCTGGTGGATGAACAAGCACACCCGTCACCACGCCAACCCCAACCACGAGGACCTCGATCCCGACGTCGTTCCCGACGTCCTGGTGTGGTCGCAGGAGCAGGCGCGCGACAGCCGCGGGCTGGCCCGGCTCATCGGCGGCAGGCAGGCGCTGCTGTTCTACCCTCTGCTCCTGCTGGAGGGGCTCAACCTGCACCTGGGCGGTGTCCGCGCCCTACGCCGGCCCTGGATGAGACACCGCGTCCTGGAGGGCGCGCTGCTGTTCGCCCACTTCGTCCTCTATCTGGGCGCGCTGGTCTGGGTCCTGTCGCCCGGCAAGGCCCTGATCTTCTTCGCCGTCCACCAAGGTCTGTTCGGCCTCTACATGGGCTGCGTCTTCGCCCCCGGCCACAAGGGCATGCCCACCCTGACTGGTACGGCGGAGCTGGACTTCCTGCGCAAGCAGGTGCTCACCACCCGCAACGTGCGCGGCGGCCGCCTCATCGACCTGGCCATGGGTGGGCTCAACCACCAGATCGAGCACCATCTGTTCCCCAGCATGCCCGCCCCCAACCTGCGCCTGGCCCAGCCCATCGTGCGGGCCTACTGCCGGCAGCTCGGCCTGCCGTACCACGAGGTCGGCTTCGCGGCCTCGCACGCCGAGGCCCTGCGTCACCTGCACCACGCCGGTGCACCCCTCCGCGAGAAAGGCCGTTCATGAAAGCCGGACGCAAGCAGTGGGTCGGGCTGGCCGTCCTGGTCCTGCCCGTGCTCCTGATCTCCGTCGACCTGCACGTCTTGTCCTACGCGCTGCCGTTCATCAGCGCCTCCCTGGCGCCGAGCGGCTCCCAGCTGCTGTGGATCATCGACATCTACCCGTTCATGCTGGCCGGGCTGCTGCTGCCGATGGGCACGCTCGGTGACCGGGTCGGGCGGCGTCGCCTGCTGATGGCGGGGGCCGCCGCGTTCGGCGCCGCCTCCGCGGTGGCCGCGTTCTCTCCCAGCGCCGACATGCTGATCGTCACCAGGGCCCTGCTCGGGGTGGGCGGCGCCACCTTGATGCCCTCGACGCTGTCGCTGATCCGCAACATGTTCCACGACGACGGCCGGCGCCGGGTCGCGATCGCCATCTGGACCGGCGCCTTCGCCGGCGGCGCGATGCTGGGCCCGCTGATGGGCGGTGCGTTGCTGGAGCACTTCTGGTGGGGCTCGGTCTTCCTGGTCAACCTGCCGGTCATGGCGCTGCTGCTGATCCTGGCGCCGCTGCTGCTGCCCGAGTCGCGTGACCCGCGTCCGGGCAGGTTCGACCTGCTCGGCGTGGCGTTGTCGCTGGGCGCCATCCTGCCCACGATCTACGGGATCCAGCACATCGCGCAGGACGGCCTCGGCTGGACGCCGGTTGTGGCCATCGTCGCCGGGCTGGCGATGGGCGCCGCCTTCGTGGGGCGGCAGCGCTCGATGGCCGATCCGATGCTGGACGTGCGCCTGTTCGGCAGCCGCGCCTTCACCGCCGCGATCGGCGCCAACACCCTCGGCGTCTTCGCCATGGTCGGCTCCAGCCTCTTCACCACGCAGTACCTGCAGATGGTCATGGACGCCAGGCCGCTCGTCGCCGGTCTGTACGCGCTGCCCTCGGCGGGCATGGCGATGCTCGCCGCCGGGCTCGCGCCGGTGCTGGTCCGCAAGGTCAGGCCGGGGCTGGTGGTCTGCGCCGGGCTGCTCGTCGGCGCGAGCGGGTTCGCGCTGCTGTCCAGGCTGGACGTGACCGGGCAGAGCGGTCTGCTGATCGCCGGGATCATGCTGATGGCCGGGGGCGTCACCCTCGTCCTGACGGTCTCCTCCGACCTGATCATCGCCACCGCTCCGCCGGAGCGGGCAGGCTCGGTCGCCGGGTTGTCGCAGGTGGCCACGGAGTTCGGCGGCGCGCTCGGCATCTCGCTGCTGGGCAGCATCGGCACCGCCGTCTACCGGGCGCACCTCACCGGCGCTCCGGCCCCGGCCCTGGACACCCTCGGCGGCGCTCTGGAGTCGGCGCGCCACCTGCCGGAGCCGGCGGGGACCGCTCTGGCGGCCGCCGCGCGTGAGGCGTTCACCCAGGGCCAGCACTACGCCATGATCGCCGCGGCGGTGGCACTGGTCCTGATGGCGCTCGTCGCACCGGTCATGCTGCGTGCCGTACGGCAGGCGGACCGGCCACATCCTCGCCTGAACCACTCCGCGAGGCACGAGATGCACTAGGCTCGCGCCCGAGGACGTCGCCGACGCGGTCGCCTACATCACTTCCCGCCCGGCTCGCGTCAACCTCTGCCAGGTCGTCGTCTACCCGACGCGGCAGGCCTGACATGATCGAGCTGGGCGGCAGCGGGCTGCGCGTCAGCCGTACCGGGTTCGGCTCCTGGGGCATCGCCGGCGCCGGCTGGCGCTGGAGCTGGGGCGCCCAGGACGACGCCGAATCGATCGAGGCGGTACGGCATGCGATCAGACGCGGCGTCAACTGGATCGACACCGCCGCCGTCTACGGCTACGGCCACGCCGAAGAGGTGGTCGGCAAGGCGATCGCGGACCTGCCTCAGGACGAACGGCCCCTGATCTTCACCAAGGGCGGCCTGGTCCGGGATCCCGCCGAGCCCGACGCGACGCCCCGCCGTACCATGAAACACGTCCGCCGCGAGGTCGAGGAGTCGCTGCGCCGGCTCGGCGTCGAGAGCATCGACCTGTACCAGGTGCACTGGCCCGACACCGGCGAACCTCTCGACTGGAACGGCGGCGGCCGCTCGCCGAACGCCACGCCGGTGCAGGAGTACTGGCAGGTCATGGCGGAGCTGAAGGCCGAGGGCAAGGTCCGGGCGATCGGCCTGTCCAACCACGGCGTCGCCGACCTGGAGATCGCCGAGCAGATCGCGCACGTCGACGCGATCCAGCCGCAGTTCTCCGCGCTGAACCGGAACGCGGCACCCGAGATCGCCTGGGCCGCCGCCCACGACACCGGGGTCATCGTCTACTCGCCCATGGAGTCGGGCCTGCTCACCGGCGCCTTCTCCGCCGAGCGAGTGGCCGCGCTGCCCGAGGACGACTGGCGCAAGCACCACCCCAGCTTCACCACCGGGCTGGACGAGCGGCTCGCCGTCGTGGAGGCCTTCCGTCCGATCGCCGATCGCGCCGGCGTGTCCGTCGCCGCCGTGGCGGTCGCCTGGACGCTGGCCTGGCCCGGCGTCACCGGCGCCATCGTGGGCGCTCGGAACGCCGCGCAGGTGGACGGGTGGCTTCCCGCGGGCACGCTGCGGCTGACCGCAGACGACCTGGAGGAGATCGCCCGAGTCCTGCCCGGGGAGGGCTCCACCCAGACCTGACCGGCCGCCCCACCTGCGGCTGCCTGAGCCAGATGGTCGCAGACGGCCGGCGCTGGACCCGGTGGTCGGCGCGGGCGACCTCGAAGGCGTCGCTCCCCAGGGGCATCGCGCCGGGGGGCAGCCTGGCCGGCAGCGGTGCGGTGGCCACTTCGGTGTCCGAAACCTCGACGCACTGCTGCAAGGCCGAGTCAAGGAGACCACAGGGGGAACACCAGGACGGCGCCGGCGGCGTGGATGGAACTGGACGACGCCACGGCCGAGGCCGACGCCGCCCGACGGCACTCGGAGATCAAGCGGGTCATCCCACGGGCTGTTCGCCGCCGGAGCCGCCCGAGCGACGCGACGCGGTCACTGCACAGCACCTTCCACGGCTACGTCGGCCCGGAGACGGCGGGCGGGTTCAGCCGGACCGAGCGTGAGGTCGATGCGCCCTGGTCCCGCGGCCGCGACGCGCTGCTCCGCCACTGGTCCGCACCCTGACCGAGTGTAGAGCGGTTGTTTGAAACAGTTGTTCGTGGTGCTGGTAAGATCACCAGATGGGAGTCCCCGAGGATTTGCTGGCAGCGGCCAAACAGTGCCTGTCCGAGCGCGGCTACGCCCGCACCACGGTCCGGGACATCGTGGCCGTCTCCGGCAGCAACCTGGCCGCGATCAACTACCACTACCGCTCGAAGGACGCCCTGCTCGCCCAGGCGATGATCGAAGTCACCGGTCAGGCGGTCGCCGAAGTGCTCAAGGCCTTTCCTGACGAGTCGGCCCGGTGGTTCGAGGAGTTCTGGGCCCGGCTGATCGAGTCGTTCCAGGCCAACCCGATGGTCTGGCGGGCCAACGTCGAAACACTGGCCCAGGCGCCGCATCTGCCCGACGTGCGCACCCGGCTGGCCGAGGGGCAGGCACTCGCCCAGCGCGAGCTGAGCCATCGCCTGCCCGGCCAGGACGAGGCGGGCGGGCAGGTGCTGCTGACCTTGTTCATCGGCCTGCTGGTCCGCTGGCAGATCGACCCGGACAACGCCCCGACGGCGCAGGAACTGGCCGCCGGACTCCGGTCTG
This sequence comes from Nonomuraea sp. NPDC048881, assembly GCF_040649795.1. Taxonomy (NCBI): domain Bacteria; kingdom Bacillati; phylum Actinomycetota; class Actinomycetes; order Streptosporangiales; family Streptosporangiaceae; genus Nonomuraea; species Nonomuraea sp. NPDC048881. The sequence continues at coordinate 66,677 of NZ_JBEZGC010000026.1, forward strand.
TCGCCCAGGCGGCCGCCGGCTAGCTGCTGGATCGCTGATGTGAATCCGGGGCAGTGGTCGTAGGCGGCCAGAGACCGTTTGACGGGTGCGCCGGTGTTCCAGTTGCCAGATGGCGGCGTTGAGGGCGAGGACGCGTTGGCTGAGGCGTGCCCAGAGGCCGTCTGGGCGGCGGGCGTCGTGGCGTTCGAGCCACGGAGGAAGTTGGGCTGCTTGAACCTGTCCAGATCATAAGGACATCAAACTGCGTGACGCCCTCTCGGGACGCTGACCGCCGACGTCGGCGCCCGGGTTCGGCGCGCCTGGCGAGATGTACGCTTGTCGATCAAGTGACTCAGGCCTTGGAGGCGTGCTTCTCCACTGCCATCCTGGCGAAGGCCAGGGCCTTGGCGGAGACGCTCGCCGTACGCCATATCAGTGCGTACTCGAACGGCCCGACGTCGTGGAACGGGACGTAGACCAGGTTGGGCCTTGGATAGTAACGGGTGCCCTGGGCGGCGGCGATCGTGACGCCCTCGCCCGCCGCGACGAGGGCCAGCAGTTCCTGCCAGTACTTCGTCGTTGTCGAGTGATGGATGGGCCGCCCGGCCGGGGTGCGATCAGGCATGTGACGCGCCTGGAAATAGCCCGGCAGGCCGTCGATGAGCCGCAGGTTCTCCCCTCCGAGATCCTCGATGGAGATCGACGTACGGCCGGCCAGGCGGTGCGAGGCGGAGACGGCGAGCATGGTCCGGTCGCGCACGAGCACGGGGCCCACGGTCAGGTCGGGCTCGTCCACGGGCAGTTCGATCACCTGCAGGTCCAGCTCGCCCCGTCGCAGCGCGCTGTACCTGTCTGACAGGTGGACTTCGCGGATCTGCACCTCACACCGCGGATGCGAGGCTCGGAACGCCTCGACCACGGTCATGACCCGCTCGCTGGCCAGCGGGCTGGAGAAGCCCACGCGCAGCACCTCGCCGGTGCCGCGCGCGGTGTTCGACGCTTTGGCCATGGCTTCGAGAATCCCGTGGCAGTGGGGACCGAGGTCTTCGCGCAGTTGCCTGCCCAAGGGGGTCAGGGCCACCCGGCGGCTGGTGCGCTCGAACAGCGGGCCGCCGACCCGGCGTTCCAGCGCCTGGGTCATCTGGCTGACCCGGGCGCGTGACACGTGCAGGCGGTCGGCCGTGCGGCCGAAATGCAGCTCTTCGGCCAGTACCAGGAACGTCTCCAGCTCCTGCCAGTTCACCGGCACCCCCCTTCGGTAAGGGCACCTTACCGAGCGGTGAGAACTTTGCCGTTGTTCGTGACCGTCTGCCGGATTCACACTGCTTCAGGCAGACGACCACCGACCGCGACGAAGGGCTGAACCACACGATGACCAGGCAGCGCATCGAACTGGCGGCAGCGTCGCCACGAGCCGTCAGCCTGATCACCGATCTGGAGGACGTGCTGCGGCGCGAGGGGTTGTGCGACGACCGGTTGCGCGAACTGGCGCGCATCCGGGTCGCCCAGCTCAACGGCTGCGCGTACTTCCTGGCCCTGCGTTCCGCGGAGGCGATCCGCCTGGGCGAGCGGCAGGAGCGGCTCAACGAGCTGGCGGGCTGGCGCGACTCGCGCCGGTTCACCGACTCGGAGCGTGCCGCCCTGGCTCTCGCCGAAACGATGACCAAGCTTCCGGCCGACGGCGTGCCCGACGACGTGTACGGCGCGGCGGAGAACCTGCTCGGTCCCCACAACCTCGCGAATCTGATCATGGCCGTGTCCGTCGCGAACGCGCTCGATCGCATGTGCCTGACCGCGAGGATCTCCCCTCCCCACTAGGTCTCACCAGGCCCGATATCCCTACGGGGCGGCTTCGCGCTGCCCTGATGCATCCCAGAAGAGGAAAAGATGACACCTCGCGAACCCCTGGAAGCCCCCGACCCTCGGAGATGGCTGGCGCTGACCCTCTTGGTGGCGTCCTTCTTCATGGTCATCGTCGACTCCCAGATCGTCATGCTGGCCCTGCCCTCCATCGAGAGCGAACTCGGCTTCTCCCCGGGCGGCGTCCAGTGGGTGATGAGCGCGTACCTGCTGAGCTTCGGCGGCCTGCTGATGTTCGGCGGGCGCACCGCCGACCTGCTCGGCGGCCGCCGGATGTTCCTGTTCGGCACCGCCCTGTTCGGCCTCGCCTCAGTGCTGTGCGGCCTGGCCTGGAACGACTCGGTGCTGATCACTGCCAGGGTCGTCCAGGGCGTCGCCGCCGCGATCATGACACCGACCGCGATGGCGGTGCTCATGCACACCTTCGCCGAGGGGCCCGAGCGCAACAAGGCGCTGGGCATCTGGACCGGCGTCGGCGCCTTCGGCGCGACCGCGGCACTGCTCATCGGCGGCCCGATCACCGACGGGCTCGGCTGGGAGTGGATCTTCTACATCAACGTCCCGGTCGTCGTGGCGGTCCTGGTCTTCGGGCCCCGTCTGCTCAAGACGACGCCGGTCCAGGACGGCCGCCGCCGCTTCGACCCGGCGGGCGCGGTGACCATCACCGCCGCCATCGCCCTGCTGGTCTACGCCGTCTCCGAGGCGCCGCTGGTCGGCTGGGGCGGCGGCCGGACCATCGGCATGCTCATCGGCGCCGCCGTACTGTTCGTGATCTTCACCGTGATCGAGAACCGGTCGCAGGCCCCGCTGGTGCCGCTGCGGATCTTCCGCTCACCGACCGTGGTCGGCGGCAACATCCTGATGCTCATCGTCGCCATGACGGTGTACGGCGGGGCGCTCATCACGTCGCTCTACGCCCAGCAGGTCCTCGGCTACAGCGCGGTGAAGTTCGGACTCAGCACCGCGATCTACGCGGTCATGTCGATCATCGGCGCGAACGTCAGCGCCCGACTGGTCGCCAAGGTCGGCTACAAGCCCATCGCGATCGCAGGCATGACGCTGCTGGCCGGCGGCCTGCTGCTGCTGACCCGGATCGACGCCGACGGCGGCTACTGGAGCGACCTGTTCTTCGGCCTGGTCGTCTTCGGCTCCGGAATCGGCAGCACCAACGTCGCAGCCTCCATCGCCTCGCTCACCGGCGCCAAGCCCGAGGAGTCCGGCCTGGTCTCCGGCATCAACAACGCCGTCTTCCAGATCGGAGCCGCGCTCGGCATCGCGATCGCCTCGTCGGTCGCCTTCGCCTCCACGACGGGCGCCGACGCCGAGGGCCTGAACGACGGGTTCCAGGCGGGCTTCCTGGCCACCGCCGTCTTCGCGCTGGCCGGGCTCGCGACGGCGCTGCTCCTGCTGCTGCACCGGGACAAGAAGACGTCCTCACAGAGCACCGGCAAGCACTCGGTGCCCGTTCACCACTGACCGACCACCGCACATCACCAAGGAGCACGCAATGACAGACGACAACGTGACCGTCATCGGGCTGGGCTCGATGGGTACGGCCCTCGCCGAGACGTTCATCAGGGCAGGACACCCCACGACGGTGTGGAACCGCACGTCGCACAAGGCCGCACTCCTCGCCGCCAGGGGCGCGATCCACGCGGAGGCGATCGAGGACGCCGTGGCCGCGAGCCCGTTGATCATCACCTGCCTGACCACGTACGAAGACACCCGCCAGATCCTGCAGCCGGTCGCCGCCGCCCTGTCGGGGCGCACCCTGGTCACCCTGAACAGCGGGTCACCGGCCGGCGCCAGGGAGACGGCCGCCTGGGCCGGCTCCCTCGGGGCCCGCTACCTCGACGGCGCCGTCAAGAACGTGCCCGCAGCCGTGGGGGCGCCGGACACCCTGATCTACTACAGCGGGGACAAGGCCGTCTTCGACGCCTGCGAGCCGACGCTGACGACACTGGGCGGCGACACCGTCCACCTGGGCGACGAGGTCGACCTGGCCGCCCTGTACGAGATGGCGGTGGGCGCCCTCCTGCTGCCCACGCTCGTCGGCTTCTTCCAGGGCGCCGCCGCCCTCCGGGCGCGCGGGCTGGACGCGGGCAGCATGGTGCGCTTCACCGGCAAGTGGCTGGACATGATCAAGTCCCTGCTTCCGGTGTACGCCAGGGAGATCGACAGCGGTGACTACAGCGACGCCGCCTCCTCCGTGAACCTGTTCCTGGCCGGAGCGGCCCACGACGAAGACCTCGCGCGGGAGACGAACGTCGACGTGGCATGGCTCGGCCCGCTGAACGACCTGCTGAGGCGAGCCGCCGAGGCCGGCCACGGCGACCACAGCATCTCAGCTCTCACCGAGGTGCTCGGCAGGCCGGCCTCACTCGCCGGCTGAGGAGGGGAGGGGCGCCGCATCCCCTCCCTCGTGCAGTCGTGGCCGCCCACGGGAGCTTTTCGTCCGAACGAGTGCCATCGCGAGGGCTTCCGGTGTCAGGCCGGCGGGACGTGGGCGCACTGCGACGCGACCACGGTGCCGTTGACATACGCGGCCGTCGGGCACAGGAACGTCTTGGGAGGCGAGGGCACCCCGGACCGGAGCGTGACGTAGGCCGGTTCCGTGCCCGACGCCGGTCCCGTGCAGCCGCCGGCGAGGATGTCGATCCCTCCGCGGTAGGGATTGGGCGACCAGAAGCCCTGGGCGCAGTCATACACACGCTCCTGGGCCGCGGCGGCCGTCGCGGGCAGGAGCGCTGCCGCGACGAGGGCGAGGACGAGTGTCCGGATGGGGCGCATGATGCTTCCCTTCGGGGTCTTGAGGGTCAGCGGACGAAGCTGCCCGGGCCCACGCCCGGGGAGCCGTTGGCGTGCGGCGGGGGTCGCCAGGAAGGGCGCCGCGAGCACGGCGGCGGCGATGACCGAACGTTCAGGCGGACGCACGGTGCTCCCTTCACGGAGGCGGTTCCGTTCAAGAAACTAGGCAGCCGGCCAGGGGTTGCCCAGAGGCATCTGTCACCGGTTCGTGTGCGCTTCTCCCAGATCCGCGCACGTAGTTCAGCGACGCGGTCACGGACGTGCCGCCGTCAGGCGTGCTGTCGGGGAGAACGGTCGGCTCAGCGGTCCCCGGCGGCCAGCAGCAGGTTGGCGTCGACCCGGGCGAGGCCGGAGACGTTCGAGCCGCCTTCGGTGTACCCGGCCCTCCGCTTCCACCGCCGCCCGTCGTAGTGCAGCAACGTGACTTCGGTCGTCACGTCCTCTTCGTAACCCACCACCCACACGTCGTCCTCGCCGACGGCGGCGACACCGTACAGCGAGCCCCTCCACCTGGGGGGTTCGACCTGCGTCCAGGAGCTTCCGTTCCAGTGCAGGATCAGCGGTTCGCCTGCACCGTACTCGTCACAGTCTCCCGAGGTGCCGCGCTCACCCACGGCCCACACGTCGGACGGCCGGTTCTGCGAGATGTGCCGGAGCGTGCCCTGGCCCAGCGCGGGCAGCCGCATCTCCACCGGCGCGCCGCCGGGAGTCGCGCTGTGCCAGATCGCCGGGCGCGAATCAGCGCATCGCCCGCTGGAGGAGCTGCCCGCGATCCACACCTGCCCGGCTCCGGCGTCCACGGCGCGGAATCTACCTCCGTGCGGGACTTCCTGCTTGCCGAAACGCCTGCCGTTCCAGGTCGCGAGGACGGGGATGGACGTCTTGCCCTCCCCGCGCCTGCCGATCAGGAACGCCCGCGAACCGTCCACGGCGACGTCGGTCAGCGTGCCGACCTTCGGGAGCTGGGCAGGTCCGAACGTCTTCCAACGCCGGCCGTCCCAGCGCAGGGCGAAGGGGAGCCGCACCTCCTCGGAGTTTTCATCGAGGTCGCCGAGGTCGCCGACTGCCCAGACCTGGTTCGGTCCGTCGGCGTCCACGCCCGACACGATGGAGTCGATCGCGTCGGGGAACCGCTTGTACGGACGCTGGTCGACACGCCATCCGTCGCGGTCCATCCGCAGGAGCACGCCGTTGGACGGCTCGTCCTCCGCTGTCACGGCAAAGCCGGCCGCCCAGGCCGCGTCCGGGGCCGCCACCGCCACGTCGAGCACCGTGGTGGCCCTGTCGTCAGAGGCACCCTCGTCCTCCTCGTCGTCGAGGTCGCTCTCTTTGGGCGACGCGACGGGGGTCGTGCTCGCCGCCGGAGTCCTCGGCACGGTGCGCGCTGGGGCTGCCGTGCAGCCCGCCAGCACCAGGACGCAGACGATCCACAAGATCTTCATGGCTTCCGGAGTCTCGCAGACACTCGGGCGTGATGTGCCATTTCTGGCACCTCCACAGCGCGCACGTGACGGTGACGCCGTCGTTGATCACGTCTGGCGTGGGACCCACGATGTGAAGGTGCAAAGTGCGCGAATCCTGCAGGGCGTAGCCCGCGCAGGCGAACAGCCGGCGCTCCGGGTACGGGTTGAGGGCTCACGCGGATGGCCGGCGCCGGCGGCTCGCGTACGCCACGCGAAGCCTTCGCAGAGTCATGACCTGGATGGATGTGATTATCGGCAGGCGCAATGACACCAGGACCTCGCATTTCATTGATTGGCGTGGCCGGTGTGCGATTCGAGCAGTAAAGCGATCACGGCCCAGCGCTGCCGGGCCGCGACGGAGCCTCCCCCATTTGCCCTGGGTCGTCTAGAATTGGCAGCGTTGAAGCGGGGTGGTCTCTAGGTTGACATCTAACGCAGAGAATCAATCATGGGAGTGGCCTTCAGCGCTCGATGTCGACGAACTGCTTCGTGGCGGGTGGCGGGCGCGACCTTTCCGGCAATTCCTGCTTAAAGTCCATAGCCGCTGCAATTTGGCGTGCGACTACTGCTATGTCTACACCCTGGCTGATCAGAGCTGGCGGGGGCGGCCGATGGTGATGGACCCTCAACTGGTCTCCATCGCCGCCCAGCGTATCGCCGAGCACGCGGCTGATCATGATTTGCCGTCGGTGCGAGTGGTTCTGCACGGAGGGGAGCCGTTGCTGGCGGGTCACGAGTACCTCGCGAAGATCGTGGAGTTGGTGCGGTCCGAGGTGGGGCCGGGGCTGCGGGTCGAGGCGGTGCTGCAGACGAACGCGGTGTTGCTGGACGAAGCGGCGCTGTCGTCGTTCGACGCGATGGACGTCCGGGTGGGAGTGAGTCTCGACGGCGGTCCCAGGGAGAACGACCGCAATCGGCGGTTCGCCGACGGGCGGGGGAGCTACCCGGCAGTGATGCAGGGGCTGACACGGCTCACCAGCGAGAGGTTCCGTCACCTGTTCAGCGGGCTGTTGTGCACGGTCGATCTGCTCAATGATCCCGTCGAGACCTATGAGGCGCTGAGCGCTTTCGATCCGCCGACCATGGACTTCCTGCTGCCGCACGCGACCTGGGACACGCCACCGCCGGGATGGAGGAAGCCGGCTACGCCGTACGCCGACTGGCTCATTCCGATCTTCGACCATTGGTACGAAAGCGGCAGCGACAGCGTGATACGGACATTTCAGGAAATCGTGAGTCTGTTGCTCGGCGGCGGCTCGGCCAGCGAATCCGTGGGCCTGACGCCGTCCACGGTCGTCGTGATCGAGACGGACGGCACCATCGAGCAGACGGACTCCCTCAAGGCGGTACGGCAGGGCGCCCCCATGACCGGCTTGAACATCGTGGACCATTCCTTCGACGAGGCGCTCCGACATCCCGGCATGGTGGCGCGCCAGCTCGGTTGGGAAGCGTTGAGCGACACGTGCAAGGCATGCAAATTCGGGCGAGTGTGCGGCGGCGGGCTCTACACGCATCGTTACCGCTCGGACGACGGCTTCAAGAACCCGTCAGTCTATTGCGATGACCTGTATCGACTGATCGATCACATTCGTGAACGCCTCGTCGCCGACCTGCGCGGGTCGGTTCACTGAGGGGAGCGACATGCGGCTCGACTCGTACACCGTCCCTCAAGATCTTCTTGACCGGCTGGCGCGAGGGGGAGGTGGCGCGGAGGCAGCCCAATTCCTGGCCGAGACGCAGTACAGCAAGCATCTGCTGCTCCTCAGGGGGGTGGCGGAGGAAGGGCGGGCGGAAGCTGCCTATGACCGGCTCGCCGAGATCGCCGCACAGGCTCCTGAAGCGGTCAAGTACGTGATCGGCTATCCAGCGGTCGGTGCGTGGGCCAAGAGCACTCTGCGGGCATTGATCACTGGACGGGCGGATCCGCTGGCCGTGGCGCAGCTCGGTGCGGTCGCCGCGGCGGCCGCCTGCCGGGCCGGGCTACGGCTGCGGGTCCAGGTTCCCGCGCCGGGCGGGGTGATCACGTTGCCCTCGCTGGGGCAGCTCGTCCTGCCGACGGACGAGGACCAGATCATCGAGCTGGAAACCGACACGTCCAGATGCACCCCGCTCCATCGGATCCGCTCGGCCGACGGCGCGATCGAGCTGGTCGTCGACGATCTGGATCCGCATCGCTGGCCAGGTCCCACAGTGATCGACGGCCGGCTGCCGCCCGACGACCTGCGGCGCTGGCGGAGCCACGTCGCCGCCGCCTGGGAGCTCCTGGACAAACATCATTGGACGACCGCCGCTGAGCTGCGCGCGATCGCCCGGGTGCTCACCCCCATCAAGGCGGCCCAGAGCGGCCGGGACAGCGCGACGTCCCGCGTCACCTTCGGCACGGTGGCGATGTCGACTCCGCCCGATCACACCTGGCTCGCGTCGACGTTCGCGCACGAGCTCCAGCACGCCAAGCTCAACGCCGTACTCGACCTGGTGGAGCTGACGCTTCCGGACGAGCGGCGCTTCTACGCGCCCTGGCGCGGTGATCCACGCCCGCTGTCCGGTCTCCTGCACGGCGCGTACGCACACCTCGGCCTGGCCGGATTCTGGCGCCGTCAGCGCGACTCCGAGCGCGGACTGCGTCCCCACATCGAGTTCGCGCGCTGGCGCGCAGCCGCGCTGGAGGTGACGGGGACCCTGCTCGACAGCGGGAAGCTGACGCCGGTCGGCGAACGGTTCACCGGACTGCTCCGCCGTACCCTGTCGTCCTGGATGAAGGATCCGGTGCCGCCCGCCGCCGCCGAGGCGGCGGCGCGGGAGGCGGACGAGCACAGAGCGGCCTGGCTCGCCAGGAACGGCGTCACAGGGACAGCGGATCGAAGTCCCAGTCGATCCGCTCGCCCTTGAGCGCTCGGACCATGTCGGGCGTGGACGTGCGAGAGATGCGCCGGAGGTTGTTCACGATCTCCGTTCGCAGCGCGGCCGCCTCCTCGTCGGCTCCGGTGTCGCTCAGGTCGATGGCGAGGTTGACGGCGCCGAAGGTGGTGAGGAAGTGCTCCTTGCCGAAGAACCCGCGCAGCCGCGCCAGGCTCTCCTCGCCCAGGCGGCGAGCGGTGTGGCTGTCGCCCAGCGCGGCGTAGTCGGAGGCCAGGTTGACGGCCGCCATGAGCGTGTACTCGTGCTCGGCGCCGAGGCGGGTGAGCAGGCCCTCGTAGGCTTCGGAGTTCTCCTCCCGGGCGCGTTCGGGGTCGCCGCGAAGCCGGTGGAGGAGTGCGAGGTCGGCGCGGCAGCCGTAGGTGAACGGGTGTCGCGGGCCGTAGATCGTGTGATACCTCGGCAGAGTGTCCTTGACGAGCGCCATCGCCTCGTCCAGGTTGCCGGCCTCGCGCAGGCTGTTCGACAGCGCGATCGCGGTGGCCATGGTGTCGGGGTTGTCCCGGCCGAAGAGCTTTTCCAAGCGGCTGAGCGTTTCCTTGGCCAGTTCCAGCGACGCGGTGATGTCACCGGCGCCACGCCGGGCGATGGAGAGGTCCTTGGCGGTCTTGATCACGATGGGATGTTCCGCGGTGAGCTCCCTGAGCCCGTAGGCGTAGACCTCCTCGCCCAGGTCGACGGCTTCCTCGTAGGCGCCGCAGAGCCGCAGCACCTGTGCCAGGCCGTTCCAGGCGTTCTGCACGTCCCACTTGCCGACGCCGTGGGTGGCGCCGCTCATCTCCAGGTAGGCCAGCTTGTGCAGGTCGCGCGCGGTGAAGTAGTCGCTGAGCAGCGCGTGGTCGAGCGCGAGGTTGTTGAGCAGGCGGAGAGTCACCGGATGGGTCGGGCCGAAGACACGCTCGAAGGCCGCCAGCGACTCCTTGTCCTGCTTCTGAGCGGCGGCGAAGTCGCCCAGCGCGCGTAGTGAGGCGCCGTAGGAGTTGGCCGCGCCGAGGGTCTCCTCGTGGTCGGGGCCGAGCACGCGCTGCATCATCGCCAGCGTCTCCGCGTTGAGCAGGCGGGACTCGTCGAAGTCGCCGAGCTGCCAGAGCACGTTGGCCAGGTGGCGGCGGATCCGCAGCACGTCGGGGCTCTCCGGGCCCGAGGCGGCCGTCCAGGTGTCGCGGAGATGCTCGGCGAAGGTCCTGGCCGACCGGTAGTCGCCCACTCGGTAGAGGAAGCGGACGAGCGTGATGCAGAAGTTGCGGGGATCCGCCTCGGCGCAGTCCGCGAGGCCGGACGGCTCGAAATGGGGCAGCAGCTCGCGGAAGGCCGCCCACCTGGTGGTGTCCTCCGGGTCGACGGGCGCGCCACCGGCCAGCAGCAGGTGGACTTCGTGCCGGATCTCGCCGCGTTCCCGCTCGTCGACCGAGTCGCGCAGCAGCGCCTGGATGAGGCGGTGCACCTGGACGGTGCCGGCGGCGGACTCGACCTTGAGCAGGGCGAACCGGTTGAGCTCGCCGAAGGCCCGGCTCAGCAGCAGCGGGTCGGACAGGATCGGGCCGATGCGCGCGGCGCCCTGGGTCTTGTTGCCGCGGCGGAACAGGTCGCGGGGGATCGGCTCGGGACCGAAGAAGGCCAGGCACCGCAGCACGGTGGCGGCCTCGGGCATGCGTTCCTCGATCGCCTGGACCGACAGTTGCCAGGCCGCGGTCATGGAGTGGGGATATTCGGTGGCCTTGCCCAGAGCGAGCAGCCGCCGTGTCTCTTCGCCCAGCGCTTCGAGGTACTCGTCGGTGGACAGGCCGGTCGTGAGCTGGAGCGCCGCCGCCTGCTCCAGCGCCAGAGGCAGGTCACCGAGCGCCTGCGCGAGGGCGTCGGCCTCGGCGTGGGGCATGTCGCGTTCGAGGCGTCTGCGGAGGAACTGGATGCTCTCGTTCCGCTCGAAGACGTCCACCGCCACGCTCTCGCTGGCCGCGCTCCAGCGGATGTTGCGGGAGGTGATCAGTACGTGTCCCGGCCCTCCGTCGGGGAGGAAGTCCTTGATCGCCTCGGGCTCGTCGGCGTTGTCGAAGATCAATAACCATTTGCTGTACGGCTCGCCGCGCTGGAGCGCCCTGCGCACCGAGGCCGCGGCCTCCTCGATGCCGACGGCGCTGGCGGGAGCGCAGTTGAGGTCGGCGGCCAGCCCCGCGAGAGCGGCGGGGACCAGGGCCGGCTGGTCGGCCGAGATCCACCAGACGAGCTCGTACGATCCCCGGAAGCGCCAGGCGAACTCCGTGACCAGTTGGGTCTTGCCGACCCCGCCGAGGCCGTGCAGGGCCTGCGGGACGGGCGTGTGCGCCACCACGGCTGCGGTGGTCGACAGGTGCAGGCTCTCTCTCAACCGGTCCAGCAAATGCTCACGTCCGGTGAAATTTCGGTTACGGGCTGGGATCTTCCCCCAGATGTTCGGCATCCGAATCGGCCCGTACTCGTTGACCTGCTCGCTCACGTGGTCCTCCGGCCATGGTCCTCGTTGCTCACATCTTATAGATTGATTCCTGAAAAATACCGACGCAGAATCGTCTGAAGAAGCAAATTGCGCGGAGCTGGTTACGGCTGACCGAAAACCAGGAGAATGCATGGAAGAAGAGAGCACGATCGGCATCATCGACCTCGGCGTCATCGATCTCGATGCGCTCAGGAATCTTCACTCTCCGGTGCTCAGGCGAGCCTACCTGCGGCTGGCCGAAGACCCGGATGACCTCACCGTCGCCGGCTGGAGCTCGGCCATATAGTCATATCGATTGCGACAATTCTCCATCTGCCATCGGATGGTGCCTGTATTCCTGGCAGAATCGCGGCAATGGGGCGAGGCACGGTGATGAGATCCAGCAGCAACTCGGTCCCGGATGCATGGCCGTATGTCGGTACGCGCCCCTACGCCAGGGCGGACGACGCCCGCTTCGTCGGCCGTGAGACCGAGGCGGCCGAGGTGGCCGCTCGCTGGCGTGCTGATCCGATCACGATCGTGCACGGCCCTCGTGGCGTAGGGAAAAGCTCGCTGATCGCCGCCGGAGTGCTGCCCCTCCTCGATTCCTACAGCGCCGACGTGCTGCCGATCGGCAGGGTGTCACGGCGATCCTCGGTGCCGGCCGCGCTCGCCGGCGGTGGCAGGAACTCGTTCGTGCTCGCACTGCTGTCGTCATGGGCTCCGCACGAGGCGCCGACGCACTTGTCCGGCCTGACGATCTCCGCCTTTCTGCGCACGCGACCCCCGCGGCTGGACGCCTCCGGCGCTCCGGTGCCGATCATGGCGGTCGTCGACCAGGTCGAGGAGTTGTTCACCGCCCATGACCGGCAGCGCCGGCACTGTGAGCAACTGATCGAGCAGATCTTCGCCGTGCTCGACGGCGACCTGCCCTTCCATCTGCTGATCGCGGTCGACGACGATCATCTGGATGAGGTCGTCCGGCACAGCCGCGTGACCACGCCTCCCTACCGTCTGGGTCCGCTTCGGCGCGAACAGGCCGTCGCCGCCTGCCGAAAACCCTTGGAGGAGCTGGGCCACACGTTCGCGCCTGGAGTCGCCGAGGGGCTGGTGGACGACCTGGCCGACGCGGCCGGTCAGGTCGAGCCCCTCCTGCTGCAGATCGCCTGCACCGCACTGCTGAGCCCGTCCCAACCCGAGCTGATCGGCGACCTCGACGGCCCCGACGAGGCGATCGCCGCCTACTGCCGGCGGCAACTGGAAGAGGTCGCCGCCGACCACTTCCATGCCGACCCGGAAAAGCTCCGCACCCGACTGCGCGAGACCTTCGGCTCGCCGGAGGTCGTGACGGAGACAGCCGGTCTCCCGGCTCCGGTGCTGAAGGCTCTGGCGGACCGCTATGTGCTCGCGAGGGTGCCCGACGCCTCCGGCTGGCGAATCTGGCACGAACGGTTGCGCCCCGCGTTGTTTCGAGGCGGCCCCCTTCCCGGCGGCGCGGTCCACATCCGCCCGGACGCGCGCCTGCGCCTCGCGGAGTCCGCCGTGCTCGCGGGCGAGTTCGAGGTGGCCGCCCGGCACGGGAGGCTGGCGTTACGCGAAGCAGGGCACGACGTCCGGCTGAGCGCCGCGATCGAATCCCTGCTCGGCGACGTGGCCTACCTGCGGGACGACCTCGACGAAGCGGTGATCCACTACCGCAGGGCCACTCAGCTGTACGTCGCGCAGCCGGGTACGGACGTGCTCGCGGCGACCCTGCTCACCGCCACGGGCCGGGTTCTCCTCAGGCAGGGCAGGACCGACGAGGCCATCCGGCAGCTGCAGGCGGCCGCGCGGCGCAGCCCGGACGATTCCGCCATCCAGACGGAGCTGGCCTGGGCGCTGTGGTACGGCGGCCACGAGCGCACCGCCGTCGACGTGCTCGACGACGCGCTGATGAGAGAAGGGAACGCGCCGGAGGCGCTGCAGGCGCGTGGCGAGATCCTCTCCGACCTGCAACGGCCCGCCGGAGCGCTGCGTGACCTGGAGCGGGTGCGTCCGCTCCAGCAACCCTCGACCCGGGCCGCGTACGCCCTGGCCCTCGCATTGAGCGGCGACGTGCACATGGCGGTTCGGGCCATCCCGCCCATGGAGACGGTCCAGGACGGCTCCACGCTGCTGCGCGCCGCCCGCGTCATGGAGGCCGCCGGCAACCACGACGAGGCGGTACGGCTCGCCCGCAGGGCGCGGCAGAGCACGACCAGCCCGCTCCTTCCGCCACGGCTGGCCGCCGAGGCCGACCGGTTGAGCGTGACCGAGCCCCGCACTCGTTGACAGCCACGCAGGTAATGTCCTGCACCGGGGAGTGCATCATTTAGTCTCTGACAATGCAGCCGCCGTCACCCCACCGCCGCGGATCACGGGACACTGTGCTCGAGCACAGGACGGCAGGAGTGGCGGTGGAGACCAGACAAGCTCCGAGTGGCTTGACCTCGCTGTTCGCCACAAACGCGGGCTTTCGCCGCTCCTGGACGGCATCGACGCTGTCGATGATGGGCACGCGCACGCTGAGCGTGGCCTACCCCCTGCTCGCCATCGCGCTCACCGGATCGCCCTCCTGGACCGGCTGGGTGGTGTGCGCCGCCACACTGCCCGGCCTGCTGTGTTACCTGCCGGCGGGCACGGTCGTCGACCGGGTCGGCCCGAGGCTCGTCATGACCTGGTGCGAGCTGGCCAAGGGCCTGCTGATGGCCGTCACCTGCGGTGCGTTGCTCCTGGGCAGCCTGCAGATCGAGCATCTGCTCGTGGTGGCCTTCGCCGAGGGATGTCTGACGGTGTTCTCGTCCGTCGCGGAGATCGCGCTGGTTCCGGCGGTGGCCCGCCCGGCGGAGGTGGACACGGCGCTCGCCGTGCACGAGACCACCGTTCACGCCGTGGGCCTGACAGGGCGGTCGCTGGGAGGGGTGCTCTACGCGTACGGCCCGGCGATGACCTTCCTGGCGAACGCGGTGGCGTTCCTCTCCGCGGCGGCCACGCTGGCCCGCACGCCGGTGCGGCGGACCCCGGCCCGGCCGGTCAGGCTCTCGCTCATGGAGGAGATCCGTGTCGGGCTGAGGGAGATCTGGACGAACGACTTCCTGAGGTCCGCGACGATCCTGACCGCCCTGATCAACTTGGTCGTGCAGGCGCTGACCGTGGTGTTCGTGACCCATATGACGCAGACACGGGAGAGCCCGGCGTTGATCGGCGTCATCCTGGCGACCGCGGGGGTGGGCGGGGTGGTGGGGGCGCTCATCTCGCCGCAACGCCAGAGGATCGCCGGGAAGGTGCCGGCCTACCGGCTGGCCGAGATCATCGGTCTCACCCACCGCGGCCGATCGATGTTGCTGGTGCACACCTGGGTGTGCGCGGCGGCGCTGCTGCTGGCCGTGACCACCGCGCTCTCGCCCGGAGCCTTCGCGCTGGCACTGCTGATGATCGGCGTGGCGGGTGGGCTGAGCAACGTGACGATCCGTACGGTGATCAGCCGGGTGCCGGCTGACAAGCTGGCTCGGGTGGCAGGCGTCTCCCGGCTGGTCAGCTACGGCGGAGGGGCGCTCGGCCCGGTGCTCGCCGGGTTGCTCTACGCATGCGCGGACGTGTGGGTCACCACCACCACGTTGGCCGTCGCGATGGTCACGCTCGCTTTTGCCGCCACCATGATTCGGCCCTTCAGAAAAGGGCTTTCGCCCGGCTGGCCCCCGCAGAAAGCCTGAATAATCAAGGCATGCCGATCGCGCGCTTATTTGTCGTGGTGGTCCTGGCCGTGGGCACGGGGTTCGGTGCTCCCCAGTTCCTGGACAATTCGGCGCTGTCCATCTCACTCGAGACGTTCCCGCGCGTGCCCGTGAAGGTCACCGTCGTGAATCCGGGACCGGCCGTGACGGCCCGCATCCAGGTCGCGGGCCCTGCCGCGAGCGCGGTGAGCGTCCAGGGCGGCGGGTCGGTTCAGCTTCCGGCGGGCGGGAACGTGACCGTCACCCTGGTGCCGGGGCCACGGCTGCGGGAGACGAGCGGGCAACTGGTTCTCTACGCCGAGACCGGGGTGGCGCGGCGGGAACTGCGGGTGGTGCCGCGGCACCTGCTTCTGCGGCTGTGGCCCTATCTCGCCGGTGGTCTGATCCTTGTGGGGCTCCTCGCCTGGCTGATGTGGCGCAGGCGCAGGCCGCGGGTGGAACCGGCGCCCGCTCTCAAGGAGGAGGAGCAGGCCCCGGCCGGATTCACGCACAGCGACGAGCCGGCGGTCACGGACAGCCTGGGGCGGGCGGAGTACGCGCAGGCGCTGGCGCTGCTTGCCCACTCCGCCTCTCCGCCCATGGTCATCGGTGTCTACGGCGAGTGGGGGATCGGCAAGACCTCCCTGCTCAAGCAGGTCAGACAGGTGATCGACGATCAGTACGGCGACTGCGCACACGTGTGGTTCGACCCGTGGCGGCACCAGTACGACGACAACCCGGTGCTGCCGCTGCTCCACACGCTCGTCGCGGAGCTCGGACTGGCGAAGAAGGAACAGGTTGCGCGCACGCTGCGGACCATCTCCGAGGTGCTCGGCTCTCTGGTGCTCTCCTCGACGGCCCGGGTGAACCTGGCTGACGTGCGCAGCAGTCTCAAGGAGTACGACGAACAACATTTCCGTATTCGTTCGGATCGTGTGCGGCTGGATGAGTACCTCACCGATCTGATCGCGCAAGCTCTGGCGGAGACGGGCAAGAAGCGGCTCGTGGTGTTCATCGACGACCTCGACCGATGCGCCGGCGATCAGGTGGCCGGACTGCTGGAGGCGCTCAAGCTCCATTTCAACCGCGACAACTGTGTCTTCTTCCTGGCCGTCGCCAAGGAACCGCTGCTGGTGGCCCTCGGGGAGAAGTACAAGGGTCTGCAGGTCGACCATTATCTGGACAAGATCATTCAGTTTCCGTTCGAAATGCCGAGGTTGTCAGCCGCCGCCTTCGACGACTATCTGCGGAGCCTGCTTCCGGAAGAGATCATGCCCACGCGCGACCTGCTGCGCATCGGGCTGCCGCGCAACCCTCGGTCGATCAAACGGTTTCTCAACGTCCTGATATTGCAGGACCGGATCGCCAAGGCGAGGCAGCTGTCTCCGTACGACGTCTCCACCCTGGCGGCGATCCTGCTGATCAGGGAAGGAGACGGTGAGTTCTACGCCAGGCTGGCCCAGGACGCCAGCCTGTTGCAGCGGATCAAGGAGGATCTCGACACCGCCGAGGAAGGGCGGCAACTCGATTGGAGTCAGTTGCCCCTTCAACTCATCTCCAGGTTCCGGGACTCCCATCGGGCTGTGCCCGCGGACGTGGGCGCGTACATCGATCTGGTGAGATCCGCCCCCGTCCCGGAGCACAGCGAGGAGGAGTCGAAGGCGGTGCCGCCGGTGGGGCAGCCGCTCGTCGCCGCCGCCAGAGGGGAGTTGGCGGAAGGACTCGCGGTGCTCGCCGAGCGGGTGGAGCGGCAGGTCGGACAGTTGCTCCCCGCCAGGGGCGCCGTGCTGGCGCAGGATCTCGACATGGACGGCCGGGCGATCACGCTGGACGACCTCGTCGCCCGCTGGGACCGGGGCCTGCTCGTGGTCGGAGCGTCAGGCGCCGGCAAGACAGTGCTCGCGGCCCGTATCACTCTGCGCCTGCTGGAGGAGGGCGGTGGTCCCGTTCCGGTCTTCGTGAGCCTGCGGTCGCTGGACCTCAGCCGCCCGGGGTTCGAGATGTGGATGACTCATGCGCTCGTCCAGCAGTACCGGACGCCGATCACCGAAGCCCTCGCCATGGTCAACCGGCAACGCCTGATCTATGTGCTCGACGGGCTGGACGAGGTGGCCGACCCCGCCGACCGCGACAAGATCGCTCAGGAGGTGGTGCGCTGGCACGAAGTGACCGGGGCCAAGATCACTGTCACCGATCGCAATCCTGGCCCGGGCCATCCGCTGGTAGTGCACCAGGACTTCGTCAAGGTGCGGGTGAAGGGGGTCACCGAGCAGGAGATGTCGCGCCTCCTGGGCGCGTGGAAGGGGGCGGCGGCGGACGCCGAGGAGCTCGCGGGCGCGCCCGCGCTGCTGGCCAACCTGACCGACTCGTGGCTGCGCGAGGCGTCGGCGGAGGGGCGCGATCTCGTCGAACTCTACGCCGACCGTGCGATGGCGATGCTCGATGACGGGCCCGCACTGCGGGAGATCCTGCGTGACGTCGCGCGACACCTGATCTCCCGGGACGGGACGAGCTTCGACGACGAGAGCCGGGAGATCAGAAACATCTTCCGGCACCACGGCAAGCACGGCCGGCAGGTGCCGCAGTCGCTGGAGGAACTGGTCAGGGCCGGGCTGCTCCGCCGGCTCTCGACGAACGAGTACCAGTTCGTGCACCACCGTCTGCTCAAGCACTTCGCCGAAGGGGGTTCTGGACAGTAGTGACCTGATGCCTGACCTCGAAGGGTGTCAGAACTGGATCTGAGGCGCTGACCTGCGCATTCATGATGGGCTGTTCTTGGGTGCTCTCAAGGATGGTGCACATGCCCTGGACGTCGCGGGAGACAGAAAGCCGGGGCGGTTCCTGATCCCTCGTGAGAGCTACCGCTGTGTCCGTTCCAGGGGGATGGCATGCCCGGCTCCGATCCCTAGCCTCACTTGAGCCGCGGAAGACACCGCGGACCTCTGATCGAAAGGATCGCGATCGTGGCGTCCCCTGAGCATTCGAGAGCCACCCCTTCGCACGCCGGTTCGGCCACGGCCCGTGACCGGTTGCGCAGGTTCCGGTTCCCCGTCCTGCTGGTCGCGTTGTTCGGTGTGATGTCGGTGACGACCGGGATCAACCAACTCGTCTCGCCCGTACCGATCCTCGCCCTGCCGGTGGGGATCGGCCTGGCCATCATCGCGGTCATCTGCTACCGCTGGTTGTGCCGGGTCGTCGAGCTGCGTCCGGACGTCCCCGAACTCGGGAAGACGCGGCGATGGTCCCAGCTGCGGCGCGGGATGCTGCTCGGGTCGGGCCTGTTCGCCGGGCTGATGGCGCTGATCGCGGTGTTCGGTGGCTGGCAGGAGCTGTCCTGGGGTTCCTTCGGCGGCTTCCTCGGCACCGCGGGGCTGATGGCCGGCGTCGCCGTGACCGAAGAACTGCTGTTTCGCGGGGTGGTGTTCCGCATCATGGAGGAACGTACCGGCACCGTGATCGCCCTGGTCGTATCCATGCTGCTGTTCGGTGCGATGCACCTGGTCAACGGCAACGCCACCCTGTGGGGCGTGTTCGCGATCGCCTTGACGGGCGGAGCCATGCTGGCCGCCGCCTACGTCGCCACCCGCTCGCTGTGGCTGCCCATCGGCCTGCACTTCGCCTGGAACTTCGCCCAGGCCGGGATCTTCGGTGTCACGGTCTCCGGATCGGCCACGCCGCCCGAGGGCCTGCTGAACGTCACGCTGTCCGGCCCGACCGCGCTGACCGGCGGCGTCTTCGGCCCTGAGGCCAGCCTCTTCGCGCTGCTGGTCTGCTCGGCGCCCACGATTCTCCTGCTGCGGCGGGCCGCCCGCGCCGGCCGGATCCGGCCTCGGCCGCACCGCGCCGAGCCCTCCGCCTGACCGCCGTGTCAACCCTGATCGGCGGCCACCAGTCCCACCCGGTAGGCGAGCACGACCGCCTGTACACGGTCGCGCAGGTCGAGTTTCGTCAGGATCCGCGACACGTACGTCTTGACGGTCTCGATGCTGATGGACAGCCGTGTGGCGATCTCCGCGTTGGACAGGCCCTCGGCGAGCTGTTCGAGTACTTCCAGCTCCCGCTGGGTCAGCGCCCGCACGACCTCCTGCAGGGCCGGCCGGGCGGAGTCGGTGGGGCGCAGGCGCTCGGCGAAGTGGCCGATGAGGGCCCGGGTGACGGCGGGCGCGAGCAGGGAGTCGCCGCGCGCGACGGTGCGTACGCCGTCCACCAGTTCCTTCGGCCGCGCGTCCTTGAGCAGGAAGCCGCTGGCGCCTGCCCTGAGTGCTTCGTAGGCGTACTCGTCGACGTTGAACGTGGTCACCACCAGTACCTTCACCGGAGCGGCGACGCCTGGCCCGGCCAGTCGCCTGGTGACCTCGATGCCGTCCAGGACGGGCATCCGGATGTCCATCACGACGACGTCCGGCAGCAGCCGCCGGGCGGCGTCGAGCGCCGCGCGGCCGTCCGCGGCATCCCCGACGACCTCCATGTCGGGCTGGGCGGAGAAGATCGTGGTGTAGCCGGTGCGCACCAGCTCATGGTCCTCACAGATGAGCACCCGGATCGGCGTACTGGTCATGCGGCGCTCCTGAAGGGGATGAGAGCCCGGACGGTGAACCCGCCCCCGGGCCGGGCGCCGGCGGTCAGCTCACCGTTCAGCATCTGGACGCGGCGGCGCAGCCCGTCCAGCCCTCGCCCCCCGGACGGTACGGCGGGACCTTCCACCAGAGCGGACCCGTCGGTGGTCACCTCGATGTCGATGTGGCCGGTGCGGTGGTGGACCATGACCCTGGTGGGCCGGCCGGTCGCGTGTTTGATGGCGTTCGTGAGGGCTTCCTGAACCACCCGATACGCGGCCAGCTCGACGTCGACGGGCCGAGCCAGGCGCTCGCCGTGCTCGGTCAGTTCGACGGGCTGGCCGGAGACGCGGGCCTGTTCGACCAGGTCGGCGATACTGCCGAGGCCCGGCGTACGGTCCGTGAGCGCGTCGTCGCCGGTCGCCTCCAGCACACCGAGCAGATGCCGAAGCTCCGTCAGCGCCCGCCGGCCGGTGTCGCCGATGGCGGCCAGCCCTTGCCCTGCGCGTTCCGGTGCGGCGCCGACCAGGAACTGCGCGGCGTCGGCCTGCACCACGATGGCGGTCACGTGATGGGTGACCACGTCGTGCAGCTCACGGGCGATGCGCGCGCGTTCGTCGGCGCCGGCCGCCAGCGCGCCGAGCCGCCGCCGTTCGGCCTCCTCGGCCCGCCACCGGCGCATCCCGGCTCCGGCCATCCAGATCACGACCAGAACCAGGTAGAAGGCGACGAAGTCCGGGATCCGGTTGGGGGATCCCAGCCGGCTCAGGACGATCGCGAGTGCGGCGTAGCCGGCGCTCACCGCCGCCGCGAGCGTGCGACGGTGCCGGGACTGTTGGGCTCCGGCCGTATACAGGGCCAGGTAGAAGCCGACGCTGGCGAACGTCTGCGGATAACAGAGCGCCTGATGAACGGCGAAGGCGGCGCCGATGACGGCCAGGCATGCCGCCGGGTGACGGCTGCGGAACGCCAGCGGCGCCGATTGCGCCACGGTCAGCACCACCGCCAAGGCGTCGGCCGGTCGCTTCGGCAGGTCACTGAGCTGGGCTCCGATGACGGACAGCGTCGGTACGAAGGCCAGCGCAGTGAGCGTCGCCGCGAGCGCGCCGTCCTTGACCAAGGACGGCTGGGCTCTCCACCAGGCCGGCCATGAGCGGACGGCCAGGGGAACGCGCGCGAACATCGGTGTAGTCTAACGGCCCGCTGCCCGTACCCGCGGTACTCAGGACCTGGCCGACGGCGATGCCGATGACGGACGGGCGCACCTGCAAGGCGGTCACCGGGCCCGGCGCGACCTGGTTTTGCCATATTCCGGTGGCCCCTCTTTTGGAATCATCGACACCGACCGGCGATGATCTCGACGAGGAATGAGTCACCATGACCGACCCCCTACGCGACGGCGACCCGGCTCACATCGGCTCCTACCGGCTGCACGCAAGGCTCGGTGGGGGCGGGATGGGAGAGGTGTTCCTGGGCCGCTCCCCGGGCGGGCGCCTGGTCGCCGTCAAAGTGGTGCGCCCGGAGCTGGCCGGCAACAGCGACTTCCGGCGCCGCTTCACGTCCGAGGTGGACGCCGCCCGCAAGGTCGGCGGGTTCTACACCGCCCAGGTCGTGGACGCCGACACCGACGCCGTCCGGCCGTGGCTGGCCACCGCCTACATCCCCGGCCCCTCCCTGCACCAAGCCGTCGACGAGCACGGGCCGCTCCCGGTGGAGTCGGCCGCGGTGCTCGGCGCCGGGCTGGCCGAAGGACTCGCCGCCGTGCACGCCTGCGGGATGGTGCATCGCGACCTCAAACCCGGCAACGTCATCCTCGCCGAGGACGGGCCTCGCCTGATCGACTTCGGCATCGCCCGCGCCCTGGACGCCACCAGCCACACCCAGACCTCCACCGTGCTGGGCACCGCCGCGTTCATGTCCCCCGAACAGGCCATGGGCCGGGAGGTCGGGCCGCCCTCGGACGTGTTCTCGCTCGGCTGCATGCTCGCCTTCACCGTGACCGGCCGCAGCCCCTTCGGGACGGGGCCCGTCCACGCGGTCGTCTTCCGCGTGGTGCACGCCGAGCCCGATCTTCAAGGAGTGCCCGCCCCTCTGGCCGCTCTGGTGGCGGCCTGCCTGGCCAAGGACCCCGCCGCCCGGCCCAGCCTGGAGCAGGTGCTGACCCGGCTCACCGTGCTCGCTTCGCCCGACCAGGGGCGGTGGCTGCCTGAGGCGCTCACCCAGGTCATCGCCGACCGCCGGACCCTGGCGCTGACCGCTCTTCACGACCCGGCCACCGCGACCGACGGTGGCGGCCCCCGAGCGATGGCGCCACCACCGTTCGGCCACGCGAATCCGCCGGGGGCACCCCAGCCCTTACTGGTCAACGAACGCCGCCATATGCGCGGCCGTGACCCCCTGCACTCCGTCACCGGCTACCAGATCGCCGCCTATGTGCTGCTTGCCCTCTTCACCCTGATCTCCGTGAGCACAGTGGTGTACCAGCTCGATGTCGCCGACGACGCGAGACGGTGGCACCGGGTGGAGAGCTACGACGAAATTGAGACGGTCGGCCAGATCATGCTGGTGGCCCAGGTCGTCTCCGGCGTGGGATTGACGGCGTCCTGGCTGCTCTGGTTCTTCCGGGTACGAGTCGTCGCCGAACGGCTCGCGCCCGGCCGGCTGCGTTACCGCCCCTCCATGGCCGCATTCGGCTGGTTCATCCCGATCGGCAACCTGTGGCTGCCCAAGCAGATCGCCGACGACATCTGGCACGCCTCCAGCCCCCCTGGACGCGGCGGCACGACTGCCCCGGCCGGTCTGCTGCACACATGGTGGGCCCTGTGGCTGGTCACTTTCCTGACCTGGCCCCTCTTCTGGATCGAGTGGACGACACTCCTCACCAAGGACTACGACTCCGAGACGTACGAGGACACCCTTGGCCTGAGGTACGAATTCACGTGGGCGACCTGGGCCAGCGTGGCCGTGCACGTGCTGGTCGTGCCGACGGCGATCGTCACCGCCCTGTTCGTGCGGCGACTGGGCGCCATGCAGGCGGCCAGACTCGACAGCTGACGACCGAACGGCCGGTCCTGATGCCCCCGGGTGTGGCCGGGGGCGGAAGGCGGTCAGTGGCGCCGGCGGAGTTCTTCGTTGATGCGCAGCGCCTCGGCGAGCTGGTCTTCCAGGATGATGATGCGGCAGGCCGCTTCCAGCTGGGTGCCGGCGTCGACGAGTTCGCGGGCGCGGGCGGCCAGGCGCAGCTGGTAGCGGGAGAAACGGCGGTGCCCGCCCTCGCTGCGTAGCGGCTCGATCAGCTTGGCGGCGCCGAGGCTGCGCAGGAACGCCGGGGTGACGCCGAGGATCTCGGCGGCCCGACCCATGCTGTAGGCGGGATAGTCCTCGTCATCGAGCCGCTGCCCGGGACTGCCGGCCGCTTCGACCTCCTGAACCGGGTGATCGCCGGTGGGGCTGGGCCGCTCCCGCTTGGACGCGGTGACCGTTGCCTGAGGTGTTTGATCCATTCAACCTTCCTGAATGCGAACAGGGGCCCCGGCGCCATGATGGCGCCGGGGCCCAGAGGTTTAACACCATCGACCGGCCCTGCCTGCGTGCTGCAGGGGCGGTTCACTTGGGCCGCACCAGCCGCCCGATGCGGGGGTGCGGGGATCGCGTAAGCGTGACCGTAGACCACCGTCCTGTTCGTGGAGCTGCGGTACCCGTGCGGCGACATGCGGCCGGCGACGGGCGATCCTGATGGCGTTCAACACTCCTTTCCGGTTATCCGTACCTCGGCGCCCCGATCGCTGGCGCCGACTTTCCGTAAGCGGCAGCGCGTCCACCGCCCCGGCCCCTCTTGCTCAACCACACTGGCCGCGGCAGTCCGACCTTCTGCCCTACCTCGTTCTGTACTGCTGTCCACGTTCGTCCGGGCAGCCCCATCGTGGTGCTCGTGCCGCCCTCGTGGATTCGTTCCTTGCGATGTCAGGAACTCTAGCTCCCCTTGGCGCGAATGTCTACCGTGGCGACTACAGATTTCTTTCGCATCAGAGGTAAGAACCCGCCTCACGGCCAATCCGGTGCAGGCGTGTCCCGTTGCGAGCGGTGGGCGCGATGTCCAGGGCCTGGGAGCGGGGGCGGAGGTTG
The DNA here is from genome assembly GCF_040649795.1 of Nonomuraea sp. NPDC048881. NCBI lineage: Bacteria > Bacillati > Actinomycetota > Actinomycetes > Streptosporangiales > Streptosporangiaceae > Nonomuraea > Nonomuraea sp. NPDC048881. The sequence goes on from NZ_JBEZGC010000026.1 coordinate 90,567, forward strand.
GACGGGCGTCCTGCCGGCAACTCTTCCCTGGGGTCGACGACCATGGTGATGTTGGCCGGACCGCCGTGCTCCACGGCAAGGGCTTCGAGGCGATCGGCCACCTGCGCCGATCCGCCGGGGCCGACATCTGGCCTGAGGCGGCTTCAGGCGTGCTCGACGGTGTAGCCGCTGGCCTGGAGGGTGAACAGGCGGGCGTATTCGCCGCCGGCGGCCATGAGGGCGGTGTGGGTGCCCTGTTCGGCGATTCTGCCCTCTGCCAGCACCACGATGAGGTCGGCGTCCTTGACCGCGCTCAGCCGGTGGGAGATGAGCAGGCTGGTGCGGCCGGCTCGATGCTCGCGCAACCTGTGGTGGATGGCGTGCTCGGCCTCCGCGTCGAGCCCGGCGCTCGGCTCGTCCAGGACGAGCAGGTCGCGTTCCCCCCTGATCAACGCTCTGGCCAGGGCGAGCCGCTGCCACTGGCCGCCGGACAGCACGACGCCGGAGGTCTCGGCCGCGTCGAGGAAGCGGTTGCTGAGCAACGTGTCGTAGCCGTGCGGCAGGGCGTCCAGCGCCGTGTCCACCCCGGCCAGCCGGGCCGCCGTCCTGACCTGCTCGGGCGAGGCGCCGAGTGAGCCGAGTGAGATGTTCTCGGCCGCCGTGAAGTCGTAGGCCACGTAGTCCTGGAAGACCGCGGTCAGCCGGGAGCGCAGCTCGGCGGGGTCGGCGTCGCGGAGGTCCGTCCCGTCCCAGCGGACCGCGCCGCGCGACGGGTCGTAGAACCGGCACAGCAGTTTGACCAGCGTCGACTTGCCGGCGCCGTTGCGCCCCACGAGCGCGACGCAGGCGCCGTGCGGGATGGTGAGATCCACTCCGCGCAACACCCACGGTCGCCCCTCGCCGTAGCGGAACCAGACGTCCCGCAGCTCGATCCCGGAGCGGAGGGCGGGCAGCGGGCGGGGCGGGCGGCGTACGGGAAGGTCCGGGGCGGCGGAGACGACGGCGCGGTAGTGTCCGAAGACCAGCAGCGCCTGGTGCAGCCGGGCGACCTGGGTGACCCCGCCCGACAGCGCGCCCTGCACCCCGGCGACGGCGGCGGCGAAGACGGCCACGTCGCCCACGCCGAGACGGCCGCCGGCGATCGCCCAGATCAGCCCGGCGCCGCCGATGGCGGCGCCGAGCAGGGCGAGCAGCCCGTGTCCCGCCAGCGCGCGCCGTTCCAGGGCCTCCTCCTGGCGGTTGACCGCGCGGACCTCGCCGAGGAGACGGTCGCGCAGGTACGCGCCCAGCCCGAACAGCCGCACCTCCTTGGCCGGCTCGACCTCGGTGAGCAGGCCGGCGTAGAAGATCTGGCGGCGCATCGCGGGGCTGATCTGCCATTCGAGACCCACCTTGCGCCTGCTCAGCGACAGTTGCACGCCCAGCGACGGCAGCGCCGACAGCAGGACGATCGCCGTCATGACCGGGCTCAGCGCCGTGAGGGCGGCGACGAACCCGGCCAGCGTGACCAGCCCGCGCACCAGCGACAGGCTGGGGGCCAGGATCTGGTTGGCCGCGCCGGTCCCGGCCTGCTCGGCCAGCCTGAGCCGGTCGCGGAAGCGGGGGTTCTCGAACGGGCCGAGGCCGACGAACGCGTTGACCGAGGTGAACAGGCGCTCGCGGGTCAGCAGGCCCAGGCCGCGGCGCAGCCGTCCGTCGGTGTGTTCGGTGAGATGCGGCAGCAGCGCGGCGACCAGGCCGACCACGCCGAGCATGATCGTCGGCATCAGTACGGCCCGGCCGCCCGCCAGGCCGTCCAGGATCAGCTTGGTGGACCAGGCGGCGGCCACCGGCGTCGTGCCGCCGGCGAGGACGGCGAGCACCGAGCAGACGGCGGCGACCGGGGCGGCCCGCCAGGCCAGCCCCCACACCGTCACGGCCCGCCCGGCCAGCCGTGACACACCGGGCGAGACGTCGTGGGTCATGCGGTGACGGGAGCGCCGAGCCCGGCCACGGTGACCGCGCGCGACCTGACCCGGCCGGAGTCGTCGAGCAGGTAGAAGGCGGGGAAGGCGGAGTTGGGGAAGGCCAGGCAGATCGGCCCGTTGGCGGGTTCGGCGATCACGGTGGCGCTGCCGCGCAGCGCGTCCGTGTAGCTCTCCCCGCCGGGGCCGGACACGACGGCGAGCACCTGCGAGGGGGAGTAGCCCGCGTTGGCGACGAGCTGGAGGAACGGCGGCAGTTGCCCGGGGCAGGCCTGGCACTCGGTGTCGAAGAAGCCGATCACCGAGGGCCGCCCGATCCCGCGCACGTCGGGGACGGTCGAGCCCACCGGCAGCAACGGCGGCCCCGTGGGAGCGGCGTGCTGCTCGGTGTGGCGCACCCTGCGGATCACCGCGAACGTCAGCACCAGGTTGAGCGCGCTCATGACGCCCACGATGACCAGGGCTGCGATGACGTACGGCATCAGAGGTTCCTCTCCAGGAGAAGGTCGGCGAGGTCGTCGAAGAGCACCAGCACGGCGGCGAGCACCGCGGCGGCGACCAGCGCCAGCGCCACCCCGGCGGGTTCGACGCGCCCGCCCGGCGTCACCCAGCCGGTGACCGCGACCGCGATCAGCAGCAGGTTGCGCACGATCTGGGCGCGGCTCAGCGGAGCGGCGGTGACGCCGAAGCACCGGCAGGCGGCGGTGGAGCCGCGGCGCAGGGCCAGCAGAATCGCGGCGGCGAAGGCCGCGAGCAGTGCGGCGGCCAGCACGAACCCGGCGCGCTCGCCCAGGGCGAGCAGCGCCACGGCGGCGCTCTCGCCGGCCAGTACGGCCACCGCGACCGGCGCGGCGGGCAGCCCGGGAGCCAGACCGGGGACGGAGGACACGAAGGCGCGCCAGCCGGTGGCCTTGCCCGCCAGCGCGGCCAGGAAGACCAGGCAGAGCACGGCCCTGCAGCCCAGCTCTATGTACGGCATGGCGCTCCTTCACGGGTGGTGCCGCCCACGACCCCCTGGGAAGGGGGCGTGGGCGGGGTGTGGAGGGTCAGCAGCACTCGTAGCAGGACACGTAGGTCGTGCAGTCCGGCCGCACGCAGGTCCACGCGGTGTGGTCGAGCCAGTGGTAGCACCAGCACTCGTAGGGGCACCCCCTGGCGTCCGCGGTGCTGGCGGGCAGCAGGGCGCCGAGCATCCGGTCGCCCAACGCCTTGAGTGTGCGAGTCATCCGACCTCCTGGGTGAGAGGGGCTGTATTCGCCTGATCATCACCATCGGGCCAGGGGAGGGGCAATCCTTTCGGACCGCCACCGAAATGCGACAAATCAGGCACTGTATTCGAGGAGTTCGTGGCCCAGCGAGGTGAGCACGTGCCGCACGGCCCGGCCCTCGCGGTAGGTGTTCACGAGCCCCGCCAGCCGCAACGCCGTCACGTGCTCGGACACCGTGGAGGCGCTCACCGCCAGCGACCTGGCCAGCTCGCCGGTCGCCGAGCCGCCGCCGATCGAGCGCAGCACCCTGGCGCGGGCCTGCCCGACGACCTGGGCCAGGGCGTCCACCGACGCGGGACGCCGGGCGCCCTCGTCGCCGGCCGGATAGGCGATGACCGCCCTGCTGTCGCCGCGGGGCGGCGACAGCGCGAGGAAGCAGCGGCTGGCGCACATCAGCGGCGAGAACGCCACGCCCCCGTCGCCGAGCTCCACCGGCGACGGGCACAGGTCCGAGGTGTCGATCTGCAGGGCGCAGCCGTACCAGCTCAGCCTGGGGGTGAGCCTGGGCAGCGTACGGCCGAATCCCCGCACGCAGATCAGCTCGGAGTAGCGGTTCACGTGGGCGTTCAGGCGGTGGCGGATCGCGTCCCACTCGGGAGCCACGCAGCTGACGTAGAAGGCGCGGAGCGCGTCGGCGACGTCACCGAGACCGGGCTGGACGTCGAGCTCGTCGTTGAGCGTGCCCGCGCCGGGCGGCAGCGGCAGGTCGGCCCAGAGGAAGCCGGACACGCTGTGCGGCGCGTGGTGGACACGCCGGACGAACGGCATGGCCCTGGCGGGCGTCCTGCGCGCCAGATCCCGCCACGGCGATCCGGGTACGGCGAAGCCGGGATGATGCAGGCACAGGGCGGCGAACAGGGTGTGGTGCAGCGGGGAGATGGTGAAGGTGGTCGCGGCCAGTCCTGCGGCAGAAAAGACCAGACGCATATCCCAGCCCCGTTGTCAGGAAATGTCCGGACATAATGGAGTATGGGGCTGTTAAGACGTACTAACAAGGGTGCGTAGGACGACCCCCAGAACCCGATCGGCCGGGACGAGCCCCCACAACCGCGAGTCCGCGCTGACCTCCCCGTCCCCCAGCACCACGAGCTTTCCGGGCGGGACCGTGGCGGGCAGTCCGGGGCACTGCGGCGGCACCGGTTCGCCCGGCAGCGCCGCGACCCGCTTGACCACCCAGTCGGCGGCCGCGACCTCGGGCAGCGGCCCGTCCCGCCACCGCATTCCCGGCCCGATCGGTTCGAGCACCACGATCTGCCCGCGCCGGCCCGCCTTCCCGCGCAGCACCAGCAACCGGTCGCCGGGCCGCAACGCCGGCACCATGCTCTCCCCCCGTACGGTCACCACCGCCAGCCGGCGCCTGGCGACGAACGCGACCACGACCAGCAGGGCGGCGAATCCGGCGAATACGGCGATCATCGGCATGGCGCGAGCGTAAACGTCCGGCCTGTGGGGCTCAAGAACTCGTCCGGTCGGACGGAAGGGGCTGCAGTCCTGTCTATGGCGGACGCCGTCACCAGGCGAGAGCGACGCTCGGACGGCGTGGGGCGCCCGTTCCTCGGGGGCGAACACTCATGGGGACGGGCGCGGTTCTGCGGCGTCGAGGAACACCTCGTTCCTGCGGCGCGGAGGCTTGCGAGGGTGACATCGCGGTGGTGATCCGGCTAGTCGGGGGAGCGCAGGAGCATTGCCTCCACCTCGGAACCGGCGTCGGCCGTGCAGACGTACGTGGGCCTTCCGGTCGCCGGGTCAACGGCGTACAGGGTCGCCCGCTTGCCGCACTTCGAGCACCAGGCGTCCGGCCCGCCGCCGAGTTCGGCCAGGCCGACCTTGATCTCTGGGATAACAAAAGCCATGCGGGCAGCGTAGGTCGGCATGGTCAGGACGTCCGTGGTGACAGGGCGTCATGCGGAATCCATGCCCGCAGATTGTTCGACACGGGAGGTGCCGGGCCTGGTGGTGGCGCGGCGCGGAACGGTCAGTACACCGGGCTCGTCCACTGCCACTGGTTCCGCGGAGGCGGCCCTCGTCTGCCGGGCCGAACCTGCTCATGGACCTCGGTGAGCACGCAGCCCACTACGACGCCCGGTTCGAGGTCCCTTGCCGGAGCTCTCCGGCGACATGCCAGTAGATCTGGATGTCGAATCGGCTCAGATTGGCCACGCGATCCTCGCCGCCCAGGAAAAGCGGAACGTCATAACCCAGGCACTCGCCGAAGCCCAAGGGGGCCGTGTCGATGGCGCCCTGCCGGTTGGTTCCATGACGCCCGCACCGCCGTCTGGGCGGGCGGGCGCCGGTTGCCGGTGAACGGCGGGGTTGTCAGAGGTAGGTGCCGTACAGGTCTGCGGTGGGCCAGGTGGTCACCGCGTTGGCGGCCTTGTGGAGGGCCGGGTCGATGTCGGCGTAGCTCAGGCCCGAGGCGTCGTCGCGCTGGTTGAAGAGCGCGGCCCAGGTCAGCCCGTCATACCGCCGCACCAGCAGGGTGTAGGTGCCGGGGAGGCTGCCGGTGTGCCAGGTGTTGCGGCCGCCGGTGACGTTGCGGACCGACCAGCCGCAGCCGTACCACCAGCCGTCGCCGTTGACGCCGGTCTCGGGTTGGGCGAAGGCCCGGGAGATCGACGTCGAGGTGAGCACGGAGCCGGCGGCGTCGAAGATCCCGGCGAAGCGCACCAGATCGACCGCCGTTCCCAGCCAGCCGCCGTGCGCGTCCATGTTCTCCAGGTTGAACGAACCGTACGGAGCCGGGACGGACGTGCCGGAGGCGTCGAACACCGTCTTTCCCGTGTACTTCGAGACGTACGGCACCTCGCCGGTGACGGCATCGGCCTTGAGCGTGCGCCCGAGCCTCATCCGGGTGATCCCGCGCGGCCCGAGGATCTTCTGCTGCACGTACGTGCCGTACGGCATGCCGCTGACCTTCTCGATGATCCGGCCGAGCAGCAGGTAGTCGTAGTTGGCGTAGGCGTACGTGCTGCCGGGGTCGTGGTCCAGGGCGAGGCCGCTGGCGTACCGCATGATGTCGGCCTGGCGGACGGGCAGCGCCGCGCCCAGCGCCCTGGAGACCGCCAGGTCGCTGAACATGGGGTCGGCGGTGATGGACGAGTCCCAGCCGCCCAGGTGCTGCAGCAACCTGAGGACGGTCACGTCCTTCAGCCGGGGATCCACCGTCTTGCCGGACGGCGGCGTCAGGGGGAGCAGGTCGGGCAGCCGGTCGGTGAGCTTGAGCTTGCCGTCCTGCACCAGCTTGAGGACGGCCGCGCCGGTGATGGGCTTGCTCAGGCTGGCGATCCGGAACAGCGAGGTCGGCTGGGTCTTCAGGGTGGTGCTGGTCGTCCAGGTGTAGCCGCGGGCCAGGACGAGCTTGCCCTTGCGGGTGACGGCGAGCGATCCGCAGGAGAGGTTACGGGCCTGCATGAAAGCCTTCATGGTGCTGTCGAAACTGCCCAGCCCGGCTCCCAGGGTTCCGGTCGTCTTCCACGTCCCGGCGGCGGCGTCCGCTCTGCCCGGCTGACCGGCGACGAGCCCGGCGCCGGCCAATTCGAGCCCGGCCAGGCCCATCGTCCGGCCGAAATCGCGTCGGGTCAGCCTGTCAGGCATCTGTCTTCCTCCTTGATCGAACACAACACCACCGGGCAAACTACCTCAAACTTCACCGCTGGTGGCGCAGACCGCCCGAGCCGGGCGTGGTAGGGCAGTCCCCACCATCCGGACACCGGGCGGCATGATCGATTCCGGTGCTCGGCAGCCACAGGATGGGCACATCACCTCGTCCAAGGGAGTTGCCGAGAACATGCGTAGGTATCTTGCCGCAGCTGCAGCCGCCGTCGTCCTGCTGGGCGCCGCGTCCCCGGCGCCGGCCGCCGCCAAGCCGTCGTCGCCCACCTTGCAGCAGCAGCTTGACCGGTTGACCCAGCAGGACGGGCTGGCGGGTGCGCTGGTGTCGGTGCGTGAGCCCGGCGGCCGGGTCAGGACGTGGACGTCCGGCGTCGCCGAGCGCGGCTCTGACCGGCCGATGGTCGGCGCGGACGCGCACTTCCGCATCGCCAGCGTGACCAAGTCGGTCGTCGCGGCCACCGTGGTGCGCCTGGCGGACCAGGGCAAGATCGATCTGGACGCCCAGGCGGAGCGGTACGCGCCCGGTCTGCTCGACGGCAGGCCGATCACCGTGCGGCAACTGCTGACGCACACCAGCGGCCTGCCCGAGTACCTGCCGCTGATCGACCCGGCGCGCCTCGGCGCCGACGCCGACGCCGACTTCCTGCGTCTGGCCCTGGACGCCGAGCCCACCGGCGAACCCGGCGAGAAGTGGGCCTACTCCAACACGAACTACCTGGTGGCCGGCATGCTCATCCAGAAGGTCACCGGAAAGGACTTCCGGACGGTCACCCGCCAGGGCGTCCTGAAGAACCTGCGGCACACCTACTGGCCGCGTCAGAACGAGCTGGACATCCGCGGCAAGCACGCCCACACCTACGGCGTGAACCCGTTCGACCCGAAGAGCCAGGGCAAGGTGGTCGACACGACCCTGGAGCCCGGCTACCTCTTCGGCGCCTCGGGCGGCCTGATCTCCACCCCCGACGACCTGAACCGCTTCTGGCAGTCCCTGCCCGCCTCCACGATCAAGACCATGCTCGCCCGGACCGTCCCCGCCAACGACCCGCCGAAGGCCGACTACGGTCTGGGCGTCTACTCCTACCCGTTCGCCTGCGGCCCGGCCTGGATGCACGACGGCGGCCTGCCCGGCACCCGCGTCCTCAGCGGCCGCGACCGCTCGGGCCGCGCCGTCACCCTCTACGTGACCGGCACCCCGAAGAGCGACGCGCACATCTTCGAAGCCTTCGGCACCGCCCTGTGCGGCAGATGACCCAGGCCCGCCGGGGGAGCCGTCACGGGCGGGAGCCCGATTCGGGCCGGCTGCCCGCGCCACCGGCGTCAACGGCGCAGCAGCAGGCGCAGCAGACGTAGCGCCCGGGAGCGGCGGGCCGAGTCGGCCGAGAACATGTAGATCATGGCGGGGAGCGTCACCAGCGCGGCGCTCGTCACGACCAGTGCGGCGAGGTGGGGCAGCATCATGGAGCTTCCCTTCGAGAGTTCGGCATCGCCTCGGCCGGTGCCGAGGGGCGCGATATCAGGATGGGGCGCGCCGAAGTGCCGTTGACGATCTGTGCCAAGGTCTTACGCGATCCGATGAACCCGTACATCGGCTGACAGAAACTGACGGTTCCCGGCCCGGATGGCGATGTGCACGGATCCGTCACGGGTGGGTTTGGTTCTTCGGGATTCTGGAATCCTGACATCACCATGTCTCCGCATGCCCCCCTGCCGGAGGATCCCCTGGCCGTTCTGCGCGAACGCCTGCGGGACCTGCATCTCCACGCGGGCGAGCCCAGCAGCCGGGCTCTGGCCAGGCAGACGGGCGCGATGAGCCACTCCACCGCGCACGGGGTGATCCGCTGCGTCAGCCTGCCTCGATGGGGCAACCTGGAGCTCGTGGTGGAGGCGTTGCAGGGCGACGTCACGGAGTTCAAGGCCCTGTGGATCGCCGCCCACGACCTGCGTTCGCAGCGCGGTCGCCCGCTGGATCCCGAGACCGGGCCCACAGCCCGGACGGAGGACGCCCAAGGGCCGGCCTCCGATCCACCGCATGAGCTGTATCGGCCGGTGGACGGGGCGGATGCGGAAGGTCACTCCGGCGCCGTCTGGTCGGTGGCCTTCCATCCGGACGGGCGCATCCTGGCCAGCGGCGGCGGCGACGGGACCGTGCGGCTGTGGGACACGGTGACGGGCAGGCCGTGGCGGGAGCCTCTGCTGGGCCACACGGGTGCCGTCGTGGCGGTGGCCTTCCATCCCGATGGGGATCTCGTGGCCAGTGGTGGCAGCGACAAGACGGTACGCCTGTGGACGACCGACGGGTTGCGACCGGTGGGTGAACCGTTGCACGGCCATGCCGGCACTGTCTGGTCGGTGGCCTTCCACCCGAACGGGCACGTCCTGGCCAGCGGCGGCATCGACGGCACCGTGAGGTTGTGGGACATCACCACGGGAAGGCCGTTGCGGGGGCCGCTCATCGACCATGACGGCGCCGGCTGGGCCCTCGCCTTCGACCTCGACGGACACCTGCTGGCCAACGGCGGGGACGACGGCATGGTCCGGTTGTGGAACACGACGTCCGGGCAGCCGGTCAGTGAGCCGTTGGCAGGTCACAGCGGCGCGGTCGTGACGGTGGCCTTCCACCCGGACGGGCACGTCCTGGCCAGCGGCGGCGACGACGAAACGGTGCGGTTGTGGGATCCCGCATCGGGACGCGCCACGGCCGACCCCTTCGTCGGCCACATCGGCCCGGTCCGGTCGGTGGCCTTCCATCCGGGCGCGGACCTGGTGGCCAGCGCCGGCGATGACGGGCTGGTCCGGTTGTGGCAGCTCGATTCCGGAAAACAGGTGGGGCGGCCTCTCGACGGCCACACCGGTCCCGTCCGGGCCATCGCCTTCCACCCGCACGGGCATCTGCTCGCCACCGCGGGCGCCGACAGGAAGGTGCGGTTGTGGGAGAGCACTCAGCCGCCCGACCACCAAGTGCTGTACCGGCGCATCGACAACCTGCACGCCCGCTTACGCGGGTCGCGTTCATAGCGGGTCGAATCTCACAGCGGTGGCGAGGGGCCGGCCCGGGTCGGCTGCTTTCGCCCCGCGCTCCGCTGTCCGCCGCTCTCCGGCGTGCACGTCGAGGCGTCCTGCCGGGTCTCCGCCACGGTGCAGCACCGCACTGCGTACCAGCGCCAGCTGTCAGGCGCGTCCCCGGCTGTGGTCGATCATTGACAGCGCCGCAGCCCCGAAGCTGCAGATGATCTGCCCCACCGTCACCAGCAGGAGCGCGTAACTCGGAAGACCGCCCGACAGGTTGATCACGAGCAGTGCGATGAACAGGGACATCAGGAGAGCGGACCAGCCTGAGAGGTGGCCCGAGCGGGGCTTGTTCCGCCGGGCCATCCAGGTCGGCGGGTGACCGACGATCACGGTGTAGGCGCCTGCGAGAGCGTTCACAGTGGCTAGCGTGAGAAGAACCCACACGAATACCGACATCACCTGATCATCATCCATGGCCGTCCTCGGCCTCGCAATCTCTGCCGGCGGCCGTCCGCGCAGACTCACCGTTCCCGGGTACGAAGCGTGCCCGGGGCTGCCCGGTGGTGAAGACGCGTGGAAACCCCTGAAGGTCATCTGCGCGATCGATGGAGCCAGGTGGTGAGCAGCGAGGCCACGAGCCATACGGTGACGAGCACAACGGCACGCGCGGCTATGTACGCCGCCGTCAGAAGGCCGTCGATGACGTACTCGGTCACTGCGTCTACGAGGAACATGATCGTGACGAAAAGAGCGACGCCGAGCACGACGTGGGCCGGGTCTTGGCCCTTGAGCCCGGGACGTCGCGCCATCACCAGGACACCTTCACGCTCGGCCGTGCTGCATGTGCCGCTGATCGTAGTACATGCCGCATCTGTACCTGTGGATGGGACGCAGATCGATCGCATCGCAGGCGTGCCGTACCGCGGTACCCGGGGGCGTGTTCCGTGGACTGGTGCGGCCATCGCTACTGACATGGACAGGTGACCGTGTTCAGTCTTACGAGGGAAGTGCAGCGCGCCGTGGACTGGGAACGGTTCTCCGCCGAGATCGAGACGACCGGGCTGCTGCTCGACTACGACCGGTGCGTCCTGGTGCCGATGGTCCGCGAGTTGAACGGCCGGTTCGCGCGGCCATCGAGATGATCGACGGCGAGCTCGCTCGCGTGGCAGGCGCGCGCGAGGTGTACGCCGACTTCTACCGCGCGTACGCGGAGAGGTTCCGCAAGCGTTCGTGGGCGCCGGAGGCCGCCGGTCAGGCGATGCCGCCGGCGCGGGAACGAGGGGCTGCTTCCTGACAGCTGACCGGGCACCGAAGAGCCGTTGCTGATGACAGGTGGCGGCAACGGTGCGACTGTGAAGGCAGGGCGACCTGCTGGAGGAGATCGTGGAACACCCCGAGCTGACCACGGACATGGTTCTCGCCGCCGTCCGGGATCATGGATTCGCGGCCTATGACGTCCTGGTCAAGGATTTCCCGTCGGACGTGGTGGTCGCGGAGTTCACGAAGGCGGCCAGGTCGGGCTTCACCACCTTCGGCGTAGGGGTGCACCTGGCGTCGTTGACGGACAAGGGGCGGGAGCGTCTCGGTTAGGCACAGTCTGCAAAGTTCTGCGGGGCGCCGGATGCCGGGGTGACGGCACAACGGGCCGGGGCGGTCGGGGCGGAGTGATCGTCCGATGTGGCGTGGTGACGGCGCTCGCGGGCGCCGCCACCACAGCCGTTGGCTCTGGCGTGGATCAGGTGCTTCGTGCCAGTGGCTCCTGGCTGGTTTCCGGGGTGATCGCGACGTTGCCGCCGGAGAGGACCGCGACGACCGGCCCCGGCGGCAGGTGCGCCTGGTGGGTGAGGTAGGCGGCGGTGGCCACCGCGCCGCTGGGTTCGGCGCGTTCCCCCAGCTCCCGGTGGAGCAGGCCGGCGGCGGCGTCGATGGCGTCCTCGGTCACGGTCACCATGTCGTCCACGTACCGGTGGATGTGCTCCCAGGCCAGGGCGCCCAGCACCGGCGCGCGCAGGCCGTCGGCCCGCGTGCGGTAGGTCAGCTCCACCGGCCACGCCGTGCGCGTGCCCGACCGGAAGCTGGCCGTCCCATCGGCGGCCAGCTCGGGCTCGACGCCGATCACCCGGATCGCCGGGTCGGCGGCCTTGACCGCCACCGCGATCCCGGCCAGCAGGCCGCCGTTGCAGACGGGCACCAGGACGGTCCCCGCGTCCGGCAGGTCCAGGCAGATCTCGGTCCCGGCGCTGCCGTGCCCGGCGATGACGTCGAACGCGTCGGAGCCGATCACCGTCGCGCCGAACCGGTCGGCCAGCGCCAGGCACGCCTCCTCCCGCAGCGCGGGCGGGACGATCACCACCTCGGCGCCGAGCCGGCGCGCGGCGCTGACCTTCAGCTCGGGCGCCGTGTCCGGCAGGACGACGGTCGCCCGCACCCCGTGTTCGGCGGCGGCGTAGGCGATGGCCTGGGCGTGGTTGCCCGACGACTGCGCCACCACGTGCCGGACGCCGCGCCCGGCCAGCCGGCCCACGGCGTTGGCCGCGCCGCGCACCTTGAAGGAGCGGGTGGGCTGCCGGTTCTCCGGCTTGACCCAGAGCCGTTCGCCGGGCAGCCGCAGCAGCGGCGTGCGCCGGACGTACGGCGCGATGCGGTCACCGGCCGCCCGGACGTCGGCCGCGGTGACCAGCCGCGCGCCCGCCGTCCCCTCCATTTCCATGGGCTCAGCACCGCCGTTCATGCGCTCAGCACCCTCTCCTGGATGGCGTCCAGGTCGGCCGCGGCCTCCGAGGGCGGGGCGGCGTCCGGGACGAGGTCCTCCAGGTGGTGCAGCGGCCGGTGCCGGAGCCCCAGCAGCCCCCACAGCACCAGGAACACGCCGCTGGCCAGCAGCACCACCCCGGCGCCCCCGCCGGGGCCGGTGGCGAACCGTCCGGCCCAGTCCGCCAGCGGGCCGGCGGAGAGGAAGCCGATCGGCTGCATGGCCGTGGCGATCATGATGTTCACCGCGAGCACCCGCCCCTGCAGCTCCGGCCCCACCTTGACCTGGATGATCGACAGCCAGTGCGCGTTGCCGATGCTCATGCACGCCAGCCGGACGAACAACCCGGCCGCGACCAGCCACACGACCGGCCACACGCCCATCAGCACCACGCCGATCCCGGAGCCGACGACGAAACCGATCATGCCGGTCGCCCGCCGCCGGGTGCCGCCCCACACCAGCACCACGCCGGTGCCCACGGCCGCGCCGACGCCGCCGACGGCGGTCACCGCGCCGAGGTCGGCCGAGTCGCCGATGGCCAGCACGACCGGGGTGACCAGCACCCACATCAGCGCGGTGCAGAAGTTCACCACCGCGAAGTAGAGCGCCATCACCATCAGCGGCCGCCGCCGGCGCAGGAACCGCCACCCGCCGGTGAGCGCCGCCGTGAACGTCTCCTCGCGCCGGTGGAACAGCCGGTCGGGGAAGCGCACCAGCAGCAGCGTCAGCACGCCGACCGCGAACGTGGCCACGTCCACGGCCACCACCGCCGACAGCCCGAACAGGCCGATCAGCGCGCCGCCCGCGAGCGGCGCGACCACGTTGCCCGCGCCGAAGCCCACGTTGGCCAGCGCGTTGGCCTGCGGCAGGTACGGTTTGGGCACCAGCTGCGCGATCGCCGCCAGCCAGGCGGGCTGCTGGAACGCCGACACGACCGAGGTCACGCCCACGATGAGGCAGACGTTCCAGAACTCCAGCCGATCGGTGGTCAGCAGCAGCACCAGCGCCACCATGGCGATCCCGGACAGCGCGTCGCAGGCGAGCATGATCTTGCGCCGGTCCACCCGGTCGGCCAGCGCGCCGCCCAGCGGGGTGAGCAGCACGGCCGGGATCTGCGCCAGCATCGTGATCAGCGCGAGGTCCAGGATCTCGCCGCTGCGCTGGTAGGCCCACACGCCGAGCGCGAACGAGCTCAGCGCCGTGCCCAGCGCCGAGACGATCTGACCGCCCGCGACGGTGTAGAAGGACCCCAGTCTGGTGCGTTCGGGCGGGCGCACCGGATCGGGCAGCGTTCCGGCCGCCCAGCGGGTCAGGTGCGCCAGCACGACGGCGGCCAGCGGCTCGGCCTGGTGACGCAGGAAGTAGTGGCCGGCCCTGGGCAGCACGGCCCGCTCCACCCGCGGCGCGAACGCCGCCCACTCGGTGTAGCGCTCCTCGTGCAGCTCGGTGGCGCGGTCGCGTTCCCCGACCAGGCTCAGGATCGGGGCGCGCAGCGGCGTGCCCTCGCCGGCCAGCTCCTGGCCGAACCACTCCTGCGCCTGGTCGGCGTCGTGCCGCATGGCCCGTACGGCGGTGCGTTTGGCGGCCTCGTCCATGTCGTCGAGCAGCCCGCCGGAGGCGCGCAGCGCGTCGCGGAACATCCGGTCGGACACCCAGCGGTCGCCGCCGAACAGTCGCCTGACCATGCCGGGCAGCCGCGCGGCCGGGAAGCTGGCGGCGGCGATCACGCCCAGCACGGGCACGCCGTCGGCCTCCAGCTTGCGCGCGAGCGCGACGGCGGGCGCGGAGCCCACGCAGTGGCCGTAGATCGCGACCGGGCCGGACGCGGTCGCCGCCACTTCGGCGGCCAGCACGTCCACCAGCTCCGCCAGGGGCAGCGGCAGCTCGTCGGGTCTGGCGGGGTCGTGGCCGGGCAGCTCGACCGAGAGCACCTCGACCCGGTCGCCCAGCGCCTGGGCCAGCGGCTGGTAGACCGCCGCCGACCCGCCGCCGTACGGCACGCAGAGCAGGGTGAACTCGCTGGCCGGGCCCCCACCCAGCCGGTGCAGCAGCCCCGCGCCGCTCTCCTGGCCGAGGAA
>NZ_JBEZGC010000027.1:0-98977 GCF_040649795.1 Nonomuraea sp. NPDC048881
ACGGCCGCAACTGGGACCAGGCCACCTCCTCCGGCCCCTTCTTCTTCCTGTTCGACTCCATGCGCTCATGGGTCCAGTACCAGTGGCAGGTCTTCTCCTTCCACAACGGGCTGGAGACGTCCCATCCGTACATGTCGGAGCCGTGGCAGTGGCCGCTGCTGCTGCGTCCGGTGGCCTTCTTCTACGAGGGCAAGCAGAACGTGTGCGGGGCCAAGGACTGCTCGGAGGCGGTGCTCGGCGTGGGCACGCCGGTGATCTGGTTCGGCGCGCTGGCCGCGCTGGTGGCCCTGATCGCCTGGTACGTCTCCTCGCGCGACTGGCGGGCGGGGGCCGTGCTGCTGGCGTACGCGATGGGCTGGCTGCCCTGGTTCTACTTCGCCATCTCCGAGAACCGCACGATGTTCCTGTTCTACGCGATCCCCATGGTGCCGTTCATGATCCTGGCGCTGACGTTGTGCGCCGGGTTGCTCATCGGGCCCGCCACGCCGACGGAGAGCGGGGCCATGCCGATGCGCCGCACGCTGGGGGCCGCGGTGGTCGGCGCGTACGCGCTGCTGGCACTGATCAACTTCTGGTGGTTGCACCCGATCCTGTCCGCCGAAGTGATCCCGTACACCGAGTGGAAGGCCCGGATGCTGTTCGACAAACGATGGATCTGACCCGCTCACTGTAGGTAAACATCGGTTTCGTAGGGTAGTCGCTGTGCAAGACCCAATACGCACCGCATTCGGTCATCGTCATAGCTGGGTTCGATACGGCAAACTTCGAGGCATGAGTGCACCGGATGTCACCGCCCTTCTCGCCGAGTTGGAGCGATCTCAGCCGGACCTGGCCGAGGAGGCCAGGACCGCCGTCGAATGGTTGACGGGTGGGGAACCGCTGGAGACGGTGACCCAGCTCGACGTCTGCGAGTTCCTCTGGTACACGCTTCCGATCAAGGTGGGCCCGCTCCGGCCCGGAGGCGACCACGAACGCCTGTCCCGCTCACTGGCACGGCTGCTGCAACTCGGCGGCATGGAACGTTACGCCGCCCTGTGCGTGTCCCCCACCACCGCGCAGATCCTGCGCACCTACGCCCAGGAGGGCGAGGACGCCGGCACCAGCGCCTACCAGAAGGCCCTGGAGGCCACGGGCGTGCTCCCGCCCGACGTGCCCGAGCTGCAGTGGAGCATGATCATGGGCCCCGAGGAGCTGGGCGCGCACGTGGCCTGCTCCGCGGCGCTCGAACTGGCGATCGTCGCCGGCGACGACGTCGACCGCGGCGCGCTCACCCGCCGCTGGCTCACCGAGCCCCGCGCCGAGCTGGGCGGCGACAGCTGGCTCAACCGCGTGCACGGCGAACGGCTCAACCGCTGGGTGCTCGGCCGCGGCCCGGCCAGGCGGGAGCTGGCGCAGCCGTTCGAGGTGCGCCTGCACGCGCCGGTGACGCCGCAACCCCTGCCCGCCCTGCGCAAGCTGCTGTCCCTGGCCGCCTCCGAGGGCAGCCTGCCGCTCCGGCTGGCCCCCTCGCCCGCGGCGCTGCGGCTGCGTGAGCTGGCCGAGCGCGAGCTCGGCGCGATCAGCCGCGACGGCGCCCGGCTGGCCATCACCGACTACGGCCGGCACCTGCTGGGCTCGCCGGAGGCCATGTGGGAGGCGGTCACCCGGCTGCTGCTGGCCAGGGGCGAGCACGAGTTCGAGGTCTCGGCCCGCGAGGCCACGCTCATGCTGCTGGCCGACGGCGTCCTGATGTCCCCCGCCCAGCTGCGCGAACGGGTGGCCGAGGTGGTGGGCGGCGAGGGCTGGCACCCGGCCACGAGCCTCGACGACGTCACCGCGCCGGTCGCCGACCTGGTCTCCCAGCTCACCGCGCTGGGCCTGGCCTACAGCGACGACCTGGTCGTCCGGATGGACCGGCCCGGCCAGTACGCGGCCCTGGCCGCGCTGCGCGCCCACGCCCTGCGCCCGCGCAAGTACGTCAGCTCTGGCTGACCGCCTTCACGGCCTGCTTGAACTCGGGGCACTCGACCAGCGGGTCGTGCTCGCACACGGCCGCGTGGCGCAGGCTGTCACGCAGCCGGGTGAGCTGCCGCACCCGCTGGTCGACCTCGCGTTCCTTGGCGGCCATGCGCTCGCGCAGCCGCGTGTCCGCCGGCCGGGCGCGCAGGAACTCGGCGATCTCCGACAGCGTGAATCCGGCGTCGCGGGCGCAGGTGATCAGCGCCAGCCGGTCAAGCGTCTCGGGCAGGTAGACGCGGCGCAGGCCGTTGCGGCCCTCGGCCTCGATGAGCCCCTTGCGCTCGTAGAAGCGCAGCGCGGACGCGGCCAGCCCGGTACGCCTGGCCACCTCGCCAATGTCGATCAACGTGTCCCGCATGCCCCGGCTCCTCGACTTGAACCACCCTTCAAGCCGGATATTAGCGGAGACCCCCCGAAGAATGGTTACGCAGCGTAGTTACGATGGACACATGGAGCTCTTTCCGGCCATGCCACTCGAAGAGTGGGCCGACACCAAGGAGACCTTCCACCGCTTCGCGCAGATCGTCGGGAAAATCCGGCTGACGGTGAGTAACCGGCGTAACCATTGGTGGCAGGTGCCGTTCCATCTGACCGGGCGCGGCCTGACGACGCGTCCCATGGGCGGGCTCGGCGAGCAGCCGCTGTTCTGCGTGGACTTCGACCTCGTCCGCCACCGCCTGGTGATCGACGTGCTGGACGGCCGCAGCGCGGAGTTCAGCATGATCGGGCTGTCGGTGGCCGCGTTCCAGTCCCGGCTCTTCCAGACGCTGGCCGACCTGGGGATCCGGCCGGAGATCTGGGCGGTGCCGTACGACCTGGACGACGAGACGCCGTTCGCCGAGGACACCCGCCACGCGCACTACGACCCGGTCCTGATCAACCGCTACTGGCGGATCCTGTCGCAGGTGGCGCAGCTGCTCGACCGGTTCGCCGCGGACTTCGGCGGCAAGGTCAGCCCGGTGCACCACTTCTGGCACACGTTCGACATCGCGGTCACCCTCTTCACCGGACGCCCGGCCGACGTGCCGGAGGAGGCCGACCCGGTCACCCGGGAGGCGTACAGCCGGGAGGTGATCAGCGCCGGGTTCTGGTTCGGCGACAAGGAACGGCCCTGGCCGGCGTTCTACTCCTACACCGCGCCGGAGCCGAAGGGGCTGGAGCGGGAGCCGCTGCTGCCCGAGCAGGCCGAGTGGCTGCCCGCGCGCGGCAGCCATCTGGCCGTGCTGCGCTACGACGACGTGCGCGCCATGGGCGATCCGGTGGCGAGCGTGCTGGAGTTCCTGCAGAGCGCCTACCAGGCCGGGGCCAAGCTGACCCACCTGGACGTCGAGGAGGTGGCCTGCCCCGGCGGCATCACCGACCCGTACTACGTGAAGAACCGCCCGGTGTGAACGACGCGAAAGCCCGCCCTCCGGAGAGGGCGGGCTTCCACGTGTGCGTGTACCGGTGTGCAGGTCGCCTCTCGGCGAAAGGCACAACGCGGCTCCAGCCGAACGGTAGTCCGCGAAGGCAATAGGTGAGGCCCGGGGACACTGGACACACCGGCCACGGTTTATGTAACGGGGGTTCCTCCAGGAACATTCCCCGCGTTCCCCCCGATTCCGCTCAGGTCCGGACGGCGGCCGGTTGCCGGGCCGGCAACCCGCTCTCGCGGACCAGCAGCAGGACGGCGAAGGCCAGCAGGCCCGCGACACCGCCGGTCCAGGCGACGGTGGAGCCCACGGCCGCCGCACTGACCTGCGCGCCGATGAGCGATTGGGCGCAGGCCAGGCCGAAGGAGCCGCCGAGCTGCTTCGACAACGCCGAACCCGCGGTGGCCGCGCCCATGTCGGCGTGCGGGACGCTGCCCTGCGTGGCGATGGTGAGCCCGCCCATGGCCGGGCCCGTGCCGAGCCCCACGAGCAGCAGCCAGACCCCGACCAGGTACGGCGAGGTGCCCGGCCCGAGCGCGGCGAAGGCGAGCGTGCCGGCGGTGACCAGCGCGGCCCCGGTCAGCAGCACCGGCCTGGTACGGCCGGACCGCAGCACGAGGACGGCCGTCAGCCGGTTCCCGGCGATCATGCCCACCAGCATCGGGAGCAGCAGCAGGCCGGACACCGTGGCCGAGTAGGCGCGCACGTGCTGGAGGTACAGCGGCAGCAGCACGCCCGCGGGCAGCCCCGCCACCTGGAAGAAGAACCCGCCCGCGAGCAGCGCCGCGTACGTGCGGCGGCGCATCAGCCGCGGCGGCAGCACCGGCGTGTCCGCCCGCCGCTCGACGGGGACGAGCGCGACCAGCAGCGCCACCCCGCCGAGCAGCGAGCCGAGCACGGCCGGGTCGCTCCAGCCGCGGCCGGTGTTGCCCTTGAGGCTCAGGCCGATCAGCACCAGCGACAGGCCCGCGGTGAGCAGCGCGATCCCGGCCGCGTCGAGCCTGCCCGAGGTGCGCGGCGGACGCCGGTCGGGCAGCAGCAGCGCGATCAGCGCGGCCGCGAGCGCCCCGGCGGGCAGGTTGACCAGGAACGCCCAGCGCCAGCCCGCGTGGTCGGCCAGCAGGCCCCCGACCAGCGGCCCGCCGACCATGCCGACGATCATCATGGCGGCCAGCAGGGTCTGCATGCGGATCAGGCCCTCGCTCCGGTGCGGCGGATGGAGGTCGCGGATCAGGGCCATGCCCAGGGTGAGCAGCGCGCCCGCGCCGACCCCCTGGACGGCCCTGCTGACGATCAGGACCTCCATCGAGCCGGCGAGCCCGCAGGCCAGGGAGCCGCCCAGGAAGATCGCGAGGCCGGAGAGGAGAAGGCGGCGGCGGCCGTACAGGTCGGAGAAGCGGCCGTAGATGGGGACGCTCACCGACGAGGTGAGCAGGTAGGCGGTGATCAGCCAGACGTACCAGGAGGTGGTGCCGCCGACCTGCGCGACGATGCGCGGGAGCGCGGTGCCGACGACGGTGCCGTCGAGCATGCCCAGGAAGGCGCAGCCGAGTAAGGCGAAGGTGACCGCCGTGCGGCGGCGGGGCGCGAGGTCCTCGTAGAGGTCGGTCAAGGGCGTTCGCCCGTCCCGAGCGCGCCGTTCAGGAACAGGTCCACCAGCTCTTCCGAGCCCAGCGGGGACGGGCCGCGGCCGGCCGCCATCACCAGGAACTGGAACGCCTCGGCCAGGCGCTCGGGGGCCAGCCTGAGCCGGTCGCGCTCGGGCTCGAACAGCCCGGCCAGGGCCTCGCGGGAGGCAGCCATCGACTCCTCCCGCCCGGACCCGGGCCGCCCGCCCCCCTCGGCGGCGCGGGGCTCGCCTCCGGGTGCCGGGCGGGCCTCGCCTCCGGGTGCCGGGCGGGGCTCGCCTCCGGGGGCGGGGCGGCGCAGGCCGCCCGTGGTGGCGAGGGCGCCCGCGACCGCGCCCATCCTGGCCAGGTGGCCGCGCAGTGCCTCGGCGGCCTCCACCAGCCGGTCGGCCAGCGGCAGGTCGAGGGAGATCGCGGACACGTGGGCGAGGGTGTCGTCGGGGCGCAGCGCCTCGGCCATGCAGGCGGCGAGCAGCGCCTCCTTGTCGCCGAAGGCGCGGAAGATCGTGCCCTCGCCGATGCCGGCCGCGCGGGCGACCTGGGCGGTGGTCACGGAGGTGCCGTACTCCACCACCAGGGGGAGGGCGGCCTTAACGATCATCTCGCGGCGTCGTTCTGGGCTCATCGCCGGCGCTCTCCGCCGGCTCGTCTCGTTCGTCATACCGTCAACGGTACGGAGTGAGCACTCACTCCGTCAAGGGCACGGGCGTCGCCGTGACACCATCGAAGGCGTGCCTTTCGCCATGACGACGGGCGGCGTCAAGCTGTCCTACCAGGTCCGCGGCAGCGGTCCCGCGCTCGTGCTGCTCCAGGGCCAGGCCAACGACCACCGCTGGTGGGACCCGGTCCGCGACGACTTCGACCGCGCCCACCGCACGATCACCTTCGACTACCGCGGCACCGGCGACAGCGACAAGCCCGACGAGCCCTACACCACCCGCGGGTTCGCCGAAGACGTGCTGGCCGTGCTCGACGAGCTGGGCGTCGCCCGCGCCGACGTCTACGGCACGTCGATGGGCGGCCGGGTGGCCCAGTGGCTGGCCGCCGACCATCCCGGCCGGGTCGGGGCGCTGGTGCTCGGCTGCACCTCCCCCGGCGGCGTCCACGGCCTGGAACGCGGCGCCGACGTGCGCAGGGCGCTCGCGCAACCCGACCGGGCCGCCGCCGGGCGGGCGCTGCTGGAGCTGATGTACACGCCGGGCTGGCTGGCCACGCATCCGGGGCCGTACCGGACGGTGGGCGATCCGGGCATGCCCGCCCACGCGCGCCGCCGCCACCTGGCCGCCAGCGCCGGGCACGACGCCTGGGCCGTGCTGCCCGCCATCACCGCGCCGACGCTGGTCGTGCACGGCGCCGACGACGTGTTCAACCCGGCCGCCAACGCCCCGCTGCTGGCCGGGCGCATCCCGGGGGCGGAGCTGCGGCTCATCGAGGGGGCGCGGCACGCCTACTTCGAGGAGTTCCGCGAGGTGGCGAGCCCGCTGGTGCTGGAGTTCCTGGCGCGCTCGCGCGGGTGAGCCGGGCGGCCAGCCCCTGAAGGTGGGCGACGAGCTCGGGCGGCTCGTGCGCCTCGAACTCGCAGCCGAGCGTGATCAGCCGGAAGGCCAGCCAGTCCAGGGTGTCGGCGGAGGCGCGCAGGAGGCAGGTGTGCGCGTCCAGCGGGGTGAGCTCGCCGGGGATCGCGCGGGCCACGACCTCGGCGGGCGCGTGCAGGGTCACCACCGCCTCGTACGTGGGCGCGCCCGAGTAGAGCTTGGCGGCGACGTACGCGGCGGGGTCCGCCGGCTCGGTCGTGGTGATCCGGGCGCCCGTGGCCCGTACGTCGTCCATGCGGTCGACGCGGAACAGCCGCCGGTCGTCCCGGTCGTGGTCGTGGGCCAGCAGGTACCAGCGCCGCCCGGCGGCCACCAGCCGGTACGGGTCCACAAGCCGGGCACTGCGCGCGCCGTCGCCCGCCAGGTACCGGAAGCGCACCTGTTCGCGGTTCGCGACGGCCATGGCCAGCGTCGTGAGCCGGCCCGGATCGACGTCGAACCCCTCGGCGCCGGGCAGCGGGACGGTCGCGGCGCCGAGCGAGGCCACCCGGTGGCGCAGCCGGGACGGCAGCACCTGCTCCAGCTTGGCCAGCGCGCGCACCGACGCCTCCTCGATGCCCTGCACGGGATGCCGGGCCGCGGTCACCAGGCCCACGGCGATGGCGACGGCCTCCTCGTCGTCCAGCAGCAGCGGCGGCATGGCCGCGCCCGCGACCAGCCGGTAGCCGCCGTCCGCGCCCATGGTGGCGACCACCGGGTAGCCGAGGTCGCGCAGCCGCTCGACGTCGCGCCGGACCGTGCGGCGGCTGACCCCGAGCCGCTCGGCCAGCTCGCCGCCCGGCCATTCGCGCGGGGTCTGGAGCAGCGACAGCAGGCTCAGCAACCGCAAGGACGTCATGGTCCAAGAATGCCGCCGATGTAGGACGAGAATTGACCTACTGGCCTTCTAACGTCGTCTCGACGCACCGATCGAGGAGGCACATCATGACCGTCAACCCTGTCCCCGAGGGCTACACCACCGTGACGCCGTGGATCATCTCGCGCGACACGGCCGGGCTGATCGACTGGCTCAAGGCCGCTTTCGACGCCGTCGAGCTGGGCCGGATGACCGGCCCGGACGGCGACGTCCAGCACGCCGAGGTGCGGATCGGGGACGCCGTGGTGATGATGTTCGACGCCCGGCCCGAATGGCCCGCGACGCCCGGTTTCCTCCGCCTGTACGTGCCCGACGCGGAAGCCGTCCACCGCCGCGCGGTCGAGGCGGGCGGCACGTCCGTCACCGACGTCACGCACCTGTTCTTCGGCGACCTCGTCGGCCGGGTGCGCGACCCCTTGGGCAACCTGTGGTGGATCCAGACCCACGTCGAGGACGTCTCCGCCGAGGAGGCGGAGCGCCGCCTGGCCGACCCCGGGTTCGTCAGGGCGATGGAATACGTCCAGAGCGCGGAATTCTTCCCCGGGCGGTGAGCGCGGCGATCGCCGGCAGCGGGAAGAGCAGCAGGTAGAGGTTGGGGATCCACCAGGCGGGCGAGAAGTCGCCGCGCAGCGTCCAGAACGCGATCGCCATCAGCCCCGAGGCCGCCGTCAGCACCAGCGAGACCAGCATCAGCGGCTCGCCCGCTGGCGAGCGCCGGCGCAGCAGCCACAGGCTGGTCAGGCCGGTGGCGCTGGCCAGGAGGTCGATCCAGAGGAACGACCAGTTCCAGTCGGCCATCAGCGGATCGGCATAGTCGGCGAAGGCCCACTCGGGCGGGATCAGGCCGAGGCCGGTGATCGTGAAGTAGGCCACGAAGCCGACATCCGTCAGCAGCATCAACGCCTTAGTCGCGCGCAGCACGATCGATGGCCTCCATCAGGTAGCGGCGGGTGGGTTCGTGCAGGCCGGGGCCGGGTTCGCCGAGGCCGAGCAGGCGGGCGGCCCACCAGCCGTCCACCGCCAGCCGGACGGCGGTCGCGGCGGCCGGGTCGATGCCGTCGTCGGCCAGCCGGGCCTGCCAGGCGGCGAACCGCTCGCGCAGCGGCTCCAGCCCGGCCGGGTCGACCAGCACGCCCGCCAGCAGCGCGACGGTGACCCGGTCGGCCGGGACGGAGGCGGTGTGCCGTTCGGGGATCGTGGCCCGCACGTACGCCCGCAGGAAGTCGCCCGGCCGGCCGCCCGCCGCCGCCAGCGCCTGGTCGAAGGCGTCGGTCAGCCGCGCGACCATGGCGGCGACCAGGGCCTGCTTGGTCGGGAAGTGGTAGAACAGGCCGCCCTTGGAGACGCCCGCCCGCCGGGCGACCGCCTCCAGCGTCAGCGACTCCGCGCCCTCCGTCAGCAGCACGTCGGCGGCGGCGTCGAGCAGCCGGTCCTTGGAACTGGGTCGTGGCATGGCCATTACTGTACCGGCCGACCGGTACAGTTTCGAGCGGTTCCGTCCCGCGCATAAACGTCATCCGACCTCCGCACCCAGCCGATCGGAGCGAGTCCATGGATCATGTCGCGCACTTCCACCGCGAGGCACGTGCGTTCGAGGCGGCCGCGCGGCGGGCGACCGCGTCGGGTGGCGCGCCCCTCGTGCCGTCCTGTCCCGGGTGGTCGGTCGCCGACCTGGTCATCCACCTGGGCGCGGTGCACCGGCACGTGCACGCCGTCATCGACGAGCGCCTTCCCGGGCTGCCCGACCCCGCCGACGTCGCCGTCCTCGGCCTGCCGGCGGACTTCGGCGACTGGCCCCATCCCGACCGCGCGCCCAACACCGGGCCGGTGCCCCCGGCCGTGCTCGACTGGTTCGCCGAGGGCGCCGCGCGGCTCGGAGCGCGCTTCTCCGCCGCCTCCCCCGACGACCCCGCCTGGACGTGGTCCGCCGAGCAGACCGTCGGGTTCTGGCAGCGCATGCAGGCCATCGAGGCGGCCGTCCACCGCTGGGACGCCGAGAACGCGCTCGGCACGGCCGCCCCGATCGACGCCGCGTTCGCCGCCGACGCCGTCACCCAGGTCTTCGAGGTGATGGCCCCGGCCCGCAGGTCCTGGACGCAGGCCCTGCCCGGCGCGGGCGAGCGCTACCTGTTCCGCCAGAGCGACGGGCCGGGAGTGTGGGCGGTGTGCTTCGACGGCGACGACGTCCGGCTCACCGGCGACTCGACGGGCGCGGTAGAGCTCGTCGGAACGGCCTCCGACCTGCTGCTGCACCTGTGGCGCCGGCTGCCCGCCGACCGGCTCGACGTCCGCGGCGACCGGGCCCTGCTCGACCGTTACTTCACGCTCGTCCCGCCGGTGTGAGCCTGCCGCGGCCTCACGCCTCCCCGCCGAGGCGCTCGACCACCACCCCGCCCGGATGCAGCGGCAGGCGACGCCCGGACACGCGGTGCAACGGCAGCCGGACGAGCACCGGATCGGCCAGCTCCGGCCAGGGCGCGCCGGTCAGCCGCTCCAGCCGCCCGGCCTCCTCCCGATCCCGGACGACCTCCGCGACACCGGTCACCAGCACGCTCCACCCGGTGCGCATGGCCGGCTCCATGTCGTCGACCTCGAACGCCATCGGCACACGGTGCTCGATCGCCTCCAGGATGCGGCCGGGCGGGATCCGGAACACGACGGTGTCGGCGTCGAGCGTGAAGTTCACCGGCAGCACGATGATCGTGCCGCCCGGCCGCGCCCACGCCACCCGGCCCACGGGAACCGTGGACAGCAGCGTCAGGCACTCCTCGCGACTCATCGTCCGGATGGCCCCCAGATCCATGCCGTCCATCCTCTCACCTGGGCGGATGCTTCCTCTCGGCAGGCTCGCGGGCGGTGGCGAGCATGGAGTCGAGCGCCTTCCGCGAAGCCGCCAGGCGGCTGATCTCGCCGCTGATGCGGGCGCGCTCGCGGTTGAGGTTGTCCATCATCTCGGGGCAGGAGGAGGGCACCATGTCGGCGCCGTCGTCGTGGACGCAGTGCAGCACCCTGGTGATGACCGACGTGGGCAGGCCGGCTTCGAGCAGCGCGCGGATGTGGCGCACCTCCGCGACGTCGGACTCGGCGTACTCGCGGTAGCCGTTCGGCCGGCGCAGCGGTGTGAGCAGGCCCTGGTCCTCGTAGTAGCGCAGCAGCCTGCGGCTCACTCCGGTCTGCCGGGCGAGATCGCCGATTCGCATGGAACCTCCGGGTTGACCTTCACATGGATGTGACCCTTTATCGTCCCCATTGTCGCCACTACAGATGGGAGATGAAGGTGTCCGGAGCAGTGATCATCGCGGCGGGGCCGGGGATCGGGCAGGCGGTGGCGCGCCGGTTCGCCGCCGAGGGGCTGCCGGTCGGCCTGATCGCGCGCAGCGCGCGGACGGTGGAGTCGGCGGCGGCGTCCCTGTCCTCCTACGGGGTGCCGGTCGCCACGGCGGTCGCCGACAGCACCGACGAGGACGCGTTGCGCGCCGCGCTCGACAAGACGGCCGCCGAGCTGGGCCCGCCCGACGTCGTGGTGTACAACGCCGCGATCGTCCAGGCCGACCGGCCCGGGGAGCTGCCGGCGCGCGCCCAGCTCGACGCGTACGCGGTCAACGTCGTCGGGGCGCTCACCGCCGCCGCCCACGTGGCGCCGGGGATGGCCGGGCGCGGCGGCGGCACGTTCATCGTCACCGGCGGCATGCCGCATCCCAAGCCGGACTACGTGAGCCTGTCACTGGGCAAGGCCGGCGTACGAACCCTGGTGCCCCTGCTCGACCAGGAGTACGGCGCGGACGGCGTGCACGTGGCCAGCGTCACGGTGGCCGGCGTGGTCGCCCCGGGCACCGCCTTCGACCCCGACGACATCGCCGAGCACTACTGGCGTCTGCACACCCAGCCCCGCGACCAATGGGAACACGAGGCCCAGCACCTCGGCGCCTGACCCCTCACCAGGCGGCGACCGGTGACTCGCCCTCCCCCGAGCGCTCGCCCGCGTCGATCGGGACCGACGTGGCGGACCCGTCGGCGAGGTCGACCCGGTGCGCCCGCCACCCGTCCGTGTACAGCAGTTGCCTGCCGGTCCCGTCGATGCTGAAGCGAAGGCCCAGCGAGGCTCCCCGCGGCAGGGTCAGCCGGGCCACCACCTGGGGCCGGCCGCCCGCGATCGGCACCCGCTCGACGTCGTGACCGGCGGAGTAGAGCAGGGCGCCCCCGTCGGGGGTGAAGGCCACCGACTGGGGGCTCCACACCGCCCTGTCCGGCCTTACCGGCCGCGACGCGGCGATCAGATCGGTGCCCGCGTTCCCCAGGTCGAGCACGCTGAGGCCCCCTCGGCCCAGCACCGTGGCCACCCGCCGTCCGTCGGGGGCCCAGGCCAGGCCCATGACGGCGGTGCTCTCCCGGGTGACCCAGTCCCGCCGCCGCCCGGTGGCCAGATCGAGGACAGCCACCTTCGTCCCGCCGCCGATGAGCGTGACGGTGTAGGCGAGCCTGGTGCCGTCCTGGCTGAGCGCCATCGCGGTCACCTGGTCTGGCTCGGGTTCCAGGTCGGGCACGAGCTCCGGCTCGCCGGGCCGTCCCTTCTCGTCGAGACGGATGCGGAAGAGCCGGAGTGGCGTGTCCAGCCCCGTCCATCCGGCCAGCACGAACGTGCGGTTGTCGGGGGCGGCGGCGACGAGGTGCCAGGACGAGCGCACCCCGGGCGGCAGCGGCACGGCCGCCACGAAGGCGCCCGTCACGGCGTCGTTCACGGCGGGCGGCACCGGCGTGGCAGTTGCCGTCTTGGACGAGTCCGCAAAGGAGAAGATCGGCGTCCGGGCGGCGACGAAGAAGCGCGGCGGCCCGGTCGCCGTCAGGGGCTTGCCCGTCGCCATGGGCTCGGCCAGGGAGGTCGCCGGAACCAACGGCGGCGGCCGGAAGTACGACGGCGACGGAGTCCCGCCCGGCATCGCCGGGGCGTCCGTGGCGACGCGCGGCATGGCCGGCGCCAGGCTGGACGACGGCGGCGCGGACGGGTCGTTCATCAGGGACACCCGCTGGGTCGCCGGGTCGGCGCAACCGCCGGTCAGCGTGAGCACGATCAGGCCCGCTAAGGCCACCTCCGTACGGGATAGCATGCCTCGATCGTGCCACAGCCGCCGCCTATCCGGCGGGTAGACCGGCGGCGATCGCCACCCGGTTCCAGACGTTGATGGCGGCGATCGTCCACAGCAGGTGGGCCAGCGCGGTCTCGTCGAAGTGCTCGCGGGCCGCGTCGAACACCTCCTCCGGCACCCCGGCCTCGGCGATCCTGGTCATCGACTCGGTGAGCGCCAGCGCCGCGCGTTCGGGCCCGGTGAACAGGGTGCTGTCGCGCCAGAGGGCGAGGGTGTGCAGGCGTTCGGCGTCCTCGCCCGCCTCCAGGGCGGCGCGGGTGTGCAGGCCCAGGCAGACCGCGCAGCCGTTGAGCTGCGAGGCCCGCACCCGGACCAGCTCGGCGAGCGCGGGATCGAGCTCCCGGCTCGCGGCGGCGTCGAAGCGGGCCATCGCGGCGTGCACGCCGGGCGCGGCGCCGTGCAGGTCGATGCGCATCACGCCACCTCCAGGGGACGGCGGCCCTGCACGGAGTAGGTCACGCACGAGGTGGCGCGGAAGTCCGGATGGGCCAGCAGCGCGCGCACGTCGGCGAGCTGCCGGTCGGTCAGTCCCTCCTCGGCGAACCGGTCGCGCAGATGCCTGGTGTGGTGGGCGACCAGCCGCGCCCCGGGCGAGCGCGCGTCCCACGACTCCACCCGGGGCCTGGGGTCGACGCCGGTCAGCCCGGCCCGCCGCATCGCCGCCGCCGCGTGACGTCCCCAGGCCACGTCCACCCCGGCGCGCGTCATCACGCGGATCTTGGCCTGCATGAACGTCTCGTAGAGCTCGGCCGAGGCCGGGTCGGGCATCAGCAGCCCGGGGCCGTAGGTGATGTCGAACTCGTCCAGCTGCAGCACGCCGCCCGGCTTGAGCGCCCGGACGAGCCGGTCCAGCACGGCCAGCCGCTCCGGCAGGAGCAGCAGCACCAGCCGCGCGTGCACCACGTCGAACGCGGCCTCCGGCAGCGGGTCGCGGACGATGTCGTGCCTGACCACCTCCAGCCGTGGGGCCACGGGCTCGAAGGCGGGCTCGACGTCGGTGGCCAGCACGCTCCCGGCCGATCCGACGCGGCGGGCCAGCCACTCCGCCACGCTGCCGCCGCCCGCGCCCACCTCCAGGCACCGCATGCCGGGCCCGACGCCCGCCTCGGCCAGGCGTTCGATGGTCATCGGGTCGTAGGCCAGCTCCAGGCAGCGGTGCTGCTCGGCGACGTGGTCGCGGCGCTCGCCGAACACGTAGGCGGTCCGGCTCATCGGCCGCTCCTCATCGGGCTGCGCGGGACGGGCACCGCCGACTGCGCGGCCAGGCGGGTGAGGGTGGCGGCGCAGACCTTGCCGGTCGGGCCGAGCGGCAGTTCGGGCAGCCAGAGGAACCGTTCGGGAAGTTTGCGCCGGTCCAGGCCGCGTTCCTCGCGCAGGTAGACGATCAGCTCGGCCGGGGACGGCGGTCTCGCGCCGGGCCGCGGCGACACGCAGGCGCACATGCGCTCCCCCAGGTCGTCGTCCGGCACCGGGACGCAGAAGGCGTCGGCGACGTCGGGATGGGCGCTGAGCTCGCGCTCGACCTCGGCCGGGGAGATGCTGAGGCCGCCGCGCATCACGACGCGCTTGATCCGGTCGAGGACCCACAGCGTGCCGTCGGGGTCGAGGCGGCCCAGGTCGCCGGTGCGGACCCAGCCGCCGGGGGCGCGGTAGCGGTCGTCCAGGTCGGGGGCGGCGACGTAGCACAGGGGGGTCATCGGGCCGAGGGCCCAGATCTCGCCCGGCTCGCCCGGCGGCACCGGCTCGCCCTCGGCGTCCCGGATCGTGATCTCGGCGACGGCGGGGTCCGGGGTTCCGGCCAGGCCGGGGGCCCACCGGTCCGGGGCGCGGCCGGTGTGGCAGTTGACGCCGTCGGTGGAGCCGTACACGTTGACGAGCGGCACGCCGAAGCGGCGGGCGCACGCCTGCCTGGCCTCGCCGTGCAGGGGCTGGGCGCTGCTGACGACGCGGCGCAGCGACGACAGGTCGGCCTCGGCCGCCGAGTCGGCCATGCGGCGCAACATCGTCGGGACGCCGTACAGGTGGGTGGGGCGGTGCCGCTCGACGGCGCGCAACGCGTCGGCGGCGTCGAAGCGGGCGCGCAGGATCAGCGTGCCGCCGTGCCGGGCCAGCAGGACGGAGGTGCCGCAGGAGCCGTACGAGGAGGCCAGCGAGACCAGCAGCAGGTTGCGCGTGGGCCCGTCCTCGCCCAGCACGGCCCGCAGGTAGGCGCCCCGGCCGCCGGCCATGGCGTTGTGGGAGTAGGCGACCATCTTCGGCTCGGACTCGGTGCCGGAGGAGAGCAGGATCCGGGCGGGCCGCTCGGCGTCCGGGCACGCGGGCCGCCACGCGCGGACGTCGTGCTCGGCCACCTCGTCGAGCGATCGGGCGCCGGGCGTGGGCGGGCCGAACGTCCACGTCTGCTCCAGGTACGGCAGCCCGGCCCGCAGCCCCAGGGCCAGCTCGGGCACGGTGATCAGCGCGGCCGCCCGGGACCTGTTCAGCAGGCCCGCGATGTCGCGCCGTCCCCGCGTGTGCGGGATGGGCAGGGCCACCGCGCCGACGGCGGCCACCGCCAGCTCGGCCACCACCGCGTCGCGCCCGTTGGGCAGCAGGACGGCGATGATGTCGGCCGTTCCCCGCCCGGCGGCGGCCAGTGCGGCGGCGGCCCGGCGCACGCGGGCGTCCAAGCCGGCGAAGTCGAGCGAGCCGGTCTCGTCGGCGACCGCCTCGCGCTCCGGCGTGCGCCGCACGTGCCGGCTGAACAGGCTGTACAGGTCCAGGCCGGGGCACAGGCCGCGGGCGGTCCACGCCGCGCGCACGCCCGCGGGCACGCGGTCGGCCAGGACGATCCCGTTGGCCGACGTCCAGGGCAGGGGGTCGGTACGCATTCAGAGGGCCTCCTCGTGGTGGGGGGCTGGCACGAACGTCCAGGGGGCACGGCTGTAGGCGGCTTGCGGGGTACGGTCGAGCACCCGGTGGAACGCCGGGTCGTCGGCCATGGCGGCCAGATCCGTCACGGGCGCGGTCTCCCGGATCCCCGGCGGCGTCCCGGGCGGGGTGGCGCGCAGCAGGCGGGCCGCGTCGATGAGCGCCGTCCCGGCGCGGACGCCGGCGCCGGTGCGGGCGCGCGCCACCAGCGCCGCGACGACGGCTTCCGCGCTGATCAGCGCGCCCAGCACGTCGGTCAGCGTCATCAGGGACGGCGCGGGCTGCTCGCCGGGTCCGGCCAGCCGCGCCGCCACCCCGCTGTAGGCCTGCACCAGGTAGTCGGTGCCCATGGGCTGCGGCGGGGGCAGCGCCTCGGCCCACCCCCCGGCCTGCGCGTACACCAGGGACGGCCGGACGGGCGCGAGGTCGTCGTGGTCCAGCCCGTACGAGCAGGCCCGTCCGGGCGGCCAGTTGTGCAGGAACACGTGGGCGCAGGCGATCAGGCGCAGGGCGGCCCGGCGTCCGGCGGCGGACTTGAGGTCGGCTTCGAGGGCGCGTTTGCCGCGGTTGAGCGCGAGGAACCGGGCCGAGGTCGGCCCCGCCATGGGCGGCACGCCGCGCAGCGGGTCCCCGCCGGGCGGCTCAAGGCGTACGACGTCCGCGCCGAGCAGGCCGAGCACGTGTCCGGCCAGCGGTCCCTGCACCCGGTTGGTGGACTCCACGACGAGCAGCCCGGCCAGCGGGCCCCGGGCGTCCCGGGCGAGCGGCGGCAGGCCGGCCGGCTCCCCGGCGGCGGCCTCGGTGGCGTCCTCGGTGGCGGCCTCGGTCAGCGCGCGCAGCCGCCACGGCGAGGCGGGCGGGGGCGCCAGCGGCGCGTCCGCGTCCCGTACGGGCAGCACGCTGACGCCGGCGTCCGCGGCGGCCGCCACGACGTCCCGGTAACCGGCGGCGGCGGCCGTCCGGCCCAGCCCGGCCGGCAGCGTGCAGGTCGCCGTCGCGAACCGCTGCTGGAACGGCGGCCAGCCCGCCGCCGCGGCCCTCGGCTCGGCGCCGAGCAGGTCCCAGAACCGCCGCCAGCACTCCGCGTCGAACGTCTCGATTTCGAACCGCACCTCGTCCGCCGACCGGAACGGCGGCACCCGCCCCGCTCCCGGGGACGGCACGCGTCCGGCGGAGAGGGGCGGGTCGCAGCGTTCACAGGTGGCGACGGCGATGTACTGGGTGAGCGCGAGCAGCGCCGCCTGCGCCACGGACGTGCGCGCCGCCAGCGCGGGCCCGCCCCGCAGCAGGGCGAGCAGGACCGCCGTGAGCGCCTGGGCGGTGAGCACCCCCGCGCACACCGACGCGTAGTCCAGGCGCAGCGCCCTCGGCCCGCCGGCGGCCCGCCCGTGCACGTGGGCGATCCCGCAGGCCGCCTGCACGTCGCGCTCGCCCTCCATCGGCACCCCGACCGGCCCCGACCAGCCGATCCCGCACTCCGGCAGCGCCTCCCCCGGCCTGCCGAACGGCGCGGAGGCGACCCCCAGCCACCCGGCGGGCGACCCGTCCGGCGGCGGCGCGCCGTCGAACCGGACCTCGCAGCCCAGCGCGCACAACCGCTGGACGGCCACCCGCAACGCCACCGACTCGCCGCGCGCCCGCACGACCACGCCCGCCAGCGGCCAGGCGACCGCCTCCCGCTCGGCGACGGACCGGCCGGCGGCCCGCGTCCCCGGCGTCACGTCCACCGCCCGGTGCCGTACGTGTCGGGGGTCTCGCCCAGCAGCTCGCGCAGCGCCGTCCTGCGGACCTTGCCCGTGCCGGTGCGGGGGACCTGGTCCCAGGTGATCACCACGGGGTCTGCCAGTTCGGGCAGGTCGGCGACGGCCCGCCGCCACGCGTCGCGGTCGAGGCCGCCGTCCTCGGTGACCACGACCGGCAGGGACGGCCGTCCGGGAACGCCCAGGATCACGCACTCCAGCACTTCGGGCAGCCGGTCGTCGATCACGTCCTCCAGCTCCACGCAGCTCGCGCCGGGGATCGTGTCGGTCTCCCGGTCCACGAACCGCACCCGGCCGGTACGGCTGAGCGTCCCGACGTCCCCGGTGTGCCACCACCCTCCGAGCCGTTTGCCCTGCCACCGTTCCTGCTCGCCGACGTACCCGAGGCACAGGGCCTTGGTGCGGCAGACCACGAGCCCGCTCGCGCCGCGCGGCAGCGGACGCAACGTCTCGCGGTCCACCACCCGCAGCCGGGTCCGCGTGGGCACCGGACGTCCGAGGTCGCGCGTGGTGGGGTGGCGGCCGTCGTCGTCCGCCATGGACCGGCGGGTGAGCAGGCGGAAGGTGAGCGGCCCGGTCTCGCTCTGCCCCCAGCCCTGCATCCACACCGGCCGCCGGCGCCGGGTGGCGTTCAGGAAGGCGCGCACGGTGGGCGGGTGCACGGCGTCGAACGTGCTGATGTACAGGCGCACCCGCGCGAACGGGCCGGCCTCGCCGAGCGCGCGCCGCTGCCACCGCACGTACGTGGCCGGCAGCGCCTCCAGCGTCGTGGGCCGGTGCCGGGCCAGGAACGGGCCGGCCTCCTCCCAGCCGGGCGCGGAGACGGCCAGCACCTTGGCGGGGCCGAGCCACAACACGCTCGCGGTCCAGGCCAGGGCCCGCCCGTGGGCGAAGGAGATGGCGCTCGCCACGACGTCGTCGGGACGGCTGCCCAGCACCGGCCACCGGTGGGCCTCGAACCCGGCCAAGCGGCGCAGCAGCGTACGGGTGGAGTGCACGACGAGTTTGGGCACCCCGGTCGTCCCGGAGGTGTGCATGACGGCCAGCGGGTCGTCCAGCGCGGGCCGGTGCACCGGCGGCACGGCCCAGCCGCGGACGTCGTCCAGCGACAGCAGCCCCTTCGCCGTGCCGTCGAGGACCAGGGTGCGCGGCGCCTGGACGGCCACGCCGGGCCGGGCGGCGAGGGCGGAGTCGGTGACGAGCAGCGCGGGCTCCAGCCGTTTGAGCAGGATCTCCAGCACGTCGGGCGGCAGGTCGGCGGACAGTGTGGCGGGCACCGCCCCGATGCGCGCGGCGGCGCAGGACAGCAGCACGTAGTCCCAGTGGTTGCGCTTGACGACGGCGACCCGGTCACCCCGGCGCGCGCCGGCGGCGGCCAGCCAGCCGGCCGCCTCCCTGACCAGCTCGGCCAGGTCCGGCAGGTCGAGGTCGGCGCCCAGGTGGGGGGCGATGTCCAGGGGACGGCTCACGTGCACGCCGGTCCCGCGTCCGCGATCGGCGAGGTCGTCGAAAAGGGTGCCCAACTCGATGGGCCGGGTGAAGAAGGCCATCTGCTTTCTCTCCATGCGCGTACGTCGTTGACAGGCGGGCGGACAGCGGGCGGACGGCGGGCGGGCGGCTACGACAGGCGGGCGAGCACCCGCGCGGCGGCCTGTTCCCCCGCCGCGACCGCGCCCTCGCTGCACGGCCGCAGGGCGACCCAGTCGCCGGCGTAGTCGACCGCCGCCCCGGGACGCCCCTCGAACGCCGCCCGCAGCGCCAGCGCCCGCGGCGTCGCCTCCGGCAGCCCGTGCGGGAAGCGGTGCACGTGGAAGCGGGCCACCCGGCCGGCCAGGCCGGGCATGAACCGCTCGGCGCGCCCGACGAGCTGGTCGGCGACCTTCTCGTCGCTCTCCCCCATGAGCGCGGCCGTGCCCTGCGGCGAGGTGATGAGCGAGATGAGCCCGGTGCCGGCGGGGGCCCGGCCCGGGTGCTTGTGGTGGTCGACGGTGATCACGTTGAGCACGGGGTCCTCGGCCGCGGGCACGAGCGTGGCGAACCCGCGCCGGCCGGGCGCCGCCGGCCGGGACAGGACGAGGCTGAGCCGCAGCATGGGCGCGTACGTGCACGCCTCCAGGTACGCCCGCTCCTCCGGCGGGGCGCCGGGGTGCAGCCGGGCCGCCACGGGCGCGGGAACGGCCAGGACCGCCGCCCGCGCGCTCACGCTCCCCCGCGGCGACTCCAGCCGCACCCCTCCCGGGCACGGGACCACCCCTGTCACTTCGTGCCCGGTGACCACGTCGAGCCCGGCGGCGAGCACCCTGGCCAGGGTGTCCATGCCGTCTCGGTAGGTGTGCCAGGTGTTCGTGCTCCCGGTGCTGGCCAGGTGCTCGGCGAAGACCGCGGCGGACGAACGCCCGGCGTCCCAGCCGAAGAACCCCGCGACCAGCGGCTCGACGAGAAACGCGCGCAGGTCGGGATGGTACTTCCCGACCAGGTCGGCGACGGTGGCCGCCTCCGGGCCCGGACGGCCGCGGGCCAGGCGGAGGCGCAGGCGTACCAGGTCGAGGCGGGCGCGCGGCGGCAGGCCGGCGCCCGTGAGCAGCCCGAGCGGGCGGCCGACGTGCGGGTGGACGCGCCCGTCGCGCCACACGCCGACGGCGTCGCGCACCCTCGGCACGGCCGCCGCGTCGAGGCCGACCGCCCTGATCAGCCGCCAGGTGGCCGGGTAGCCGTCCGCGGACGGCAACATCTCGGCGCCGGTGTCGATCAGGCAGCCCCGCGCCCGGAGCGTGCGCATCCGCCCGCCCACCGCCTCGGCCGCCTCCAGGACGCGGACCGCGAGCCCGGCCCGGTCCAGCGCGTACGCCGCCGCCAGGCCCGCCGGCCCGGCGCCCACCACCGCGACGTCCACGTTCATGCCAGGACCAGGTTGGCCAGGATGAGCACGCCGACGGTGACTCGGTGGGTGCGGATCGCCACCCGCCGGGCCCGCAGCACGTCTGCGCGGACGAACCCGATCACCAGCTGGGTGACGCGGAGGGAGACCAGCGGCACGAGCACGCCCAGGAACCACCAGGGCGCGACCCCGGCGGCCACGGCCCACCCGACGACCAGGCTCTCGGCCGCGCTCACCGCGGTGACGAAGGCGGCGTTGACCCGCGGGGACGTCCGCGCCGCGACGGTGAACCGCCCGGCCTCCCGGTCACCGCGGGCGTCGTTGGTGTTGGAGTACAGGCCGAAGATCATCGGCCCGAGCCCGAAGAGCACCGCCTGCACCGCCACGAACCCGCTCGCCTGCCCGGTCAGCAGCCCGTACGGCACCAGCACCCACCCCACGCCGAGCCCGACGAGGAACAGCTCCTGGAACCCCCGGTAGCTGAGCTTGAGCCCCCACGAGTACTGCACGGCCGCGACCACGCACGCCGCCGCCGTCACGACCACCCACGCGGGCCGGTGGGGGGCGGCGGCCACGACCGCGGCCCACAGCACGGCGCTGATCGCGGTGGCCGTCCAGGCGAAGCGCAGCGCCTGCCGCTCGGTGAGCGTGCCGGCGACCAGCGGTTTGC
Source organism: Nonomuraea sp. NPDC048881 (assembly GCF_040649795.1). Taxonomy (NCBI): domain Bacteria; kingdom Bacillati; phylum Actinomycetota; class Actinomycetes; order Streptosporangiales; family Streptosporangiaceae; genus Nonomuraea; species Nonomuraea sp. NPDC048881. The sequence continues at coordinate 20,852 of NZ_JBEZGC010000027.1, forward strand.
GGGCCAGTCTGCGCCGGGCGGCGTCGGAGGAGTAGTTGGCCGCGTCGCTGCCGTCGCGGTGGCCGGTGATGTCGTCGAACCCGACCATCGCGGCCACCACGGCCGCCTCGGCGATCAGCACGGACAGCAGCAGGCCGACGGCGTACGGCTGCCATCGCCCGGCCGGCGGCAGCAGCGACCACACCAGCGGCAGGCCCAGGTAGTAGTCGTAGATGTCGAGCTTGGCCAGCCGCGCGTAGGGGCCGAGGCCGCGGGTGACCACCTGGTCGGTCATGGGTTCTCCTGCGGGGAGCCGTGGGCGAACGCGCAGACCGCGTCGGCGATCCGTTCGACCTCGGCGTCGGCGAGCCGCGGGTGCAGCGGCAGCGACAGGTTGCGCCGGGCGGCGGACTCGGCCACCGGCCAGGACGCGCCGGGCGGCGCGAAGCGGGCGAAGGCCGGCTGGGCGGGCAGCGTGCGCGGGTAGTAGACGTGGGTGGCGATGTCGTGGGCGGCCAGGTGGGCCGCCAGCGCGTCCCGGTGCTCGGTGAGCACGGTGTAGACGTAGTGGAACCGCCCGTCCCCTCCGACGGGCGGTGCCACGATCCCGCGTTCCGCCAGGGGCTCGAAACGCCGGGAGTAGTAGGAGGCGATCTCGGCCCGGCGCGACAGGCGGTCGTCCAGGCCGGCGAGCCGGTGGAGCTGGAAGGCCGCCATCACCTCGTCGAAGCGGCTGTTGTGGCCGACGCGGCGGTGGTGGAAGCGCCGGGCGCCGTCCTGGCCGTGGTTGCGCAGCATCCGTACGTGCGCCGCCAGGGCCGGGTCGTCGGTGATCACCACCCCGCCCTCCCCCGGCATGCCGAACGTCTTGACCTGCACGAACGAGTAGACGCCCGCGTCCCCCCACCGACCGGCGGGCCGCCCGCCCAGCGTGCCGCCCTGGGCCAGCGCGGAGTCCTCGACCAGCCGCAGGCCGTGCCGGTCGGCCAGCTCGCGGAAGCGCGGCATGTCGGCCATCATGGAGAACATGTGGGCCGGCATCACCGCCTTGGTCCGCCCGGTGACCAGTGACTCGGCGGCGGCGGGGTCGGCGGTGAGCGTCACGGGGTCGACGTCGGCGAACACCGGCCGCGCCCCTGCCCCGACGACCGTGGCGGCCAGCGGGGCGCAGCCGAAGGCGGGCACCACGACCTCGTCGCCGGGGCCCACGTCCATGGCGGCCAGCACCAGCGTGAGCGCGGACGTGCCGCTGGAGCAGGCCACGACGTCGGCCGCGCCGAGCCGGTGGCGCAGCTCGCGTTCGAACCGGGCGGTGTGCTCGCCCAGGATGAACTTCTGGGCCTCGCCGGTGCCGACGGCGTAGACCGTGCGCAGCAGCGTCGCCCGGTCGGCCTCGAACAGGTCGGCGGCGAAGAACGGCACCCGGCTCATCCGCGCCGCCCTCGGTAGAAGCCCTCGATCTCGTCGCACACGCGGTCGGCCGCGGCGTCGGACAGGTCGGGGTAGAGCGGCAGGGCGAGGGCCCGCTCGCAGGCCGCCTCCGCCCTCGGGAAGTCGCCCCGGACGTGGCCGAGGTGGGCGAAGCAGGGCTGGAGGTGCAGCGGGACCGGGTAGTAGACCTCGGTGCCGATGCCCGCCGCGGCCAGGTGCGCCGCCAGGGCGTCGCGGGACTCGACCTCGACGAGGTAGACGTAGCAGACCCGGTTGCCGCCCGGGTGCGGCGGGGCCGCGCCCGGCACGGCCAGCACGCCGGGCACGTCGCGCAGCCGCGCGTCGTAACGGGTGGCCAGCTCGGACCTGCGGGCGATGTCGGCGTCGAGCCTGGCGAGCTTGGCCAGCAGGACGGCGGCCTGGAGGTCGTCCATCTTGCTGTTGCAGCCGGGCAGGATCGTGGGGTTGGCGATGCCGGGGAAGTGGTCGAGGGTGCGGCCGCCGCGGCCGTGGTGGCGCAGCGCCCGCGCGGTCTCGGCGATGCCGTCGTCGTCGGTGAGCAGCGCTCCGGCGTCGCCGATGGCCCCGAGCGTCTTGGACGGGAAGAACGACAACACGCCGCCCGCGCCGACGAGCCCGGCGTGCGTGCCGTCGAGGCGCATGCCGATGGCCTCGGCGCTGTCCTCCAGCACGGTCAGGTCGCGCCGCCGGGCGACCTCGCACACGCCCCGCAGGTCGGCCAGGCGGTCGAACAGGTGCGCCGGCATGACCATCGTGGTGCGCGGCCCGGCCACGGCGTCGACGGAGGCCGGGTCGATGCCGTGGCCGTGCTCCTCGATGTCGGCGAAGACCGGCACGCCGCCGGCCAGCACGACGGAGCTGGCCGTCGCGATGAAGCTGTAGGCGGGCACCACGACCTGGTCGCCGGGCCGCAGGCCGGCCGCGCGCAGCAGCAGCACCAGCGCGTCGGTGCCGGAGTTGACGCCGACGACGTGCGCCGCGCCGGTCCACAGGGCGAGCCGGCGTTCGAGCTCGGCGACCTTCGCGCCGTGGGAGAACTTGCCGCGGTCCAGCACGTCGACGCACCCGGCGCGGATCTCCTTCCACAGCCGGTCGAACGTCGCCGCCTGGGAGAAGAAGGGGATGGGAGCGGCGGCGGCGCGGGGCGGCGAGCCCCCGGGCGGAGAGAGCGTTTTCTCCAAGGTTCCCGTCCTGATGCGATGGTGGAGGCGGGGCCGCCCGGGGATGCGGCCCGGACGGCCCCTTCTTCGGGCGGAGCCGCCCGGGGACAAGGCCCCCGGACGGCTCCCTCGGCGGAGCCGCCCCGGAGACAGCGGCTCTGGGCGACCCTTCGGCCTGCTCGGGCCTAGGTCACCTGCCGAGCAGAGGGATGTCGTTCTTGCCGAGGTGGTAGTCGCGGACGGCGGCGACCAGCTCGGAGACGGAGAGTCTGCCGGTGCCGTCGGTGTCCATCTGCCGGAAGGCCTCGGCGGCGACCGAGCCGTCGAGCCCGATGGCCGCGAACCACTTGGCCATCTCGGAGGAGTCGACCTCGCCGTCGCCGTCACGGTCGAGGACGTTGACGATGGCCTGGATGGTCGGGCCCACGACCTGGGCGAACCCGTCGTCGCCCCGGCTGATGATCTCTCGCTCGGCGGCCTGGAGGAACTGCGCCTGGTCGAGGCGCGACGCGCCCACCGCCCCCGCGAGGTGGTCGAACATCGCCAGGTACGCCTGCTTCAGCTGATGTGCCTGCGGCGTCCCCTGCACGCCCAGGCCCTCGATGATGCCGTCGGCCTCGTTCTCGAAGTCGGAGCGCTCGATCGCGCCGGAGCCGTCGTTGTCCCAGAGGCGGAAGCGCTCTTCCAGCCGGCTGGTCGTCTTGGTGCCCGCAGCCATTGTCTGTCCTTTCGTGACACGCGCCCGCCCGCCGTGGTGGGGATCTTGGGGGGAAGGACGCGACCTCTAGTGGGCTCGAAAAGGAGTGGTTCCCACTACTGTGCGCAATCAACAGATTACCCTGAGTGACTGAAGGTAAACCAGAGGTCACGGAAAGTAATCGAAAGCTTCTGGAGGGCCTCTACAGCTGGGGCCAGGCGTCTCTACAGCAGGGGCCAGCGGAAGACGCGGGCGCCGCCCTCATCGGGTTCGTCCGGGAGGGCCTGGCTGAAGACCAGCGGCTCGCCCGGCATGAGTCCCAGCTCCCGTCCGGTGACCGCGGGATCGCTGTGGATCAGCACGTTGTAGTGGTTGGGCAGGTGGCAGCCGTCGAAGCCGAGCAGCACCCCGACCCGGCGCCCGCCGATCCACACCTCGTCGCCCCGGTCCAGCACGCCGGCCGCGACGATCTCGGCGAAGCCCAGGAAGGCGACCCGGTCGATCCTGGCGCCCGCGTCGGTCTCGGTGTGGTCGGTGGCGACCAGCTCGTGCACCTCGCCGGCGCGCACGCACCGGCTGGCGTACGGTTCGAGCCGCATGCCGCGGTCCTGCCTGCGGTGCACCAGCACCTTCAGCAGGGTCCCGGTGACCGCGGTCTTGGGGCCGTCCTCGTCGGGGTTCACGCGGCACCCCGTCCCGCGCCGGCCTTCTCCAGGCGGTAGACGTCCTCGACGAAGCGCAGGGCGGGCAGGCCGCCCTCGCCGTCGGGGGTGCCGTAGCGCACCGAGCGTTCGAAGGCGGCCAGCACGCCCTCGTACTCGTGCCACAGGGAGTTCTTGAAGCCGGAGTGGCCGGCCAGCATGTCGGCGTACAGGCTGCGGCCGTCGGCCAGGCGCACTTCCAGGTCCTTGCGCTCGCCCGGGTAGGACCAGTCGAGCAGGATGCGCGCGCGGGCCGCGCCGGCGCGCAGCTCGACGTCCGCCTGCCGGTCGGCCCCCGCGGCGTCCCGGTCGACGTGCGCGGAGACGACGTGCGCCGGGCCGAGCAGCAGGTCCACCAGGTCGTAGGCGTTGGGCCCGTTGTCGGCGACGCAGCCGCCGCCGCAGCGCCGTACGTCCAGGTACCAGGAGTCGTCGCCCGCGTGCTCCTCGATGCGTTCCAGGTAGCGCACGGTCAGCTCCTCGACGCGGGCGCCCGCGCACGCCGCGCGCAGCCGTCCGAAGGCGGAGTTGTAGCGCCGGTGGAAGGCGGTGAACAGCGGCACGCCCGAGCTCGCGGCCAGGTCCGTGAGCCGCCTGCCCTGCGCGGCGTCCAGGGCGAGCGGCTTCTCCACGCAGACCGGGACGCGCCGCTCCAGCGCGTCGGCGCAGACCCGGGCGTGCAGGTCGTTGGGGACGGTGACCACGACGGCGTCGGGCCGTTCCTCCTCCAGCAGCCGGACGTGGTCGCGGTAGCCGGGGACGCGGTGCCCCTCCAGGACGCGCGGATCAGTGTCGCACACCGCGGCCAGCCGCAGCCCGGACGAGCTGTGCAGGGCCGCCAGGTAGAACCGCGAGATCACGCCGAGCCCGATGACCGCGACGCGCAGCCGGGCGCTCACCGCGCCACCACCAGGGCGGGGGCGTCGAGTCCGGTGGCGGCGGCGAGGGCGGCCAGCTCGTCGTACAGGTCCGTGCCGAGCGGGACGCCCGAGCGCCGGTGTTCCTCGGCCCGGCGATGCTCGTGCCAGCCGGGATAGCTCACCGGCGAGACGGGGTCGGCGGGCGGGCAGCCGAGCAGCGCGCCGAACATCGTGGCCGCGTCGCCCTCCACGCCCTCGCGCAACGCCCCCGGCGCGACGGCCAGGGCGAGGAAGCCGATGTCGTCGTCGCGCCCGCTCGGGCCGCCGTCGCCGTCGTGGGCGTCGGGGTGGGCGCCGAGACCCGCGCCGGACACCAGCGCGGCCAGCACCTCGACCGCCACCCCCAGCCCGAAGCCCTTGTACTGCCCGGCCTGGCCGCCCAGCCAGAGCAGGTGCGCCCGCCCCTCGTCGAACGCCGCCGCGTCGGTCACGGGCGCGCCGTCGTCGCCGGCCAGCACCCCTTCGGGCAGCTCCTCGCCGTGCCGCGCGGCCTGCCTGACCCGCCCGGTGGGCATGGCGGTGGTGCTCATGTCGAGCACGAACGGCGGATGCCCGCCCGCGGGGGCCGCGACGCTGATCGGGTTGGTGCCCAGCATCGCCACCGCGCCGCCGGGCGGCCTGGCGATGCGCTGGCGGCCGCAGTTGCTCGCGATGACGCCGATCATGCCGTACTCGACCGCGCGCAGCGCGTGGTGCCCGGCGCAGCCGAGATGGGTGCCCCCGCGTACGGAGACCAGGCCGACGCCGTACGTCGAGGCGCGGCCCGCGGCGATCTCCATGGCCAGGCCGGCGGCCCACAACCCCAGGGCGCGACCGGCGTCGAGCAGGACGGCCGCGCCCCGGTCGGCCAGCACGGACGGCTCGGCCAGCGGATCGACCCGCCCCTCGTCGAACAGCGGCAGGTAGAGCCGGGTCAGGTTGGCCAGGCCGTGCGAGGTCATGCCGACCAGGTCGCCGTAGCACAGCGCGGCGGCGGCCTCGCGGGCGCGTTCCGGGGCCAGGCCGCGGGTGGTGAACACGGCGGCGACGAAGTCCAGCAGGTCGTCGTGGCGCACCCGTACGGCGGCCCGCGCCGGCCGGGCGACTGCCGGGACCGGCGGGTACGGCTGCGCGGGCGGTGCGTCCGTCGCGGGTGAGGCGGTGGGGTTCATGCTCCTCGTCCAATCCTGTCGTCGGTGAAGGCGATCATCAGCCGGGCCACGGCGGCGGCGAACCCGGCGAGTTCGGCGGCCCGCGCGAACTCCCCTTCGGCATGGGCGTTGTTGCCGGCCAGGTCGCCCGGCCCCAGGACGACCGTGCAGGCGCCCCCGACGCCCGCCATCCAGATGGCGTCGCAGGTGAACGCCGGTTCTCCGGCGGGCCAGGGCGGGATCCCGGCCCGGTCGCGCAGGAGCGCGTGCCCCCACGCGTCGCGGTCGTCGAGCACGGGCAGGCCGCGTTTGCGCCACTCCAGCCGGGTGACCGCCCTGGCGTCGCGGGCGGTCCTGGCGAACAGGGCGGTGCCGCCGAAGGCCGCCGCGAAGGCCGCGAGCCCGTCGTCCAGGGCGCGCGCGAGGTCCCGTTCCAGGCGGCGTCCGGTGGCGGGGGTGGCGTAGGGCAGGTTGAGCAGGAGGGAGCCGCGGCCGTACACCTGGTTGTGGCGGGTGCCGGTGTGCAGGCCCGCCACGCACACGGTGTCCGGGTCGAGCGCCCTGGCCAGGTGCTGGGCCAGGAAGCCGAGCAGGACCGTGGCGTTGTGCCCGGCGGCCGGGCGGTCGTCCACGGCGTGGTCGCCGTCCACCACGATCCGCGCCGTCGCGGCGGCCGTGCTGCGCGGCAGGAACCGTACGCCGGTGGGCTCGCAGAAGACGTTGAGCCGCCCGACGTAGCCGCGTTCGACGAGCGGGCGGGTGCCGAGCACGCCCATGGCCCCGCCCTCCTCGCCCGCCACGGCCTGGATCAGCACCCCGACCTCGCGCCCGATGGCCGGACGGCACGCGCGGGCCGCCCGCAGCCCGGCCAGCAGCGCGACGGCCGGGCCCTTGGCGTCGATCGCGCCGCGGCCGTGGAAGCGCTCGCCGTCGAAGCCGGCCGGTCCGCCGCCGGCGACCGTGTCGAGATGCACGTTGAACATCACCGTGCGGGACGCCGGGAGGCCGGGGCCCAGCCGCAGCACCAGACTGGGCTGGCCGTCCAGGAACCCGGGCAGGCCGAGGGCCTCGCGCACGGGCGCGGGGACGTCGGCGCGGTCCAGCTCGGCCGGGCGCACCGAGGTGTGCCGCACGGTGCGGAAGCCGAGCGCCGCGGCGGCCCGCGCGTACTGCTCCTGGGCCTCGCGCAGCCGCGGCGGCGGCCCGGCCGGTCCGGTCTCCAGCGGGCCCGCCGTGGGCAGCCGCAGCAGCCTCAGCAGCAGGTCGCGCTCCGCCGCGTCGAGAGGCACGGCGTCAACGTCCATCGACCTGCCCCACCAGCCGTTCCAGCGCCCGCCCGTACCGGACGAACGCGGCCCGGTCGCCGGCGCCCGGGTCGTCGAGGTGGGGGCGCAACCGCAGGTGCGGCTCGATGGACAGGGCGCCGGCGTAACCGTGGGCGGACAGCAGGCGCAGGCACTCGGCGACGCCCGCCCGCCCCTCACCGGGCAGCACGTAGACGACCTCGCCGCCGGGGCCGGTGACGGCGTCCTTGACGTGGACGTGCGCGACGTACGGGACGACCTCGCGCAGCATCGGGGCCGCCGGGTAACCGTGGGCGACGCCGTTGCCGATGTCGAACAGCAGCCGCAGCGCCGGGCTGCCGATCCCGGTGACCAGGTCCAGCATGCGGTCGGCGCGGTCGCCCGCCCAGCCGGCGCAGTTCTCGTGGACCAGCAGCAGGCCGGCGTCCTCGGCCCGGCGGGCCAGCTCGCGCAGCCGGTGGCGGACCCTCCGCCCCCACTCGGGCTCGGGCAGGCCGCCCGAGGGGAAGGACATGATCCGCACCAGTCGCGTCCCCAGCACCGGGCAGCGGCGGGCCAGCACGTCGAGCTCGGCCAGGTCGAGCGCGAAGTCGCCGGTCACCGGCCGCGACCAGTCGCCGATCTTCGAGGCGACCGCGACGACCTCGGCCCGCGCCTCGCGCAACCGCCGCACCGCGCGCCCGAACGCCTGCTCGCCGAGCGCGGCGACCGGCACGCCGTCGACCGTGCGCAGCTCCAGCCGGTTCCAGCCCAGCTCCCCCACGGCGGCGAGCTGGCCGTCGAGGTCGGGGGCGGCCTCGTCGCCGATGCCGGCCAGCTCAGGAGGTGGTGCCTGCACGCGGCGCCTCCTCACGCCCCGGCTCGTGCGCCGCGCACAGGTGCTTGGCCTCGGTGAGCAGTCGCACGGCGTCGACCTGGACGGGCAGCGCGCCGGGCGAGCGGCGGGCGCGGGCGTAGCGGCGGTAGGCGGCCAGCAGGAAGGCGGGCAGGGCGTCGTCGGTGAACACCGTACGCCGTTCGCCCTCGGCCGTGGCCACCCTGAGCTGGGCGGTGTGGTCGGCGTCGCTGCACGGGTAGTGGCCGGTGAGCGTGCCGCGGTCGAAGTGCAGGGTGATGCGGCGCTCCCGTACGGGCGAGGTCAGGTCGGAGTCGATCTCCGTGCGCACGCCCGAGTAGTGGTCGAGCCGCAGCCTGGCCCGTCCGAGCCGGGGCAGCCGCAGGCGTTCGGTGACCATGTCCTCCCAGGACGCCGCCGAGATCCGGGCGCCGCCGGCCAGGCTGAGCACCACGGCGAGCGCGTGCGGCATCTCGATGTCGAAGGCCGTGGTGGCGTCGGGACGCGCCGCGCTGCGGGTGAACCTGGGCTTGTTCTGCACCACCCGGATCTGCCGCAGGGGGCCGAACTCCTCGGCGCGCATCGCCGCCCGCAGCCGGCCGGTGAGCGTGCTGTCGAGCCAGTGGGTGGCGACCGTGAGGTCGAGGCCCCAGCGCCGACGCACCCGGGCCACGGCGGCCAGCCCTACCAGGTCGAGCGCGAGCGGCTTCTCCACGATGAACTTGCGGTAGCCGAGCGGCGCCAGCCGGGCCAGCATCCCGGCCCTGACGTGCGGCGGGGTGCACAGGTGCACGACGGTCCGGTCGGGCGGCGCGAGCGCGGCGGCCTCCTCGGGCGACCCGGCCGTCACCGCTCCCCGCACGCCGCCGGGCGGCAGCAGGGGGTCGAGGACGACGACCGGGTCGGGCGCCAGCAGCCCTGGGGCCGCCTCGCGCACCTTGGCCAGGGACGGCAGATGCAGCCCTGCGCCGGATCTGCCCATCCCGACGATGAATGCGTGCAACATGCTGGCGAGCGCCTCTACTCCGTCGCGTACTCGGCTTTCCGGCCCGTACTTTTCCCGCCGGAAGGACGACCTCATTGGCGCTGCCATTGTCCAATAACTTAACGTGACATGTCAATTACTTTAAGTTACGAGACGGCCCCTGACCAGGAGGCCCGCTACCGGGACACGAGCTCGCGGAGCGCGCGGGCGATCTCGGCGGGAGACTCCTCGGCCATGAAATGTCCGCTCGTGACCGTGTCGTGCCGCAGGTCGGGCGCCCAGGCCCGCCACACCGCCGCGGCGTCGTAACCGAGGGCGGCGCCCCAGTCCTGCTGGAGCACGGTCACCGGCATGCTCAGCCGGTTGCCCGCGGCCAGGTCGGCGCGGTCGTGCTCGACGTCGATCCCGGCCGAGGCGCGGTAGTCCGCCACGATCGACGGCACGGCGGCCCGGCAGGCGTCCAGGTACGCGGCCCGAACGTCGGCCGGGATGGCCGCCGGGTCGTTGGTCCACAGGTCGAGGAAGTGGCCGAAGAAGGCGTCCGGGCTCGCGCCGATGAGCTGCTCGGGCAGGCCGGGCGGCTGGGCCATGAGGTAGAGGTGGAAGCCGACGGCGGCGGTGACGCCGCGCATGACGTCCCACATGTCGAGGGTGGGCAGAACGTCGAGGCAGGCCAGGTGGGTGATCGCGGCCGGGTGGTCGAGTCCGGCGCGGAAGGCGACCAGCGCGCCGCGGTCGTGCCCGGCCAGGGCGAAGCGCTCGTGGCCGAGAGCCGCGGCCAGGGCCACCACGTCGGCGGCCATGGTGCGCTTGGAGTAGACGTCCGGGCCGGTCTCGGCCGGCTTGTCGCTGGCGCCGTAACCGCGCAGGTCGGGGCAGATGACGGTGTGGTCCGCGGCCAGGTCGGCGGCGACGTGCCGCCACATCAGGTGGGTCTGCGGGAAGCCGTGCAGCAGCACGATCGGGCTGCCCGAGCCGCCGACGGCCGCGTGCAGCGTGACGCCGTCGGCGACGGTCACGCGGCGGTGGTCGAATCCGGGGATGGTCATGAGATGCCCTCCTTCGATGGGTGACCGGTTCGGTTCCCAGCGTGCCGGGGGCGGATGAGCATCCGGTGAGCAGGAAGGATGGGAAGCGTGTTCGGGGTGCTGGGGCCGGTGGCGGCCTGGGACGACGAGGGCGAGCCGATCCCGCTGAAGGGGCCGCGGCACCGCGCCGTGCTGGCCCGTCTGATCGTCGCCCGGCGCCGGGTCGTCCCGGTGACGCGGCTGGTGGCGGACCTGTGGGACGATCCGCCGCCGGACGCGGTGGGCGCGGTGCGCACGTTCGTGGCCGCCCTGCGCCGGGCGCTGGAGCCCGCGCGCCCGCCGCGCGCCCCCGCCCGGCTGCTGGTCACCGAGGGCCCGGGGTACGCCCTGCGCGCCGCGCCCGACGCCGTGGACGCCTGGCGCTTCGAACAGGCGGTGACCGCCGGCCCGCCGGAACCGGCCCGGCTGACGGAGGCGCTCGGCTGGTGGCGCGGCCCGGCCTACGCCGAGTTCGCCGACGAGCACTGGGCTCGTGCCGAACGTGCCCGCCTGACCGAGCTGCGGCTGCACGCCGTCGAACGCCGGGCCGAGGCGCAACTGGCGCTCGGCCGGGCCGCCGAAGCCGTCCCCGACCTGGACTCGCACGTCGCCGAGCACCCCTGGCGGGAGGACGCCTGGCGGCTGCTCGCCCTCGCCCTCTACCGCACCGGACGCCAGGGGGACGCGCTGGCGGTGCTGCGCCGGGCGCGGACGCTGCTGGCCGAGCACCTCGGGGTGGACCCCGGGCCCCGGCTGCGCCGCCTGGAGTCGGACATCCTGCACCAGGACAGCGGGCTCGCCGCCCCCGCCGACGCCACGGCCCGGGTGTGGGCGCAGGCGGCCGAGGCGTACGACCGCACGGTGGGGGCCGGGGCGCGGGCGCGGCTGGAGTCGACGGTCGGCCTGCTGCGCAACCTCGCGGTGACCGGGGGCGGCGGACTGGAGGCGGCGCGCGGCCACCGGACGGCGGCCATCGCGGCGGCCGAGGAGCTGGGCGACCCGGAGCTGACCGCCCGGGTGATCGGCGCCTACGACGTCCCGGCGATCTGGACCCGGTCGGACGACCCCGAGCAGGCGGCCCAGGTCGTCGCCGCGGCGGAACGGGCCCTGGGCGGCCTGCCGCCCGGCGCGTCCGAGGCGGCGCGGGCGCGGCTGCTGGCCACGATCGCCGTCGAGTCGCGCGGCGTCCGGTCGGCCCGCGGCCCGCTGGCCGCCGCCGAGGCCGAGCGCATCGCCCGCCGCCTCGACGACCCGGCGCTGCTGGCGTTCGCGCTCAACGGGGTGTTCATGCAGGCGTTCGAGCGGGCGGGGCTGGCCTCCCACCGGGACGGGATCGGAGCCGAGCTGGTCGCGTTGTCGTCGCGGCACGGGCTGGTCACGTACGAGGTGCTGGGGCATCTCGTGCGCGTCCAGGCGCTGGGGGCGCTCGGCGACTTCGGCGCCGCCGACCGGCACGCGGCCGCCGCCGACCGGCTGGCGGAACGGAACGAGCTGCCGCTGGTCAGCGTGTTCACCGACTGGTACCGGGTGTTGCGGAAGGCGGCCGGCGGGCGGGTGCCGGCGGCCGAGGAGGAGGCGGCCTACCGGGCGGCCGCGGCCCGGCTGGACGACGTCGGCATGCCGGGGTTGCGGCGGGGGCTGCTGCCGCTCGCGCTGCTGTCCGTACGGATGCGGCACGGCCTGCCGGTCCTGGGCGAGGCCGATCGGGGCGACGTGGAGTGGGGGCCGTACGAGCCGTGGGTGCGGCCACTCGTCCTGCTGGCGGAGGGGCGGGGCGCGCAGGCCGCCGAGGCGGTCGGCCGGATCCCGGAGCCGCCCCCTGACCTGCTGCTGGAGGCCATGTGGTGCCTGGTCGCGAGGGCCGCCGTCGCGGTCGGCGACCGGCGGGCGGCGGACCGCGCCCGCCGGGCGCTCGCCCCCGCCGCGGCGGAGCTGGCCGGAGCGGGCAGCGGCCTGATCACGCTGGGCCCGGTCGCCGGGTTCCTCGCTGAGCTGGGGGCTTGACCCATGGCCGCCGGACTGTCGGTGGCGGGCTGTTCAATGGCGGGCATGACCACGCACGCGGACAGGCGCGGGATGTTCTGGGACATGGTCGCCGGCAGGGTTCCGCCACCGCCGGCGGCGGCGCTGCTCGGCTGGGAGCTCGTCGCGGTCGATCCGGAGGCTGGCACGATCGAGGTGGCGTTCCGGGCGGGCGAGCAGTTCGCCAATCCGGTCGGCGTGGTCCAGGGCGGCTTCCTGGCCGCGATGCTCGACGACACGCTGGGGCCCGCGCTGGTGGCCACGCTGCCGGAGGACCAGTTCGCGCCGACCCTCGACCTCCATGTGCAGTTCCTGCGCCCGGCGCGGCCCGGGCGGCTCGTCGGGCGGGGGCGCGTGGTCAGGCGCGGCAGAGACGTCTGCTTCCTCGCCGGCGAGCTCCTCGGCCCGGACGGCGACGTCGTGGCCACGGCGACCGCGACCGTCGTGGTCCGGACGATGGGCCGGCACTGATCCGGCGCGAGGCCGGGGCACCCCTGCGTGAGGCGGCCCCGGCGGTGTGCCGCGTGGTTACGGCAGGGCGTCGATGACGGCGTCGCGCCAGTCGTAGTTCATCCAGTCGTAGTTGGCCCACATGCCGCCGGTGACGGCGGCGAGCTCGTTGTCGTCGAGCTCGCGGGCGCCGGTCTCGAAGTCGTTCATCTGGGAGCGTCCCCCTCTGTCGTGGTGAATGTCGCGCACTCACGGTCGCAGGAGGCGCTTGGGGACGTCTTGGCGATCACTAGGAGCGGGCGGCGTGCCCGCTTGCGCGTCACTGAACGAGCGGCCAGGTGACGACGCAGACCACGAGAGCGATGCCGGCGGTGACGAACCGGACGGCGCGCGGCAGGTGCGGCATGGTCGTCCAGGCCGCGGCGGGGAAGGCGATCACGCCGCTGAGGAGGATGAGGTAGAACCCGATGACGAAGCCGGCCGGCATGAGCAGCAGCGCCACCTGCCAGATGGCCACCAGGTACAGCGCGGCCATCAGGGCGACCTGCCACGCCGGGCGTACGCGGAGCAGGTGCAGCAACGGCCAGGCGGCGACCAGCGCGACCCACCGGCCGTACTCCCAGGTCAGGAAGAGGTAGCCGATGCAGCCGGTGTACTCGCCGCAGTAGCGCGCCCCCAACGAGGGGATGAGGTCCGGCGTCAGGGCGGCCCATGCGAAGAGGGCGACGGTGAGGACGATCCCCGCCGCGCCGGCCAGGACGAGCCTTCTGGCCACGTTCTGCGCGGAGGGTGCCATGACATGGGGGGCGATCATCCTTGCATCGTGACACCCGGGCGCGGCGCTGTCGACGGGTGCGGCGGGTGGGTCAGGGGAGGTTCCACTCCAGTTGGCCGTCGGCCGCCTCGGGCTTCCAGTGGCCGACGGTTCCGCCGGTCTCCAGGGCGTCGGCGGTCGCCTTCAGCAGGGCGTGGTAGGAGCGGATGCGGATCCCGCCGGGGGTGAAGCTCATGCTGTCCTCGTGGTCGGTCTCGCCGACGTCGCGGCGTACGGAGTCGATCACCAGGCTGTCGCCCCCGCCGTCGGAGCCGACGGGGATCATGCGTCCGTCCCACCACTCGGTGCGGGGGTCGTCCGAGTCGTCGGTGGCGTCGATCTCGCACAGGGTGCGCCAGTGGTCGCGGATCTGGCGGATGGTCATGTTCACGTTGTCCAGGAAGCCGAAGGGCCAGGTGCCCTCGGTGACGGCGGAACCGTTGTGGCGCAGCAGCGAGGCCCGCAGGTCGTCGGGGAAGGACAGGCCCGTCTGGGCCTCGGCGACCGCGATGGTCCTCGCCCTTCCCGGCCCGCCGAGCGTGCGGTAGCTCTTGGGGGCGTTGGCCTTGAGCCAGGTCTCGATCCGCCGCCACTGCCGGTTGACCGCGCGGGTGACCTTGGGGTTGATCGCGCGCACGTGCGGTCTGGCCGTCCGTGGACGGCAGTCGGCGTCGACGGCCTCCTGGGCGAGAGGCGGTTCCTGGGACTCGGCGCGTTGCCGGTCGGCCGGTTCGAGGGCCGGGGACCACTCGCGGTCCGGCTCCGAGCCGGAATCCACCTGCCACTGCGGTTCCGTGGCGCAGCCGACGCCGGCGCCCGCGTACACCTGGGCGCAGGGCAGGTCATCGGTCTCGATCGCGGCGTCTCCTCCCTTGGAGAACACCGCCGACTCCAGGACCTGCGCGCCCCCGGCCAGCAGGACGACCGCCAATGCCACCACGGCCCAGCGGTTCAGCCGCCGCCGGGTGGGGCCGTCGAGGGGCTGCCGGTCCGCGAAGAAGGCGGCGACGGCGGGATGGTCGAAGAAGCCTGCCGGTCTGGTGGCGTAGCGCTCGATGTCCGCCTTCGTCGGCGTGCCGAGGATCGGGACGGGCGGCCACGGCGGCGGGGCGTCCCGCTCGGCAGGCCGTGCTTCCGGAGCCGGACGCTGGTCCGGCAGGGCGGGGTACGGCGTTCGCGAGCGGCGGACGAACACGACCGCCGCCACCGCCACGGCCGCCGCCGCGAGCGCCCACCACAAGCCCCGAGAGGTGATCATCCGCCGCACCTGCGGCACAGTACCGGAAGGCACCGACATGCCCGGAGAAATCACTCCAAATGGTTCGGCGCTGAGGACGCCGGACGCGTCAGAGCCAGTGCCAGGTGACGCCGGACGCGTCAGAGCCAGTGCCAGGTGACCCCGGCCTCCCGGGCGGCGCCGGTCAGCCACTCCTCGAAGGCGGCCGCGCCGGCGGCCTTCAGCGTGGCCGCGTCCGCCACGGCCTCCTGCCGTTCGACGACCTGGCCGGTCAGAAAGCCTCCTTCGTAGGGGACCGGACCGGCGGCGCCACCGGCCGGCACCTCCCGCAGCGGTACCGGCAGCTCGCCCGCCCACGTCCGGGCCCTGGTCAGCCGCAGATCCCAGCGGCCGGCGAGCGGCCCGTCGAGCTCGGCCGCCTCGACCGGGTCGTCCGACAGCACCCAGGCCGCCCGTACCTGGGCGAACCGGTCACGATGGCGGTCGAGGTACGCCGGAGCCAGCTCGGCCCGCTTCCTGGCGCGGAACCGCTGGTCCTTGGCGGTCATGGTCATGTGGTCGTGGAACGCCTCGGCGCTCATGCCCATCCGGTCCAGCCACTCCGCGATCGTGTCGTGGCCGAGCAGGCCGCGCCGCCTGCGGAAGCCGTCCGCGGCGGCCTGGACGTCCGCCAGGCCGACCTCCTCCTGCTCGGCGGCGTTGCGCAGCACGCAGAACCGGACCAGCTCCTCCTGCGGCGACATCCCGGGACGCGCCAGCGAACGCAGCATGAGCATCGCCTCGGACACCGACACGTGCGTCCCGTCCACGGTCAGCACGTAACCGGCGGCCCAGTGGGTCGAGTGGTCGACCAGCCAGGACGTGCCGTCCTCGGCCTGCACGCCGAGCATGATGGTGCCGCCCGACGGGTGGTCGAGCAGCAGGTCGTAGTCGACGACCGGCGAGCCGGGACGCGGGCTGGTCACCAGCTGGGCCCCGAGCCGCGGGTGCGCCTGGGCCCAGGCGGCGGCGGTGCGGCGGGCCTCCTCCACGGCCGAACGCCGGCGGGGCAGCCCGTGCAGCAGGTTCACGCCGCTTTCGAGGGCCGGCCCGAGGGAGAGCTGAGTCATTGCGCGTCCGTTTCTCCGGCGGTCAGCCAGTCGGCGACGGCGTCGCTGATGGGCAGGCCGGTCAGGTCTTCGATCCAGGCCCACTGGCCGTTGGGGTTGATCTCCAGGAAGACGTACTCCCCGTCGGGGGTGAGGATGAGGTCGATCGCCCCGAAGGACAGGCCGAGCGCCGCGACCAGGTCGACGCAGCGGCGGGCGACGTCGTCCGGCAGGCGGTGCACGCTGTGGCGGGCGCGGGCGAAGTCGTAGTGACGCCAGTCGTCGCGGGTGCGCGGCGAGTCCTGGGAGGCGATCTCGGCGGTGAACACCTGCCGTCCGACCACGGTGACCCGCAGCTCCACCGCCTTGGGCACGTACGGCTGGAGGATGACCGGCTCGTGGACGATCCGCCCCCGGCCGCCGAGCGACCGCCGGGTGACCACGGTCGTGTAGACGGCGTGCGCGCCGCCGTCGATCTCGAACAGGGTGTGCTCCATCGCCTTGGCGATCAGCCGCCCGTCCGCGTGCTCGTAGGCGGGCACCAGCTCGGACGGGTCGTTGGTGATCACCGTCCGGGGCACGGCGAAGCCCAGCCGCCGGGCCACGGCCAGATGGACCAGTTTGTTGTGCGCCCTGCGCAGCACCGGTTGGCGGGCCGGCAGCCAGCGCGCGTCCAGCAGGTCCCAGAAGCCGTCGGTGAACCACTCCGACAGCTCGCCCACCCGCGCCCGGAGGTCCTCCGCGGTGACGCCGTCCGCGGCGCGCGGTCGTCCGGGGCGCCGGGTCCAGACGGCCGTCGTGCCGGAGAGGTCGAAGACCTGCCCGTCCCTGGTCAGGGCCAGTTCCTCACCGTCCGCGCCGAAGCGCGCGGTCAGCCGGGCGGCAGACGGGTACTCGCCCGGATCCCACCACAGGACGTCCGCGCCCCGGGCCTTCAGCTTGGGCAGGACCAGGTCGACGGTCGCGTCGCCGGGCTCGCTCAGAATCAGTAGCACGTGTCCCCCCAGCCGCGCGGGAGGAGAGCGGGCTCCCCTCCCACGCGACCGCGAATCGTCTCTATCAGTAGTCGGAGACCCAGTCGGTGGGCGGGTTCCCGTTGGTGCCGTAGCAGCGCTGCATCCGCATGCCGCCCGCGACGAGGCCGAGATCGGCCTCCTCGATCACCGCCAGTTCGTCACCCAGATCGTCCAGACTCACGATCTTCTTGCTCATGGTCGTAACCTCCCTTCACATCGAGCTGCGAGCCCCCCGGCTCGCGGACGTGCGGGCACGTCCTCAGCTCATGCGCCAAGCCCACCATCCGGAGATTGGAAGTGGCTTGGATGTGACTTGAGAGGCGGAAGTGACAGAAGTGGCTCAGGCGCGCGCGGCCAGCGCCACCCGGACGACCTCGCGGGCCAGCAGGCGGGCGGGGTCCACGACGGGGACCGGGACCGTGGCGGGGTCCAGGGCGAGCAGCACCTCCGTGCACGCGGCCACCACGCGCCGCGCGCCGCGCGCGGCCATCGAGCGGGCCTGCGCGGCCAGCGCGTCGGCGTGCTCGCGGCCGGCGCGGCCGCCCTTGACGGCGGCGATGGCGGCCATGACCTCGCGCTGGCCGGGCTCGTCCGGCTCGATCGGGGTCACGCCGTGCCGGCGCAGCGCGGGGCCGTACAGGTCGGCGCGGAGCGTGCCGGTGGTGGCCAGCAGCCCGGCGGCGCGCACGCCGTCGGCGGCGAGGGCGGCGGCGGTGACCTCGACGATGCTGACCAGCTCCAGCCCGGCCTCCTCGGCCAGGCGCGGCACGAACGCGTGCGCGGTGTTGCACGGCACCGCCAGCAGCTCACACCCGGCCCCTCTGAGCGCCCCGATGCCGCGCCGCAACTGCGGGGTCGGGTCCTCGCCCTGCCCGAGCAGGCTCGTCGACCGGTCGGGGACGCGGGGGTCGCCCCAGATGACGACCGGCACGTGCTCCTGGTCGCTGGTGGCAGCGGTCTCCTCCACGAGCTTGCCGTAGAAGTCGACGGTGGCGGCCGGGCCCATGCCGCCCAGCACGCCGACCATCCTGGCCCGGCCGAGCGAGGTCATCCGCGGGTCTCCCTTTCCGGTGGCTGCGCCTGACGGCGGTCGGGGCCCAGGATCCCGGTATAGGGTGTCCCGACCGCTGGAACGCAGCAATCGGACATCAGGGGAGGGTCAGTGCAGAATTCCGGCGTGGAGCCGCCCTCGTTGCTGGCCGAGTCCGACCTTGAGCTCATCGACGCCCTGCAGATCAGCCCGCGGGCGAGCTGGGTGGAGGTGGGGGCGGCCGTCGGGGCCGACCCGGTGACGGCGGCGCGGCGCTGGCAGCGGCTCACGAGCACCGGCGAGGCGTGGACCACGGTCGCCCTCGGCCCCCGCCAGATGCACGCGCTGAGCATGGCGTTCCTGGAGATCGACTGCGCGGCCGGCGCGGCGGCCGAGGTGGCGGCGACGCTGGCGCGGGAGCGGCATCTGATCACCGTCCAGCACGTCGCCGCCGGGCACGACCTGTTCGTGATCGCCGTGGCCCCGTCGATGCCGGCTCTGGCCGACCACGTGCTCACCGCGCTGCCCCGGGTGCCGGGCGTGGCCAAGGTCCGCACGCACGTCGCCACGCGGGTGTTCGAGGCGTCGTGCCGGTGGCGGCTGCGGGTGCTGCCGCCGCGCACCGCGGCCGCCCTGTCCAGGCGGCCGGCCGCGCCGGAGTCGACCAGGGAGATGGACGAGATCGATCGGCGGCTGTTCACCGCCCTGCTGCCCGACGGCCGCGCGCCCTACGCCGAGCTGGCCAGGGCGGTGGGCACGTCCGAGCGCACGGTGCAGCGCCGGCTGACCAGGCTGGTGGCCGCCGGCGACCTCGACTTCCGCTGCGATCTGGCACGTTCGCACGCGGGCTGGCACTCGGCCGCGCTGCTGTGGCTGCGGATGCCCGACGCGCTGCTGGAGGAGACCGGCCGGGCGCTGCTCGGCTGGCCGGAGACGCGTACCTGCGCGGCGCTCGCCGGGCCGCGGAACATGCTGCTGACGGTGGGCCTGCACGGCGTGGCCGACCTGCATCCGCTGGTGGTGCGGCTGGAGGAGCGCTTCCCGCACGTGACCGTGGCCGACCGGCAGATCGTGCTGCGCCAGTCGAAGCTGTACGGGCGGCTGCTCGACCCGTACGGCCGGTGCGCCGAGGTGGTGCCGGTGGATCCGTGGAGCCTGCCCCGGGGGGCCTGACCAGCGGATCCTCGGGGGTCAGCGCGGCTCGGGGATCGTCCCGCCGCGGGCCTCCCTGCACAGCCCCGCCCGCAGCACGGCGGCCTCGCTCGTGGCGACGAGCTGCAGGTCGCCGACGGCCAGGGCGGGCAGGCCGAGCGCCGACACCGTCGCGGTGATCCGGCCGACCTCGCCGCGCACCCGGGCCTCGTCGCAGCCGACCCGGGGCGCGGGGGCGCCGAGCGTCGGCATGACCAGCAGGTCGATGCCCTCGATGGCGGCCGCGAACGCGGCCCGCAGCGCCGCCAGCCGCTCGACGGCCCGCCGGTACTCCTCGTGGCCGACGCCGCCCGCGGCGGCCAGCTTGGCCCGTACCCCGGGGCTGTAGCGGGCGGCGCACTCGGGGAAGGTGCCCTCGTGCGTCCGGCGCGCCTGCGCGCCCACGATCGTCCAGTACGGCTCCAGCACCTCGGCGGGCAGGGCCGCCTCGCGCAGCCGCGCGCCCAGCTCGGCGAAGTCCCCGGCCTGGTCGCAGCCCTCCGCGACGCCCACGACCAGCCCGGCCAGCGAGTCGGGCGGCTCGACGGCCTCGCCGGTCAGCGCCTGCCAGACGCGGGCGCAGTCGGCGACCGAGGTGGTCATCGGGCCGACCACGTCGAAGGACGGCGCGAGCGGCGCCACCCCGGCGGCGGGCACGGCCCCCGAGCGGGGGCGCAGGCCCACCACGCCGCAGCAGGCCGCGGGCATGCGCACCGAGCCGCCGGTGTCGGTGCCGAGCCCGAACCGGGCGATCCCGGCGGCGAGCGCCGCGGCGGTGCCGCCGCTCGAACCGCCGGGGGTCAGGTGCGGGTGGCGCGGGTTGCCCACGTCGCCCCAGTGCGGGTTCTCGCTGGTCACGCCCCAGGCGAACTCGTGCTGGTTCGCCTTGCCGACCAGCAGCGCGCCGGCCGCGTCCAGCAGCTCGACGCAGCGGGCGTCGGCCAGGGCCGGTTCGGCGCCGTACAGGGCGGAGCCGCGGGTGGTGGGCAGGCCGGCCACGTCGATCATGTCCTTGACGACGTACGTCCAGTTCCGCAGGGGGCCGTCCGGCGTGCGGCGGTCGTCGCGCCCGAGGCGGTCGAGGACGGGCTCGGGGCCGGCCTCGATGAGGATGTGGTGCCCGCTGTGGAGGCGGATTGCCTCGGCGGACTGGGCGATCGCCGCCTCGCGTTCCACGGTGGAAGATCTCCTTAGCCTTGCGCGGGCACGGCGACGCCAGGTGGCCGCGGCCCGGGGGGATGATCCGGCACATGCTGGCAGATGGGCCCCGGCCGCGTCGAGAGCCGGTTCAGACGGTCAGCTCGTCCAGCAGCCATTGCAGGCGGGCGGTCTCGCGGTCGGGGTGGACCAGTGTGAAGATGCTGCGGCTGATGTTGAGCCACGGCACGTCGACCACCACGACGTCCTCGCCGTGGCCGCGCAGCGCGAGGTCGGGGATGAGGGCCGCGCCGACGCCGGCGCCGATCAGCGACAGGGTGATCTTGAAGTCGTCGGAGTGGCAGACCACCCGCGGGTGCAGGCTCCAGTGGGCGAACAGGGCCTCGAACAGGGTGGCGTCGCTGCTGGCCGGATGGTGCATGATCCACGGCAGGTCCACGAGCTGCTCGGCCCGGTACGGCGACAGGTCCGGCCAGAGCCTGGGCAGGACGAGCCGGTACCGGTCCTCGGCGATCCACCGCCTGGTCAGCACCGACGGCCACGACAGCCCGGTGTTGCCGACCTGGTAGACCACCGCGGCGTCCATCTCGCCGCCGCTGCCCAGACGGGCGATGAGCTGCGACGACTCGGCGACCGACAGCCGGATCCCGGCCCGGTCCTCCGGCTCCATCCGCCGCATGACGTCGGCCAGCACGCCGGTGAAGCTGGGGAACAGCCCGAGCCGGATCTGCGGCTCGCTGTTGCGGTGCACCGCCTGGACGGTGGCCACCATGCGCTCGATGTCGGCCAGCACGGTCTCGGCCTGCCTGGCCAGCACCTCCGCCGCGCTGGTCGGCAGCACGCTGTGGGCGAAGCGGTCGAACAGCCGCACGCCGGTCTCCCGTTCCAGCGCGGCCATCTGCTGGGAGACGGCCGAGGAGGTGTAACCGAGCCGGTTCGCCGCCGCCGCGAACGACCCCAGACGCACGACCTCACGCAGTGTGCGCAGATGTTCTGGCTTGAGCATAAGCGTTCCTTGCTCTCAGCGCTGCTAAATGTCGTGTTTATATCGCTTCCTACTTCTTTCCGCCACTTCTACAGTGAGCCGCACCACCCCACCCGAAACCCCTGAGAGATCCATGACATGCGCGTATACCGCAACGCCACCATTCGCACCGGCACCAACGGCGCCCCCGCCGCCCAGGCCATGGCCGTGGACGGCGAGCTGATCGTCGCCGTCGGAACCGAGGCCGACGTGCGCGCGGCGGCGGGCCCGGGAGCCGAGCTGGTGGACCTCGACGGCGCCGCCGTGTTGCCCGGCCTGTACGACGCCCACATCCACACGGCCCAGTACGCCCAGAGCCTCGGCGCGGTCGACCTGCGCGACGTGCGCTCCCTGGACGAGGCCCTGGCCAAGGTGGCAGCGCACGCGGCGACCCTGCGGCCGGGCGCCTGGCTGTTCGGCGGCCGGTGGAACAGCAACATCTGGAACCCGCCGGTCCAGCCCGACCGCAAGGCCCTCGACTCGGTCTGCCCCGACCTGCCGGTGGCGCTGCCCAACGTCGACGGCCACACCGTCTGGGCCAACTCCGCCGCCCTGCGGATGGCCGGGATCGACGCCTCCACCCCCGACCCGGTCGGCGGCGAGATCGTCAGGGACGCGTACGGGGAGCCCACCGGCATCCTGCGCGAGTCCGCCTCCTACCCGCTGCGCGCCCTCATGGTCTCCGGCGACCTGCGCGACCTGCTGCGCGCCGGCCAGGAGGAGCTGCTGTCGTTCGGGCTGACCAGCGTGCACGACATCGACGGCGAGGACTGCCGGGCCGCCTACCTGGAGCTGCGCGACGCCGGCGAGCTGAAGATCCGCGTGCACAAGGCGATCCCCACGGTCGCCCTGGAGGCCGCCATCGCCGAGGGCCGCCGTACCGGCCAGGGCGACGACTGGGTCCGCACCGGGCCGGTCAAGGTGTTCAGCGACGGCGCGCTCGGCTCGCACACCTGCCATATGCATCAGGCGTTCGCCGGTGAGCACGACAACACCGGCATCGCGGTCACCCCGTACGAAGACCTCGTACGGATCTTCAGCAAGGCGGCGGCGGCCGGCATCGCGGTCGCCACGCACGCCATCGGCGACCGCGCCAACCGGCTGGTCCTCGACGCCTACGAGGCGATCGGGACCACCGCCGGCCTGCGGCACCGCATCGAGCACGCCCAGCACCTGCGCCCCCAGGACCTGACCAGGATGGCCAGGCTGGGCGTCGTCGCCTCGATGCAGCCGGTGCACTGCACCACCGACATCGCCCTGGTGGACTCGCTGCTCGCCGGCCACGACCTGGCCTCCTATGCCTGGCGAGGCATGCTCAACGCCGGGGTCGCGCTGGCCTTCGGCTCCGACGCGCCGGTGGAGAGCCCCGATCCGTGGGCCGCACTGTACGCCGCGGTCACCCGTACCCGGCAGGACGGCACGCCCGCCGGCGGCTGGCAGCCCGAGCAGCGGCTGAGCATGGCCGAGGCGATCACCGCGCACACCCTCGGCGCCGCGTACGCGGCCGGCGAGCAGGACCGCAAGGGCGTGCTCGCGCCCGGCATGCTCGCCGACTTCATCGCCGTGGACACCGACCCGTACCTGGAGCCGCCGGAGGCGGTGCTGCGCACCCAGGTCCTCACCACCGTCGTCGGCGGCGAAGTCCGCTGGCAGCGATCCTGAAGGAGCACCCCCTCGTGAACATCCGCACTCTCTCCGCCCTCGCCGCCGGCGCGCTGCTGGCCGCCACCACCGCCTGCGGCGCCCAGTCCCTGGACGGCGGCGGCGACGCCGCGGCCCCCGCGGACGGCGGCGCGGCGGCGGTCACGCTCGACCAGGCCCCCACCGAGGAGAAGGCGGCCGACGTGATCAACGCCATCACCCCGGACCAGGCTCTCGCCGCCAAGGCGCCCGCCCGCCTGAAGACGCAGGGCCTGAAGGTCGTCACGTCCGTCGGCTACCCGCCCATGGAGCTGTACGCGAGCGACGGCAAGACGGCGATCGGCTTCGACCCGGCGCTGGCCAGGGCCATCGCCAGGAAGCTCGGCGCCAAGGTGACCATCTCCGACGAGGAGTTCAACTCCCAGATCCCCGGCGTGCTCACCGGCCGCTACGACTTCGTCATCTCCTCGATGAGCGACACGCCGGACCGGCAGAAGCAGGTCACGTTCGTGGACTACGTGCAGGCCGGCGCCGGTCTGCTGGTCAAGAAGGGCAACCCGGCCAAGATCGGCGGCCCGGCCGACCTGTGCGGCAAGACGGTGTCCGTCGTCGACAACGGCTCGTCCATGGAGCTGGCCGAGGAGTACGACGCCGACTGCAAGAAGGCCGGCAAGACGGCCGTGAACATCCTGAAGTTCCCCGGCGACCAGGAGGCCCTGATCCAGGTCACCGGCGGGCGGGCGCAGGCCACCATCACCGACTACGTGGTGGCGGCCAGCAAGGCCGCCGACTCCAAACTGGAGGTCGAGGCGATGGCCCTGGAGGGCACCGAGAGCCCGTGGGGCATCGGCATGAAGCCCGACGACAAGGAGCTCGTCGACTCGGTGAAGGGCGCGCTCGACTCCCTCATCACCGGCGGCGAGTACGCCAAGCTGCTGAAGGCGTGGAACCTGGACAAGCTGGCCGTCCAGTCCGCTGTCGTCAACGGCGGTAAGTGACCATGCGCACGGAACCCTTCACCGGGCCGTCCGGGGAGCACGTCCCGGTCGCCAGGACGCGCCACTGGGGCCGCCTGGTGGCCGCGGCCGTCGTGACCGCGATCGCCGGCTGGCTGGTCTACCTGGTCGTGGTGAACCCGCGCCTCGACTGGGGCAAGG
The DNA here is from genome assembly GCF_040649795.1 of Nonomuraea sp. NPDC048881. NCBI lineage: Bacteria > Bacillati > Actinomycetota > Actinomycetes > Streptosporangiales > Streptosporangiaceae > Nonomuraea > Nonomuraea sp. NPDC048881. The sequence continues at coordinate 44,910 of NZ_JBEZGC010000027.1, forward strand.
TCGCCGAATACCTGTTCAACGACCGCATCCTGGCCGGGGTCTGGGTCACCATCGAGATCTCGGTGCTGGCGACCGTGCTGGGGCTGGTGCTCGGCGTCGCCGTGGCGATCATGCGGCTGTCGCACAACCCGGTGCTCAGCGGGCTGGCCACGCTCTACATCTGGTTCTTCCGCGGCACGCCGGTGCTGGTGCAGCTCATCTTCTGGTACAACCTGGCGTTCCTGTTCCCCGAGCTGGTGCTCAAGGTGCCGTTCACCATGATCGGCGTCAAGTGGGACACCAACGAGGTGATGACCGGGTTCACCTCGGCCATGCTGGGGCTCGGGCTGAACCTGGCGGCGTACTTCGCCGAGACCGTGCGGGCCGGGATCCAGGCCGTCGACCACGGCCAGACCGAGGCCGCGTACGCGCTGGGCATGACCCCGGCCAAGCGCATGCGCGTGATCGTGCTGCCGCAGGCGCTGCGGATCATCATCCCGCCCACCGGCAACGAGTTCATCTCCATGCTGAAGACCACCTCGCTGGTCTACGTGGTGGCCGGGCACGACCTGATGACCAACGCCAGCCAGATCTACAAGGCCAACAACCTGATCATGGAGCTGCTCATCGTGGCGAGCCTGTGGTACATGCTGATGACCGCCGTCGCGACCTTCCTCCAGGGCCGCCTGGAACGCCGGTTCGGCTCCGAGGCCGTACGGCTGGTCCGCGGCGGCGGGCTCGCGGCCCGGATCCTGCCGAAGGCGGCGGCGTGAGCCCCGTCGTGCACGCCACGGGCGTGCGCATGGGCTTCGGCGACACGCAGGTGCTCAACGGCGTCGACTTCACCGTCGCGCCGGGCGAGGTGAGCTGCGTGATCGGGCCGTCCGGATCGGGCAAGTCGACCTTCCTGCGCTGCGTCAACGGGCTGGAGCCGGTGCTCGGCGGCAGCCTGCGGGTGCTCGGCGAGGAGGTCGGGCACAGCCTGCGCGAGGGCCGCTACCGGCCCTGGACGCCCAAGGAGTTCGCCGTCTTCCGCCGCCGGATCGGCATGGTGTTCCAGCGGTTCAACCTGTTCGCCCACCAGAGCGCCCTGGAGAACGTGGCCTGCGCCCCCGTCCACGTCCTCGGGGTCTCGGCGGAGCGGGCGCGGGCGACCGCGATGGAGCACCTGGAGCGCGTCGGCCTGGCCGCGCACGCGCACAAGCGGCCCCACCAGCTCTCCGGCGGCCAGCAGCAGCGGGTCGCCATCGCCAGGGCGCTGGCGATGAGCCCGGAGCTGATGCTGTTCGACGAGCCCACGTCCGCGCTCGACCCCGAGCTGGTGGACGAGGTGCTGGAGGTCATGCGCGGCCTGGCCGCCGACGGCATGACCATGGTCGTGGTCACCCACGAGATCGCCTTCGCCAGGGAGGTCGGCGACCGGCTGGCCTTCTTCGCCGACGGGGTCGTGGTCGAGAGCGGCCCGCCGGCCGAGCTGCTGGCCAACCCGGGGCACGAGCGGACCAGGGCGTTCCTGTCCAGCGTCCTGACCCAGGACCGCACCTGACGCGAGGGGGCTCCGCCCGCCGGAGCCCCCTTCCTCCCCTTCTAGCGCGCGCTGAAGCGCAGGAAACCGGCCGTCTGCGTCACGAGGACGAGCAGCGAACCGGCCATCAACGCCAGCCACAGGCCCCGCAGCCCCCACGCCCCCGCCGCCGGCCCCGCCACGGACGCCAGCAAGCCGTTCCCCAGGACGGCCGACCCCAGCGTCCAGGACGACCGCCTGAGCGCCGTCAGCCCGGCCGACATCACGATCGCGCAGTGGTCGGCCAGGGCGTACGCCACCGACAACGGCACCAGGCCGACGGCGACGGCGAGCACGGCGGCGTCCGAGGTGAACAGCCCGAGCACCGCCTCCCCCAGCAGGACCAGCACCAGCCCGCCCGCCAGCACTCCGGCGACGGCGATCGTCAGGGCCGCCCGGTTCAGCCGGCGGGCCTCGCCCGGCAGGGCCGCCCTGGCGATCTCCGGCGTCGCGGCCTGGGCGACCGCGACGGCGGCCAGCCCGAGGAATCCGTGCAGCGACAGCAGGATGGCGTGCGCGGCCGCCCCCTGCGCCCCGGTCCGCGCGGCGGCGTACGTCACCCCGCCCATGACCGCGAACTTCACGACGAGCGTGGCCGACATCGGGACGCCCACCCGCGCCATCCGCAGGATCTCCCGCCACCGCGGGCGGCCCGGCCACGACGACCGCCCGGCCAGCTCGGGCAGGCGCAGCAGCAGCGTGTTGGACACGGCGACGGCCACGGCGGTGGACGCCACCAGCGCCACCCCGCTGCCCTGGACGCCCATCCGCGGCACCAGGACGAGATGCAGCGCCACCCCGGTGGCCGTGCTCGACAGGCCGGCCCAGAGCACCAGGCGGCTGCGTCCGAGCGCGACCAGCACGCCGCCGGCGCCGCTGCCCGCCGAGTAGAGCAGCACCTGGAGCGCCAGCAGCGGCGGCAACGCCCCGAACTCGGCCACCACCTCGCCGGGCGCCCCGCCGATCCGCGCGATCACCGGGACGCCGAGCATGACCCCCGCGCCGGCCGTGCCGAGACCGGCGGTGAGCCACCGGGCGTCCTTCAGGACGAGCAGCGCCTCCGCCGGACGATCCCGGCAGGCGGCGACGAACGGCGCCATCCCCCGCAGGCCACCCGACACCGCGGCCGTCACGGGGGTGAGCACCGCGTTGACCAGCGCGAAGGCCGCCAGTTGAGCCGTGGCCTGGCGGCCGAGGAGGGAGGTGGTGACGAGCTGGGCGACGATCCCGGCGCTCATGGACAGCAAGAGCGGGACGGCCGCGGCGAGCAGCGTGCGATGAGGTGTGGAGGGCATGAAAAGCAAGATCCCGGGGGCGCCTGCCCGCCGGGATGCATGATCATTATATCGGTGCGCCGCGCGCGACGACGGGCGCGCGCGGCCCGCCGCCGAAGGCGAGCGCCCCGGAGACGACGACCAGGCTCGCCGCCAGCGTCCCCAGCAGGACCGGCCGGTCGAGCAGCACGTAGTGCCCGAGGCCGCCGACCAGGGCGCCGGCCACCGCGACCGCCGCCAGGACCAGCAGGCCCGCGGCCACCCGCGCGCGGGACCGCGAAGTCGCGGCGGCACCCGGCTCCGGGTCGTCGTCCATGTCCATCGAGGTTCTCCGCGGCTCGGCCGGTTCAGCCGAACCTGACCTCCAGCCTGATCCGCTGGTTGGTCCCGCTCTGCTCGAAGTCGGCGGTGACTTGCGGGCCGAAGGCGGCGGAGCCGGTCAGCTTGACCTGGAGCGGGTAGACCTTGCCGCCGGTGGCCGAGCGGTAGGTCGCGGTGATGCGGTACCGGCCCAGGGGCACGTCGACCACCGCCCAGCCGCTGTCCGTGTAGACCGGCGTGCGGCCGGAGACGACCTTGCCGTCGCTGCCGTCGATCAGCGGGCCGACCGGGGTCATCGTCAGCCGGACGTTCTGCTGGTCGACGTCCTCCGGAAGGTTGTCGAACCAGAGGTTCGTGGCGACCAGGCCGCCGTAGTAGCGCCCGTCGGCGCCGGGGCGCCTGCCGGTGACGCGCCAGGTGAAGTTCCGCACCCCGCCGGCGCTCGCCCGGACGGAACCGGTCGAGGACGGCTCCAGGTCGAAGGTGTACTGCCGGCCGTGGAACTGCCGCGTCACCGAGGCGCTGACCAGCCAGGACGACGGCTCGCGCGGCAGTTGCGCGCGGTAGAGGCCGTTGCCGTCGCTGTGCAGCACGATGTCGCTGTTGTAGTAACGCCGGTCCTTCACCACGACCTTGGCGCCCTGGACCGGCCGGCCGGCCGAGTTCACCACCTTGCCACGCACCACGTACGCCGCCGCGCCGACGGTCGCGTCCGCCGCGTCGGCGGGGCCCGGCGCGCACCCGAGCACCGCCGCCAGGACGAGCGTCGCCCCCGTCCTGCCCAGAACCGACCGGGTCCTCGTCTCGCCCATCTTCTCCCCGTCCGCCGAGTGCGTTCTGCTGACCGGTCAGACCCTGGCCGCGGCTCCTTGGAAACGACTGGAAACCACTGGAGACGGCCGGTCGGGGGCGCCCGGCCAGGCCGTCCGCGGCTGGGGTGGTGGGCGAGCCTCGGCTACAGTGGAGAGAAGAAGGTGCACAAGCAACCATGATTCAGGGAGGCAGAGCCCGTCGCGGCGGGCTCGTTGTTTTGAGAGGTCTGACGAGCAGTCTGGGGCAGGACGAAACCGGGGCCGTGTGGCGTGGCGCCCCCTACCCGGTTCTGGTGGTGGACACCGCAGGTGTCATCGCCCAGGCCAACGACGCGGCGCTGCGGCTGCTGCCCGGTGCGGTCCCCGGCGCGGCGCTGGCGGACAGCGCTCCCGCCTGGCTCTCCCACGCCCACGCCGCCGCAACCCTTCTCCCTGACGTCACTCCCTCCGACACCGTTCTTCCCGAGGGTGTGCGCGGTTCCATCGGGGCGGCCACGTTCGAGGCGCGTCCGGTCCGCGACGGCGACGCGATCGCCTGGTGGCTGGCCGACACCACCGACCTCGACCGCGCCACCCAGGCCCTGCACCTCGAACGCGAGCGGACGTCGTTCCTCGACAAGGCCTCCAGCGAACTGCTGTCCTCGCTCAACCTCGACCGCTGCCTGGAGGTGACCGCCCGGCTGGCCGCCCGCCACCTGGCCGACGCCGCGCTGGTCATCCTGCCGCCCTACCGGCGCCGGCACCCCATCGCGTACTGCGGGCCGGACGGCGTGGTCGTCCGCGAGGAGCTGGCCGTCGATCCCGAGGCCGTGCCGGGTCTCGCCGAGGCGTTGCAGGGCTACCCGCCGCTGCCCTCCCGCTGGATCGACCCCGCCACCGCCCCCGGCTGGCTGGCCCGCGACGGGCTCAACGAGATCGGCTCGATGGTGGTGACCGCGCTGCCCGGTCACGGCGTCCCGGCCGGGGCGCTCGTGCTGCTGCGCGGCAGCGGCCAGGCCAGCTTCTCCGACGGCGAGGAGGTCTTCGCGCGGCTGTTCGCGGCCCGCGCGGGGGCCGCCATGTCCGCCGCCCGCCTGTACGCCGAGCAGGCCGACATCACCGACACCCTCATGCGCGAGCTCCTGCCGCCCCGCGCGCGGAGCCTGCACGGCGTCGAGGTCGCCGCCCGCTACCGTCCCTCGGAGCACACCGCCCGCGTCGGCGGCGACTTCTACGACCTCCACCCGCCCGCCGAGGCCGGCCAGGAGTCGCTGGTGGTGCTCGGCGACGTGGCCGGCAAGGGCCTGGAGGCCGCCGTGCTCACCGGCAAGATCCGGCACACCCTGCAGGCCCTGCTGCCGATGGCCGGCGACCACCAGCGCGTGCTCGAACTGCTCAACGGCGTGCTCATCAAGGGCGGCGACCGCTCCCGCTTCGTCACGCTCGTCCTGGCCTCGATCCAGCGGGCCGGCAACCGCGTCCTGCTCCGGGTCACCAGCGCCGGGCACGCGCCGCCGCTCGTCGTGCGCGGCGACGGGCGCGTCGACGTGGCCAGCACCAAGGGCACCCTCATCGGCATGCTCGAACGCGTCACGAGCGTCACCGACACCGTGGTCCTCGAACCCGGCGAGACCTGCCTGCTCTACACCGACGGCATCACCGAGGCCATGGGCGGCCCGCTCGGCGACGAGATGTTCGGCGACGAGCGGCTGCAGGAGGAGTTGCGGCAGTGCGGCGGCATGCCGCCCGAGGCGATCACGGAACGTGTGGAGATGTTGTCGTCCCAGTGGGTAGGGGGTGGCGATCACGATGACATGGCCGTCATCGCCATCACCGCGCCGCGCGGGGCACATCTGAGCGCGGTGGGAGGACACGGACGGGGAAGGTTCACCGCATGACGCACGCAGACGGACTCTCCGCCTGGCGCGAAAAACTCTGGGACGCCGCTGTCGCCGGCGACGAATACGCCGCCACGGACGCCGCGCTCGCCGCGCTCGACCAGGACATCTCGCTGGAAACCCTGCTGCTGGACGTGGTCGCCCCCGTACAGGCCCGCGTCGGCCAGGAGTGGGAGAGCAACCAGATCACCGTGGCGCAGGAGCACACCGCCACCGCCGTCAACGAGCGGGTGCTGGCCGCGCTCGCCCACCACCCCGCCGCCCGCGCCGCCGCCGCGAACGGCCCGGCGCTCGGGCGCATCGCGGTCGCCTGCATCGACGGCGAGTGGCACGCCATGCCCGCCCGCATCCTGGCCGAGGTGCTGCGGCTGCGCGGCTGGCGGGTCGACTACCTCGGCGCGCAGGTGCCGACGCCCCACCTCATCACCCACCTGCACCGCACGGCCTGCGACGTGGTGGCGCTGTCCAGCTCCATCCCCACCCGGCTGCCCGGCGCCCACGCCGCCATCACCGCCTGCCAGGCGACCGGCACGCCGGTGATGGCCGGCGGCGCCGCGTTCGGACCGGACGGCCTCTACGCCCGCCTCCTCGGCGCCGACGCCTGGGCCGCCGACGGCGCCGCCGCCGCCGACCGGCTCGCCGCCGGCCCGCTGCCCCGCCCCGTCGCCCCCCGCCAGGCCGTGGACGACCTGCCGCACCTGGACGACCAGGAGTACACCATGGTCAGCCGGTCGGCCCGGAGCCTGGTCAGGGACGTCATGGGCGGCCTGGAGGAACGCGTCCCGGCGATGGCGGACTACACCCCGCAGCAACGCAGGCACACCGCCGAGGACATCCTGCACATCGTCGACTTCCTGGCCGCCGCGCTCTACGTGGACGACCCCGGGCTGTTCACCCGGTTCCTCACCTGGACGGCCGGCGTCCTGACCGCTCGGGGCGTCCCGGCGGGTACGCTGATGCCGGCTCTCGACCTGCTGGGCAGGCGACTGGAGGACTTCCCGCGCGCCTCGGCCCTGATCACCCACGGGCGCGACGCCGTGCGCGCCGCGGCCTCCCCGACCGACGTAACCCCGCTCCCCGGCCACGGAAAGATCGCATGACCGCCTTCGCCCCCGACCCGCTGACCCTCGTCCAGGCCACGCCCCACCCGGGTGTGCTGCGCGTCGCCGTCACCGGCGACCTGGACTACAACACGGCGCGAGAGCTCCTGACCACAGCGCTCGCCGCGCTCGCCGACGGCGGCCTGACCGACCTGCACCTCGACTTCGACGGCCTGCACTTCTGCGACTCCAGCGGCCTGTCGGCGCTGCTGATGATCCACCAGCACGCCGTGACGGCCGGCACCCGGCTGCACCTGGAGCAGCGCCCGCGGGTGCTGGAGCGGCTGCTGGACGTCAGCGGCACGTACGAGCACCTCACCGGCGCCCCGGCCGGCGTCACCCAGCACTCCTTCACCCAGGACTGACACCCGCCGCCCACGCGCTGGAATCCGGCCCGGCCGGTTCAGCCGGCCGCGGCCTGGTCGGTCGTGTCGCGCCTCGTGCGGCGCAGGATCGCCGCCCCGGCCACCGCGGCGGCCACCGTGTCGCCCATGGCGATGTGGTCGGCCAGCCCCGTGCGCCGCATCATGTTGGCGCAGATCGGCGGCGGCGCGGCCACCGCCAGATCGCCACCGGCGTCACGCGCCTGCTGCCACAGCGCGATGACGACGGACAGCCCGGTGGAGTCGAAGAACTCGATGCCCCTGAGGTCGAGCACGACCATCGGCGCCGCGCTGTCACCGTTCCCGCTGTTCCCGTCGTCGTGGCCGCCGGCCACGACGCCGAGCGCCCATTGCCGGAACTCGGGTTTCTGCATGAAGTCGAGCTCCCCGCTCAACCCCATGACCAGGCACCCGTCCGCCTGTCTCGTCTCCGCCCGCAACCGGGGCCCTCGCCAGCTCTTCTCGTCTTCTCCGCCGTCGATGCCGCTCACCTCCCGGTGGTTCGTCTTCTACCCGGCCGATCCCCGGCCACGCCGCCGCCTTGGAAGAAGCGTACGCATCCCGGGTGCCGAGTGCCGCCCACCGGAGCGATACGGGGCGAGATGTCCGGTACAAAGCCGTGAGGCAGGTAGGTTGGCCGACCATGGACGACCTCCGACGCCCGTTCCGCGCCCGCCCGCCGAAGCCCCGCACCGGCCGGGGCCGTACGCTCGCCTGTCTCCTGCTGGTGAGCGCGGCAGTCGCCGGGACGGGCGGATGCGGCGCCACGGCCACGACCGCCGCCCCCTCGTCACCCTCCCCCGCTTCCACCCCCACCTCGGCCTCCGCCCCTTCCTCGGCCTCCGCGAAGGCGACGGACGCCGTCCCGTCGGCGACGGCGAGCGCCGGCGCCTCCGCCGGCCAGGCGCTCCCCGCCCCCGGCGCGCCGCTCCCGACCGACCCCGCCCGCCTGGCGACGGCCCTCCGCGACACGACCACGGCCCTGAACGCGGCCATCGACCGCTGGCGCCCCTCGACGGGCGCCCCGCCGCGGGACGTCGAACTTCTGGCCCTCTACCAGCAGCGCCTCTACCGCCACGCCGCCCGTCACCGCGCCCTGGCCGACCGCGCCTTCGCCCGCCTGCCCGCCGCACTCGCCGCCCAGGCCAAGGACAACGTCAGCGCCCTGCGCGAACTGCTCGCCCTGACCCGGCCCATCAAGCCGTCCGCCGTGTTCAAGGTCCAGGCGGCCCGCCCGGCCGCGGAACTGCTCGGCCACTTCAAGCGGGCCGAGCGCCGCTTCGGGGTGGAATGGGAGGTGCTGGCGTCGGTGATGTTCGTCGAGACCAAGTTCGGACGGGTCCGCGCCGACAGCCACGCCGGAGCCCAGGGCCCCATGCAGTTCATGCCGGCGACCTGGCGCGCGTACGGGATGGGCGGCGACGTCCAGAACCCCCGCGACGCCGTCATGGGCGCGGCCAACTACCTCCACGCCAGCGGCGCGCCCCGCGACTACCGGCGGGCCCTGCACGCCTACAACCCGTCCCGGGCGTACGTGGACGCCGTCCTCCTGCACGCCCGGCAGATGCGCCGCGACCCGCGCGCGTACTACGCGTACTACAACTGGCAGGTCTTCGTCCTCACCACAGCAGGCGAACGCCGCCTGACCGGCCCGAAGTAACCCCGTCCCCGACCGCCTGCGCTACCGGACCGGGCTGTAGTCCGGCAAGGGGCGGGCGGTCCTGGTCCGGAGGCGGCGTTCCACCGCTCCCATGGCCTTCAGCAGCGGGAGGCGGACCAAGGTGTCCCGGACGCATCGGCCGCCCTCGGTTCTCGGCACCATGAGCCGGACGTTCGGGCCGATCCGCTGCTTCCTGGCCACCAGCGGACGATGGACGGCCTCGTACCGCGCGAAGGCGACACGGTGATCACCGCCGGCGGCGGCGAGCTCCCCCGCCAGCCGGTACGCCCCCACCAGGGCCAGCTCCGCGCCCGCCCCGGAAGCCGGCGAGGCGCACCAGGCGGCGTCGCCGACGAGCACGACGCGGCCCTTCGACCACGAGTCCATGTGCACCTGGCCCAGCGCGTCGAAGTAGAAGTCGGGGTCGGCCAGGGCCGAGTCGAGCAGCTCCCGGGTACGCCAGGACGTCTCGTCCCCGAACGTCCGGCTCACCAGCCGCTTGTGCTCGGCGACGTCCCGGTGGTCGTGGTCCAGCGGCGCGGAGCGGAAGATGAAGTACGCCTTGGCCTGCGCGTGGTTGCCCGACCGGTAGATGCCGGCCATGCGGCCGGGCGTGTTGAACATCGTGACCCAGCGGTCCTCCCCGAGCGCGGCGTCGGCGTCGGCGAAGGCGAAGTAGTGGTCCTTGTGCCGGACGAACTCCTCCTCCGGCCCGAAGGCCAGCCGCCGCACGTGGGAGTGCATGCCGTCGGCGCCGACGACCAGGCCGAAGGCGCGGGCGGGCGCGTGCTCGAAGGCGACCCGCACACCGTGCTCGTCCTGGTCCAGGCCGCTGATCGCGTCGCCGAACATGATCTCCACGTCGGTCGCCTCGCGCAGCAGCGCCACCAGGTCGCCGCGCATGATCTCCACCGAGCCGGGGTCGCGGGTGTCGACGCGGGCGACGGGCCGGCCGCCGGCGTCCACGAACTTCATGCCGTGCACGTCGGTGGCCAGCGCGCGCGCCTGCGGCATGATGCCCATCCGCGCGGCCACCTCGACGGCGTCGCCGCGCAGGTCCACACCGTTGCCGCCGGCGCGCAGGCGCGGGGCGCGCTCGACGACGGTGGGCCGGAAGCCCAGCCGGGCCAGCCAGTGAGCCAGGGCCAGCCCGGCGATGCCGGCTCCGGAGATCAGGATGCGCTCGTCCACTGAGGCTCCTCGGGGTACAGTAACTGAAATAAGCGTTCCAGTTAACTATGTGGAATGAGCATTTCAGTTGTCAACACCCACCGAGCCCAAGCGCCGTGCCGACGCCGTGCGCAACCGCCGACTCGCCCTCGACGCCGCCATGACACTGCTGGCCGAACCCGGCGCGACGCTCACCGTCGAGGCCATCGCCAAGCAGGCGGGGCTGGGGGCCGCGACCGTCGTACGCGCCTTCGGCGGCAAGGACGCCCTGCTGGACGCCGCCGTCTCCCGCCTGCTCGAACCGGTCGTCCAGCACGCCCGCGACCTGCTCGCCGAGACCACGGCCCACCAGGCCCTGCAGACCTTCCTCCGTGAGCTGATCGCGTTCCAGACCGCCCACCACGCCGTCAACGACCAGCTGGACGGCCTGGACCTGCCGGCCACCACCGCCCTGCGCGCCGGGCTGGCCGCCGCCGTCGAGGAGATGATCGAGGGGGCGCGGCGCGAGGGCGCGATCCGCACCGACATCGAACCCGCCGTCGTCACGACGCTTCTCGGCCGGACCGCTCTCGCCGTCGCCCGCGCCCAGCCCCCTTCACAGGCCCTCGCCGACGCCTACCTCACCGTGTTGCTGGACGGCCTGCGCCCCACCAGGTGACCGCTCGGCCTGCCTGCCGCATCACTACTTGACGCAGTATTCGATCTTCGCGGCGGCCATCGTGATATTGACGACCCGCTTGCCCAGCCACTTGTCCTGGAAATCGCAGAAGTAATCCCAGGTGCCATCGCTGTAGTCGATGTAACCGGACCAGCCGCCGGGCTCCAGCTTGTAACCCTTGGAATTGAGCGAGTGGTCACCGGCGCAGTTCTGGCTCCAGCGGCCGATGGTGCCGTCCGACTTCCAGTACTTGTAGACCAGGTAGCTCGACTGGCACCAGGCCGACGCCGACGCGGCGGCCGGGCCGGGAGTGGCCACGATCGTCAGGGCCGCGCAGGTGGCGGCCGCCGCGGCGAGCAGTTTCCTCGTCCGCTGTCCCGTTCCGAACATTTCTCGTCCTCTCCGGCCGTGCGGAACCACGGCGACCCGAATGTTCAGCGATTTCACCGGGCCCTGTTAGCCCCGATGACGGAGAGCCTGCCCCACTGGAAACCCGGCCCACAATGCCTTTTAGCCCAGGCTAAAAGGGCCGCCACCTGCCCCCGGAGCCCCACTTGATTGGCGATTCATTGAATACGCCTTGACCCGGACCGAGATAGGCTTGAGCACCACCTCTGCGGATAAGAGCAGTGAGGGGGGAATCGAAATGCCGAATCCCAGAACATTCCTCAACGCGATCGCCGCGGCATTCTTGGCATTCGCCGTTCAACCGCCCGCTCTCGCCGACGCGGACAGCAGTCGCGACCGAGGCCCCGACACCTGGATCACCAACCCGATCACCGGCGGACAGCTCTTCGTCGACATCCCCAACACCTGCCGCTACAACTTCGAGAACCCCGATTGTGTCCTCGGCTCACGCGTTCGGCTGGGTGCCCGGGTCGGCGGAAACTACCACTCCTTCTTCTTCGAAAGCCCGCCCGGCGGCGGCAGCGGTGACCTGATCAAATGGACCAACCTGAACGGCACGAAATGCCTCGACGTCGCGAACGACGGCAGGGGCAACGGCACACCCGTGGTCCTGTGGGGCTGCCACGGAGGCCCCAACCAGCAGTGGGTGACGCAGGCGTTCTACAAGGGCCCGCACAAGGGCTTCAGGATTCTGGTGAACGTCAGCAGCGGCAAGTGCCTCGACGTCGAGAACGGGGCCTACCCCGACTGGCCGCGCCCCGACGCCCCGCTCCAGATATGGGACTGCTTCCACCCCACCGACCTGCGAAAGGCGGCCAACCGCGTCAACCAGGTCTGGGAGTACCGGCGGAGATGACACCAAACTGCTGCCGGCCCCGCTCCGGCGTGCGTGACCTGCGGGCCTGGCTGGTGACCGTGGCCGCCCGCGCGTCCTGCAGCGTGCTCGGGTCGGCGCGGGCCCGGCGGGAGTCCTGGCCGCCGCGGTCAAGGAGCGGCCCAGGGCGTCCAGGGCCGAGACAGAACGCCTGCTGAGGGCGTTCAAGGCGGCCGCCGACGCGGGGAACATCGCTGAGCTGGTCGAGCTGCTGCACCCCGAGGCGGGTTTCGCCGGCGTGTGGAGCGCGGCGGGCGCGGCCCCGGCCCGCGTCCGGAGATCGAGGCGGCACTGGACGAGCTGGGCGTCGAACGCCGTCTCGGGACGACGGTGACCGTCGCGCGGCGGCACGCCGAGCCTGGACCTGGGCGACGCCAGCGGGATCTTCACCCGCGGCTGGGACCGCAGGGTGATGGCCTCGGGTGTCGGCGTCAACGGCCGCTCCGCGCGTTCGCCGGCCTCGCCGCCGAGTGGGCCGTACTGGACGACGTCGGGGCCATGTGACCGAGCGTGAGGGGCGGCGGGGGTGGCAGGGGCTCGGCGTGGTCGGCACGGAAGGACTGCAGCAGATACGCAACCAGCCGCCGCGACGCCGCCGCCACCCCCTCCCCGGCGCCGGCGACGATGCCGCAGTTGGCCCTCAACAGCAGCGCCAGGTCCGCGGAGGCGAAATCGGCCCGCAGCCGCCCGGCGGCCTTGGCCCGCCGCACCACCTCCGCGAAGCCTCGCTCGGCCCGCTCCCGTGTGCGCTCGTAGTCGACCGCGTCGGGGAACGCGGTCAGGAAGGCGTCGGTGAACCCGCGGTCGGCGACCTGCATCGCGCACACCTTCTCGATCGCCCCGCAGAACCCGTGCCAGGGATCCGGGTCGGCCAGCGCCTCGTCCACGACCGACGCGCACGCCGCCAGCTCATCCGCGAACACCTCGGTGATCAGGGACTCGCGTGACGGGAAACGCCGGTAGAGGGTGGCCACGCCGACCCCGGCGCGCCGCGCGATCGCCACCATCGGCACGTCCAGACCGCGCCTGGCGAACGTCTCGCGCGCGGCCTCCAGGATGCGCGCCCGATTGTGCCGCGCGTCGGCCCGCATTTCCCTGCCGGGCGCCAACTGAGAGCGAGGAATGGGCATCTTTCTCACATTAGCCTAAATGGAGAGCCCCGTCCGTTTAGCGGGCTAGCGTCGTCCACATGGAGACGAACGAGATGCGCGCGGCCCTGTTCGACCGGTACGGACCGCCGGAGGTCCTGTACGTGGGCACGGTGCCGAAGCCGGTCCCCGCCCCCGGACAGGTGCTGGTGCGGGTGCACGCCGTCAGCGTGAACGGCGGCGAGGTGCACGGCCGGACGGGCCGGCTGCGCCTGGTGACCGGGCTGATGCAGCGGGGCTTCCCGAAACGGGTCGGGATCGACCTCACCGGCGAGATCGTCGCCCTGGGGGCCGGGGTGACCGGCCCCCGGGTCGGCGACCGGGTGTGGGGCACGCTGGGCCGCGCGTTCGGAAGCGCCGCCGAGTACGTGGCGATCCACCCCCGCCGCCTGTCCCCGGCCCCGGCGTCCGTCGACCTGGTGGCGGCCGCGGCGCTTCCGGCGGGCACGACGGCCATCACGGCGCTGCGCGACCAGGCCCGGCTCAGGCCAGGCGACCGGCTGCTCGTCCGCGGCGGCAGCGGTGGGGTGGGCGCTGTCGCGGTGCAGCTCGGCAGGGTGCTCGGCGCCCACGTCACCGCCCTCGCCGGGGCACGCAACCTCGACCTCGTCCGCGACCTCGGCGCGCACGAGGCGTATGACTACGCCACCGTCGCCCCGGCGGATCTGGGCAGGTTCGACGTGATCCTGGACACTGCCGGCACCGAGCACGCCGCCTTCCGCCGCCTGCTGACACCGTCCGGCCGCATGGTGGCGATCGCCTTCGATCCGCGCAGGATCGCGGGGTCCGTGGCGTACATCGCCGCCTCGGCCGTCCACGGCCGGCGGCGCGTGCGCTTCTTCAGCGGCAACCCCACCACCCGGCTCCTCACCGACCTCGCCCGGTACGTGGACGGCAGCGCCATCCGCCCGGTCGTGGACACGGTCTTCCCCCTCGACGACATCGCCGCGGCGCACCGGACATTGGAGGCGGGCGGCGTACGCGGCAAGGTCGTCGTGCGCATCGCCTGAGAGCCGTACCGGCCCCGGCCGGGCCGGTACGGCTCTCACGAGGGACGAGGGCCGTCACCTGCCCCTGCCTCTTCCAGAGCGCGGAAGGAGATCCGGGTCGCGGCCAGGTCGGGATCGCGGACGTGCTTCTTCGCCTCGGACTCCGGAACCACCCGCCGGTGCTGCACCTCGAACTCCGGCGCCCACTCCCTGAGCCGGACCTCCGCACGCCAGTAGGAGCGGACGAGGACCAGGCCGAGCTCGCGCCCGCGCACGCATTCGCTGCGGGCATACCCGAGCAGGCGGCTGCCGATGACCGTGACGCACGCTTCTTCGAGCATCTCCCGGCGCAGGGTCTCCTCGATGGTCTCCGCTCCTTCGGGCCGCCCGGCGGGGAAACCCCAGTGCTCACCGTCATGGCTGATGAGGACCAGCTCATCGGCAGCCGTGACGCAGATGCCGGCGGCTCCGTGAGACCTGCCTTCCGGCGGGTCGTCGGCCGGGTGCCAGGACACCTGCCAGTCCTGGCCGTTCGAACGCACGGGCATCCGCTCCCCGTCACGGGCAGGGACGACAGCTGCCATACGACTCTCCCCGGACACGTCTGATCGCTCCCAGACATTCAAGACGACATTCGGGCCACTCGGCAGCCCGTTTCGCAGCGGCCTCCCGCCCGGTGACGCACACCACACGGGCACAGCGTCACAGGATCCCGGGGAGCGGAGTCTCCATGGACAACGCGGACACATCACCCGCCCAGCACGAAAGGAAACCCCACCATGAACGAGCACACGTCACAGCCGAAGGTGGCCCTGATCACCGGCGCGAACAAGGGAATCGGCCGCGCGGTTGCCGAACTGCTGGCCGCACGGAAGGTGACCGTCCTGGTCGGCGCCCGTGACGCGCGCCGCGGCGAGGAGACCGCGGCGGCGATCCGCGCCACGGGAGGGGACGCGCACGCGCTCGAACTGGACGTCACCGCCCCCTCCACCGCCCAGGCAGCCGCCTGCTGGATCGACGACCGCTTCGGCCGTCTGGACGTGCTGGTCAACAACGCCGGTATCACCGGATCGGGCCAGGCCGCGCCCCAGGATGCCCTCGACCGCGTCCCCAGCGCCGTGGACGTGGAGCTGGTCCGCGAGGTGTTCGAGACCAACGTCCTCGGAGTGATCAACGTGACCAACGCGGTGCTCCCGCTGCTGCGGCGATCCCCCGCTGCCCGGATCGTCAACCTCTCCAGCCACGCCGCTTCGCTGACGCTGACCGCCGAGGTCGACGGGCCCTTGTCGGGGCTGCCGTCAGCGGCCTACTCGCCGTCCAAGGCCGCGCTGAACGCGCTGACCCTGCAGTACGCGAACGAGCTGCGTAAAGAGAACATCCTGGTCAACGCCGCCGCCCCCGGTTACGTCGACACCGACATCAACGGCCACAGCGGCTTCCTCACCCCGGCGCAGGGCGCGGCCGTGGTGGTGCGCCTGGCCACCCTCGGCGAGGACGGCCCGACCGGCGGATTCTTCAGCGAGGACGGCCCACTGCCCTGGTGACGATCCGGCGAGAGGATGCGGCCGACGACCGTCCGAACTGGTCACGGCCGGGCGGTCGTCGCCATGGTGACAGCGGTCAGCGCGGCGAGCAGGGCCCAGGCGGGCGCGAAGCTGCCGGTCAGGTCAGTGAGCAGGCCGAGCACGGGCGGCGCCAGGACGACCGCCACCTGGTTGACGGCCATGGCCAGGCCAAGAGTGAATCCGGTGTGGTCCGGCGGCGCCGATTCGGCGGCGTAGGCGACCCAGGGGCCGTACCAGCCGATTCCGAAGAAGCCGAGCCAGACGAACAGCAGGCAGGCCGCGACAGGGGATCGGCCGACGGGGGTGGTCAGCAGCGTCATCCCGATGATCACGGCGGCCAGGCAGGTCAGGACGCAGGCGTAGCGGCCGGACCTGTGCCGGTCGCTCCACGCCGCCAGGCAGACGCGGCCCAGCGCGCCCGCGCACTGGACCGCGACGTAGACCAGGGCCGCCGAGGCGGCGTCCATGGACGTCACCTCGTGCAGGTACAGCACGGTGAGAACGCCCACGCCGCTGTGCACCGACACCATGCTCGTGCCGGACAGGACGATCTTCTTCAGGTACGGTTCGCGCAGCAGTTCCAGCCGCACGCGGGACGCGGCCGGCACCGGGCGCCGGTCCGGCGGGCGGCGGTCCGGCGGGCGGCGGTCCGGCGGGCGGCGGTAGAAGGCCATGAAGACGACGGCGCCCGACAATGCGACGAGCGCACCGGCCACGAGCGTCGACCGCCAGCCGAAGCTCGTCGCCAGCGCGGGAAGCGCGAACGCGGCGAGGACGCCGCCGAGCGGAAGCCCCGCCTGACGGATGCCCATGGCCAAACCACGCTTCGAAGCATCGAACCAGGACGCCACCGACTTACTGCCGCCCGGCTGAATGGCGCTGTACCCGGCACCGACGACCAGCAGGACGACGAGCAAGGAGACGTACCCCGGAGCCGCGCTGCCGGCGGCCAGCGCGGCGGCGACCACGAGAGCGCCGATCCCGACGACCCGGCGTTCGTCGTGGCGGTCCAGCAGCCGTCCCGCCACGATCAGCCCGGCCAGCGGAAGCAGCTGGGCCGCCGACTGCAGCAGGCCCAGCTGGGTCGTGTTCAGCCTCAGGTCCCGTTGCAGGTGGACGCTCATCGCGCCGAGGCCCTGCACGAAGAACGCGGCCGTGGCCTGCGTGAAGGTCGCGACCCCCAGAATGATCCAGCGGTATCGCGACGTCCTCACGGCTTCCAGCACAACAGGGGGTCGGGGTGGTCGGCGAAGCCGAGTCGCCGGTAGAGCGGTTCCGCCTCGCGGGAGGCGGTGAGATCGACGCGTACGGCGTCCCGCTCGCGGAACCAGTCGAGCAGACCGAGCATGATCGCCCGGCTGTGCCCACGCCGCCGGTACGACGGGTCGGTGACCATGCCGATGACGTGGCCGATCCTCCCGTTGCGGGAGTGGGGGCCGGGGAACCACTGTTCGATCGTGCCGATGCCGCAGGCGGCCAGGCCGGTGTCGCCCTCCACGACCAGGATCCGGCAGTCGGGTTCGACCAGCTTCTGCCTGAAGACCCGGGCGAGCGCGTCGCGCCAGTCGTCATCGGCGTCCGCGGGGTGGAAGAAGTCGCCGCCGAGGTCGTCGAAGAGCAGCGCCCGGAGGCGGACGAGTTCCGGAACATCCTGCTCCGTTGCTGTTCGCGTCATGACGTACAGGCTGATGTAATGACCTTGTGCACCTCAACCCTTACGGCGCGGACGTGGTGAACTTCGCCGCGGAACTGGCGAACCGCCCACCGGCGAGCGCCGAGGAACTCGCCCACCGCTGCCGCACGGCCGGTTTGGTGCTGGAACGCCCGGTCGAACCGTCGGATCTCGACCAGACCCTCGCCGTCATCGCCGCCTGGACGAACGTCGTCGACGCCACGGGCGAGCGCGAGAAGGCCAAACTGGTCAACGAGATGCTGGCCCGGTCGGCCGCCTACCCCCGGCTGACCGACCACGCCCATGGCTGGCACCTGCACTATCGCGACGACCTGCAGCCGCTCGGCGCGGTGCTGTTCGCCCTCATCTCGGTCGGCACGGCGATGCACCTCGTCAGCCGAGGCATGGACCGGCTCGGACGGTGTGCCGCCGCCGGTTGCGACACGATCTTCGCGGACACCTCACGCACCGCACGTCAGCGCTACTGCTCCCCCTCGTGCGCCAACAGAGACGCAGTACGCCGCCATCGCGCCCGTCACTCCACGCCTGCCGGCTGACTGCCCGGCAGGCCAGCGCAACCGCTGCTCCTGCGAGAGCCCCTCTTCCACACGAGCGAGCCACCCCACAACTGTCCCGGGCCGGCTTGTCCACCATCACGCTCACATCCAGGCCAGTGAGCCGCAGGTCCCGGCTTTCGTCGCGAGGTTGTGGCTTTCGTCGCGAGGTTGTGGCGCGCTCAGCGCCCTGCTGGCGCACGTCCTCGACCGCACGCCCTCATGAGCCTCCTCCGCTCGGCGCCGACCCCCTGGACACAGGCGGACTCCTAGAAAGTCAGTCATCTGACTAACTACAGGGACCTCGATCGTGCTAAGTTCTACTCAGTCAGTCAGCCAACTAACTGTCAGATCGAGGTGTTCATTGTGATCGTCGTAACCGGAGCCACCGGAAATGTCGGCCGCACGCTGGTCCGCATCCTCGCGGAACAGGGCCATGAGGTGACCGCCGCCTCCCGCCGCATCACCAATGGCGACGTGCCGCCCGGCGTCCGCACGGTCGCCGCCGACCTCTCCCAGTCGTCCGCCGACATGCCTTCCGCGGCGGATGCGGTCTTCCTCCTCGTCGGCGGGGACCTGATGATGGCCGGCGACCCCGCTCGGGTCGTCGCCCAGTTCGCGGGCGCCGGAAAGATCGTCCTGCTCTCTTCCCAGGGAGTGGCCACCCGCCCGGACTCCTTGTCACACGGGCAGGCCTTCGCCGCCTTCGAACAGGTCGTCATGGAGTCCGGCGCAGACTGGACCATCCTGCGCCCCGGCGGCTTCGCCTCCAACGCCTACGCCTGGGCCTCGTCCGTCAAGGCGACCCGCACGATCGCCGCGCCCTTCGGCGAGGTCGGCCTGCCGGTCATCGACCCCGACGACATCGCCGCCGTGGCCGCCGCCGCCCTGACCCAGCCGGGCCACACGAAGGCGATCTACGAACTGACCGGCCCCACGCCAACCACCCCACGCCAGCGCGCGGCCGCCATCGGGGACGCCATCGGCGAGCCCGTCGCCTTCATCGACCAGCCCCGGGAAGAGGCCCTCGCCCAGATGCTCACCTTCATGCCCGCCCCGGTGGCCGACACCACCCTCGACATTCTCGGCACCCCAACCCTGCGCGAGCAGACCGTCAGCCCGGATGTCCAGAAGATCCTCGGCCGCGCCCCCGCCACCTTCGCCGACTGGGCCAAGCGCAACGCCGCAGCCTTCCGCTGACGGCATGAACCTGTGAGTTCCGAGGACACGGCTGTGGGCTTGTCGGCCGCATGCCGTGCGGAGCAAGAGGCGTCGAGAAGATCGCTTCCCGAGAAGGCGGTGATCGCTTTGCGGCGCACGCCGTCCAGGTGGTTGTCGTCCCACTTGCCGGTTGGAGTACGCCAGGCACCCGCATACCCCGACCGGCTTATGGTCAACGGCCGGCCATCTCCTTCACCAGCGTTGCGCCGTCGGTCGCCCTTCCACTCGGGGTGCTGCCCCGCCAGCAGCGCGGCCGTGCCCGTCACGTGCGGCGTCGCCATCGAGGCACCGGATTTGGCGACGTAGGAGCCGGTCCTGGGGCTGTCCTTCCCCCGCGCGGCCGTGATGTCCATCCCGGGAGCGGTGATATCCGGTTTGAGCCCGCCGTCGCCCGGCCTTGGCCCCCTGTTGGACAAAGCGGCAAGCCTGTCCGACTTGTCGACTGCGCCAACTGCCAGCGCGGCGTCCGCCGTAGCCGGGCTGCTGACCCCGCGCTCCAGCCCTTCGTTGCTCCGCGGCGATCACGAAGAGGGTGCCGTACTGATCGCTGAGGGCCTCGACCGCCTGCTCCAGCGGGTCCTGCTCGGGCGTGCCCGGCCTGCCGAGGCTCATGTTCACGACCCGGGCGCCCTGCTCCGCCGCCCACTGCATGCCGGCCAGGATCGCCGAGTCGCTGCAGACGCGCGACGCGCACACCCTGCCGTCCAGCAGCGTGACGCCCGCGGCCACGCCACGGTAGCGGCCACCGGATGCCGCGCCGCTCCCGGTGATGACGGAGGCCACGTGCGTGCCGTGCCCGACAAGGTCACGCTCGTCGGGCTCATCCGTGAAGTCCTTCCTGCCGCTCACCCTGCCCGCCAGATCAGGGTGGGTAGCGTCGATCCCGGTGTCCAGTACCGCGACCTTGACCCCTTCCCCGGTGAAGCCCCTCGCCCAGGCCGCGGGCGCCCCGATCTGCGGGACGCTGGTGTCCAGCGACACCTCTCGCAGCCCGTCGAGCCACACCTTGGCCTTCCCGCCGGCGTCCCGCAGGAGCCCCGCCCGCTTCTCCTCCCCTCCGGTGAGGTCCTTCCAGAAGAGGGAGGCGCGCGCCCGCTCCTCCCGCACCGCGAACCCACCGACCGCGGCCAGCTCCGTTCCGTTCGAGGCTCCGGCCGGCGTCCGGGGCTGAACGGCCCCGGTGACGACGAGCGGGAGATCCCTTCGCCGATCGTCGTAGCCGTACTCCAGCAGGGTGGTCACATCGAACAGCCGCGAGTCCAGCCGCCCGGCGTTCAACAGCGGCATCGCGTCACTCGGCACGACGCGCAACCGCCCGCCGCTCTCGTCGGTGACGAAGGTGACTCCCTTCCTCCCTTCACCGGCCTCGATCACCGCGCCGCGCTGCCCGGTGACGGTGACACGGTCACCGCTGATCAGCGTGAGTGCATCAGTACTTCTCTGCCGCTCCGAAAACTTCTTTCATGCCATGCCCCGAAGCCCCTCCAGATCACGCCGAAGACCCTTTTCACCTGCATCTTCCTGGTGGGGTGTGCACGAGTAGGGCCGGCCTGGGACGTGAGAGGGGTTGGCAAGATCGCTTCCCGCTCGGACTCGTGTCGGAGCGGGGCGGTCCCCGAGCTCTGGCGCGGGCAGGTGGCCAACCCTTCCCGCGGAAGAACCGGCGTTCCAGTTCTGGGGTCACAGGCTCACAGGTGCACGCCTATGTAGGCCATGTTGCTCATGGGCAGGCCTGTGCTTATCACCTGCTCACGCAGCTCGCTGCTCATATGCGCATCTTCAAGCTGCTCAACCGCAACAAGGGCATATGGCCATCTGGCCGATTCCAGCCATGTCTCGGATGATTCCCTACGCGATACGTGCCAGCCGCGCTGCTTCAGCCGATACGCGGCCTCGGTGACCACGTCCTCTTTCGCGTTTCCATCGAGGTAGATCACGAGTTCGTTCATCTCGACGTAGTTGTTCTCCCACTGGTGCGCCACAATGCTGTTTTCGCCGACGACCTGCCCGATGGCCCGTAACTCGGAAAGCACGGCCGGGTCAACGCGCGACACCTGGGGGCCGAAGTAGAGGTGCAGCACGGCCCAGCCGAGGCCCATCACCACCAGCGCAGCAGCTAACGAGCCCACGAGCGGGACCAAGACGCCCTTCAGGCGATTTCGTCCGTACGACAACCTCACGCCCCCTGTACTTCCTCGACCAACCGATCACCGCCTGGACAGCTCACCGCCGTCCATCATGGCCTGGCGCTCCGTCCGCGAAGGAGGCGACACCAAAACCAAGAAGCCCTGTCGCACCCTGGCCATGTCGAGACGCTGCGTGGACGTTCCGGACCCCCTCGAGAAGGCCGGCCTCAACCCCCAGGAATGGAGGCCCCGCGAGATGCGGCACAGCTCCGCCCAATGCCCCCCGGAAGGAGCAGAGGCGATGGACCAGATCTTCCCGGAATCACTATGATCATCGATCCGAACAAGAATACGAAGGATGTCGTATGTGGCCGTTCCGGAGAAGGAAGCAAGAGCGGATCGATCCGGAAGAGCGGTCACCGGAGCTTGGCATCAAATACAAGGACGTGATGGTCATGCGTCAGCTCACCAAGGCAGGGGCTGATCTCGAGCAGCCTCGTCATGTGATCTTCCACCTGTACGCCCCGACCCTCGATGCCGCTCAGAGCATCGCCAAGGAGGCCAACAGCGCCGGCTATGGCCTACGCCCCGAGATCGGGAAGCCTTCCCCGGAATCTCCTGACAGCTGGCCGGTGACCTGCGAGGCGAACGTGGTGATCTCACCCGACTTCGTACGGGAGACAGGCAACCTGTTCGACGACCTGGCGGCTCGCCACCACGGCGAATACGACGGATGGCAGGCCGCAGCCACCCCATGAGGCATAGTCACTCAGGAACGCGAAAGGCCGCCTCCCACAACGGGGAAGCGGCCTTTGGCCTGGGTGGAGATGAGGGGATTCGAACCCCTGACCCCTTCGATGCGAACGAAGTGCGCTACCGGACTGCGCTACATCCCCAAGGACTCGACCAGATTAGCAAACTCCCAAGGGTCCTCGCGCCATCCTCTCAGTCCCCCACCGCCCGTTTGGGTGGTTCGGCGTACTGGTCGAACAGGACGTCGGCGTGCAGCGCGGTCAGGTCGATCACCTCGGCCTCCACCTCGGCCGCCGCCCGGCGCCGCTCGCGGGCCCGTCGCAGCCGCTCAGAGCGCGCCTGGAGGGCCCGCTCGCGGCGTTCGCGATCCACCTGTACGGCGATCCGCAGAAAGGCCATGTACGACAGCATGACGACCACGGACGGCGCCACACCCCACCACGGGATCATCTCGACCCCGGCCGTGACCACCGAGGCGAGGACGAGCAGCGCGGTGAAGAACAACAACCTCCGG
Source organism: Nonomuraea sp. NPDC048881 (assembly GCF_040649795.1). NCBI lineage: Bacteria > Bacillati > Actinomycetota > Actinomycetes > Streptosporangiales > Streptosporangiaceae > Nonomuraea > Nonomuraea sp. NPDC048881. Next base: position 67,532 of record NZ_JBEZGC010000027.1, read on the forward strand.
CGGCGCGCTACGATGATCGCCCTACGCCGAAACCGGAACTGCCGGACATCGACCTTCTCGACCTCCGGCGCGTCCTCGTCGCCGAGGGTGGCGTCGAGGTTGTCCAGGTCGGGCAGGGCGTGCTCGCCGGTGTAGTGCTCTTCGAGTTCGGCCAGCTCCTGGAGGTTCGTCTTGTCCCGGCGCAACCACATCGGGATCAGGACGCACAGCCACATCACCACAATGGCGACATAGAGGAAGGCGCTGCTCACGACCACCTCCGGGCAGCACGAAAGCGCGTCTGTGCTCGTCGCGCCTTCATTGTGCTCACGTCACGCACCGTAAGACCGTGTGTCACTGATTGACGAGCATTCGGTGCGGTGTGTCGCGAGATCGTCAAACCTCTTCGATCGGAGAACCGCCGTGAGCGGCCGCCTCACGGGCGCGCCGCCACTGTACGAGCAGGCCGCCGGGGACGTCCTCGACGGTCAGCGCGTAGCAGATGTGGTCGCGCCAGGCCCCGTCGATGTGGAGTTGGCGACGCCGAATGCCTTCTTCCCTGAACCCGAGCTTCTCCACCACCCTACGGCTGGCCTGGTTCTCAGGACGGATGTTCGCCTCTAGCCGATGCAATCCGGTGGTGAAAAAGCAATGATCAACGGCCAGGGCCAGGGCGGTGGGGATGATGGCCCGCCCGGCCAGCGCGCCGTCCACCCAGTAACCGACCTGGGCGGAACGGGCAGATCCCCACACGATGGCCCCCACGGTGAGCTGCCCGGCGAAGCGGCCGCCGTAGGTGACCACCCAGGGCAGCGCCAGCCCCTGCCGGGCCTCGCGGCGCAGGGTGCCGACCATGGAGATGTACGGGCCGAGCCCCGTCCTGAACAGCGGGGTCTCGGGGTTGCTCGGTTCCCAGGGACGCAGCCAGTCGGCGTTGCGCAACCTGGTCTCGCGCCAGACGCGTACGTCGCTCAGCCGCAGCGGCCGCAGGCCTACCGGGCCCTCGTTCAGAATCGCCGGCCAGCCACGAAGTCGATCCACGCCTCTCATCATCCCCCCATCGGGCTCGATGTCGCCACGGATCATCGATCGGCAGACCGAAACCTGGTCAGCGGGGGTGGTCGCCGCCCTTCATCTGCTCGACGGCGTGCCGCAGGACGGGCGCGAGCACCGCGACCCCATCCCGGACGCCCCCGGACGAGCCGGGCAGATTCACGATCAACGTGTCACCCGCCTGACCGGCCAGCCCCCGGGACAGGACCGACGTGGGCACCTTGTCGCGATTCGCCAGGCGAATGGCCTCCGCTATACCGGGAATTTCCCTGGTGATCACGCGGGCGGTCATCTCCGGCGTCAGGTCGAGGGGTGTGAGCCCGGTGCCGCCGGTGGTGACGATCACGTCGTAACCCTGCGCGACGCCGTCCCGCAGCGCCGCCTCGACCGCGTCACCGTCGGGGACGACCACAGGCCCCGAGACCTCGCAGCCGGCGTCGGACGCCAGCAGCTCGGCCAGCAACGGCCCTGACTTGTCGGCATAAATCCCGGCGGACGCGCGGTTCGACACGGTCACCACGAGCGCCCTGATCACGTGGCTTCCCTGGTCCACAGGCCGGTCTTGCCGCCCACCTTCTCCTCCACCCGGACATCGGTGATCACGGCGGCCGGATCGACCGCCTTGACCATGTCGATCAGCGCCAGCGCGGCCACGGTGACGGCGGTCAGCGCCTCCATCTCCACCCCGGTGCGGTCGGCCGTCCTCACCCGGGCGGTGATCGCCACGCCCCAGTCCTCGACGTCGAGCACGACCTTGACGCCGTGCAACGCGATCGGGTGGCAGAGCGGGACGAGGTCGGGTGTGCGTTTCGCCCCCATGATCCCGGCGATCCTGGCCACCCCCAGCGCGTCGCCCTTGGGCACCTCGCCCGACCGCAGCAGCGCCACCACCTCGGACGACAGCAGCACCCGCCCGGACGCCGTCGCGGTACGGGCGGAGACGTCCTTGGCCGAGACGTCGACCATGCGCGCCGCGCCCGTCTCGTCGAGGTGCGTGAACTCGCTCAAATCCGGATCACCTCCACCTCGGACCCGCCGGGCACCTCGGTCACGTCCTCCGGCACCACGATCAGCGCGTTCGCCGAGGCCAGGGCCGCGAGCTGGTGGGAGCCCTGCCCGTGGACCGGCGCGACCGTGCCGTCGGAGGACAGCACGCCGCGCAGGTACGAGCGCCGGCCCGACGGCGAGCGCAGCGCCGCGGTGACGTAGGCGGTCACCGGGGCCGTGTCGGTGGGCAGGCCGCGCATCTTGTCGAGCGCGGGGCGGACGAACAGCATGAACGACACGAAGGAGGACACCGGGTTGCCCGGCAGGGCGAAGATCGGCACCCGGTCGTCGCCCAGGACGCCGAAGCCCTGCGGCATGCCGGGCTGCATCGCGACCTTCTCGAACCGGACCGTGCCGAGCGGCGACAGCGCCTCCTTGACGGGCTCGTAGGCCCCCATGGAGACCCCGCCGCTGGTGATGATCGCGTCGGCGCGCACCAGATGGGTGTCGAGCTGGTCGAGCAGCACGGCGGGATCGTCGCCGACGGACCCCGCGCGGAACCCCTCGGCGCCCGCCTCGCGGACCGCGGCCGTCAGGGTGAAGCTGTTGGAGTCCCAGATCTGCCCGCGGTTCAGCGGCGCCCCCGGCTCGACCAGCTCGGCGCCGGTCGAGATGACGACGACGCGCGGCTGCGGACGCACCCACACGCGCCGCCGGCCCACACCGGCGATGATTCCGAGCTGGGCCGGCCCGATCACCGTGCCGGCCTTGAGCACCACCTCGCCCGCCTGGACGTCCTCGCCCGCCCGGCGAATCGCGTTACCGACCGGGACATCCCGATTGATCCGGACGGAGACCGTGCCGCCGTCCGTCCACTCCACCGGTACGACGGAGTCCGCCCCGGCCGGCATCGGCGCCCCGGTCATGATGCGGACGGCATGCCCGGGGCCCACCGCCCGCAGCTCGTCGGAGCCGGCGGCGACGTCGTCGATCACCGGCAGCGTGCCGGGGACGTCCTCGGCCCTGACCGCGTAGCCGTCCATCGCGGAGTTGTCGAACGGCGGCAGCGGCACCGACGAGGAGACGTCCTCGGCCAGCGTCGTGCCTAGCGCCCGCTCCAGCTCCAGCTCCAGAGGCGCCAGCGGACGCACAGTGGCCAGGATCTCGGCCAGATGCGCGTCAACCGATCTCATCGAGGAACTCCCGCAGCCACGGCACGAACTCCGGCGCCAGATCCTCGCGATCGGCGGCGAACTTCACCACCGTGCGCAGATAGTCGAGCTTGTCGCCGGTGTCGTACCGCCGCCCGCGGAACAGCACGCCGTGCACCGGCCCGCCCTGCTCGGAGCCGCGGCCGGCCAGCGTGCGCAGCGCGTCGGTGAGCTGGATCTCGTTGCCGCGCCCCGGCGGGGTGTTCTCCAGGACCTCGAAAATGGCGGGATCGAGCACGTATCGCCCGATGACCGCCCATGTGGAGGGCGCCTCGTCCACCGGCGGCTTCTCCACCAGGTCGGTCACGCGCACGACGTCGTCCTCGACGGTGCCTGCGATGGTGGCCACGCCGTAGAGCGAGACCTGCTCCCTCGGCACCTCCATCAGCGCCACCACGCTGCCGCCGTACGTGTCACGCACCTCGATCATGCGCTTGAGCAGCTGGTCGCGGTAGTCGATCAGGTCGTCACCGAGCAGGCAGGCGAACGGGTGGTCGCCGACGTGCTGCTTGGCGCACAGCACCGCGTGCCCGAGCCCCTTCGGCTCGCCCTGCCGCACGTAGTGCAGCGTGGCGAGCGAGGCGGGCTCGCGGACCTGGGACAACCGTTGCTCGTCGCCCTTGGCCTCCAGGGCCTCTTCCAGCTCGAACGCGCGGTCGAAGTGGTCTTCGATGGACCGCTTGTTCTTGCCGGTGACCATGAGGACGTCGAGGAGCCCGGCGGAGGCCGCCTCCTCGACGACATACTGGATCGCGGGCTTGTCGACGATGGGCAACATCTCTTTGGGTGTCGCCTTGGTCGCCGGGAGGAACCGGGTGCCCAGACCCGCGGCGGGCACGACGGCTTTCGTCACAGGGTCGAAGTCAGCCATGAGTAGACCCTAGTGGAGGTACCTGTGGACAAGCTGAACCTGCGTCGCCGACTGCTCGCGGCGCGTACCGCTCTCCCCCCCGAACAACTGCGGGCAAACGCCACCAAGGTCCGCGAGACGCTGCTCGAACAGCCGTGGGTCCAGATGGCCGGTCTGGTGGCCTGCTACTGGTCGGCGGGGTCGGAGCCGGAGACGCACGGTCTCGTGTTCGCTCTGTGGAAACACGGCGCGACGGTGATCCTTCCGGTGCTGAAAGAGGACAATGACCTGGATTGGGCGGTCTACGACGGCCCGGACACGCTCGCCCCCGGCCGCTTCGGCATCATGGAACCGGTCGACACGCGCCGGGGCGTCGACGCCGTCCGCACGGCCGCGCTGGTGATCGTGCCCGCCCTCGCGGTCGACCGCCGCACGGGGGTGCGGCTCGGACGCGGCGGCGGTTCGTACGACCGCGCGCTGGCCAGGGTGGGGCCCAACGTCCCCACGGTGGCCCTGCTCCACGACGGCGAGCTGATCGACGACGTGCCCGCCGAGCCGCACGACCACCGGGTCCGTTTTGCGATGACGCCGCGCGGACTCACTAGGCTTATGTGACCGAAGGGACGAGAGGGGGCTGGATGACGCTTGATGTCTGGCTCCTGATCGGCGCCGGAATTGTCATCGCGGCCATCGCGTCCGTACGCATCACACATCGCAGCGGTCTGCCCAGTCTTCTCCTCTTCCTGGCCCTCGGTCTGGTTCTGGGGGCCTCGGGGTTCGGCGCCAAGCTGGAGAGCCCGCAGGCCGTCCAGCAGATCGGCCTGATCGCGCTGGCGGTGATCCTGGCCGAGGGCGGTCTGACCACGACCTGGTCGCACGTCCGCAAATCGGTGCCCCTCGCCCTGATCCTGGCCACCGTCGGCGTGGCGGTGAGCATCGTGGTCGTGGCGCTGGCCGTCCAGGGGCTGCTCGGCATGGATCCGACCGCGGCGCTGGTCCTCGGCGCCGTGCTGGCCTCGACGGACGCGGCCGCCGTCTTCTCGGTGCTGCGCAGGTTGCCGCTCCCGACCCGGTTGGCGGGGGTTCTGGAGGCGGAGTCCGGATTCAACGACGCCCCCACGGTCATCGCCGTCGTCCTGCTCAGCGGGGCGTCCCGGCGGCCGGCGTCAGTGGGAACGTTCCTGCTGGAGACGGCCATCGAGCTGGTCATCGGCGCGACCGTGGGCCTCGCGGTCGGACCGGCGGGCGCGTACGCGCTGCGCCGCGTCGCCCTCCCCGCCTCCGGCCTCTACCCGATCGCCGTGCTCGCCCTCACCTTCGTCTCGTACGGCGGCGCGGTGCTGCTGCACGGCTCCGGCTTCCTGGCCGTCTACCTCACGGCCCTCATCCTGGGCAATTCACGCCTGCCCCACCGCGCCGCGACCAGAGGGTTCGCCGAGGGCGCGGCGTGGCTGGCACAGATCGGGCTGTTCGTCATGCTCGGGCTCCTGGCCACCCCCAAGGAGCTGCCGTCGGCCATCGTGCCGGGCGTGATCGCCGGGTCCGTGCTGGCGATGGTGGCCCGCCCGCTGTCGGTGCTGGTCAGCTCGACCGTGGCCCGGGCGTTGCGGCTGGATCGGGTGAGCTGGCGCGACCAGGCGTTCCTGTCGTGGGCGGGGCTGCGCGGCGCGATCCCCATCGTGCTGGCGACCATCCCGTGGGCGTCCGGCGTGCAGGGCTCGAAGGAGATCTTCAACCAGGTCTTCGTGATCGTGATCGTGTTCACGCTGCTGCAGGGGCCCACCCTCCCGTACGCGGCCCGGCTGCTCGGGGTGAGCGCGCCGGGCGAGGCGCACGACCTGGAGGTGGAGTCCGCGCCGCTGGAGGAGCTCAAGGCGGACCTGCTCCAGGTCAAGGTGCCGGTCGGGTCGCGCCTGCACGGCGTGGAGGTCTTCGAGCTGCGCCTGCCCGCCGGAGCCGCCGTCACGCTCGTGGTCCGCGACGGCAAATCGTTCGTACCGGACAACAGCACCCGCGTCCGGGCCGACGACCAGCTCCTGGTGGTCACCACGGCCGCCTGCCGTGACCAGGTCGAACGCCGCCTGCGCGCGGTGAGCCGCAGCGGCAAGCTGGCCGGCTGGTACGGGGAGCGGGGGTTGGAATAGGTGTTTGGCCCAATCGGTTAGCATTAGCAGTCGCATCGCTCGAGTGCCAGAACGTATAAGGAGGAGCGCGTGCCGACCTACCAGTACGCCTGCAACGACTGCGGCGAGCAGCTCGAAGTCGTGCAGAAGTTCACCGACGATGCGCTGACGGTGTGCCCCAACTGTCAGGGCAACCTGCGGAAGGTGTTCTCCGCCGTCGGCATCGTGTTCAAGGGTTCGGGCTTCTACCGCACCGACAACCGCTCGTCCTCGACGTCCTCCGCCTCTTCGACCACCCCGTCGAAGCCGGCCGAGAGCAAGTCGAGCGAGTCGTCGTCCGCGTCGTCCTCGTCGTCGTCCACCCCGGCGCCGGCGCCCGCCGCGGCTTCCAACTAGGCGTGTCACCCCGCCCGCACGGGCGGGGGCCTCATCGAGGCCGGTCGGCGTACGCGCCGAGCAGTTCCGGCGCGATGCGATCGACGAGCCGCGTCAGCTGTGGATCGGGCCCCCAGTCGGCCACGAGCCTGCTCAGCCCCTCGCGTGAGCAGCGCACGAGCCCCAGGGCCGCCCGGTCCCCCTTCGGCGTGAGCCGCAGCCGCTCGCCGTCCTCAGAACGTTCCACCAGCCCCTCGTCCACCAGCCGGTCAAAGTGGGGCCGTCCGTGCGCCCTGCTCACCTTGGCGCACTCGGCCAGCTCGCCCGCGCCGACCCAGCCCTTGCCGTTGAGCCTGGCGAGCACCCACACCCCTTGCGGCGCGAGGCCGCTCAGCCCGGCCAGCGCCCCGAGCCTTTCGTAGTAACCCCTGCGCAGGTCGGCGTCGGCGAGCCGCATGAGCCCCCGTTCGACCTCCTCCAGCGACGACCGCTCGGCCGACGTGGCGCCCAGGCCCTCGCCCAGGTCCGCCGCCTTGGTGGTCTCCCTGAGCCGCGTCTGCGGGATGAACCAGCTCAGCGCGAACGCGCCGAACATCACCGGCGCGGCCACCCGGAAGACGGTGGCGATGGCGTCGGCGTACACATGGAGGAACTGACCGGCCAGCGCGGGAGGCAGCCGCTGGATGACGGTCGGGTCGCGCTGGATCCTGGACGGGTCGAACCCCGCCGGCAACCGGGCCCTGGCCAGCACCTCCCGCAGGTCGCCGTTGAGCGTGCCGGTGAAGACCGCCCCCAGCGTGGCGACCCCGAAGGAGCCGCCGATCGACCGGAAGAACGTCGCCCCCGAGGTGGCCACGCCGAGGTCCTTGAAGTCGACGGCGTTCTGCACGACGATCACCAGCACCTGCATGGTCATCCCGAGCCCGACGCCGAGCACCAGCAAGTAGCCGCCCATCGTCAGCAGGCTGCTGCGCTCGCTCAGCCCGGACAGCAGGAACAGCCCCGCCGTCGCCACGGCCGTGCCCGCGATGGGCAGGAAGCGGTATCTGCCGGTCTTCGAGATCACCAGCCCGCTGACGATCGACATCGTGAGCATCCCGGCCATCATCGGCAGCAGGTACACCCCGGACAAGGTGGGACTCACCCCATGCACGACCTGCAGGAACAGCGGCAGGTACGTGAGCGCCCCGAACATCGCGAACCCCACCACGAACCCCACCGCGGACGACATCGCGAACGCCCGCACCCGGAACAGCCCCAGCGGCAGCACCGGCTCGGCGGCCCGCCGCTCGACGGCCATCCACGCCGCGACCAGCGCCGCCGCCCCCAGCGCCAGGCCGGCGATGACCGGGCTCGCCCAGGGATAGGTCGTGCCGCCCCAGGTCGTGATGAGCACCAGGCACGAGGTCGCGCCGCCGAGCAGCACCACCCCGGCGTAGTCGATGCGATGGCTGGTGCGCGTGTCGTCGCCGGGCAGCGCCGCCGCGATCACGCCCAGGGCGATCGCGCCCAGGGGAAGGTTGACGTAGAACACCCAGTGCCAGGACAGATGGTCGACGAACAGCCCGCCGAGCAGCGGCCCCACGATGCTGCTGACGGCGAAGACGGCGCCGAAGAAGCCCTGGTAGCGCCCTCGTTCGCGGGCCGAGACCACGTCGCCCACGATCGCCTGCGCGAGCACCATGAGCCCGCCGCCGCCCAGCCCCTGGATCGACCGGAACCCGATCAGCTCCCCCATGTTCCGGCTCAGCCCGCACAGGGCCGATCCGAGGAGGAAGATGATGATCGCGGCGATGAAGAGCTTTTTGCGGCCGTACTGGTCGCCCAGTTTGCCCCACAACGGCGTGGAGACGGTCGAGGCGAGCATGTAGCCCGTCACCACCCAGGAGAGCTGCTCCAGCCCGCCCAGGTCGCTCACGATCGTCGGCAGGGCCGTGGAGACTATGGTCTGGTCGAGGGAGGCCAGCAGCATGCCGAGCATCAGCGCGAGGATGATGAGGCCCAGCCCTTTTTGCCGCATGCGGCGATCCTACTCTTCGTACTGGTGTGCGTACGCTCCGCGTTCACCGGGTGATCTCGCGCCCGTGCGGTTGTCCACAGAACGGCGTTCGGCGTTCTCGCTGCCCTCGGCCGTCCGGCTACTCTCGGCGCCATGGTCACTCGCGCAGACATCGGCGTCCTCGGCGGCTCGGGCTTCTACTCCCTGCTCGACGATGCGGAGGAGATCGAGCTCTCCACTCCCTACGGCCCCCCCAGCGACGTCGTCACCGTCGGCCGCATCGGCTCGCGCTCGGTCGCGTTCATCCCCCGGCACGGCCGGGACCACCGCTTCCCTCCCCACCGCATCCCCTACCGCGCCAACCTGTGGGCGCTGCGCTCGCTCGGCGTGACGCAGGTGCTCGCCCCCAGCGCCGTCGGTTCGCTCAAGGCCGAGTACGGCCCCGGCGCCATCGTCGTGCCCGACCAGATCGTCGACCGCACCTCGGGCCGGCCGCAGACGTACTACGACGTCTCGGGGGCCGTCCACGTCTCCTTCGCCGACCCCTACTGCCCGTCCGGCAGAGCCGCGGCCGTGGCCACGGCCCGCTCCACCGGCTGGGGCGACGTCGTCGACGGCGGCACGCTGGTGGTCATCGAGGGCCCCCGCTTCTCCAGCCGGGCCGAGTCCCAGTGGTTCGCCGCCAACGGGTGGTCGATCGTGGGCATGACCGGTTATCCCGAGTCGGTGCTGGCCCGCGAGCTGGCCCTGTGCTACACCTCGCTCTCCCTGGTGACCGACCACGACGCCGGGGTCGAGGCCGGTCAGGGCGTGACCCACGACGAGGTGCTGGAGTTCTTCGCCCGCAACGTCACCCGCATGCGCACGCTGATCGCCGAGACCGTCCAGGCCCTGCCCACCGACCGCACGTGTCCCTGCGGCTCGGCCCTCGACGGCATCAAGCTGCCCTTCGAGCTGCCGTGAGCAGGCAGCCGGCCTGGCTGCGGCCGTGGGCCCGGCGGCGTCGTCTGATCGCGGCGGTCCTGGCCGCGGTGGGCGTCCTGTCGGCTTATGTCGCGCTCCGTCCAGCCGCGGGGCCCGAGGTCCTCGTCGCCGCCCGCGACCTCGCCCCCGGCCCGCTGCGTCCCGGTGACCTCCGTCCGGCGCCGCTCGCCCGTCCGCCCGACGGGGCCATCCGGTCGTACGCGGCGGGCCGCTACCTCGCCGGGCCCATGCGCCGGGGCGAGCCGCTGACCGACGCCCGCCTGCTCCATCCCCTGCCGCTGCCGCCGGGCACGGTGGCCGCCCCTGTCCGCATCGCCGACCCCGACGCCGTCGCCCTCATCTCCCCCGGCTCGACCGTCGGCGTCCTGGCCGCCGGGGAGGGCGGTCAGCCGGCCCAGCTCATCGCCGACGACGTCCGCGTGATCACCATCCCGCGTCCCGCCGACGACTCCCGTACCGGCGGCGCGCTGGTGGTGCTGGCGGCGACCCCGTACCAGGCGGCCCAGCTGGCAGGCGCCCAGGCATCGGGCCGCCTCTCCATCACCTTCAAGAGTTAGCTGAGAGTAATCATTCGACTACGATTCTCGGCCATGAACGGATTCAAGAAGTTCCTCATGCAGGGCAACGTCCTCGACCTGGCGGTCGCGGTGGTCATCGGGGCGGCCTTCAACTCGATCGTGCAGTCGTTCGTCGCCGACCTGCTGACCCCACTGATCTCGGCCTTCGGCGGCCTGCCCGACTTCTCCTCGCTGAAGGTCACCGTCGGCGCGTCCCACTTCATGTACGGCAAGTTCGTCAACGCGGTGATCTCGTTCCTGATGATCGCGGCGGTGATCTACTTCCTGGTCGTCAGGCCGTACACGCATTTCAAGGAGCGCGCGGCGACCCGGGTCGAGGCCAAGACCCGCGACTGCCCCGAATGCCTGTCGGAGATCCCGAAGGCCGCCTCCCGCTGCGCCTTCTGCAGCGCCGAGGTCGTGCCCGCCTAGAGCTGCGAGTCGATCTTCGGGTCGTACTCCCAGTGCCACGGCTCGAACGGGCTGCTGTAGGCCCAGGCGGGATGGAACCACCCGTACCGCTTGGAGTTCTTCTCCATCCACACGAACTCCGTGGACCGGAACCGCTCCACGCCGCCGCACAGGTCCACAGCCAGCCCGAGACCGTGGTTGCTTCGCCCCGGCACGGCCGCGAACCCCGGCCGCCGGTAGTAGACGGACTGCTGCTCGGCCAGGCTCCGGTAGGCGTCCGTCACGCAGATCGCCTTGCCGAACCGCCTCCGGTAGGCCTCGTTCAGGCTGACGAAGGCGATGGTGGCGTCCGCCCGCAGACTGAAGCCCTTCTGCTGCAGCGGACAGAGCATGCTCTTGGGGATGAGCCCGTTGGGGTAGTTGTTGGCCGTGGCGGCCTGGAGGGGGTTGCAGCCCAGCGCCGCCCGTCCGACCTTGTCGATCTTGATGCCCAGCTTCACCAGCGCCGCGGTGAGCGACTTGACGATCTTGTCCGAACGCTGCCTGAGCGTGTCGATCTCGGCCGCCATCTGGGCCTCGGCCAGCAAGTTGCCCGCCCTCAGCTCCTGAGCCTCGGCGGCCAGCCGCTCGGCCTCCTTGTACAGGGTGCTGGTCTGCTCCACGGCCTGCTGCCGCACCCGGACCATCTCCGTCGAGTCCGAGAGCGCCCGCAGAGTGCCGACGCCGGCGTCCCCCGACAGGAACGGCACCACGCCGTCCGCCCCGACGGGCTGCTCGTAGAGCAGCTCCGCCAGCTGCGAGACCGGCTGCCGGATCACCGCGAGCCTGCGCTCCAGATCCTGCAGCCCGTTCAGCTTGGTCTTGAGCTCCTTCTCGGACGCCGCGATCGTGGCACGCCGCTTCTCCAGCGCCTTGGTGGCGTCCTCAAGCTCCTTGGCCGACTTCTCGGCCTCCTTGCGCAGCTCCGCCAGATTGCTCGGATCCCGCCGCTCCATCTGGGTCCGCGCCTGCGCCTGAACCGCTGATGGCACGAAGAGAGAAGCCATCGCCATGACGACCGCGATCAGACCCGCTGATCGAGGGGATGGCACGTTCGACTCCTCCGTTTGCACACTCGTTACCCGGGTCAGGCACGCACGTTACTACAGCCCCCTGAGTGTCCGGACCGAACTCTGAAGAGCTGCTATGAGACAAAAAGCGCACTATGTACGGCTCCCCCTCCCCACCAGCGACATCGCATCCCTACCTCCACGCTCGCCACCGAACAGTGCGCCTTGACCTCTCTGTCGGTGTTCAGGCGGCCCGTGAGGCGCTGTCACTGCGCAACCCCGAAAGACGGCTGCGAAAGCGCGCACACTGGCCACCCGTACCAACCGCACCCCTGCCTGTCATGGAGGGTTGTGCCCCTCATGCACCGCCGCCCGGCACGCACCCAGACCTCCAGCCGCCCGGGCACGGCATTGCCCCCGCGACTCCACCTGGGCTCTCTTGCGATGGTTCGTCTCCGCCGTCCGCTACAGCACCCTTTCTCACCTCTCCGAGGCCTTCGGCGTCTCTTGTCACGAGGACCGCGACCCCTTACAAGGACCCGCGACGCCCCCTTGCGGACTCCTCCGCCCTCTGAGCTTCGGCGGCTTGTCCTCCTCCAGGAACGGTGCTCACCAGACCCTTGCGACCAGTCCCTCTAGAGATCACCGCCGACAGCGTCTCCAGACCTCCGAGTCTGTCGCGGCCTGTTGGGCACGACGGGAGGTCATCCCAAGAGCTGCGACACTCGGCCCACAGTCCTCCACACGCTGCAACGTCGCCGAGCCATTCCTGACCTCGCCTCAGCCCTTGGCTTCAGAACCTTCGCTCCAGCCACGCAGTCCCACGCGGGCCCGCCACCAAGAGTGACCAGGCCATGCGCGACGGCCTCCAGCGTGCCCACCGAAGTCGACGCCCCCTGCCCCAGCAGTGCAGTGCCCCCTGATCGGGAAACCCCAACCGCAACCACACCAACCCCCAAGCCACTCCCGCGCCTAACCGCCCCGAGACACCGCAACACGGGGAGAACGTTCACTGGCCTAGCCGGCCGCCGGCCGCCTGGGGCGCCGCCGTACCCCGCGACCACACCCTCCTCAGCCAACGCCCCTCGTCAACTTCACAAACCCGACAACCAGCCATAGCGGGCATTCTGGACTGCCTCCTGTTCCCGCTCCCGGCACATGTCCCACAGCCAGGTGTCCTCCCACTCCCCCGCACACCCAGGCGAGGACCGCGAAGCCTCAGGCGCGTACGGCTCCTCCTCAACCACAGGATCCGGCTCCGGCGCAGGCGCGGGCACCGAGGACCGCACCTCCAACGCCTCAGACACCTCGGCGACCTTCCGCACAGGCGCCGGAATCACCCCTTCGTACCGCCGATCAGGATGCGCAGGCGCGGGCATCCACACGGGCTCGAACGCCAACCGCACCGCCCTCCGCTCCTCCATCCCCACCGGCGCACCAACTCCCTCGAACCCCCGCATCTCCCCCGCCAACAGTCCGCCGGCAAGAATCGCCGGCGCCAGCAACGCCCCGAACAACACAACGGGCCGCCTACGAGCTTGCGTGGATCGCCTCCTGGTCACACGCAGAAGCTAGCCACGCACGAAGCACCGGAATCCGACCGCTTGCCATGCCTTTACCGCAGCTCAGAGCACCCATAACCAACCTCACCAAACTGACCCCGGCCCGGCGGCCCACGCACTGCCCAACTTTCGCTAGGCTTACGAGGGTCCGCCTCCGTAGCTCAGGGGATAGAGCACCGCTCTCCTAAAGCGGGTGCCGCAGGTTCGAATCCTGCCGGGGGCACTCATCTCCACCAGGCGTTTGGGCCTCTGACCTGCGGTTTCTCGACCGCAGGTCTTTTGTTTCGCCGCCCTCGATAGGTAGCCAACAGTGCCCATACGCCGCCATGCGACCATGATCAGGGGACATATGGGGGATGATCTTGATAGCGTTTCCCCAGCTCAGGCCCTGATTCTCCCGTCATCCCGCCTCAGACATCCGCCACGGCCAACCGGCATCACACGAACGCCACGGGCGTTCGTGTAGGTAGGCGCGCACTACTGCGTCCTTCGACGCCAACTCGAACAGCTCCTTCGGCACGTGCCCGGACTGCTGTGACACCAACGCCAGCCCCATCCAGCGCTTGCGCGCCACGACGGCCGATGACCTTCACCTGGCCCAGCACCGCGCGCGGCCCGCACTGGCGCGAGACGAACGGGTGACCTCCTCGATCATCATCAGCACCGGCGGGCACGGCCAACCCTCCTTGTCGATGGGTTTATCGCTGGCCACCGCGAACACCCGGTCGACCATGACCGGCAGCAGGACAGCGATGGCGACGCGACCTGAGAATCGGACATTAGGACGCGACGATCGGCCTGCCCTCTTCAGGTATATCCACTAGCAGAAACGATCTTCCAGCTGCACAATTCCGTACGTGAAGGCATATGTCGGAGTCACCGACGGCGACTGGTACCAATTCATCTCAGCGCGCCCAACCTTGACGGAAGCCAACTTCTGGCGTCCCTCGGGAAGCACGAACTTCCGCGCACTGCGTCCCGGCGAGCCGTTCTTCTTCAAGACCCACCATCCGAGTAGGAACCCGATCAACGGCTTTCCGTACAACCAGGTGGTCGGCGGCGGCATCTTCGAAACCTTCCAGCCGCTTCCCCTGTCGGAGGCATGGGAGACCTTCGGCGAGGCCAACGGCGCCGACCATCAGGAGCAGATGAAGGAGAGGATCAGCAAGTATCGTCGAAGTCCCATAGAAGCAGGTGAGGACCCGACCATCGGCTGCGTCCTGCTCCGAGACACTCGATTCTTCGAGCTTCCAGCGGGCCCACCCCCTGACTTCGCCCCCAACATCGTTCAAGGCAAGGGCTACGACATGGCCACCCCGCCTTACACCGACTACTTCACCGACCTCATGACCCGCCTACTCGGAAACGACACCACCGACGTGTCACAACCATGGCGGCTCGAAGGCCCCGTCTTTGGGGACCCCCGCTTGAGTCCCCGCCGGCTTGGCCAGCGAGCCTTCAAAGCTGTGGTCCTCAACGCCTATGAGGGACGCTGCGCCGTCACCGGCTCGACGATCCGCCCAGTACTGCAAGCAGCCCACATCCGACCAGTGACACGCGGAGGCGAACACCGGCTGGACAACGGCATCCTGCTGCGATCGGACGTGCACATCCTGTTCGATCATGGATATCTCGCGATCGGTACGGACTACCGGCTACTAGTGAGCCCGCGCTTACGCGAAGAGTTCGGTGACGGCGACGAGCTCTACCGACATGCAGGAAGTACGGTCACCATGCCTTCCAACGTATCCGACCGACCCAGCCAAGCCTTCCTGGAATGGCATCTGAACGAGGTGTTCCTCACAACGTAGAGGCACGCCCGAACTGTCGCTTACGGGTGCAGCGCGGTGCAACGGCGCCCGGGTTGTCGAGTATGGCGTCGCCGAGCAGGCCCCGGCCGGATGCCGTGGTCGAAACGGTCCATCACCCGATCGGCCACGAGCCTGACCCTGAGTGGTGGCAGCGGCGATGCCGTCACAAGGCCAGCAGATCAGCCTTTCGTCCACGTACAGGTGCCACTGAAATTGATGTAGGCGTCTGATTCTATGAGGGTCACAAAGCCCTGCCCCCGCAGGTTGTCGTTGGCGATGATGCTACCAATTCCCCCAGTCGCGTCCTTTAGTCGAGAATAATAGCAACTATCACCACCAGCCGTACGATACGTACCGGGCTCAATCTCACTTCCCACCTTGTACATGCCCGACGCGTACTTACCGGCGGGGGGCGAAAGCTTTGCAGCGTGGACTGGTTCCCACAGACAGTCGCCACTGAAATTGATGTAGGCGTCGGATTCCTGGAGGGCCACATATCCCTGCCCCTGCAGGTTGTCGTTGGCGATAATGCTACCAATTCCCCCAGTCGCATCTCTGAGCCGAGAGTAGTAGCAACGTCCACCGCCAGCCGTACGATACGTACCTGGTTCGATTTCGCTTCCCACCTTGTACATTCCCTCGCCGTATCCCGCCGTGGAACGTTCCGGCGTTAGTTGCGACGAAGGCTCTGGCGCAAGCGCCTGCGAAGCCTCCGAAGGCAGCACAGACTCTGCCTGGCTGGACTGGGGTTGAGTGGGGAGGATTAGTCTCTCACGGCCGTCCTGCGAGATAACCGCGCTCGAATTCGGTTCGCTCAAGGCACTGCCCCAGAGCACGGCCTGAGCGAAGAAAAGTATGATGGCGACGACAGACGTCACCAAGCCCGTGATCGTGAATCCGGTACTCGTACGGCCCGCCATCATGGCCTTCACGGTCACCAGCCCCAGGACCAGGCCGGTTAACCCCAGGGGAAGTGAAAGCAACCCCAGGACGGGGATGAATCCGAAGAGTGTGCCGATGATGCCGAGCACCATGGCGCTGATGGAAAGCCCATTCTGCTTCTGCTGGGGCATGGGCCTATAAGGGTCCGGATGACGCATCGACATGGACATGAAGGGCCTCCTTACTTCAGCGCTGCCTGGCTGCGCTGCTTACTCACGCGGAATCTCTAAAGCCGCTCAGCGATGTGGAGGCCCAGGAAAGTTTCTCCCTGCACCGTTCCGCATGAGCACCTGTTCGATGGCCTGTTGATACGCGGGCCATCCGTGCTCGCAGCCGTCGGCCCAATCCCATTCGTGACGATCTCCCCCGAATTCTTTGATCTCAGGTACGCGACCTAGAGCCTCGGCGATCTGAAGGTAAGTAACACTTGCGGCGGCCAGGTGAGCTTTATGGCGGCACGAGTTTGCCAGCGGCGACCCCGGATTCTTCATGACCTCATCGAACGGAAGCCCGCCCAGAGCGGCGTAGACGGCATCGACGAAATCGTGCGCGGCGCCGGGAAGTAGATCGACTCGCCGTGACGTGGCTGGTGCCCGTTCCCCGATGGCCGCGTAGAGGCTGGCCAGATCGCCGTTGAACCAGTGGTTGGCGGCCGCATCGGCGAACCGCGCGAATTGCTTGTACGTCGGGAGCCTGCCATGAGCGGCGACGAACTTGTTCAGCTCGTAGGAGACCTCGGTCAGCTCGGTCTTCCATCGGTTTTCGAGATATTCGGCCAGGTATCGATGGCTCCATCCCTGCCGGTGACGCGTGATGATGTCCCTCAGGATTTCGAAGCCAGCCCGGCGCTCACCGATGACGACGCCCATGGAGATGCTCGTTCGGCCCCCGTTCGCGTTCTGCTGGTGTGCATACACCGGCTGGGGCTCCCCAAGATGGCGCTCGGCGTGTTCGAGTTCGTCGAAGAGGCTGAGGTGGACGGGCGTACCGGCCTGTTCAAGTTCCTTCAGGTGACGACGGTAGTAGGAGCGCAAGCCCGAAAGGGGTGTACGAGAGGTCGGGCCCTCACACACGAACCAGGCCGTGAGCGCGACACCGTGCCAGAACGTGCCGGCGATGCCCAAGGTCTCGGCCATGAGCCGGTGCGGGTAGGGCTCGCTCACGATCGTCTCCGGCCAACGCGGCAGGGTGACGCCGTCCCAGAGGCGATCCACTTCCTCCACCAAATCTGGTGACAGGAGCCAGCGGTAGAGCTGCCGGGTGGGTCCCATGCCGGCCCTGATCGCATACGGGCCGTCTTCGATCAGACCCCACAACGGATGCATACCGGGTGCCTGGCGGGCATGGACAGCGTCGAATTGCGACCACCATCGCCGCAGGACATCAACGCGCTGTTCCACGGGAGACACGGAGCTCCCCTGGCCCAGAAAGGCCGCGAGCATGGCTTGAACGTCGCTGACGTCGATACCCTGCTGCACCGCGACGGCTTCGGCTTTGGCTGACCCGCCGACAAACAACTTCGCCTCCGGCAGAGCGGTGACAATCTCTTCGCCTGACCCTGGCGGCATCTCCACATAGTCCAGGTAGGACAGCCAGTCACCAGCGAAGTAGGCGCTTAACACCGGCTGAAGGGCCTTGGTGAGCACCTTGCGCGCCAGCGGTGTCCCGCTCCGCGTTTTCTTCAGTGTCGCGCTGATCAGCGCCTGAATGCGTGCGGCGCGGAATCGTGAGGCCACCTGGAGCGGATCGGCTCGGGTCAGCTCATCGAGCAGGGCGAGTCTGGCCCGCACCTGGCCCCCACGATCGAGGCGATGCCAGCCCGCGCCGTAGAGGAAGATGCGGCTCTGCGGGGTGAAGACCAGGCCCATGGTGGCGTACCTGGCCGTGATCTGGCCCCAGGTCTCCTCCTGCTCCGAGTCCTGCTTCGACGAGCCCGCCGCCCGGACCGTGATCGGCGCCATGAGGTCGTCGAGCAAGGGAATGAGCAGTGACCATGCTGCTATGGCATCCGGGGTGGCACCGAGATGCACGCGGGCCACCTCGTCAGTGGAGAGCGTCATGGCATGCCAGGGATGGTGGCGAAGGTTCGCGGGCAGGTTGAGTACGCCCGCTTTGAGGGACATCTGCTCAGTCAGGTACCAGGCGCCTCTTTCCTGCTGCTTGGAGAGGCTGTACGCCTCCCTTACGAGGGCCTGTTCCTGCCGGCTCAGCCCACTCAGGGCCAGTGTGTCGCTGTTCTTGGAACCTTGCGGTCCTGCGACAACTGATACCGGGCGGTGTCCCGCAAGAGCGGCCACGAGTACGTTCGCCACCAGCTGATCGACGTCCACGAACCTCGAACTCCGACCCGTGTCACGTTCCAGTCGCAGGAACTGGTCGGGCTCGGCCGTCGCGAGCGCGGATGCGAACGGGTGCTCACCCATGGGTGCTCCTCATGACCGCCACGAACTGCTCGAATGGTCGTGGTTCCGATGTTTGCTCTACATATCTGGCGTAGGCCTGGGCCATCGCATGCAGCCGCCGCTCCTCCACGCGGACCTCAAGGCTCACCGGCGTGTGCAGGAACTGCTCTCGCGTGTCTCCCTCCTCATGGACGACGCTGGCCTGCGGACGTTCCTCAGCCGGCCATCCGCCCGACGAACTGCTGCCACGATCGGGAACCGGCGCGTCGCCGAAGTCGTCGGCATCGGGCGGGCGGGGATCCATGTCGTTCTCGACTCGCAGGGTCTCGAGGTGCTCATCAAGGCCGAGTTCTCCGTGGTACACCAGGTCCAGATGCTGTTCCGGGCATCGCGCGCGTAGCTCCGGATGCTGTACGACCCGGATGCCGCGCCCCACGAGCTGATAGAACTCGCCGAAACTGCCGTAGGGCCGCATCGGGACCACGATGGCGATGGGCGGCAGATCGTAGCCCTGGCCGAGCATCTTCATCTGCACTACCGCTTGCAGCGTCCCCGCCTCGCCTTCGTAGCGGGCCCTGACGGCGGCTATCTCGGAGTCGGACATTGAGTGGTGAAGCACACTGGCGGCGATGCCGTAGGCGTTCGCGATGCGTGCGACCTGCTCCGCGTGCCGCTTGCCCAGCGCGGCGAACAACACCCGAGGACGGACAGGCGCAAGGGCTCGGATCTGAGCCTCCAGGCACCTGCGGACACTCTCCATCACTTTGCGTATCGGCTCTTCCGAGGTCGCGGTGATCTGAGCGACCTTGCGCTCGTCCTCCAGAACCTCCAGCAAGGCATCCTTGCCGACGACGCGCTCGCGAAGGCCGTCCGGCCAGACGATCTCGTACTCCGTCTGTCCCACCTCCGGGCTGAAGCGCTGTGCGCGCAGGTGCTTGGCGTGCCCGTCCACGATCGAATCGATCAGCCGGTAGCGATAGACCACGTCAGCGGTCACCGGCCGTCCGTCACCGCGGCTGAAGCAGGCCGACATCAGCAGCCGACGGGCATGCGGGAAATGCGCGAAGAGCCGCCGATACGACTCCGCGGCCGCGATATGCGCCTCATCGACCACGATGAAATCGATGTCGTCCGGGGCAAGTTTGCCAAGCAGCCCGCTCTCGCCCTCGCTCTCGCCAAGAGAGTGAAAGTTCGTGACAATAACCTCGGCCCGTAGCAGGCGTTCCCGGGAAACGGCGCGAATGGCACCCTGCGCCCGGTCGAGCACCTCGACGACGGGCGGCCGGAGGCCAGAGACGAGAGGGCCACCCGGAAGCGTAAACAGCACGTTGCCCGCCATCGACGCGTCAAGCGCCCGGGCGAAGGTGCCTCTGATCACACGCCCTGGTGTGACGATCAGAGCCCGCCGCCGGGCGAAGGCAAGCGTGGCGGCGACGCCCAGCGCCGTCTTGCCGGCACCCACTGACATCACACAGGCGGCGTTGACCTGCCCCCGCCGGTAGTAGTTGGCCAGCGCCACAATGGCCTCGCTCTGGCATGGGCGCAACGGCTCCAGCGTCAGGCGCTCCCGGACCTGGTCGAAATAGTTCCGCTCGACCACCTGTGGCCGGGCGGGGGGCGTGATGATTGCCAGTGGCGTCGTGCCCATGTCGTCAGGGACCGGAACGATGGGCTGCGCGATGAGGTACGTCGCCAAGAGAGGGTCATCACGAAGAACGCGCTGAAGCTGCTCGACACACAACCTGGCGTCTCGGCGAATCATCTCGTACGAGAACCGCAGCACGGTATAGCGCAATCCGACCAGGTGATTCTGCCGGATCCTGTCGTGCAGGAAGGCCGTCCTGTCGCTGTGGTACGCGAACCCGTCCAGTTCGATCGCAACACGCAGTCGTGACCCCGTCAGCAGAAAGTCCAGGCGATAGTCATGTCCATCGGCCGTCACCGGGTGCTGCCCGCTCACGTGCTGTGCGATTCCACTGGTCGCTGCGAAGCTGAGCACCCACCTGACGAAGGCGTTCTCAAGGAAGGATTCACCCCGGATCAGATCGACCAGACGGGCCACCTTCACTGCCCCTCTGCGTCGAGTGCGGCCACTTTCGCTTCCAAGTCCGCGCGCCGGTAACTTTCCCCGAACCGCTGAGCCCGTCGGCTCACCGCAACGGCGTCGCGAAGCGCGCCCTCGGTCTCCAGAAGCTTCATCCAGACCTCCACTGACGCGAGCCGAGCAAACCCTCGTGTCAGATCCGCTTCATCGATCGCGACAGCATGCGGGACCGCCTCTATCAGACCGAGGTCGAGGGCAGCGAACACCTCAACGAACTGCAGCCCCTCAGGCGCCGACCGGCGCCGCGACCACAACTGCTTGATGGCACCCTGCAAGAGGAAGTGGTAGTCCGACGCGATGCCCGGAAGTTCCACTCCTTCCCACACCCAGCGAACGAGCCCGTTCGTATCCATGTGTCCGGTGTCAGCGAAAGCTCGGCGGTGAGCCGGGGAGGCGCTGCTACCGCCCTCTGGAGTCGGCCAGTACAGATACCGGGAACCGCGCTCCTGGCGAGGCCGTACATGAGCATCCGGCAGCCGGGAGCGGTCGATGTCAGGGCTGCCGGCAAACCCAATGCCCGAGATGTCCGCCATCCGCGTGTACCACCGTGTCACCGGCCTCCCCCTCCGCCTGCGTCTGAGCAGTCAGCGAGAAGATCATCGCCGGACAGGCGTCAAGTGTTACGGCGGCGGTAGCCCTACTCGCCACCCAGAGTGCGTTTGTGAGACTGCGTCCGGTGTGATGTTGGGTGGCGGCAGCTATGCGACACCGCCCACCCTCAGCCATCAGGGGCTGAACACAGACAGCACGGTTGACATACGGCCTGTCGCCCCAAGAGGCGAACGAGCCATCCACCCCCTGACCGCGCCTCGCGAACCCATCCCCACCCAAGGTCTTCCACGACGCCTCTCGGCGACGCAGGTTGAGCGCGCTGATTCCTACAACAGACCCGCACCCGCCCCGGGGACTGAACCGCCCCGGGTTCAGTGGAGACCTTTGGTGTGCCCCGCTACACGGGAAGAAGCGCCCGAGAGAGGGTCTCCCAAGGACATCTCTGCGATCATTCCTCGCCTCGACGAATCGGCATAAAACGACACGAAAGCTCGGGGTGCCGACCTTGGGCATGTTCTGACCAACCTCCGGATTCCGGTTGCGATGAGGCCCATGTGTCCGATGAGGTTCATGGGTGCGCATACGACGAGTCGCGATCAAGAACTATCGGTGCCTAAGGGACGTCGACATCCGCTTCGAGGACATCACGACCTTCATCGGGCCCAACGGAGTTGGTAAGTCGGCAGTCTTGAGGGCTTTGGACTGGTTCTTTAATGGAACGAGCCAGACGCTGACCGAAGACGACGTCTGGGCCGGAGCGCAGGAGAAACAGATCAGCGTCGAAGTCGAGTTCTCCGATCTCACTGACGTGGATCGGGTCGCGCTGGGCAAGTATGCAGCGGGCGGCGTCCACACAGTGAGGTTGTGGCGCCGCTGGGAGAACGGCAGGGACAAGCTGTCGGGGCACGCTCTCACCTATCCGCCATTCAACGACATCCGGCAGGTCTCCGGTGCAACCGACCGTCGCAAGCGGTATCTGGAACTACGGGAGACCCGGCCGGAGCTCGGCCTGCCGCCGGCCGGGAGCGCGAAAGCGGTGGACGACGCGCTGATTGCGTGGGAGCGGGAGCATCCAGACGAACTCCAGGGGGCAGAGCTGGCCGCAGACACGCACTTCTTCGGGTTCGCCGGTCAAGCAAAAATGACGGGACTGTTCGACTACGTGTTCGTCAGTGCCGACCTGCGCGCGGGCGAGGAGGGTCGCGACTCCAAGGGCTCCATCATTGGCCGCATCCTCGACCAGGCCATCAACCGCAGCGAAGCCGAGGCCGAGATCGCCGGTCTTCAGATGCTCGTCAACGCTAGCCGCGAGAGCATTCAGAGCAAGCACTTCGGAGAGCAGCTCGACACTCTGTCGAACCGGCTGACCGATGAGGTCAAACAACTCACCATGGGCCGCAGCGTTCAGGTCAGTTCACTGGTGCCAGAGCTTCGCCTGCCACAGGCCCAATTCCAGGTTTCGATCCAGGACGGCGTAGCGCGGACCCGCATAGATCAGCAAGGACATGGCTTCCAACGCGCCCTGCTGGTCACGGCGTTGCGGGTATTGGCGCAGAGCGAAGCTACCGAAAACGAGCGCACCATTCTCCTGGCCATCGAGGAGCCGGAGTTGTTCCAGCACCCGGTCCAGGCTCGGGCTTTCGCCGCGGTGCTCCGCAAGCTCGTCGGTGACGTCGGGCACGGAATCCAGGTCGCATATGCAACGCACAGCCCGTACTTCCTCGAAGCGGAGGGCTTCAGCGAGATCCGACGCATGACCCGCGCCTTCGCGGGAGGAGCACCGTCGGTCGAAATCAACGCAACCACGGTCGATGCCATCGCGAACCGGCTGAGCCCACTTATAGACCGTTCCAAAGTTCACAGGCGACTGACCAGCATGTGCCTTGCCAATCTTCCTGAGGCGCTCTTCGGCCACGTGGTGATCCTCGTGGAGGGCAACACCGACAAGGGCGTCTTGGAAGGGTGCGGCCTTCGCATCGACCCACTAAACAGGCACGGCATCGTGGTCGCCACCGTAGGTGGCAAGGACAACGTCACTCTCGCGCACGCCATCCTCACCGAACTAGGAGTACCTTGTTACGTCGTTTTCGACGGCGACGCCGACTGCACGCCGGACAACGTACAGGACAACAAGAACAAGAACCGTACGCTCCTCAGCTACCTCGGCGCAGTTCCCGAGGACTTCCCCATGACCAAGGTGTACGACTCCTACGCTGTCGTACACGACAACATGGAGAAGTATCTGCAGAATGAATGGCAGGATTGGGAAGATGCACGGCGCACTCTCATCGGGGAGGGGCGTGGCGTGGACGGCAAGAACGAGGCCACCTACCGACAGGCCGCCGTCGAAGCAGTTACAAACCCGCCAGCCTGGCTCAGCGACCTACTCGCCAGGGTGATCGATCTCACGCCTGACAGCTGAGCAAACGGTGGCTCGCCGGGGCTTCAGCGGGGTGGGGCGAGGCGGAGCAGACGATGTCGCCGATGGCCAGCAGGGACGATGAGCCAGGTGGCCGACCTCCACGGCTTATAGGCCGACCGTGACGTCCTGCAGAAGGCTCCACACCCAGCCGAGCGGGGCCCGATCGCGCTGCTTAATCCGTTCCTTCGAATACAGGCCAGCACAGGTCCCCCGTGCTGGCCCTCGCGACATAGGAGACGGCGAGTCTCTTGTACGGTTGGGATGAAGCTCCTCACCGAACACCCAGCGCACATGCTCACGCGCGGAACACCGCCACTCCAAGGTTCAACGCTTTCGTGCGCCTGCGGACCGGCGGGCGTTCTTGTTCGGCGGGGAGGCCGTACGACGTTTGCGGGACCGATGACGGCAAGGTCCAGGCGTTGTCCACGGCAGCATCCGGAAGGCACGATCACTGATGAGATTCGGCGCATACAGCGCAGTTGCGATGACGGTGGTGGCCAGTACCGCCTCCAAGAACAGAAGGATCACGGCCACGGCGGGTGCGTTCAACCAGAGTACGGCGTGAACACTAGCCAGGGTCCAGGCTGTCACGGCTCTGGCCTCAGAGAGTCGGCGGCGGGCGGGGCGGGCAAAGGACATGACCGCAGGATGCGGCCAGTGACAGCAGGTCCGGAACAGCCTTTGGACAGATTCAGACTGGGAAGCAGTTTCCGCGCATGTGGCGCGAATCCCTGTCCGAGTGCGACAGGATCCGAAGGGTTCGGACACGATGGGTCGCTGCGGGCGGCTTGAAGATGGGGGTCCTGCGATGACGTCGCCGCGTACACCGGCGAATTTCGGAGCGGCCTTTACCGCGCTGCTAGCCGCCGCGGGGCTCAGCGTCGATCAGGTGTTACGCCGCCGACCGGTAGCCAGCCGTAGCACTCTGTTCGAATGGAAGAAGGGTGTCCACCTACCTGAGGACGTCGGTCCACTCATGGCGGTTGTGGAGCTGTGCCTGGCGGAGGCCGTCGTACGCAACACCGTTCTGAGAACGGCACCTGCCGATATGACAGGGTGGCTCGAGTTGTTAGCTGAGGCCAAGCAGTCCCGTGACTCTCGCGTCGCGCATGCCCGCAGCCGACTATCGCCGAATCAACACAGCAGCAGACAAGAATCTGCGGCCGGAGTGGGACGTTTGATCGGCCGGTGGGATCCGGTGGTACTGGGAGTGCATCGGGCGATCGGTGGTGGACTGCTGCCACCGTACGTACGGCGTGACCATGACGAGTTGCTGGATGCGCTTCTCGATCCGGCCGTAGCCGCCAACCGGCTGGTGGTGCTGCGCGGAAGCTCTTCCACCGGCAAGTCCCGCGCCGCTTACGAGGCGGTGGCGGCACGCCTGCCGCATTGGCCGGTGCTCTATCCACGTTGTGCGGCCGCACTTGGCCGGCTGCTGCAACAAGGGACCGCCAACCATACCGTGTTGTGGCTTAACGAGTTACGCCACTACGTCGATGACCCTGATGGAGGAATGCCTCTGTTCGACCTGGCTGAGCTGCTGCACGGACGCGACCACATCGTAGCCGTCACCACGCTGTGGCCACACCATTGGTCCGCCTATAACGCCGCTCACCACGACCGAGCAGCTACCGCCGGTTCCGTCCGCGCCGCCCACGAACTGCTCCGTGTCCTGCCCGACCTGACAGGTGTCGACCCCGGGCATTTGGACGCCGAGCGTGGCGGTGTCATCGACATCCCTGACGCCTTCACCGATGAACAACTCGGCCAGGTCCGCCGTCTCGGTGACTTCGTGCTCGACCAGGCCCTGGGGGCCGCCCAGGACGCCGGTACGGCGGGGCGGTTAACACAGTATCTAGCCGGTGTTCCAGACCTGCTGGCCCACTATCAGGGCCCGGGCGCAGACCCTTACGGCCGAGCGCTGATTCTCGCAGCCATGGACGCTGTCCGTTTGGGACACACCCAGCTGCTGTCTCAGGATCTGCTCCAGCAGGCCGCCGTCGGCTATCTGGCAGCTCAGGACCGTGTTCGCCTTGCTGCGGAGGAGGCTTGGACAGGCGGCTGGGAGTACGCCGCCCGCGTTCTCAAAGGCGCCATCCAAGCCTTGCAGCCGATGCCGCCGGAGCACGGCGTCGGGATCGCCGGCTACCGCCTGGCTGATTACCTCGATCAGCTTGGCCGCCACTGTCGCGCCGACCAGATGCCGCCTGCCACCTTCTGGGCCGCCGCAGCACGCTATGCCCACCCTGCAAACCTAGGAGAGCTTGGCTTCGCCGCTCGCGATCGGGGCCTGTACCGCTACGCCGCCCAGTTGCTTAAACGCTCCGCTGCTCAGGGCGACACGGACGCCGCACTCGGCCTCATCACATTGCTCCACCCCCTGCATCAGACCGACAGCTGTCCCGCCCGGCATGCCGCCACGCATGCCGCGTTCGATAGGCCGGCCCATGTGTCCAGCCTGCTGAACTGCCTGGACGAGATGGAGGCATGGGAGCAGCTTGCCACGCTGCTGGCCCGAGATCCCGCCGCGCACACGCCACTGGACGACCTGGTGCAAGTGGCCTGGCTGCTGGAGAGCCTGTGGGCGGTGGGAGCCGAGAAGCAGGTTGAGGTTCTGGCCGAGCGAGCCGTCGCGCAAGACTCATTGAACAGTCATGCACTGGCCGTCCTGCTGAACCACTTAGGAGAGATTGGGGCCCATGACCAGATCGCTGCGTTGCTGGCTGGTAACCCCGCCGCGCGCGTCCTGCTTGATGACGCACGAGGGGTGGCCAACCTGCTGGCGAGCCTCTGGACGGTGGGAGCTGGGAAGCAGGGTGTCATTCTGGCGAAGCGAGCCGTCGCACGTGTGCCCCTCAGTAGCCCGGACGAGGTAGCCGTCCTGCTGAACAGCCTGAAGAAGATAGGGGATCGCAAACAGGCCATTGCGCTTGCCGCCCTTGACCCCGCCGCACGTGTCCCTCTCGACAATCCGTACTCGGTGGCAGCCCTGCTGCGCAGCCTGCGAGAGGCAGGAGCTGACAAGCAGGTCGCCGTGCTGCTGGCTCGTGATCCCGCCGCACGCGTCTCAGTCGACAACCCGCACTCGGTGGCAGCCCTGCTGCGCAGCCTGCGAGAGGCAGGAGCTGAGGAGCAGGTTGTCGTTCTGGCCGAGCGAGCCGCCACAGATATCTCCTTACATAACCCGCACGTTGTGGCGAACCTGTTGGACGCTCTGATGGAGATGGGTGCCCTAGAGCAGGTCGCTGCGCTGATCGCTCGTGATCCCGCCGCGTACGTCGCGCCTGACGACGCACCTGCGGTGGCCGCACTGCTGCGCAGGCTGGGGAAGCTTGAGGCCCATGACCAAGTCGCTGCATTGCTGGCCCGTGACCCGGCCGCACACGTCCTGCTCGATTACCCGGGAGAGGTGGCCGCTCTACTACGCAGCCTGCACGAAGTGGGGGCACGCGAGCAGGTTGCTGCGCTACTGGCCCGCGAGCCGGCCGCGCACAGTCCTCTACTTGACGATATGTTCGGGCTTCCTGACCTGCTCAGAGTGCTGCGGAAGGTGGGGGCGGTTGAACAGGCCAACGTGCTGATAGATCGACTACCTGCCGCAGGGTTGTTCGATGAGTTCGTCAAGTTTGGGGACCATCGGAACCGGTTCACGTTCGGGCTGGAACCTGATGGGAGCCCCGCCGCCCAATGGGGGTGGAAGGACCTCGAGTGACCGTGTTCAATGAGGCTTCACAATCTGATCGCGTCACTGCGCCGGAGCCGACTCCAACGACGCTGGCTTTCCCACCCGACACCCCATCTGAAGAACGTAAAACACCTTGCGAGGCTCTCGCCACGGATGCTGTTCTGACCCGGCCAGACAGCGATCAGGTAACGAATGGCAGGAGGTCGTGCTTGAGGATCCGATTCAAATCCAGCAGCCCTCCTCCTCACAACGTTTTGTCGGTGGTCCCGTTTACGCTTCTCATCATTGCGTTACTTCCAAAGATTCGGGCGGGTGGTCTGGGTGTCTGGTGGTGCAGTCTCCCCGGAAGCGACGGGCGGCGCTGGTGTGATCTTCGAGTACCGGCTCGCGGCCGTGCTGCTGAGCCGAATGTTGCGGCGGGCGCACGTCCCGATCGGCATTGAGCTGCCCATCCAGCGCGTCGCCCTCCAGCAGAGGGTCGCCGGTCACTCTTTCGACGACATAGTGGTGGAAACGGACGCGGCAGGTCAGGGACCCACCATCGAAATCCAGGTCAAGAAGCGCCTGCCGATCACTGGCCGCAACCCGGAGTTCGTCAAGGTGATGTCGACCGCGATCGAGGCGTACCGCTCCCACGCGGAGGAGCTGAAGGACGGCCGCCTACTCCTTGGCTTGGCGGCCGGTGGCCCCGTCAGCGACTTGGAAGCTCTCGCGGAGCTGACCACTATGGCCCGCGCCCATCCGGACGCGGTCTCCTTCGGCCAGCTGCTGAGTGAAGGGGTGACCCGCTCCGCCCTGCGAACCCGTCACGACCATGTCGTGACGGGTGTGACCACCGCAGCGACGACCGGTGACCGCTTCGAGGCGGAGGCCCTGACCCACCAGGTCCTCTCCGCCCTGCACGTGTGGCCGGTGCAGGTGGGTCGCGACGGCCGTGATTGGCGTGCGGAACTCGACCTGATCGCCGACCTCGCTTCTGCCGCGGGTCAGCCGGCGGACACCGTCCTTGGACGGCTCTACGATCTGGCCCAGGAGGCGGGGCCTCGGGCAGGCGACCTTGACCAGCAGATGATCTGCGCTGAACTGCTGCGAAGGTACGGGCTCGATCTCGCGTGTGCGGTCCGAAGTGCCCCCGACACCAGGACAACGACCATCAACATCACCAATTCCGGATCTGGAACGGTCTTTTCCGCCGCCAGAAATCAGGTGTTCAACGGCCTGCGCATCGGTCGGTGACGTCGCCGTTCATTCGAGTTGCCGAGGATAGAGTCGATGACGACGCTAGAAGTCTCTGTTAGTGACAGAGCCACGGCATTCGTGGCCGGGGTCCAGCACTTCAACAACTACGGCGATGAACTGGTTGAGGTCCGTGCGATCACGGACGACGAGCTTGCGGTTTGCGACGACGGCCGCTTCGTCGCTCCCGACAGTGAGGAATGGGACCATTTCGGTCCTCTGCTGAGTACGCACCGAGTCGTGGTCCTGCTCGGCGACGCCGGTACGGGACGCCACACCGCTGCCCTGCGGCAGTTGCTGGCCTGTTCTTCACGCGAGGCGCTCCACGAGCTGGAACCCACGTGGTCGCGGCCACAACGACGTCTCCTGCCTCCGGCCGAGGCAGGCCATGGCTATGTCCTCGATCTTTCCAACGCGACAGAGGATCCCGCGGAGGAGTTCGGCAAGGGGTTGCTGTCCTGGGTGCGGGAGAGCGAAGCCTTCCTCGTCGTGCTGGTGACCGGTCGCGTCTGGGCTGGGCCGTGGACCCAGCACCTCAAACATCTGCTAGTGCCGCTGCCGTCCCCGGACGCCCGCGACTTGGTGGAGCGCCAGCTTGACGCCTTCGGCCTCGACGACCGTGTTCACCTGCTCGACGAGGAGCCGCTGGCCAAGATCTTCGGCTCCTCGCCCCGAGCCGAGGACGCCGCCCGGCTCGCCGAGATCATCAGGAAGTCCACCAGCCTGAAGGCGGAGGACATCGCCGACGAGTACAGCGGTTGGGAGGGCTGGCTGGAGAAGGAATTTCCCGGGCCCCTCGGTACTCGTACCCTCCTCTGGTCCGCAGCGCTTTGCGACGGCGGACGCACGCTGTCGATCCTTCAAATGTCCGAGGCCCTGCGCGTAAAGCTCGGCGAAAATCGGGGTCCAGCGGCCGTTATGGCCGACACCATCACTTCGAAGCGACTGGAGGAGGCCCACATCGTCCGGCGCGGATATAGGGCCTACCTGGCGCCCAACTATCATGGCCTCGCAGTCGCCGCGCGCCGGCATCTGTGGGACGAGTTTCAGTTGTACCGGCAACTGCTGACCGAGTGGGCCGTGCAGCAGGCGGCAGAGCTGCCGCCCGACGACGCCGCTAGAGTTATCGACGCCCTCATGGATCTGGCGCTGCACTTCCGGGACGGCGAGATCATCAAACGGCTGCGGCGCGTGCTCCTCGCGAACAACCGGTCGTTCCTGGCCCAGGCTCTCTCCAACGCAGCCATCGACACGAGGTTCGGACCATACATTCGCGCACGCCTGTACACCTGGCTGGCCAAGAACCCGCCGCAACAGCTGGTCGAACTGGTCGCCGAGGTATGCGGCGGCGTGTTCGGCGAGAAGGAGCCCGCCATGGCTCTCGTACGTCTGCAGCGGGCCTGTCTCAAGACCAAGGATGTGGACAGCGAGATCCTCGCGAAGGCGTTCACCTCACTGGCCGGAAAGCACCGCCGAATCGTCTTCGACACGGTGATCGCTGGATGGTTCGACAAGCCAGCGACCGAGCGTGCGGGCATCGTGGCCCTCTTGGGGCTTGCGTCCACCGACGACGGCATAACCGCCCTGTGCGGCCCGGACGGAGCCGACATCTCGGATCCACGCGACCGATTCGGGCTCGTTACCACCTTCAGGCGAGCGCTGAAGCGTGAAGATACCAGAGAAGCAGCTGGCCGGGTCCTCGGGACGTGGAAGGGGGTGGCCGCACGAGGGCTGCTCCCGGAAGACCTCGTCATAGACGTTCTTGGGGCGTCAATCGCGCCCAGTCTCGAGGACAACATCATGCAGCGCTACCTGGAGAACGGCGCCCTGGACGTCACAACATTCTGGGGCAAGGTCTTCGTTAAAGCAGCGCAGTGCCTCGCGCAGCAAGAGGAGTATCAGGCGGTCTAAACCGTGACTGGATGTTGATCGTTGAATCGGTCGTGGGTGCGTTCCTTCGACGGCTGGTGCCCGATAAGTTGTGGGAGTTGCTCCAGCGGGTGGCCCCGCCGGCGCCGACGCGACCGCAAGGTGGCGGGCGATGGCGGGGCGACGATCGGACGATCCTGGCGGCGATCGTGTACGTGGCCACCACCGGATGCGCCTGCCGGCAGTTGCCGCCAGTCTTCGGCGCCTCCTGGCAGACGGTGCACCGCCACTTCACCGAGTGGAGCGCCGCGCGAGTGTGGCCCAAGCTGTACCGGATCCTACTGGACGAGCTCGGCGCCCGCGGCGAGCTGGACTGGTCGCGGTGCGCGATCGATTCGGTCAGCGTCCGGGCGGTCAAAGGGAGGAGCTGACAGGCTAGAATCCTGTCGATCACGGGAAGAACCGGCCGAAGACCCACCTCATCACCGAACGGACCGGTCTGCCCCTCGCTGTCGCGATCAGCGGGGCCAACGTCCACGACAGCCTGGCACTGGAACACCTGGTGCGGTCGATTCCGCCGATCCGTTCCCGTCGCGGGACCCCGACGGCGGCGACCCGGCAAGCTCCACGGCGACAAGGGCTACGACTACCCGCACCTGCGCGCCTTCCTGCGCGGCCGGGGCATCATCCCCCGCATCACCCGGCGCGGAGTCGAGTTCGGCCAGCCTCTGGGACGCCTTAGCTGGGTGGTGGAGCGAACGGTTCCGTGGCTGGCCGGCTGCCGCCGCTTATACCGGCGCTACGAACGCCGGGCCGACCACTGCGCAGCCCTCATTTACTACCGCTGGCTCACCCTATGAGTCACGGTCTAAAGACACCCGCATCCGAAGAGCGGGAGCGCCTTGCGGTCTTCCTGCTACCAATATGGCCCTGACCAGCCTGAACACCCGTCGTGCGGCGAGCCGCAGGAGGCCTACGCCGAAGAGCCCAATAAGCGTCGAGTACCGCCCATATATCCCAACATCAGTAGACAAACTGGACTCGTAGTTGCTGGAGCTCTCCTAAAGCGGGTGCCGCAGGTTCGAATCCGGGAGTGTCAACTTAACGGCTGATCTTGGTTGTTGAATTGTTCAGAGGTTGGCAGGGGTAAGGCGGTCTTCGAAGGCGATCTGGAAGGCGTTCAACGGTGCCTTCCAGCGCATGGTCCATCTCTTGCGGCCCTGCCCGGTGGGATCGAGGCTCATCAGGGCCATGAACACACACTTCAGGGCGGCGGTCTCGTT
>NZ_JBEZGC010000028.1:0-97407 GCF_040649795.1 Nonomuraea sp. NPDC048881
ACCACGCGCTCCCGGGGGGGGTATCCGCGCGGGGACTGCCGACGGGGCGCGGGGGCCGGCCGGCCGCCGCTTCGGTGGTCTCGACGGCTCAGCCGGCCACCAGCTCGTAGCCCGCCTCTTCGACGACGTCCCTGATCTTCGTGTCGTCGAGGGCGTCGGTCGAGGTGACGGTCACCTGCCCCGTGGCCAGCTCGACGTCGACCGAGGAGACCCCGGCGACCTTGCCGATCTCGGTCTTGACGGTGCCCGCGCAGCCGCCGCAGGTCATTCCGGACACCGTGTAGGTCTTCGTGCTCATCGCCTCGCTCCTCTCGTGATACCCCGGCCGGGTATGTCGGAAGAGAACGTACGCCCGATCTTGCGCAAAGGCAAGCCATACGCCGGAGGGGTATGTGAGACGCGCGTCACATTGCCTCGCCCATACCCCCTCCCGGTATCGTTGCCTCGCATGAGAACCCTTGACAAGATCGTCGTGGTCGGCGCCTCGCTGGCGGGGCTGCGGGCCGTCCAGACCCTGCGCCGGGAGGGCTTCGACGGCGAGCTCACGCTGGTCGGCGCCGAGGCGCACGTGCCGTACAACCGGCCGCCGCTGTCCAAGAGCGTCCTGCGCGGCGACGAGGACGTCACGCTCCCCGGCGCCGAAGAGCTCGGCGACGACTGGCTGCGCGGCAGGCAGGCGGTGCGCCTGGACGCCGGCAACCGCACGGTCGTCCTCGACGACGGCGCCGAGCTCGGCTACGACGGCCTGGTCGTCGCGAGCGGCGCCCGTCCCAGGCGGCTCGACGGCGTGCACACCCTGCGCACCCTTGAGGACGCCCTGGCCCTGCGCGCCGAGCTGGACTCCGGCCACGAGCACGTGCTGGTCATCGGCGGCGGGTTCATCGGCGGCGAGGTGGCGACCACGGCCAGGCAGCTGGGCCGCAAGGTCACCCTGGTCGACTCCGGCCCGCACCCCATGCACGCGGGCCTCGGCGCGCAGGCGGCGCGCTGGCTGGCCGGGCACCACGAGCGCAACGGCGTCGAACTCGTCACCGGTGTGCGCGTCACCGAGGTGACCGACGGCCAGGTGCGGCTCGGCGACGGCCGCGTGCTGTCCGCCGACCTGGTCGTGGGCGGCATGGGCGTGACGCCCAACACCGAATGGCTGGACGGCAGCGGCCTGGCCGTGGACGACGGCGTGCTGTGCGAGCCGACGCTGTACGCCACCGGCTCGGTGAACGTCGTCGCGGCGGGCGACGTGGCCCGCTGGCCGCACCGCCTGTACGGCGACGCCCTGATCCGCGTCGAGCACTGGTCCAACGCCAACGAGCAGGGCGCGGTGGCCGCCCGCAACCTGCTGGCCGGGCCCGACGAGGCGCAGCCGTTCGCGGACGTGCCGAACTTCGCCACCCACGTGCACGGCGCCCGCATCCAGACGGCCGGCCTGCCCCACCTGGCCGACGAGGCGCGCGTCGTCGCCGGCGACCCGGAGGAGGACCGCTTCGCCGTGGCCTTCGCCCGCGACGGCGTGCTGGTCGGCGCGGTCGCCGTCAACGCGCCGAAGGACCTGATCAGGCTCAAGCGGTCCATCGCCGCGGGCGAGGCGATCTGACTACGACCGCGGGTAGCATGACCGGCATGATGCGTGGCCTTGGCGAGCTCGAATCCACGATCATGGACTGGATGTGGGCCAGGCGGCGTCCCGCCTCGGTCCGCGACGTCTTCGAAGACCTCAAGCAGCGGCGGACCATCGCCTACACCACGGTGATGACCGTGATGGACAAGCTGCACACCAAGGGCATGCTCCGGCGCGAGGCCGTCGGCCGCGCCTACGTCTACGAACCGGTCGCCTCCAAGGAGGCGTACACCGCCGACCTGATGCGCCGCGCGCTCGCGGGCAGCGGCAACCAGGCCGCCACCCTCGTGCACTTCCTCGAACGGCTCACCCCCGAGGAGGCCGCGGCGCTGGAGGCGGCCCTTCAGGTCTACCCGCACCGGGGCCGTCCCGCATGATCGCCGCCGTCGTCCTGGCCTGTTACACGGTGGCGGCGGCCGTCTGGCTGCCCGCGCTGGGGCAGCGGGCCGCCAAGTGGTCCGACCGGGCGCCGCGGCTGGCGATCGCGCTGTGGCAGGCGGGGGCGGCGTCCGTGGTCGCCTCGGCGGTGCTCGCCGCGCTGGCCTTCGCCGTGCCGGCCGAGATCGTGGGCCACGGGCTGGCGGGGTTGTTCGAGGCGTGCGCCGACATGCTCGGCGACGGCTCCAGTGTGTCCCGGATGGGGTTCGCGGCCATGCTGGCGGCCGGCGCGGTGCTGTCCAGGGTGCTCTGGTGCGGCGTGACGGTGCTGGTGCGGGCCGCCGTGGAACGTCGCCGGCACGCCGCCATGTTGCGGCTGCTCGGGCGGCGCGACGCCGAGCTGGGCGTGGTGGTGATCGACTACGACGAGCGGCTGGCGTACTGCGTGCCGGGCCGGCGCGCTCAGACGGTCATCACCACGAGCGCGCTGCGGGCCCTGACGCCGGAGCAGATCGCCGCCGTGCTGGCGCACGAGCGGGCGCACCTGCGCGGCCGTCATCATCTGGTGCTGGCCGGGGCCGAGGCCCTGGTCCGGGCGTTCCCCAGAGTGCCGCTGTTCGAGCGGGCCAGGACCGAGATCGCGCGGCTGGTCGAGCTGCTCGCCGACGACGTCGCGGCCCGCCGCCACCCGCGCGCCCAGATCGCCGCGGCGCTGGTCAGCCTGGCCACCGGGCGCGCGCCCGCGTTCACGCTCGGGGCGGGCGGGGAGACGGCGCTCAGCCGCGTACGCCGGCTGCTCGGCCCCGAGCAGCCGCTCGGCCGCCGCGAACGGCTGACCGGGCTGCTGGCGGTCAGCGCGCTGCTCGGCGGGCCGGCGGCCGTGGCGCTGGCGCCGGGGGTCGGCTCGTTCCTGGCCCACCACTGCCACTCGCTGCTGTCGCTCTGACCTACTACTGCCCTTAGTAGCCAGGTGGCCGGACGGGGTCAGACGACGCCCCAGCGCGCCCAGTGCCGCACGGCCGCCGCGACCAGTTGCACCGCCATGGCCGCGGCCAGCAGCCCCATCCCCGGGCGACCAGGTTGAGCCCGTGGTCCTTGATGCCGTTGTCCTTGATGCCGGCCGCCACCAGCACGGAGACCCTGGCCGTACGGCGGCGGCCCGCCGGGTCCTGGCTCCTGGCGAGGGTGAGGAAGATCGGGATGGCCGCCAGCGGGTCGAAGATGACCAGCAGCGTGACGAAAGCCTGGACGAACAGCGACATCACCTGCTCCACGGGTACGGAGGGGTTCCCGGCGGTCAGCGCGCGGGGCCGGGCCGGATCTCCATGGAGCGGCAGGGCACGGTCCGGCGCAGCCACACCGCACCGCCGTGCTCCCGCCTGCTCATGCCCACCCGAACGGGGGCGGCGGCCGGGCTGTTCCCGAGGCGTCCGGATGGCGTCGGACTGTCGGGTCTACTATGCAGAATAGTAGGCCAGCCGTCCGCGCCGAGCTGGTCCCAGACGTGCCTCTTCGCCCCCACGCCGCTGACAGGAGGCTTACCTCCCTCTTTACCGGCATACCCCATACCCCTAAAATCGGTCACCCCACCTAAGGAGTATCACCATGGACCATAGTGGACATCACCCTCCCTCCTCCTCATCGGAGCACCAGCACGCCGCTCCGCCCGCCGCCACGTGGGCCATGGCCGCCCAGGCGACCCTGCACTGCCTGACCGGATGCGCGATCGGCGAAGTGCTCGGCATGGTGATCGGCACCGCGCTCGGCCTGTCCAACCTCACCACCGTGATCCTCTCGGTGGCGCTGGCCTTCGTGTTCGGCTACGCGCTGACCATGCGCGGCGTCCTGCGTGCCGGGGTGGACTTCAAGTCGGCGCTGAAGGTGGCGCTGGCGGCCGACACCATCTCGATCGCGGTGATGGAGGTGCTGGACAACACCGTGATGGTGACCGTGCCGGGCGCCATGGACGCCGGGCTGGGCAACTGGCTGTTCTGGGTGGCGCTGGCCGGGTCGCTGCTGGTGGCGTTCCTGCTGACGACGCCGGTGAACAAGTGGCTGATCTCCCGCGGCAAGGGTCACGCCGTGATCCACCAGTACCACCAGGGCCACGGCGGCCACCAAGGTCACGACGACCACGAGGGCTATCAGGGACACGAGGGCCATCACGGCCACCAGGGCCACCAGGGCCACTGACAGGACACCACCCCAGGCACGACACGAGCCGACCCGCCCACCGTCCACGATCGCCGACGGATCCCGGACGAGAGGCGGGCCCGCTCACAGACACCCGCCCCGCCCCCCATGACGGCCCCTCTCCGACCGCACAGGCCGGCCCCACACAGGCCAGCTACGACGCCGCCCCCGGAGATCGCGGCAACCCCCACATGAGGCCCGGCTCACCGCCCCGACCGGGCATTTCCCTGGCGCCATCGCGGCCCCATCCACCGCCGATCCGGGAGGGCACAGCAACCCCGGCATACCCCGCCTCACAGCCACGAGCGGGCATTTCCCGCGCCGCCACTGGCTACCCCCGACACCGCGCCAAGAGCGCGTGGCGATCCCCCGACGCGACGCCACCTGCGACGCGTCAACCCGCAGACCCATCTGCCCGGGCAAGCCGAGCCCGCATACCTCCTGCCCCTGACGCGCCCGCATACCCAGTCCCGCATACCCCCGGCCCCCTGGCGCACCCCGCATACCCCTCCTCTGCACACCCCGGTCCGCTGACCCGTTCCGCATACCCCACCCCCGCACCCCCGAGCCCCTGGCGCGCTCCGCATACCCCCGGCATGCGGGGGCCGCGGTGTGTGGCGGCGGGGTGCGGGGGCCGGAATGCGGGGGGTATATGGCTGCGAGGGTGAGGCATGGAAGCGCGGCCCGGCCCGCGCACCCGGCCCCCTACGCGTGCCGCATACCCCCGCCCGGCACATCTCCCGGCCCACCCCCATCCCACCGCCCTCCGACGCATCCCGCACGCCCTCGCCCCGGCACGTCCCGCACACCCAGCCCCGTGCATGTGTCACTTGCGCGTCCCTGCCCGTGACGCGTCACCCCCCAACGCCTCGCCATAGGCCGTCGGAGCTGCGGGAATGCTGTCGTCGCACGGTCGCACTCAGGCATTGCCGGCGCACGTGGGCCCGCCGTCAGGCAGTGCCGCCCGGACGGTCTCCGGCGCGCGGACTTGACAGATACCCCCCGGGTGTATGTATGTTCATCGCCAGATACCCCCTACCGGTATTTCCGAGGAACCCAAAAGACCCGCCCGCATCCCCACCGGGGTACGGCGTAGCGCTGGAGAATGCTCATGTCCGCACCATCCCCCCGGCGATGGACCGCCCTGGCCCTGATCGCCACGGCCCAGTTCATCGTCATCATGGACACGTCGATCATCGGCGTGGCCCTCCCCCGCATCCAGGAAGACCTCGGCTTCTCGCAGGAGAACCTGTCGTGGGTCTTCAACGCCTACGTCGTCGCCTTCGGCGGGCTCCTGCTGCTCGGCGGCCGGCTCTCGGACCTGTTCGGCGCACGCAAGCTGTTCGGCGCCGGCTGGCTCATCCTGCTCGCCGGCTCGCTCGTCGCCGGCATCGCCCCCGAGGTGTGGGTCGAGCTCACCGGACGTGCCGTCCAGGGCGTCGGCGCGGCCCTGATCGCCCCGTCCGCGCTGACCCTGCTGATGATGCTGTTCGGCCACGACCCCAAGGAGCTCACCAAGGCCCTCGCCCTGTACGGTGCGGCCGCCCCGGCGGGCGGCACCGCGGGCGTGTTCCTCGGCGGCGTCATCACCGAGTACCTGAGCTGGCCCTGGGTCTTCTACATCAACATCCCGATCGCGCTCGTCGCGCTCTTCGCCACCCGCCCGCTGATGCCCGCCGGTCAGTCCCAGCGCGGCTCCATCGACGT
Source organism: Nonomuraea sp. NPDC048881 (assembly GCF_040649795.1). Lineage (NCBI taxonomy): Bacteria > Bacillati > Actinomycetota > Actinomycetes > Streptosporangiales > Streptosporangiaceae > Nonomuraea > Nonomuraea sp. NPDC048881. Next base: position 5,894 of record NZ_JBEZGC010000028.1, read on the forward strand.
CCTCGGCGCGCTGACCGTCACCGCCGGGCTGGGCGCGGCCGTCTACGCCATCGTCCGGGCGCCCGAGGTCGGCTGGGGCTCCGCCCAGACCTGGGGCGTGCTGGCCGCCGCGATCGCGCTGCTCATCGCCTTCCTCGCCATCCAGGCCCGCCGCCGCGAGCCGCTGATGAGGCTGTCGATCTTCCGTACGCCGAACCTCGCCGCCGCCAACCTGACCCAGCTCCTGCTCGGCGGGGCCTGGATCCCGATGTGGTTCTTCCTCAACCTCTACCTGCAGCAGGTCCTCGGCTACAGTGCCTTCCCCAGCGGCGCGGCCCTGGTGCCGATGACCGTCCTCATCATGCTCGGCATGATCGTCCTGGCGCCGCGCGCCATCAACCGGTTCGGGCCCAAGGCCGTCACGGTGGCGGGCCTGGTCCTGCTCGCGGTCGGGATGGGCTGGCTGTCGCTGATCAGCCCCGAGGGCAGCTTCGCGGTCGACGTCCTGCCCGCCAGCCTGGTGGCCGCGCTCGGCATGTCGCTGGCCTTCATCCCCTCGCTCGGCACCGCCATCTCCTCCGCCCGTCCCGAGGAGGGCGGCCTGGCCTCCGGCATCGTCAACACCAGCTACCAGGTCGGCTCGGCCCTCGGGCTGGCCGCCATGACGGCCGTCGCCGCCGCCAACGGCGCCGCCCAGCTCGGGAACCTGCCCGCGCTGACCGACGGCTTCTCCTCGGCCTTCGTGGGAGCCGCCGGGATCGCGGTCGCCGGCGCCCTGATCGCCGCGCTGACGCTCCGCTCGCGGGGCGCCGCGCCCGCCGAGGCCGCCGACACCGTCGAGACCACCGCCGCCACCCGCGGCTGACCTCGACGCTCACAGCTCCGAAGGAGATCCCCATGTCCATCCTCATCGCCTACGACGGTTCACCCGACGCCCGCCACGCCGTCGAGGAGGCCGCCCGGCTGTTCCCCGGCGCGTCCGCGGTGGTGCTGTACGCCCGTCAGCCCCTGGAGAGCCTCGCCGCCCACCTCGAAGGGCATCCCGCCCTGGAGGACCTGCGGGACATCGACGCCAGGACCATGGACGCCTCGGAACGGCTGGCCGCCGAGGGCGCCGACCTCGCCCGTTCCCTCGGGCTGCGGGCCGAGCCGCGGGTCGCCTCGGTCCCGGAGGAGGTCGTCGCCGCCGCCATCGTCGACGCCGCCGAGGAGGTCGACGCCTCGCTGATCGTCCTGGGCTCGCGCGGCCGGCAGGGGCTGCGGGCGCTGCTGTCGGGCAGCACGTCCACCCACGTCATGCACGCCACCGCGCGCCCCACCCTGATCGTCCCGTCCAAGCCGCTGGCCGACGCCCGTCGCGCCGCCGAGCACCGCGCGGCCCGCTGAGGTCGCCGAGAGACGCCCGGCTCCCATCGGAGCCGGGCGTTTCGGCGTTCCGGTGAACGCGCCGGACCTGGCGTGCGTATCCCCACACGAGCCGGAACGACGGCCTGTTACGCCGGATAGTACGGACGAAATGCCAACAAGCAGGGCGACCTTCGGTACTATTCCGCCTCAGGCATGGAGGCGTACGAGGAGGCATCGTAGTGGTCGTGGCGACGAGGCTGGGGCGAGCGGCAGTGGCCGTGACACTTGCGGCGGTCGCGGCGGTCTCCATCCCGGGCGTCGCCTCGGCCGATCCGTCGCCCGCCAAGGCCAAGGCCAGGCTGGTGAAGCTGAACGAGCGGGCCGACGAGGTGGTCGAGCAGTACAACCAGGCGACCGAGGCGCACAAGAAGGCCAAGCAGAAGTACGACGCGCTCAACGCCGAGGTCGCGAACAAGAACGCCCAGGCGGACGGGTTACGCAAAGACCTCGTCTCGGCGGTGGTCAGCGACTACCAGTCGGGCCCGCTCACGACCTGGGGCCGCTTCGTCGCCGACGGCACCCCCGACGAGGTGCTGAGCGGCATGGCCGCCCTGGAGCAGATCTCCCGGGCCAGAGCGGCGAAACTGGCGGCGTTCCAGGCGACCACCAAGGACCTGCGCGCCCGGCGCGACGAGGCCCGGACCGTCCTGGCCGAGGCCGACGCGGCGCGCGACAAGGTGCGGGCGGAGAAGGCGAAGGTCGACAAGCTGGTCAAGGCGCAGACGAAGCTCCTGCGCAGGCTGGGCGCCTTCCGGGCGGGCGATCCGAACAGCGCCGGCATCAGGTACACCGGCTCGGCCTCCGGAAACGCCCGCCTGGCGTTGCAGTTCGCCTTCGCCCAGGTCGGCAAGCCCTACCAGTACGGCGCCGAGGGCCCGAGCTCCTACGACTGCTCCGGCCTCACCCAGGCCGCCTGGCGCACCGCGGGCGTCGAGCTGCCCCGCACCACCTGGACGCAATGGGCCTGGGGCGCGAGCAGACGCGTCTCGCTCGACGCGTTGCAGCCCGGCGACCTGCTCTTCAGCAAGGGGCTCGGCCACATGGGCATGTACGCCGGCAACGGGAAGATGGTCCACGCGCCCCAGACCGGTGACGTCGTCAAGGTGGTCGACCTCGACGACTACTGGCGCACCCGGCTGCTCGGCGCGGTCCGCCCCTGACCCGCGACGGCCGCGGGCAGGCCGCCGGTGAGCGCGTAGCCGGTGTCGCCGCGGGCGACGGCCGCCGTCAACGCGTCGGCGACCGGCCCGGCGAGCGGGGTGAGCAGGGGTGCTCCGGCTGTGCACGGGCCGGGTACGCGAAAGGGGCTCCGGGCGTCGTGCCCGGAGCCCTCTTCACTTGAGGCCGTTGTTCACTTGAAGCGGCGCAGCCGGAGGCTGTTGCTGACCACGAACACGCTGGAGAAGGCCATCGCGGCCCCCGCGATCATCGGGTTGAGCAGGCCGAGCGCGGCCAGCGGCAGGGCGGCCACGTTGTAGGCGAAGGCCCAGAACAGGTTGCCCTTGATGGTGCCGAGCGTCCGGCGGGAGAGCCTGATCGCGTCGGCGGCCACCCGCAGGTCACCGCGGACCAGGGTCAGGTCGGACGCCTCGATGGCGGCGTCCGTGCCGGTCCCCATGGCCAGGCCCAGGTCGGCCTGGGCGAGCGCGGCCGCGTCGTTGACGCCGTCGCCGACCATCGCCACGACCTTGCCCTCGCCCTGGAGCTCCTTGACGACGTCGACCTTGTCGGCGGGCAGCACCTCGGCGATCACCTCGTCGATGCCGACCTCGGCGGCCACCGTCCTCGCCACGGCCTCGTTGTCGCCGGTCAGCAGGACCGGGGTGAGGCCGAGCGCCCGGAGCTGCTGGATGGCCTCCTTGCTGGTGGGCTTGATCACGTCGGCGACCACCAGCACCGCGCGGGCCTTGCCGTCCCAGCCGACCGCGACGGCGGTCCGGCCGCCCGCCTGGGCGGCGTGCAGAGCGCGTTCCAGGTCGGACGGCAGGTGCTGGGACCACTCCTCCAGCAGCCTCGGCCGGCCCACCAGGACCGCGTGCCCCTCGACGACGCCCTGGACGCCGAGGCCCTCGACGTTCGCGAAGTCCTCGGGGGTGGGCAGGTCGCCGACCCGGGCGGCGGCGCCCTTGGCGATGGCCTGGGCGATCGGGTGCTCGGAGGCGTGCTCCAGAGCGCCCGCCAGGCGCAGCACCTCGGCCTCGTCCTCGCCGTCGGCCAGGTGCACGCCGGTGAGCGTCATCCGGCCCTCGGTGACGGTGCCCGTCTTGTCGAGCACCACCGTGTCGATGCGGCGGGTGGACTCCAGCACTTCGGGGCCCTTGATCAGGATGCCGAGCTGCGCGCCCCGGCCGGTGCCGACCAGCAACGCCGTCGGGGTGGCCAGGCCGAGCGCGCACGGGCAGGCGATGATCAGCACGGCCACCGCGGCGGTGAAGGCCGCGCCGACGCCGTCGCCGGTGCCGAGCCAGAAGCCCAGCGTGCCGAGAGCCAGCGCGATCACGATCGGGACGAAGATGCCCGACACGCGGTCGGCCAGCCGCTGCACCTGCGCCTTGCCCGTCTGGGCGTCCTCGACCAGCTTGGCCATCTGGGCGAGCTGCGTGTCGGCCCCGACCCGGGTGGCGCGGACGACCAGCCGGCCGCCCGCGTTCACGGTGGCGCCGGTGACCGTGTCGCCCGGACGCACCTCGACGGGCACCGACTCGCCGGTCAGCATCGAGGCGTCGACCGCCGAGGTGCCCTCCTCGATCACGCCGTCCGTGGCGATCTTCTCGCCGGGCCGCACGACGAACAGGTCGCCCACGGCCAGCCGGTCGCTGGGGATGCGGGTCTCCACGCCGTCGCGCAGCACCGCGACGTCCTTGGCGCCCAGTTCCAGCAGGGCGCGCAGGGCGGCGCCCGCCCGGCGCTTGGAGCGGGCCTCGAAGTAGCGGCCGGCCAGGATGAACGCGGTCACCCCCGCCGCGGCCTCCAGGTAGATGTTGCCCGACCCGTCGGTGCGCTCGATCGTGAACGCGAAGGGGTGGGTCATGCCCGGGGTGCCGGCCGTGCCGAAGAACAGCGCCCACAGCGACCAGCCGAGCGCGGCGATGGTGCCGACCGAGATCAGCGTGTCCATCGTGGCCGCGCCGTGGCGCAGGTTCGTCCAGGCGGCCTTGTGGAACGGCCAGCCGGCGTAGACGACGACCGGCGCGGTGAGCACCAGCGACATCCACTGCCAGTTCGTGAACTGCAACGGCGGGATCATCGCCATCGCGATCACCGGCACCGCCAGCACCACCGAGGTGATCAACCGGCTGCGCAGCGGGCGCAGCTCGTCCTCCGGCTCCCGCTCGCCCGGCTCGCCCTCTGAGCGGGGCGGCGCGGGCAGCGCGGCGGTGTAGCCGGCCGCCTCCACCTGGGCGATCAGCTGCTGCGGATCGACGCCTTCGGGGAAGGTGACCTTCGCCTTCTCGGTGGCGTAGTTGACCGTGGCGGTCACGCCGTCCATCTTGTTGAGCTTGCGCTCGATGCGGTTGGCGCACGAGGCGCAGGTCATGCCGCCGATCGAGAGTTCGACCGCGTTCTGCCGGTCATCGGTGACAGAGGTCATCACCGTTCCCCTTTCCCAGTGGCTTTTCTCAGTGGCTGTGGTTGCCGTGCCCGGCGGGCGTCGCCGACGCGTCGGGGCTGGCGGGAGTGGCGGGCCGCGGCCCGGCCGCGAGCGTGAAGTCGGCGGTACGGACCTCGCCCTCGTGCTGGAAGTCCAGGAACAGGCGGTAGTCGCCGCCGCTCGGCACCTCGGCGTAGAAGACGATCTCGGGGCCCGGCTGCGTCTTGCCGTCGCCCGGCTCGCCGTCGGGGTGGACGTGCAGGTAGGCCAGGTCACGGCCGCGGAGGGCGACCAGGTGGCCGAAGGCGCCGAGGTAGGGCTGCAGGTCGGTGACCGGCTTGCCGTCCTTGCTGACCTTGAGGGTGAGCTTGCTGGCCTGGCCGGGCGTCAGGTCGCCGTCGAGGGTGACCTCGTAGCCGTCGACCTTGGAGGTGCGGCCGGTCTCCGGCAGCGGCTTGGGCTGGTAGTCGCCCGCCACGGCCAGGTCGGCGCCCAGCGTCAGGGCCGCGCCGCCGGTCGGCGCGAAGTCGGCGAAGGCCCGGTAGCCGCCCGCCTCGGGGAAGGTGACCTTGACCGACCAGATGCCGTCGGCCGACATCTCCGGATGGACGTGCTGGAAGCTGCCCAGGTCGCGGGAGACCACGATGAAGTGCAGCTTCTTGTCGTGCTGGACCTGGTAGTCGGTGACTGGGCGGCCGTCGGGGCCGGTCACGGAGAAACGGAAGTCCGCGGGCTCGCCGGGCTTGAGCGACGTGGTGAGCGGGTTGAGGGTGTAGCCGTTCTCGGACACTTGGAGCCCCCCGGGGGTATCGTTCTTCTTCGTCGTCGTCTGCTGGGCTGTGTGCTGGTTGTGGCCCGCGCTCTGCGCGGTCTCCGCGGGGGTCGTCATGGCGCTGTGGTCGGCGGCGGGAGCGGCCCCGACCGGGCCCACGACCTTGCCGGCGCCCAGGGCCCCGCCGAAGACGACGGCCAGCCCCAGGGCGTAGGAGCCGAGCTTGGCTGCGGTGTTCACGACTGGTTCGCCACCTCGTACCCGGCCTCCTCGACGGCGGCGACGATCTTCGCCGCGTCGATCGGGCTGTCACTCTCGACGGTCAGCAGGCCGGAGGCCAGATCGACCTCGACGCCGGTCACCCCGGCGACCTCGCCGACCTCCTCCTTGACCGAACTGACGCAGTGGCCGCAGGTCATGCCCTTGACGGTGTAGGTGGTGGTGCTCATATCGGTCTCTCCTTCAATCCGGTCAGGAACGAACAAGTCTGGCGATGGCGTCGGAGGCTTCCTTGACCTTGGCCTCGGCCTCCGGGCCGCCCTTCGCGGTGGCCTCGGCGACGCAGTGGGCCAGGTGGTCCTCCAGCAACGACAGGGAGAACGACTTCAAGGCGCTGGTCGCGGCCGACACCTGGGTGAGGATGTCGATGCAGTACTTGTCGTCCTCGACCATCCGCTGCAGGCCGCGGACCTGCCCCTCGATGCGGCGCAACCGCATCCCTTGGTCCTGCTTGCCACTGCCGTGTCCAGCCATGTCAGCCCTCCTTCGGCTCGTTGCCGTTGAAGACACTATACCCCCCTATGGTATCCAGAAGGCAAGTGGCGGCCCCTGCCGACGAGATCCGGTGGCCGGGTGAAAGGCTGAAGGCATGTTCCCGGAGACTCCCGCCGCCGCCGCGGCGCTGTCGGTGGCCGGTCGTCACTGCTCGCCCGCGCTGCTCAACCACTGCGTCCGCGCCTACCTGTGGGGAGCGATGTACGGCGCGGCCCACGGCATCGCCTTCGACGACGAGCTCTACTACGTCTCGGCGCTGCTCCACGACATGGGGCTGACCGAGCCCTTCGACAGCCACCGGCTGCCGTTCGAGGAGGCGGGCGGGCAGCTCGCCTGGGTGTTCGGCACGGCGGCCGGCTGGCCGGCCGAGCGCGCCGAGCGGGCCGCCGAGATCATCAGGCTGCACATGCGCGCCGACGTGTCCGCCGCCGACGACCCGGAGTCCCACCTGCTGCAGGTCGCCACGAGCTGGGACGTGGTCGGGCGGCGGCCCGAGGAGTTCGCGCCGGACGCGCGGGCGGAGCTGCTCGCCCGCTATCCCAGGCTGGGCTTCGGCGCCGAGTTCCTGGCCTGCTTCGAGGACCAGGCCAGGCGCAAGCCGGACAGCGCCGCCGCGGCGTCGGTCCGCAACGACGTCGCGGGGCGGATCGCCGCCAACCCGCTGGACGGCGGCTGACCCGAGCCCCGGTGACTGATCCCAGTCCCGGCGGCTGACCCGAGCCCGGCGACGCCGCAGGTCAGGAACCGGGCCGCAACGAGTTCCGGTACGGCGTCATGAACCGCGTCCGCGGCATCTGGTCGGCCAGCACGCCGCCGTCCACGACCAGGGTGGAGCCGGTGACGTAGCGGGCCGACTCCGAGGCCAGGTACGCCACCGCGCCGGCCACGTCGTCCGGCCTGCCGTACCCGCCGCGCAGCGGGATGCGCTCCTCCCACGCCGCCTCGAAGGCCGCGCGGTCGAAGGGGAAGTCGCCGTCGATCGGGGTGGCGATCATGCCGGGCGCCACGGCGTTGACGGTGATGCCATGGGCGCCCAGCTCGGCGGCGAGCGAGCGGGTGATCAGCTCCAGGGCGCCCTTGGAGGCGTTGTAGTGGGCCAGCCCGGCTTCGGCCATGAGGCCGTTCTTGGAGGAGACGTTGACGATCCGCCCCCGCACGCCGTCGGCGATCATGTGCTCGGCCACCCGCTGCGCCAGGAAGAACGGCGCGTCGCAGTTGACCCGCATGACGGCCTGCCAGCCGGCCACGGTGATCTCGTTGAAGTGTTCGAGCCGGGCCACCCCGGCGTTGTTGACCAGGACGTGGATCGGCCCGTGGTCGCGGCGGACCGCGTCGGCCAGCCCGGCCAGGCCCTCGGTGTCGGCCAGGTCGAAGTCGTAGGCGCAGCCCGCGCCCGGCCGGTCGACGGTGATCACCCGGTAGCCGTCGGCCGTCAGGCGCGCGGCGATGGCCTGGCCGAGGCCCCTGGCGGCCCCGGTGACCACGGCCAGTTCGGTCATGACAGCCCCAGCAGGTCGAGCGACGGGCGGTGGATCAGCTTCTCGATCTCCTCCCGGTCCAGGGGCGGCAGACCGGGGATGCCGGGGACCGCGCCGACCGCCCGCAGCCCCGCCACCGAGGCGTCCACCGTGGTGAAGGGGTAGTCGCTGCCGAACAGCAGCTTGCCCCACACCCCGTAGTCCTGGGCCAGGCGCAGGCTGTGCCAGAGCTGGAAGGGGCGGTAGTGCAGGGCGGAGACGTCGGCGTAGACGTGGCGGTGCTTGCGGATCACCGCGATGCACTCGCCCTCGTACGGGTGGCCGAGGTGGGCCAGGACCATGCGCAGCTCGGGATGCCTGATGGCGACCTCGTCCAGGTGCACCGGCAGCGCGTAGCGCAGGGGCGCGGCCGAGACGAACGTGGTCCCGGTGTGCACCAGCAGCGGCAGGCCGTGGCGGGCGGCGTAGGCGTACAGGTCGTCCAGCTCGGGCGCGGCCGGGTCGAAACCGGCGTACATCGGCATGAGCTTGATGCCGCGCAGCCCCAGGTCGCGGTGGCCGTGTTCCAGCTCGTCGCGCCAGCCGGGCTGGGTGGGGTCGAGCGACAGGTAGCCGATGAGCCGGTCGGGGTGCTCGCCGGCGTAGGCGGCCACGGCGGCGTCGTCCACCCACAGGCCCGACCGCCTGGCCTTGCCGCCCACCACGACGGTACGGGTGCCGGCGGGCGAGGTGGCGGCGTAGTCCGCCCAGCGCACGGTCAGGTCGACGTGACCGCCGTGCGCGCGGGCGGACTCGGCCGCGAACGGGTCGCCGACGTCGTCCGGGCAGCTGAACAGGTGGGAGTGGACGTCAACGATCACGCTTCTCCCAGCCCTCCTTGAACATGTTCCAGAACCGGTGGGACGGCGGGTGCTCGGCGAAGACCTCGTCGGCCAGCTCGACGCCGAGGCCGGGCCGCTCCGGCAGGCCGACGTGCCCGTCGACCACCGGCAGCACGCCCTTCAGCGCGTCGAAGACGTACGGCTCCAGCATGCCGTCGAACGTCTCCAGGACCAGCAGGTTCGGCATGCCGAGCACGGCGTGCACGGAGGCCGTGGTGCACAGCGGGGAGTTGGAGTTGTGCGGGGCGACGAGCATGGCGTGCACGTCGGCCTGCGCGGCCAGCTTCCTGATCTCGGTGAACCCGCCGGCCATCGACAGGTCGGGCTGGATGATGTCGACCGCGCCGGTGGCGAACAGCCGGGCGTACTCGTAGCGGTTGTGGAAGTGCTCGCCGCCGGAGATGGGCATGGCGGCGCGGGCCCGCAGCTCGGCGTAGCGCTCGATGTGCGTCCACGGCAGCGGCTCCTCGAACCAGCCGAGGTCGAACGGCTCCAGCTCGCGCACGAGCCGGACGGCGGTCGGCATCGCGAACCGGGCGTGCCCCTCGACGAACAGGTCGAGGTCGGGCACGGCCTCGCGGACCGCCGCGACGATGTCCACCGAGAGCCGCAGCTCGGCCCGGGACAACTCGCCCAGCCCGGCGCCGAACGGGTCGAACTTCAGCCCGGTGTAGCCGCGGGCGGCGACCTCCTTGGCCTTGGCCGCGAACACCTGCGGGTCGCGTTCGCCGGTGTACCAGCCGTTGGCGTAGACCCGCACCCGGTCGCGGCAGGCGCCGCCGGTCAGTCGGTAGACGGGCACGCCCAGCGCCTTGCCCATGATGTCGTGGAGCGCCTGGTCGACGCCGGAGACGACGATGCCGCCGACGTCGCCGCCGCGCAGGAAGTCGCCCTGGTACATCCGCAGCCAGATCTCCTCGACGTCGAAGGGATCGGCGCCGATCAGGTGGCGCTGGGCCATGGCCTCGGTCAGCGAGCAGGTCTCCCGGCCCCGGTAGGGGTGGGTGATCTCGCCGATGCCGCTCAGCCCTTCGTCGGTGTGGATGCGCACGTAGGAGAAGTCGCGCCAGGCGGTGCCCAGCGAGAGGGTCTCGACGCGGCTGATCCGGCCGGCGGGGCCGGCCGGGCGGCTGGTGTCAACGGTGAGCATCGGCGCCGCCCATGGTGCTGACGTCGGTCAGGTCGAGCACGTCGCCGCGGGCGAGCCTGGCCGCGGTGGCGGCCGCCTCCAGCAGGTGGTCGGCGTCGGCGTCGGTGTGGGCGTAGGAGACGTGGCTGCGCTTGAGGTTCAGTGGCAGCTCGAAGACGCCGTGCTCCAGCAGCCGGCGGCGGTACCCGATGAACATGTTGGCATCATTGCGCAGCAGGTCGTCGTAGGTGCGGGCGGGTCCGGTCATGAAATATCCGACGAAGACCGAGCCGTACCCGCCGACCAGCGCCGGGATGTCCAGCGAGGCGAACACCTCGGCCAGGCCGGTCCTGATCCGCTCGCCGAGGCGGAAGACGTGCTCGTGCACCGGCTCCTCGCGCAGCTTGCGCAGCGTGGCCAGGGCGGCCGCCACGACGGCGGGGTGGCCGTTGTAGGTGCCGGCGAAGAAGGCGGGGCCGCCCGGTCGCGAGCTGAACAGCTCCATGAGATCGGCGCGGCCTCCGAGCGCGCCCACCGGGTAGCCGTTCGCGATCGCCTTGCCCATGGTGGTGAGGTCGGGGGTGATCCCGCAGATCGCCTGCCAGCCGCCCAGGTGGTGGCGGAAGCCGGTGATGACCTCGTCGAAGATCAGCACGCTGCCCGCTTTGGTGCACTCGTCGCGCAGCGTCTGCAGGAACTCCTGCTCGGGCAGCAGGCAGCCGACGTTGTGCGGCACCGGCTCCAGGATGACGGCGGCGATGTCGTCGCCGTGCTCGGCGAACGCCCGGCGTACCGCCTCGGGGTCGTTGAACGGCAGGACCAGCGTGGCCTCCAGCACCTCGGGCAGGATGCCGGTCGAGATCGGGTCGTGGGTGCCGACCTTCTCCGGCGCGGAGATCACGTTGAGGCTGACCGCGTCGTGCCAGCCGTGGTAGCAACCCTGGAACTTGACCACCAGCCGGCGGCCGGTCGCGGCCCTGGCCACGCGCAGGGCGTGGAAGGTGGCCTCGCTGCCGGTGCTGGTCAGGAGCACCTTCTCCACGCTCGGCACGAGCTCTGCCAGCGTCTCGGCGAGCTCGACCTCGCCGGCCGTGACGCCCACGCCGCACAGGTCCACCGTGCGGCCGGCCTCGGCGACGGCCGCGCCGACGTCGGGGTCGTTGTGGCCGAGCAGCGGCGGGCCGAAGGCGGCGTGGTAGTCGACGAACTCCCGTCCTTGCGAGTCGCGGAAGCGGGCGCCGGCGGCATGGGTGATCACCAGGTCGGTGAGCCCCGGAATGCTGCGCTGCCCGCTGTTCACGCCGCCGGGGATGACCTGGCGTGCGCGCTCGGCTAGGTGCTTCAAATCTCTCTCCTCCGACGCGCCTCCCGGCCCGGCCCGGCCTGGGAAGCGCTGATCGTCCGCCACAAATTCCGAACAGTGTTTGGCAATACCGAACAGATGAGGGAGATTGAAACACGAGATTGGGTGGGGGTCAACGATGAATTCCGCTAAGCTGTTCGGCTGTGACGAACACTGCTGCTGAGGAATCGCGATATTGGGTCCGCAGCGTCGCCCGCGCCGCCGAGGTGCTGGAGGTCCTGTCCCGCGTGGGGCCGGGTGGCGGCATGAGCGTGACCGAGGTCGCCGCGGCCTGCGGGCTGAGCAAGAGCGCCGCCTTCGCCACCCTCTACACGCTGCGCGGCTACAGCCTGGTCGCCGACGACGGCGAGGGCATGAACCGCCGCTACCGGCTGGGCATGGCGCTGTCCAGGCTGGGCGCCAGGGCCCAGGAGCAGCTCTCGCTGCGCGACGTGGCCCGCCCCGCGCTGATCGCGCTCACCGAACGCACCGGGATGAACTCCAGGCTCGCGGTGCCCGAGGCCGGCCAGGCGGTCGTCGTCGACCAGGTGAGCAACGGCGAGCGCATCCAGGTCGACCTGCGGATGGGCACCAGGGAGCTGCCCCACTGCACCGGGCTGGGCAAGGCGCTGCTGGCCGAGATGGACGACGAGGAGGTCGCCAGGGTCGTCGGCCACGTCGGCCTGCCGCGCCGCACCGGCAACACGATCACCGAGCTGCCGTTGCTGCTGGCCCACCTGAAGACGGTCAGGGAACTCGGCTACGCGGTCGACGACGAGGAGGACGCCGACGGCATCTTCTGCATCGGCAGCGCGCTGCGCGACCACACCGGCGCCTGCGTCGGCGCGATCAGCATCACCTCGCTCAAGCGCGACCTGCCCGCCTGGCGCTACCAGGAGCTCGGCCGGGAGGTGAGAGAGACGGCGGCGATGATCTCCCAGCATCTCGGGCATGCCACGTGACGGCTTGACAGATGCCTCATCCACTGTCTAGCGTCCTCGCCAATCGTTTCGGGCGAAGATCCGACTCCGAGCGCCGCGGCCCCCGGCGCCGGACGTCTGGGCCGCAGCACCGCCGCCTGCCCGCCTTCGCACGTCGCCCGGCCTTCCCATCACCCCGCTCCCGAAGGCCTCCCCCCATGAACCATGTAGCCGACGTCGCGCGCCTTCTCGCGCTCGACGCCTCCCGACTCGCCGACGGCACGCTGCTGCGTGTCGCGGGCTATCACCGCGCCGGTGACGGCGGCGGCAAGCTCGTCCGCTGGGACGCCGCCTCAACCACGCCCGCCAACGGCGGCACCGTGCTCGGCTCCGCGCCCAAGGGCCGCTGGATCCAGCTGCACGACGGCTGCCTCGACTTCCGCGCCTTCGGCGTCTTCGACGACAAGACCCCCGCCGACGACGCCCTGGAGGCCATGGTCGGCGACCCCGCCGTCTCCAGGATCGAGGCCCACACCGACCTCAACTTCGTCAAGCGCCACACCTTCCGGCGCTCCGGCCTGGTGCTCGACTTCGGCGGCCACACCATGACCACCGCCGGCATCGAGAAGAACTCCCACGACAACCCCTTCGGCGCGGTCCTGTTCTTCCAGGGCGAGCGGACCGGGACCACCGTCACCGGCACGCTCACGGCCACGCTCCCCGACCTGGCCGACGTCTTCGAGGTCGACTCCCGGCAGTTCCAGGTCGGCCAGTGGTGGGCCGTGCAGGTCGACGCGCTGGCCGGCACGTACGAACGCGAGCTCCAGCGCCTGGTCCAGATCACCCAGGTCGTCGACGGCCGGCACGTCCGGGTCAACTACAAGAACGGCTGGGAGCTGGCCGCCGGCCGTACGCTGACCTGGACGCTGGTCCGGCCGGTCGAGCGCGTGCACGTGCGCGACCTGCGCTTCGAGGCGGCCCCGGGCGGCGACGAGTACACCGGCTCGCACCCGATCGCCTACGAGTACGCCGTCCACTGCGACGTCGAGGACGTGCACGCCACCGGCAGCTTCTGGCCGGTGATCATGCGACGCTGGTGCACCCACTTCCGCACCGAGCGCTGCAGCCTGAAGAACCCCCCGACCGTCATGTACGGCGGAGCCGGCTACCTGACCCAGCAGATCTACTGCCTGTACGGCCACGTCGCCGACTGCACCACCTCCAACGTCCGCCATCTCAACGACTTCACCGCCAGCGCCTACTGCACGGTCGAGAACTGCCACGGCGACGGCGACGACGAGGGCGGCAACCCCTTCACCACCCACGGCCAGTACGAGCACGACCTGGTCTTCACCGGCAACTCCGGCCTCATGGACATCGCCAACAGCGGCGCACTCTGGGGCACCAGCGCCAAGCGCATCACCGTGCGCAAGCACCTGTGCTCGTGGTTCGTCGCCGGAACGAAGATCACCGACCTGACGCTGGAGGACGTCCGGGTGATCCCGCGCTCGACGTTCGACCCGGCGGGAACGCTCCAGGTGAACGCCGACGGCCTGCACATGCGCGGCTGCTCGGCCAGGACGGTCGCGATCGGCCAGCGGTCCAACCGCTCCGGCCGGCCCAACGTCATCGAGGGCTGCTCCTTCGAGCTGCCGAAGGACCAGGTGCTGGTGCAGACGCCGGTGAGCAACGCGCTGCACTTCAAGGAGTGCGCCATCACCGGTCTCGACGGCGCCACCCTGCGCGGCTCCGGCCCCTTGCGCTTCACCGGCTGCGTCCTGAGCGGAGCGGGCAAGGTCTCGGTGGGCTCGGCGGACGTCGTGATCAGCGGCGGCCGGCTCGACGGCGTGCGCGTCGAGCTGAGCGCCGTGCGCGACCAGCGGCTGCGCCTGGAGGGCGTCACGCTGGAGAACGCCTCGCTCGGCCGGGCCGCCGGTCCGGGCGTCCTGACCTGGGAACTGGCCGCCTGCACGGCCACCGGCACCCGCGTCGAGCAGGCCACCGGCGACAACCGCTGGCGCGCCACCGGCTCCCGGTTCACCGGCGGCCGGCTCGACCTGACCGCCACCACCGTCCTGGTGCACACCGGCTGCACCGAGGAGGGCGTCGAGCGCGCCTTCCCGCCCGCCGGCCCCCGCGTCCTCATCGCCGACACCCTCGCACTGTAAGGAACCACCCCCATGGAACGTCGTGACATCCTGCGCGTCACCGGTTTAGCGGCTGTCGGCACCGTCCTGATGGCCAAGCCCGCGCTCGCCGAGCCGGACAAGAAGCCCAAGGACGAGGTGCAGGCGGTCGCCACCGTGGCCGAGCTGCTCGCCTTCGAGGCCGCCAAACTGGCGGACGGCACGCTGGCGCAGGTCGCGGGCTATCTCAAGCCGGGCGACGGCGGCGGCAAGCTCGTCCGCTGGGACGCCGCCGCCACCGCGCCCGCCAACGGCGGCACCGTGCTGGGTTCCGCGCCCAAGGGTCGCTGGATCCAGCTGCACGACGGCTGCCTCGACTTCCGCGCCTTCGGCGTCTTCGACGACAAGACCCCCGCCGACGACGCTCTGGAGGCCATGGTCGGCGACCCCGCCGTCTTCAGGATCGAGGCCCACACCGACCTCAACTTCGTCAAGCGCCACAAGTTCCAGCGCTCGAACCTGGTGCTCGACTTCGGCGGCCACACGATGCGCACCGTCGGCATCGAGAAGGCGGGCCAGGACGACCCGTTCGCGGCGGTGATGTTCTTCCGCGGCAAGGTCACCGCCACCACGGTCAGCCACAAGCTGAGCGCCCCGGTGCCCGACCTGTCGGACGTCTTCGAGGTCGCCGACTCCGCCGCCTTCAAGGTCGGGCAGTGGTGGAGCGCCGAGGTCAACGCGCTGTCCGGCCGCTGGGAGCGCGAGCTGCAGAAGCTGGTCGAGGTCACCCAGATCGTCGACGGCACGCACATCCGGGTCAACTACAAGAACGGCTGGGAGCTGGCCGCCGGCCGCACGATCACCTGGACCCTGGTCGAGCCGGTCGAGCGCGTGCACGTGCGCAACCTGCGCTTCGAGGGCGTCGCGAACGGCGACCAGTACACCGGCTCGCACCCGCTGGCCTACGAGTACGCCGTCCACTGCGACGTCGAGGGCATCCACGGCACGGGCACGTTCTGGCCGCTGATCATGCGGCGCTGGGCCACCCACTTCCGCACCGAACGCTGCACGCTGAAGAACCCCGCCAGCGTGACCTGGGGCGGGGCGGGCTACCTGACCCAGCAGATCTACTGCCTGTACGGCCACGTCCGCGACTGCCACACGGCCAACGCCCGGCACCTGAACGACTTCACCGCCAGCGCCTACTGCTACGTGGAGAACTGCCACGGCGACGGCGACGACCAGGGCCCGTTCGTCACCCACGGCCAGTACGAGCACGACCTGACCTACACCGGCAACTCCGGCCTGATGACCTTCGCCAACTCCGGCGCGGCCTGGGGCTCGGCGGCCAAGCGCATCACGGTGCGCAAGCACGTCTGCTCGTGGTTCGTGGCCCGGGTGAAGGTCACCGACCTGACGCTGGAGGACCTCCAGGTCATCGGCAAGCCGTCGCTGGAGGGCTCGGGCATGATCTGGGTCAACGCCGACGGCGTGCAGATGCGCGGCTGCTCGGCCAGCCACACGCTGATCGTCTCCCAGCAGTCGAAGGTGTCGCGGCGGCCCAACCTGATCGAGGGCTGCGTCTTCAACGTCCCGGCCAAGAGCGAGATCGTCCAGGCGAACGTGACCGCGCCGCTGCACGTCAGCCGCACCACCTTCCACGGCCTGAACGGCAACGCCTTCAACGGCGCGGACCTGCGCCTGTCCGGCTCGACGCTGAACGGCGCCGAGGGCGCGGCCCCGCTGGTCCTGGCCGGTTCGGTGGCGCTGACCGGCTGCACGGTGAAGAACGTGGGCCTGGCCGCCGCCGGCAAGGCCGACCAGCGCATCCGCCTCGACGGCGGCACCGAGCTGGCCGAGGCCGGGCTGTCGCGGGTGGAGGCCGCCGGGCTGGTCTCCTGGCAGCTGGCTGGGGTCCGCAGCCAGAACGCCGGAGCCCACGTCCAGCTCGACGCCGGCCGGAACCGCTACGCGGCGACCGGCTGCCAGTTCGGCGGCGGCCGTCTGTCGATCAAGGCCTTCGAGGTGGTCCAGCACACGGGCAACGTCGAGGAGGGCGTCGCCAGGGAGCTGCCGGCTGACGGCCCGAAAGTCCTCACATCAGGAAATCTGGTGATTTAGGTGCGAAAAATAACGCTGGCGGTCGCGGGAGCGGGCAACCGGGGGCAGACCTACGCCTCCTGGATCGCCGCGCACCCCGATCGCGCGGAGCTGGTCGCCGTGGCCGACCCCGACCCCGCCCGCCGGGCCAAGCTGGCCGGCCCCGGCGTGCGCGAGTTCGGCGACTGGCGCGACCTGCTGCGCGAGCGGGTGGCCGACGCCGTCGTCCTGGCCACCCAGGACCGCCTGCACGTCGAGCCCGCCATCGCCCTGGCGCGGGCGGGCTACGCGCTGCTCGTCGAGAAGCCCATGGCGCCGACCGAGGAGGAGTGCCGCGAGATCGTCTCGGCCGTCGGCGAGACCGGCGTGCTGCTCGCCGTCTGCCACGTGCTGCGCTACACGCCCTACACCGCGCTGGTGAAGGAGACCGTGGACAGCGGCGTGCTCGGCGAGGTCATGAGCGTCGAGCACCTGGAGCCGGTCGGCTGGTGGCACCAGGCGCACTCCTACGTGCGCGGCCCCTGGCGCAGCGAGCGCCTGGCCAGCCCGATGCTGCTGGCCAAGTCCTCCCACGACCTCGACTGGCTGACCTACGTCACCGGGCTCAGGATCGAGCAGGTCGCCAGCTTCGGCTCGCTCGGCCACTTCAGGCCCGAGCGGCGCCCGGAGCAGGCCGCCGACCGCTGCCTCGACTGCGTCCTGGAGCCCCGGTGCCCGTACTCGGCTCCCCGGCTGTACCTGGACCGCGGCTACGACTGGCCGACCAGCGTCCTCGGCGAGAACGAGGAGCAGGTCATGGACGCCCTGCGCACCGGCCCGTACGGCAGGTGCGTCTACGCCTGCGACAACGACGTGGTCGACCACCAGGTGCTCGCCATGCAGCTGACCGGCGGCGCGACCGCGACCTTCACCATGACCGCCTTCACCGAGCAGACCCACCGCCAGACCAGGATCTTCGGCACCCACGGACGGCTGATCGGGGACGGCGAGTCGGTCGAGGTCCTCGACTTCCGCGACGGCCGCAGCAGCCGCCGCAACGTCACCGAGACCGGCTCGAACGCCGGCGACGGCCACGGCGGCGGCGACGACGGCGTGATGGACGCCTTCGTCACCGCGCTGGCCACCGGCGACCCCGCACACGTGCGCTCGGGCCCCACCGAGTCGCTCCACAGCCACCTCGCGGTCTTCGCCGCCGAGAAGGCCCGGCACAGCGGCACGGTCGTCACCGTGCCCGCATTCTAGGAAGGAACCATCATGCGACTGCGCGCGCTGGCCGCCGCTGCGGCCGCCCTCGGCACGCTGACCGCCTGCGGCGGCGGCTCCGGAGGCGACGAGAAGCAGACCGTGACCATGTGGATCTACCCGAACATCGCCGACCAGCCCAAGCACCAGGCGTTCTGGGACGAGCAGACCAAGGCGTTCGAGGCGGCCAACCCGAACATCGACGTCAAGGTCGAGATCTACCCGTGGGCCAAGCGCGACGAGGCGCTGTCCACGGCGATCGCCGGCAACAAGGCGCCCGACGTGGTCTACCTCACCCCCGACCAGCTCCCCAAGTACGCCAGGACGCTGGAGCCGGTGGACGCCTACCTCGCCGACAAGGCCGACTACCGGGACAACGCCCTGAAGTCGGTCACCATCGACGGCAAGGTCATGGGCGCGCCGATCCTCATGTCGGCCAACCCGCTGGTCTGCAACCAGAAGGCGTTCGACGCCGCCGGCGTCACCGAGTTCCCCAAGACCTGGGACGACGTGCTCGCCCTGGCCCCGAAGTTCAAGGCCAAGGACGTCGACGTCACCAACTACTGGGCCGACCCCGCCGCCACCCTCAACCAGTCGTTCTACCCGCTGCTGTGGCAGGCGGGCGGCGACGTGTTCAGCCCCGACGGCAAGTCGGCGGCCTTCGGCGGCGCCGAGGGCGTCAAGGCGCTGACCTTCCTGAAGAAGCTGGCCGACGGCGGCTACGTGGAGAAGGACCTGCTGACCGGGCTGCCCAAGTTCGAGCAGACCAGGACCGCGCAGAACAAGGTGGCCTGCACCTGGCAGCAGCTGCCCGCCGACGTCGAGTCGTTCTGGGGCAAGGAGAACATCAAGGTCCTGCCGCCGCTGACCGACGCCAAGCAGGTCGCCTACGGCACGGTCGGCTCGCTGGCCCTGCTCAAGGCGTCCGACCACAAGGAGGCGGCGGGCAAGTGGATCGGCTTCGCCACCGGCGCCGCCCCGAGCAAGGCCTACGACCTGGCCTCGGGCTACTTCTCCCCGCGCAAATCCACCGGCTCGCTGTACGCGGCCGACCCGGTGCAGGCCGAGGTGGAGAAGGCGCTCGACCTGACCACGGCCGGGCCGCTGCACGAGAAGGCGCGTGACGTGATGGGCGTCCTGGCTCCCGAGATCCAGGCCGCGCTGATCGGCAAGAAGACGCCCGAGCAGGCGCTCGCCGACGCGGCCAAGGCCGCGGACGCGCTGCTGGGTGGCTGATGGCGGCGATCGACGTCAGGCGGTGGGAGGCGCGGACCGGACTGCTGTTCGTCCTGCCGTGCCTCCTGCTCTTCCTGCTGTTCCGGTTCGGCCCGTCCGTCGCGGGGGTGCTGCTGGGGTTCTTCGACTCCTCCATCGGCGCCAGCCCGGAGTGGACCGGCGTGGACAACTACCGGCGGATGGCCGCCGACCCCGTCTTCTGGGAGTCGCTGCGCATCACGCTGATCTACACGATCCTGTACGTGCCGGCGTCGATGGCCGCCTCGGTGGGCATGGCGCTGCTGGTGCGCCGCGCCTTCCGGGGGGCGGCCTTCTTCCGCTCGGTCTTCTTCCTGCCCGTCGTCACCAGCCTGGTCCTGGCCGGGACGGTCTTCACCTGGCTGTTCTCCTCCGAGGGGCCGATCACCAAGCTCACCGGACAGTCCTGGCTGGCCTCCACCACGCTGGTCATCCCGGCCCTGGTGATCGTCTCGGTCTGGTCCAGGTTCGGGTACGGCATGCTGATCGTCCTGGCCCGGCTGCAGGACCTGCCGCGGGAGCTGGAGGAGGCGGCGCTCACCGACGGCGCCTCCACCTGGCAGCGGTTCCGCTACATCGTGGCCCCGCAGCTGCGCCCCGCGCTGTTCTTCGTCGCCGTGATCGAGACGACGAACTCCTTCCAGGTGTTCGACCTGGTCTACGTGATGACCGGCGGCGGCCCGGCGCACGGCAGCTTCACGCTGGTCATGGCCCTGTACGAGCAGGCGTTCAAGAACTTCGACTTCGGCTACGCCAGCGCCATCGGCGTCGCGCTGTTCGTCATGACCCTCGTGGTCGCGCTGGTCCAGCGCCTGATGATCGGGAGGTCGAAGTGACGACATACCGCCCGTACAAGGCGCTGGAGCCGACCAGGGGCGGGAAGGTGGCCAGGTTCGTCCTGCTGGCCGTCGCCACGCCGGTCACGCTGTTCCCGTTCTACGCGATGGTCGTGCTGTCGCTGAAGCCGGGCACGGCCGTGACGTTCCCGGAGAGCATGCTGCCCTGGCCGGTCGACTTCAGCGCCTACGGCGAGGTGCTGGGCGGCCGCGACCTGGTCACCTGGACGGTCAACACGCTCATCTACTCCGTGGTCAGCGTGGTGGCCGTGCTGCTGCTGGCCTCGCTGGCCGGATACGCCTTCGCCAAGAAACGGTTCCCCGGCCGCGAGCCCATGTTCTGGTCGTTCCTGGCCATGGTCATGGTGCCCTACCACGTGACGCTCATCCCGACCTTCATGCTCATCGCCGAGCTGGGCGGGGTGGACACGTACTGGGGGCTGATCCTGCCGACGCTCGCCAACGCGCAGGCCGTCTTCCTCATGCGGCAGTTCATCATGGGCCTGCCGGACGAGCTGTTCGAGGCGGCCCGGCTCGACGGCGCCTCCGAATGGCGGATCTTCATCAGGATCGTCCTGCCGTTGTGCAAGCCGATCCTGGCCACGCTGGGCGTCTTCGTCTTCCTGTGGCACTGGAACGACCTGCTCTGGCCGCTCATCATCGGCGGCGGCGCCGACATGCGCACCCTGACCGTGGGCATCGCCTCCCTGCAGACGGAGAACGTCCCGCTCAGCGTCGTGCTGGCCGGGGCCACGGTCGCGTTCGTACCGATCTTCGCCGCCTACCTGGTCGGCCAGCGTTATTTCACCGAAGGAGTCACGATGTCGGGGATCAAGGGTTGATGTTCACCTCCGTCGACGATCTGGAAGAGCACCTCACCCGCCCGTCCGCGTCGCTCGTCGCCGACCTCGCCGCCGGCTCCGGCGACCTGGTCGTGCTGGGCGCCGGGGGCAAGATGGGGCCCACGTTGTGCCGCCTGGCCCGGCGCGGCCTGGACGCCGCCGGTCGCGGCGCCGACCGCGTCTTCGCCGTCTCCCGGTGGTCCGACCGCGCGGCGGCCGGCGCCCTCGCCGGGCACGGCGTGGACGTCGTCCCCTTCGACCTGCTCGACGGCGACCTGGGCACGCTGCCCGACGCCGCGGACGTGGTCTTCATGGTCGGGGCGAAGTTCGGCACGTCCGCCGCGCCGTACCTAGCCTGGGTCGTCAACGCGGCCCTGCCCGCCCGCGTCGCCGAGCGGTACGGCGGTGCGCGCGTCGCGGCGCTGTCCACGGGCAACGTCTACCCGCTGGTGCCCCTGTCCTCCGGCGGGAGCGTCGAGGGCGACCCGGTCGGGCCGGTGGGCGAGTACGCGATGAGCTGCCTCGGCCGCGAGCGCGTCTTCGAGCACGCGGCCGCCGCCCGCGGCACGGCCGTGACGATCGTCCGCCTCAACTACGCCGTGGACCTGCGGTACGGCGTGCTGGCCGACATCGGGCAGCGGGTGCTGTCCGGCGCTCCGGTGGACGTGACGACCGGGCACGTCAACGTGGTCTGGCAGGGCTACGCCAACGAGGTCGTGCTGCGCTCGCTGGCCCACGCGACGGCGGGCACGCCGTTCACGCTGAACCTGACCGGCCCCGAGACCGCCTCGGTGCGCCGGGTGGCCGCCGCCTTCGGCGCGCGCCTCGGCACGCCGGTGTCCTTCGAGGGCGCGGAGGCCGCGACGGCGCTGCTGAACGACGCCACACTGTGCCACCGCCTGTTCGGCTACCCGAACGTGCCGCTGGGCACGCTGGTCGACTGGCAGGCCGACTGGCTGGCCGCCGGGCTGCCGACGTCGGGCAAGCCCACCAAGTTCGCCGTACGAGACGGGAGATTCTGATGCCCACGCCGAATCCCGCGCTGTCGCGCCTGCGGGCGGGGACCGTCATCCCCGCCCACCCGCTGGCGCTCACCGCGGACCGGACGCTGGACGAGCGCCGCCAGGCCGCGCTCACCCGGTACTACCTGGCGGCGGGGGCCGGCGGCCTGGCCGTGGGCGTGCACACGACCCAGTTCGCGATCCGCGGGGCCGGGCTGCTGGAGCCGGTCCTCCGGCTGGCCGCCGACGTCGCCCGTGAGTCCGCCCGCGAGTCCGCCCGTGAATCCGCCCGTGAGTCCGCTCGGGAGCGGCCGGTGCTGGTCGCCGGGGCGTGCGGGCCGACCGCGCAGGCGGTGGCCGAGGCCGAGCTGGCCGCCTCGCTCGGGTACGACGCCGTGCTGCTCTCGCCGGTGGTGCCCGGCGCCTCCGAGGACGACCTGCTGGCGCGGGCGCGGGCCGTGGGCGAGGTGCTGCCGGTCGTCGGCTTCTACCTCCAGGCGGCGATCGGCGGGCCGGTGTTGTCGCGCGGCTTCTGGCGGGCCCTGGCCGACCAGCCCTCCACGGTCGCGGTGAAGGTGGCGGCGTTCGACCGCTACCGCTCGCTGGACGTGGCGCACGGCGTGGCCGCCTCCGACCGGGCCGACCAGGTCGCCCTCTACACGGGCAACGACGACCACATCATCGGCGACCTGCTGGCCGAGCTGCCCGGCGGCCTGCGCTTCGCCGGCGGGCTGCTCGGCCAGTGGGCGGTGTGGACGCGGGCTGCGGTGGAGATGGTCGAGGGCCTGCGCGACGACCCGGCGCGGTGGTGGGGCCGGGCCACGGCGCTCACCGACGCCAACGCCGCCGTCTTCGACAGCGCCAACGCCTTCGCCGGCTGCATCGCCGGCGTGCACGAGGTGCTGCGCAGGCAGGGCCTGCTGGCCGGCACCTGGTGCCTCGACCCGGACGAGGGCCTCTCCCCCGGCCAGGCCGAGGAGCTGACCCGGGTCGGCGCCGCCTACCCGTGGCTGACCGACGACGACTTCGTGGCGGAGCACCGCGATGCCTGGCTCGGCTGACTCCGCCGTGCGCGTCCTGGTCAGCGTCCCGCCGCCGCTGCGCGCGCAGTTCTTCCCCGACCCCGCCGCGCTGCTGGCCCTGGGGGACGTGCGGCTGCTCGACGACCACCGCGCGCTGCCCGAGGCGCTGCCCGGCACCGAGGTGCTGGTGACCTCCTGGGGGGTGCCGCCGCTGACCGCCGAGCTGCTCGACCGGGCGCCGGGGCTGCGGCTGGTCGCGCACACCGGAGCGACGGTCAAGCCGTTCGTCACCGGCGAGCTGTGGGCGCGGGGCGTCCGGGTGACGCAGGCGGGCGCGGCCATGGCCCGGTCGGTGGCCGAGGTGGCGCTGACGTTCACGCTGGCGCTGCTGCACCAGGTGCACCGCTTCGACCACGCCCTGCGCGGCGGCCGGCCGTGGGAGGCGGCCGAGCGGGCGCCGGCCAGGCGGGAGATCCTCGGCTGCCCGATCGGCGTCATCGGCGCCTCCAGGACCGGCCGGGCCTACCTCGACCTCGTCCGCGCGCTCGGCGCCGAGGTCACCGTCGCCGACCCCTACCACGAGGGCGCCGTGGAGCTGGACGAGCTGCTGTCCACCAGCCGGATCGTGGCCGTGCACGCCCCTGCGCTGCCGGAGACGCGCCACCTGCTCGGGGCGCGGGAGCTGGCGCTGATGCCCGACGGCGCCGGGCTGGTCAACACCGCCAGGTCGTGGCTGGTGGACGAGGCCGCCCTGCTGGCCGAGCTGCGTTCGGGACGGCTGGACGCGGCGATCGACGTCTTCGACGAGGAGCCGCTGCCGGTCGGGCACCCGTTCCGCGCGCTGCCGAACGTGCTGCTCACCCCGCACCAGGCGGCCGGCACCGATTCGGGGCGGGCCCGTCAGGGCCGGGTGGTGGTCGAGGAGATCGCCCGGTACGCCGGTGGCCTCCCGCTGGCGCACGAGGTGACGCCGGAGCTGCTGGGGAGGATGGGATGACGTCCCTGCGCACCGCCCGTCCGGGCGACCGGGAGGCGCTCTACGCGCTGTGGGCCGCCTGCTTCGACGCCCCGCACGTGGTGCCCCTGTACGAGACCGACCCCGGCCGGTACGGCCGGACGTTCGTGACCGGCGACGTGTCGGCCTGCGTGTACTACCTGCCGCGCCGGCTGCACGACGGCCTGGGCGGCGAGGTGCGGGCGGGCGGCGTGGCCAACGTCGCCGCCCATCCGTCGGTCCGCGGGCGCGGGCACGTCCGGCGGCTGCTGGCGCTGGCGGCCGAGGCGATGGCGGCCGACGGCTGCGCCTGGTCGTTGCTGTTCACCGGCACGCCGGGGGTCTACAAGGACTGGACCGGCTTCGAGCTGCGGACGGTGTCCGGCCCGTTGCGCCGGACCGGCCCGGCCGGGCGGGGGCTGCGCAGGATCCCGGCCGGCGAGGCGGCGGTGCTGCGGGAGGTGTACGAGCGGCACAACGCGCGGCGTCCGCTGACCGCCGTGCGCGACGAGGCGCACTGGCGGGACCGGCTGCCGATCTGGTACGGCGACCCGGTCGAGCTGCTGGCCGGGGACGCCGGGTACGCCGCCGTGCGCTGGGACGGCGGCGTCCTCGACGTGCTGGAGGTGGCCGGAGACCTGCCCGGGGTGCTCTCCGCGCTGGCCGCCGAGGCGGCGGTCCGGGGCGTCCGTACCGGCAGGGCCAGGCTGACCTGGGACGAGCCGGCCCTGCCGCACCTGTTCGCGAGCGTCGTCCGGGAGCGGGACCGCACGGGGATGGCCCGCGCGATCCTGGGCGACCCGGGCCCCGTGGTGGGCGCGGAGAACGCCGCCCACTGGCCGGCGGACTACTTCTGACAGCTACACCTCTCCGGGCAGACATCGGATGAATCTCCGTGCAACTCTTGCCGAGAGAACAAAGATCGGGCTACCTTTCCTCCAATCTCTTCACCCGCTTTGGAGTGGACATGGCCCGCTTACGTCGACTTCTCGCCGTCTCCATGCTCAGTATCATCGGATGTCTTCCCGCTCCTGCTCAGGCCGCTACGGACGGCCCCTACGAGCCGACCGTCGAATCCCTGAACAGTCACCCGACCCCTAAGTGGTTCAACAACGACAAGTTCGGCATCTTCCTCCATTGGGGGGCGTACTCCGTCCCGGCCTGGGGCCCGCGCGGCAGTTACGCCGAGTGGTACTGGTACTACATGAACTCCCCCGGGAACGCGACCAACAGCTACCACCGGGACACCTACGGGCCGGACTTCGCCTACGACCGCTTCGCCGAGCAGTGGAAGGCCGAGAAGTTCGACGCCGCCGACTGGGTCAAGCTCTTCAACGACGCCGGGGCCAAGTACTTCGTCCTCACCTCCAAGCACCACGAGGGCGTCGCCCTGTGGGACAGCAAGGTGAGCGAGCGCGACACCATGGCGCTGGGCCCGAAGCGTGACCTGGCCAAGGAGCTGTTCACCGCGGCCCGCGCCGACGGGAAGCTGCGCGCGGGCTTCTACTACTCGCTCATGGAGTGGTACAACCCGCTGTTCACCGGCCACCCGGCGACCAACCCGTACACCGGCCAGCCCGTGCCCTACACCGGGGCTCCGCAGAGCGGCGACTACGTCAAGGACTACATGCTCCCGCAGATGCGCGAGCTGATCGACGGCTACGACCCCGACATCCTGTGGTGCGACGGCCAGTGGGACCGCTCGGCCGCCCAGTGGCAGACCGCCGGAGTGATCGCCGACTACTACAACAAGGCGGCCAAGAAGGGCAAGGAGGTCGCGGTCGCCAACCGGTGCAAGATCGAGAGCGGCGCGCTGGAGAGCCACGAGCTGGACTTCCAGACGCCCGAGTACTCCGTCAAGCCCGACATCGACCCCGTCAAGTGGGAGGCCAGCCGCGGCATCGCGCACTCCTACGGCTACAACCAGAACGAGCCCATCGAGGACTACCTGACCTCCGACCAGCTCGTGGACTCCTTCGTGGACATCGTCAGCAAGAACGGCAACCTGCTGCTGGACGTGGGCCCGAAGGCCGACGGCACCATCCCCGACGTGCAGCGGGAACGGCTGCTGGACATGGGCTCCTGGCTGAAGGTCAACGGCGAGGCCATGTACGGCACCACGTACTGGACGCGCGCCGAGGAGAAGGGCGGCCCGGACGACGTCCGGTACACCGTCAAGGACGGCGTCCTCTACGCGACCGCGCTGAAGTGGCCGGGCGAGCGGCTCACGCTGGGCGCGGACGTGCCGGCGGGCCCCGGGACGCGGATCACGCTGCTCGGCTCCGACGCCGGCCCGCTGCCGTGGCAGCGCGACGAGCAGGGCCGGGTGGTCGTCACCACGCCCGCCGAGACCGGGCAGTACGCCTACTCGTTCAAGATCGAGACGCCCGGGGTGACGGCCCTGCCGCGCTTCGGCACCGACCTGCCCGAGCAGGCGCAGGCCGGTGAGACCCTCACCGGCAAGGTGACCGTCACCAACCCCGGCTCCGCGCCGCTGCGCGCGGCCTCGCTGACCCTCGCCGCGCCCGACGGCTGGACGGTGACCCCGGCCAGCACCCGGATCGGCCACCTGGCCGCCGGGGCGAGCACCGAGGTGCCCGTCACCGTGACCGTGCCGCCCGGGGCCGAGCCCGCCGCGCTCGGGATCCAGGCGGCGCTCAAGTCCGGACGGCTGCGCGCGGCGTACCTGCTCCCCGTCTCGGTGGTGCTGCCGAACCTGGCCCAGGGCAAGCCGGCCACCCAGCAGAGCACCGGCTACGACGCCCCGGCCGCGCGGGCCGTGGACGGCAACACCGACGGCGGCTTCTGGAACGGCTCGGTCACCCACACCCAGGAACCGGCCAGGGAAGCCTGGTGGCAGGTCGATCTGGGGGCCTCGGCCGCGCTGGACAGCGTGGAGATCTGGAACCGCACCGACTGCTGCGCCGAACGGTTGCGGGACTACTGGGTGATGTCCTCCGAGCAGCCGATCACCGCCGACGGCCTGGAGGCGGCCCGCACGACGCCGGGCGTGACCGCCGTGCACGTGCAGGAACAGGCCGGCCGGCCCAGCACGGTCAAACTGCCCGCCGGCACCACCGGCCGGCACGTGCGCATCCAGCTCTCCTCCGGCACCGACCCGCTCGCCCTGGCGGAGGTACGGGTGCGAGGCCGCTAACGCGGGCGGCAGGTCTGGTCGGTGGCGGGGAGTGCGCCGGTGGCCAGGTAGGCGTTGACCTTGGCGTCCACGCAGGCGTTGCCGTACTCGCCGTAGATCCCGTGGGCGATGGCGCCGCGCAGGGTGAGCAGGCGGGAGCCGGTCAGCGCCCGGTGCATGGCCTTGCTGCCCTCGTAGGTGGTGGCGGTGTCGCCGGTGGCGGACACGATCAGCGCGGGGGTGGGGTTGGCGACGTGCGTGAGCGGCTCGCGCGGCTCGTCCGGCCAGAAGGCGCAGGGCCAGATGTTGTTCTTGACCGGGCCGAAGAGCGGGTGGCGCGCCCGGCTGCGCTGGACGTCGTCCCAGTAGACGTCGGGGTCGCCCGGCGCGGCCCGGTCGCCGCAGGTGATCGCGGCGGCCGGGCTCGCGAGCGGCGAACCGGCGCTGGTCAGGACGAACGCCAGGAATCCGGCGAGCTCGGCGCCGGGTTCGGCCGGGCGGCCGTGCGCGGCCTCGTTCAGGGTCCGGACGGTGGCGGCGAACTCGGCGCGCGCCTCGGGACGGTCGTTCGCGGAGCCGACGGAGAGCAGGTACGGGACCGCCTGGTCGTCCACCTCGTACGCGCCGACGCGCAGCGGACGCTCCTCCGCGGCGGCGACGATCGTGTCCACGGTGGCGAGCACGCGGGCGCGGGTCGCGCCGAGCCCGTAGGTTCCGTGGCGTCCGGCGGCCCAGGACGCCCAGGCGCGCAGCGCGCGGTCCGCCTCGTCCTCGGTGCCCCGCATCGCCCTGGGGCCCCACTTGCCCGGGTCGCCCGCGCTGTCCAGGACCACCCGATCGGTGCGGCCGGGGAACATCTGCGTGTAGACCGCGCCCAGGTAGCTGCCGTAGGAGTAGCCGAGGAAGGAGATCCGGCGCTCCCCCAGGGCGCGGCGCACGAGGTCGATGTCGCGGGCCGTGTCGCGGGTGTTGGCGTACGGGAGCACGTCGGCGTGCCGCTGGGCGCAGCGCTCGGCCAGGTCACGCTGCACCGCCACCTGGTGGTCGAACCGGGCGCGGGTCGAGCCGGCCGAGCGCAGCCACAGGCCGATGGGCCAGCCGCAGTCGAGCGGCGTGCTGCGCCCGACGAAACGCGGGTCCAGGCCGATGACGTCGTACCGGGCGGCGACGTCCTTCATGGCCGCGCGGGTCCGCAGGGGCATGCCGAGCGTGCTCTCGCCGGGGCCGCCGCTGTTGAGCACCAAGGTGCCGATGCGATGGGCGCGGTCGGTCGCGGGGATGCGGGACAGCGCGAGCTTGATGGCGCGGCCGCCCGGCCTGGAGTGGTCGAGCGGGACGGCGAGCTCCGCGCAGCGCGCGCCCGCCTGGTCGAGCTGCCTGCCGACGGCGTCGTCCGGGCCCAGGGAGCAGCGTTTCCAGTCGAGCGCCGGGGGTTTCCCTCCGGTCGCCGCGGGCGCGCCGGCGTCGGCTCCGGCCGGGGGCGCGACGGCGACGGACAGGGCGATCAGGGCGGTCAGTGCGATGGCCGGGACCAGACGGCCGAGCGGCCGCACACGTGTCGGTTTCATGGCCGGGGACGCTATTCCGGCCGGACGTCCGGCACGATACAGCCGGCCGCACGCCCTTGGTACAGCCCGCTGTAGTGTCCGGCCCCGGACGGTGACGGGATACTGGTGCTCCGGTACGCAGGTCAGGAGGTGCACATGCGTGACCGTGCCTTCCCCGGTTCGATGTCCTGGCTGTCGTCCGGCTCGGTCTCCCGGCTGTTCTCCGGTTCGGGCTACCTGCTGGGCACGCTGGCCACCGCCGTGGCCACGGCGCTCGCGCTCCCGGTGCTGCTCGCGCCGGCGGCGGGGCGGGGCTGGGCGGCCTGGCACCGCCGGCGGGCCGGCCGGCTGCTCGGCGCCCCGGGCGACGGGGTGCCGGGCGGGCGGCGGGATCTCGCCTGGGCGCTCGCGCACGTCGCCACCGGGTTCCCGCTCGGGCTGGCCGCCCTGCTGTGCCTGGGCAACATCGTGGTCGCCGCGGTGGCGATGGTCGCGTGGCAGGCGTTCCCGGCGGACGCGCGTCCCACGCTGTTCTCGTTCTTCGACGTTCCCGTGGACGATTGGGCGACCGCGCTGGCCGGAGGGACGGCCCAGATCGTCGTCCTCGGCGCGGCGGCCTGGTGGGGGCTGCCCGCGCTGGCCCGGCTGCACGCCCGGCTGTCCCTGGCGCTGCTCGCGCCGTCGGCCCGCGAGCGGCTCACCGAGCGGGTCGACGTGCTGACCAGGAGCCGGGTCGGCGTGGTCGACGCCCACGGCGCGGAGCTCCAGCGCATCGAACGCGACCTGCACGACGGGACGCAGGCCCGCCTGGTGACCATCGCCATGCACCTCGGCCTGGCCCGCGAGTCGCTCGCCGACGACCCGGACACGGTCGCCCTGCTGCTCCAGGAGGCGCACGAGACGGCGGAGGAGGCGATGGCCGAGCTGCGCGCGGTGCTCCAGACGATCTACCCGCCGATCCTCGCCGACCGCGGGCTCGACGGCGCGCTGACGGCGCTGGCCGCCCGGTCGAGCGTGCCGGTCCACATCGAGCTCGCCGACCTGGGCGCGCTGCCGCCGTCCGTGGAGACGGTGGCCTACTACGTGATCGCCGAGGCGCTGACGAACGTGACCAAGCACGCCGCCGCCACCAGGGCGTCCCTGCGGATCGAGCGGGCCGGCGACGTGCTGTCCGTCGAGGTCACCGACGACGGCAGGGGCGGCGCCGACGAGGCGCGCGGCACCGGGATCCCCGGGATCCGCCGGCGGGTCGCCGCCCTCGACGGCACGCTGCGCCTCGACAGCCCGCCGGGCGGACCCACCACGCTCGCCGTCCGGATGCCGTGCGCGTCGTGACCGTCGAAGGAGGTCCCTTGCGGGTCGTGATCGCCGAGGACAACGTCCTGCTGGCCGGCGGGCTGAAGCTGCTGCTGGCGGCCAGGGGCTGCGAGGTCGTCGCGGTCGTCGGCGACGGCGAGGCGTTCCTGCTCGCCGTCGCCGAGCACCGCCCCGACATCGCCATCGTCGACGTGCGGCTGCCGCCGTCGTTCCGCGACGAGGGCATCCACGCCGCGCTGCGGGCCCGCCGCGAGCACGGCGCGCTGCCGATCCTGGTGCTCTCGCAGTACGTCGAGCGCGAGTACGCCGGCGAACTGCTCGCCGACGGCCGCGGCGGCATCGGCTACCTGCTCAAGGACCGCATCGGCCGGGTGGCCGAGTTCGTCGACGCCCTGCGGCGGGTCGCGGCCGGCGGCACCGCGATGGACCCGGAAGTGGTCGCCCAGCTCTTCGCCCGCCGTGCCGACGACCCCCTCGCCGCCCTCACCGCCCGCGAGCGGGAGTCCCTGGCCCTCATGGCACAGGGGCACGACAACGCCACCATCGCCGAGCGCATGCGCATCTCCGACAACGCCGTCCACAAGCACATCGGCAACGTCTTCGCCAAACTCGGCCTGGCCCCGGACGACTCAGGCCACCGCCGCGTCCGCGCCGTGCTCGCCTACCTGGACGGCACGCCGCGCCCGCCCGAGCAGGCCCCCGTCCGCGGGCAGCCGCGCTGAGCCGGCCTTCCCCGGCGGGCCGCGGACGTCAGAGCAGCGCGGCGAGCTCGGCCGGCCGCGAGAACATCGGCCAGTGGCCGGTCGGCAGCTCGGCGAACGTCCACTCAGGCGTGCCGAGCGCGGCGAACGCCGGGTTCCCCGAGTCGATCAGCTCGCGGATCACCGCCATCGGCATGGTCGAGGCGACCATGGTCTTCGGCGTCGCCGGGATGCGCTCCGGCCGCTGCGCCGGCTGCACCACCGCGCCCCACGGCTGGGGCGTCGCCTTCGCGCGGATCTGCTCCCAGCGCTCCTCGGTCAGGCCCGCGAACTTGCCTTTTCCCTGCTCGTAGGCGGGCACGTCGAGCGCGTGGCCGTCCCCGACCTGGGCGCGCCAGGCCTTCTGGGTGTCCTCGTCGTTGAAGTCGATCACCGCCGCCCCGGACGGCAGCGGCCCGGCGTCCACGTAGACGACCCGGCTGAGCCGCTCGGGATGCCGGTCGGCGACCGCGGTCACCGGGACGTTCGCCCCGCTGTGCCCGACCAGGACGACGTCGTCCCATCCGTCCATCGCCGCCAGGATGTCGGCGACATGCGTCTCCACGCCGACCTCCGGCGACAGCTCGCCGGCCCGCTCCGCCACCCCCGTCAGGGTGACCGCCCGCACCTGGTGCCCGGCGGCGCGCAGTTCGTGCGCCACCTCGTCCCAGGCCCAGGCGCCGAGCCAGAATCCGGGTACCAGCACGTAGTTCGCCATCTCGTCGTCCTTCCAAGTGAGCCGATGTCGCTACGCTAAAACCGAAAGCGGACAGAACCCGCCCGGATAAAGAGGGTGACCTGTGTCATATCCGGCGACCCGGATGCTGGCGATGCTCGAACTGCTCCAGGCCCACCACGTGCTGGGCGGCCGCGACCTCGCCCAGCGGCTCGGCGTGGACGAACGGACCGTCCGCCGTTACGCCGCCCGGCTCGCCGACCTGGGCATCCCCGTCGCCGCCGAACGCGGCCGGTACGGCGGCTACCGGCTGATGCCCGGCTACAAGCTGCCGCCGCTGATGCTCACCGACGACGAGGCCACCGCCGTCGTCCTCGGCCTGCTCGCCGGACGCCGCCTGGGCCTGGCCGCCGAGGCCACGGAGGCCGCCCTGGCCAAGATCCGGCGGGTGCTGCCGGCCACGCTGCGGCAGCAGGCCGGCGCGCTGGAGGAGACCCTCGACTTCACCCTCGCCGCCCGCGCGGCGCGGACGCCCGCGAGCCGGGCCGTGCTGACCCTGGCCGCCGCGATCCGCGACCGCCGCCGGGTCACGCTGGGCTACCGCTCCTGGAAGGGCTCGACCACCGAACGCGAACTGGACGGCCACGGCCTGGTCTTCCACTCCGGCCGCTGGTACGTGACCGGCCTCGACCATCTGTCCGGCGAGCTGCGCACCTTCCGCCTCGACCGGATCTCCTCGGTCGTCCCGGGGACGGCCTCCTACGAGATCCCCGCGGAGTCCGACCCGGTGCGGCAGGTCACCGCGTCGCTGGCCCGGGTGCCGTACGCGCACCTCGTCGAGGTCGTCCTGCGCGTGTCCCTCGCGGAGGCGGCCCGTCGCGTCCCGCCGTCGGTGGCCACGCTCACCGAGACCCCGGACGGAGTGCTGCTGCGGATGCGCGCCGAGTCCCTGGACGGCATGGCCGCCATGCTCGCCGGGCTCGGCTTCCCGTTCACGATCCAGTCGCCGCCGGAGTTGCGCACGGCCGTCCGCCGCCTGGCCCAGAGCCTGCTTGACCAGACCTCCGATTGAGGCGGTACTGGAGGGACGGTGCCAGCCGAGTCCGTCCGGGTCCGTCCGAGCTGCTGTTGGACACCCCGGTCCGGCCGCTTGCCTGGGGTGCGAGGCGGCCGACCGGGCCGTCCGCAGCGAAGGAGAGACCCGTGAACGCATCCAGCGCGCCGCGCCCCCGGACCGGGAAGGTCACCGCGGCCCTCGCCGCCACCGCACTCGCCGCCGGGCTCGGCCTGGCCGCCCTCGCCACCACCGCGCCGCCCGCCCAGGCGACCCCCGCGGGCGCCCCCGCGACCGGCCAGCCGGGCCTGGACCGGCTGCACGCGTACTGCCAGAGCCTGGGCCACCTCAACTCGGTGGCCCAGAATCCGAAGTCGGTCTGGAGCTGGCGCTGCGTCGGCGTGGACGGCACCATGCACGGCATCAACATGCACGACGCGTGCCGCTGGCAGCACGGCGCGGGCCTGTCCCACGCCGCCTTCCACGACGAGCGCAACGCCTTCTCCTGGTACTGCTACTGATCGCGGCACCACCTGCCCGCCCCGCCTTCGTCGGCGGTCAGCCGATGGGGGCGGGGAGGACTCCGGTGCGGTGGAGATGGCGGCGGGCCGCCGCGATGGCCTCCGGGGTCGAGGCGAACACCTGGCCGGCCTCGTCCAGGCGGGCGATCGCGCCCAGGGCGCGCAGCGGCCGGTGGTGGCCGTCCCGGATGCCGGAGACGTACACGGTGATGCCGCGTCGTTCCAGGCGGGTGACGGCGTCGCCGAGCACCAGGGCGCCGCTGGCGTCGATCGTGGTGATGCGGGACATGCGCAGGATCACCACCGAGACGTCGGCGACCTCCGACAGCTCCAGCAGGAAGCGGTGCGCCGCGGCGAAGAACAGCGGCCCGTCCAGCCGGTAGGCGACGATGTGCTCGGCCAGCAGCTCGTGCTCCTCGGCGTCGTGGTCGCCGGGCAGGTCGGCCTGCAGGGGCACGGTGTCCAGGCGCACGTTCCCGGCGATGGCGCGCAGCGCGAGCGCCCCGGCCACGATCAGGCCGAGGATGACGGCGGTGACCAGGTCGAGGACGAGGGTCGCAACCGCGGTCGAGACCAGGACGACGGCGTCGGCCCGGGTGGAGCGCAGCATCGACGTCACCGAGCCGACCTCGACCATCCGCGCCGCGGTGGCCAGCAGCACCCCGGCCAGGGCCGCCAGCGGGATGCGGGCGACCAGCCCGGCGGCGGTGAACACGATGACGCCGAGGATCGCGGCGTGCGCGAGCGCGGCCAGCCGGGAGGACGCGCCCGCGCGCACGTTGACGGCGGTGCGGGCGATCGCGCCGGTGGCCGGGACGCCGCCGAACAGCGGGGCGACCAGGTTGGCGATGCCCTGGCCGAACAGCTCGCGGTCGGGGTCGTGCCGATGGTTGACGCTCATGCCGTCGGCGACGGCGGCCGACAACAACGATTCCAGCGCGGCCAGCGCGGCCACGGCGAACGCGGGGGCGACGAGGGAGCTCAGCGCGGTGACGTCCAGGAACTCCAGGGACGGGGCGGGCAGCCCCGCGGGCAGGGCGCCGATGCGCGTCACCGGCAACCCCGCCAGCTCCGCGACGAGCGTGGCGGCGACGACGGCGAGCAGCGAGAACGGCACAGCGGGCCGCCGGCGTCCGCCGACCAGGATCAGCGCCGCGACCGCCGCCGCCATGGCGAGGGCGGCCCAGTTCGGACGGGCGGCGAAGTCGCGTACCGCCTGCCAGGCCACGGCCAGCACCTTGTCACCCGCGGGCGTGGGCACGCCGAGCGCGGCGGGCACCTGCTGCATGCCGATCACGCAGGCGATGCCCAGGGTGAACCCCTCCACCACCGGCGCGGGCACCAGCATCATGAACCGGCCCGCCCGGGCCAGGGCCAGGCCGAGCAGCAGCAGCCCGGCCAGCAGCCCCACCGTCAGCACGCCGGTGGCGCCGTGCGCGTGCATGATCGGGACGAGCACCACCGTCATCGCCCCGGTCGGCCCGGAGACCTGCAGGGCCGAGCCGCCGAAGACGGCGGCCAGCGCGCCGGCCACCACCGCGGTGGCCAGCCCCGCCTGCGCGCCCAGTCCGCTGGAGATGCCGAAGCCGAGCGCCAGCGGCAGCGCCACGATGGCCACCGTCAGCCCGGCCAGCAGGTCTCGGCGCGGATGACGGCCGAACGCGGCCAGATC
This sequence comes from Nonomuraea sp. NPDC048881, assembly GCF_040649795.1. NCBI lineage: Bacteria > Bacillati > Actinomycetota > Actinomycetes > Streptosporangiales > Streptosporangiaceae > Nonomuraea > Nonomuraea sp. NPDC048881. The sequence goes on from NZ_JBEZGC010000028.1 coordinate 40,248, forward strand.
GGCCCGGCCGGGCAGGACGGGGCGCAGACGGGCCCAGCCCGCCCGGAGCACTGAGGTCACCGTTCGCCGGCCTCCGATTCGAGCAGCTCGTTCAGCAAGGCGTGCCGGCCGGAGAGCTTTGCCTGCAGCAGGTGGCGGGCGGCGCGCAGCAGCTCCGCCACGTCGCCGCCGGACAGCGCGTACACGACGGTCGATCCGTCGCGGCGGGCGGTGACCAGCTCCGAGCGGCGCAGCACGGCCAGATGCTGGGACAGGCCGGTCGGCTCCACCTCGATCTCGGCCAGCAGGTCGCGCACCGGCATCGGGCCGTCCTGGAGCAGCTCCAGCACGCGGATCCGCACCGGATGCCCGAGCAGCCGGAACAGCTCGGCCTTGGCCTCGTACAGGGGGACGGACATCAGCGCGCCTCCTCTCCCCCGGGGTCCGCGCCGGGGGACTCGTCGGTGTTCACGCCGTGCGCGCGGGCCATCCGCAGCACCTCGTCCAGCCCGCCGGCGGCGGCCAGCGCGGCGTCGGCGTCGCCGTCCTGTTCGGCCGCGCGCAGCGCGCCGGCCGCCTCATCCACCCGGCGCCGGATCGCCGCAGCGAACGCCTCGCTCACACTGTCCCCTGCCTTCATGCCTGTCGTGACGAGATAAGTGTTAAACGAATTGCGAAAATTCGCAAGTTCTATATGGCTTGGCCATTTGTTATCTGATTAGATAACGTTATCTATATGGATAACAGCGACGGCCATCAAGGCCGTCCGCCCGGCCCCCATCAGGCGGCGACCGCGGCCCGCAGGAAGCAGATCATCCAGGCCGCGATCACCCTGCTCGGCGAGCGCGGCTACCAGGCCACCACCTTCGACGCCATCTGCAAGGAGGCCGGGCTCAGCAGCAGCCGGCTGATCACCTACCACTTCTCCAGCAAGGACGAGCTGTTCGCGGCCGTCGCCGACCAGATCGCCGGCGACGCCGAGGCCCACGTGCGTCCCGCCGTGGAGGCCGCGACCGGCGCCCGCGAACTGCTCGCCACCGCCATCCGGGCGAACGTGGCGTTCATCGCCGCCCACTCCTCTCAGGTGCGGGCGCTCCAGCAGATCCTGCTCAACAGCGGTCAAGGCGTCTGGGAACGGCACCACACCGAGTCGCTGGACCGGCTGGCCGGCCTGTTCACGGACGGGCAGCGCGCCGGCGTCTTCCGCACCTTCGACCCGCGGGTCATGGCGGCGGCGCTGCGGGCGTCGATCGACAGCGTCGTCCCGCTCCTCGCCGCCGGGCTCGACCCCGGCCTCTGCGCGGACGAACTGGTCGAACTCTTCGACCGCAGTACGAGCGAGAAGTCCTGGGCAGATCCGGAAGGGGAACACGATGTCAGCTGAAGGGATCGCCGGGCGGACGTACGTCGTCACCGGTTCGGCGTCGGGCATCGGCGCCGCGACCGCCGCCCTGCTCCGCGCCCGCGGCGCCACGGTCATCGGCTGCGACCTCGACGACGCCGACGTCCAGGCCGACCTCTCCACGCCCGAGGGCCGGCGGTCGCTGGTCGAGCAGGTGAGCGCGGCCGGGACCGTCGACGCGGTGCTCGCCGTCGCCGGGGGCGGCAGGACCGGGCTGCTCGCGACGAACTATTTCGGCGCGGTCGCGACGCTCGAAGGTCTACGTCCGGTGCTGGCGCGGAGCCGGGCCCCTCGTGCCGTGGTCGTGTCGTCGACCTCGTCGCTGGCCCCCGCCGACGAGCGCGTCATGCAGGCGTGCCTGGACGGCGACGAAGCCGCCGCCGTCGCCCTCGTCGAGGCGGACCCGTCCGCGGGCGGCCCGGCCGGCGCCTACGGGATCGCCAAGCGCGCGTTGAACCGCTGGGTGCGCAGAGCCGCCCCCACACCGGAGTGGGCGGGCGCCGGCATCGCGCTCAACGCCGTCGCGTCTGGCGTCGTGGACACGCCGGCAGCCGCCTGGATCTTCGCGAGCGAAGAGGCGCGGGCCGCGGTGGAGGCGGCGGCGCCGCAACCGTTCGGCGGCTTCCCCGGGCGGCCGGAGTGGATCGCCGAGCTCCTGTGCTGGCTCACCGGCGCCGACAACCGCTTCGTCACCGGCCAGATCATCTTCGCCGACGGAGGCGCGGAGGCGGCACTGCTCGGCGACCTTCATTGGCGCTGACGGCGCTGACGGCGCTGACGGCGCTGAGGGCCGCCGATCGGCCACCGTTCAGGCCACCGTTCAGGCCACCGTTCAGGCCACCGTTCAGGCCACCGTTCAGGCGACCGCGTCGGCGGGCTGTTTGCGGCGGGATCTGATCTCGTAGGCGAGCAGTGTGCCGCCGACGGCCACGGCGACCGCCCCGACCACGGGAAGCGCCTCGGCGGACGAGGCCACGGCGGCGAACGCCAGCACCAGCAGCGCCACCACCACCCGGCTCAGCCAGGGAAAACCCCACATGCGCAGCCGCAGCAGCTCGGGCGACTCGGCCTCCATACGCCGGCGCAGCCGGAGCTGGCTGAGCGCCACGAAGACGTAGAGCAGCAGCACCAGCAGCCCGGCGGTGTTGATCAGCAGGTCGAAGGCGTCGTCGCCGACCGCGAACGCGCCGGCCATCACGGCCAGCGCGAGCGCGCCGCCGCCGAGCAACGCGGGCGCGGGCACCCCGGACGCCCGCACCCGCGCCGCCGCGGCGGGGGCGTCGCCGCGGGCGGCCATCGCGCACAGGACGCGCGAGGCGGCGTACAGCGCGGCGTTCATCACCGACACGACCGCGACCAGGATCACCCAGGTCATCAGGGTCGCCGCGCCGGGGACGCCGAGCTCGGCGATGGCGGCCGCGAACGGGCTTTCCGCGCCGCCCGCCGGGACGCGGTTCCACGGCACGACCGCCAGGATGACCAGCACCGAGCCAACGTAGAAGATCAGCACCCGCCAGACCACCCGCAGGGTGGCCCGCGCGACCTCCTTGGCGGGTTCGGCCGACTCGGCGGCCGCGATGGTGACGATCTCCGCCCCGAAGTAGGAGAACAGCACGGTGACGAGCGCGGTGAGGACCGCTCCCCAGCCCTTGGGCGCGAACCCGCCGTGCCCGGTCAGCGCGCTGAGACCGGCGCCGCCGCCGGACGGCCACAGCCCCAGGACGTACAGCGCCCCGGCGGCGAGGAACGCCACGATCACCACGACCTTGACCGAGGCCAGCCAGAACTCGGTCTCGCCGAACAGCCGTACCGAGACCAGGTTGGCCGCGGTGAGCGCCGCCAGCAGCGCGACGGCCGTCGGCAGCACGGGGACGGCGCCGGACAGGGAGTGCAGCAGCTTGGCCCCCGCCACGCCCTCGAACGCGACCGCGACGATCGCGAACAGCCAGTAGCACCAGCCCACCAGGAACCCGGCGCGCGGCCCGAGGGCGGCACGGGCGTAGTCGGCGAACGAGCCCGCCGAGGGCCGGGCGGCGGCCATCTCGCCGAGCATCCGCATCACCAGGACGACGATCAGGCCGCCCAGGGCGTAGGCGACCAGCGCCGCCGGGCCGGTGTCGGCGATCACCTTGCCGCTGCTGACGAACAGGCCGGCGCTGATGACGCCGCCGAGCCCGATCATGGTCATGTGGCGTCGTTTGAGTCCGCGGTGGAGCGATCCCCCGCTGTCGTGCCCGGTCATGGCGTTCGGCTCCCTGCTGTTCTCGGATAGGGGAGGTCGGACCCCGGCCCATGGCCGGGCCGGGGTCAGGTTGATCGCGGGGGCGGTACGGGCGGCGCGGTCGGTGGCCGCGGTCAGTGGTAGCGGTCAGTGGTAGCGGTCAGTGGTAGCGGTCAGTGGCCGCGGTAGACGGCGGGGCGCCGTTCGACGAAGGAGCGGACGCCTTCGCGCACGTCCTGGCCGCGCAGGCAGGCCAGCAGCCCTTCGGTCTCCAAGTCGAGCACCTCTTCCAGGTCCAGCTCCCAGACCTGCCGCATGGCCTGCTTGATCAGGCGTACCGGGGTGGGCGCCGCGGCGGCGACGCGTTCGGCCAGCTCCAGCGCCGTGTCGAGCAGGTCGGCGTCGGGGACCAGCCTGCTGACCAGGCCGGCGCGGTACGCCTCGGCGGCGCCGACGGTCTCGCCCGTCAGCAGCAGGTCCACCGCGCGGCCGTGGCCGACCAGGCGGGGCAGCGAGTACAGCACGCCGTTGCTCGGGAACAGGCCGCGGTGCACCTCCTTGAAGGCGAACGAGGCGGCGTGGCCGGCCAGCCGCAGGTCGCTGGCGATGGCCAGCTCCACGCCGACGCCGACCGCGATCCCGTTGACCGCCGAGATGATCACCTTGGGGTGGGTGGTGAAGCGGCGGGTGAGGTCCTGGAGCGCGGCGGTCCGTTCGACCAGGTCGGCGTCGGACCCGGCGGCGAGCTGCGCGCCGGCCTCCTTCAGGTCGGTCCCGGCCGAGAAGGCGCGGCCGGTGCCGGTGAGCACCAGCGCGCCCACCGCGTCGTCGCGGGCGGCCTCGTCCAGGACGGCGACCAGCTCGCCGTAGGTGCGCTGCCGGAAGGCGTTCAGCACCTCGGGCCGGTCGAAGGCGACCACCAGGGCCGAGCCGGCGCGGCGCACCCGCAGATCGGTGCTCATCGGTTTGCCTCCCGGGCGTCGTGGGCGCCGTCCCGTCCGGGCGGCAGCAGGTGCTTGGCGATGCGTTCGGACGGCGTCATCGGGAACGCCTCGACGAACTCCACGAACCGCGGCGTCTTGAAGTCGGCCAGCCGCGCCCGGACGTAGTCGACCAGCTCGTGCGGCTCGACGGGCTCGGCGACCTGGACGAACGCCTTGACCTCCTCGCCGAACAGCTCGTCGGGCACCGGGATCACGGCGGCGGCGCGCACGGCCGGATGGCCGGTCAGCACCGCCTCCACCTCGGCGGCGGCGATGTTCTCGCTGCCGCGCCGGATCATCTCCTTGAGCCGTCCGACCAGGTGGTAGTGGCCGCGGGCGTCCCGGCGGCCGAGGTCGCCCATGGGGTACCAGCCGTCGCGCAGCAGCGGCTCGTCCCGGTTCCAGTAGCCGGTCAGCATCGGCCGGCCGCGGACCATGATCTCGCCGACCTCGTCGTCCGCGGCGTCGGATCCGTCCGCTAAGACGATCTTGACCTCCTTGCCGGGGACGGGCCAGCCCATGGCGCCGGTGCCGACGCACGCGGTGTCCTCCGGCCGGACGGCCAGCACGACCCCGGCCTCGGTGCTGCCGTACGCCTCCCGCCAGGGCGCGCCCCAGCGCTCCTCGATCGCGGCGTGCAGGGCGGGCGCGATGCCCGAGCACAGGACGAGCCGGACGCGGTGGGCCCGGTCCCGTTCGGGGTCGGGCGGCTGCTTGAGCAGCAGCAGCGGCATCGTGCCGAGGACGTAGAAGAAGGTGGCGCCGTGCTCGCGCACCGACGGCCAGAAGCCGGAGGCGGAGAAGCGCGGCAGGATCACCAGCGGGATGCCGGTCAGCAGGCACAGCACCGTGTTCCACTGCGGGTCCATGTAGTAGAACGGCTGGGCGGTGAGGTCCACGTCGTCCAAGGTGACGGCGGCGACGTCGGCCGCCAGCTCGGCCAGGTGCAGCCAGTAGCGGTGGGTGAGCATGCAGCCCTTGGGGAACCCGGTGGTGCCCGAGGTGTACTGGAGGTTGAGCAGGTCGTCCCAGCCGACGTCGGGCAGGTCGGGGGCGCCGGACGCGGCGGCGCTCTCGGCCCCCGCGTCGAAGGCGCCCGCGGGGACGGGTTCGGGCGCGGGCCCGGCGTCGGCGGCGTCGAGCAGCCCGACCTCGCCCAGGCCCAGCGCCAGCAGCGCCCCGGCCGCGGCGGCCGAGCCGGCCAGGGCCAGCACCGGCGCGGAGTCCTTGACGACGTGGGCCAGGTCGGCGCTGCGATACCCGGGGTTCAGCGGGACGATCACCGCGCCCAGCTTGGCGATCGCCAGCCAGGCGACCGGGAAGCCGACGCCGTTGGCGAGCATCACCGCCACCCGGTCGCCGCGGCGGACGCCGTGCCCGGCCAGCACGCCCGCCAGCCGGTCGGTCCGCCGCTCCACCTGCGCGACGGTGGTCTCGGCGCCGCCGAAGCGGAACAGCACCCGGTCGCCGTGCGCGGCGGCCCGGTCCCGGAGCAACCCGCCGAGGCCCCCGGCGATCCGCTCGGCCGCTCCCCCGCCGAGGCCGCCCGCGATCGGCCCGGCCGCTTCCCCGCCGGACGGCGGCGTGGCCGTCACGCCCGCCGCCGGGTGGCCATGTCGAACATCGTCGTCAGCTCGGCGGCGCAGTCGGCCAGGTCGACGGCCTCCTCGTCGAAGACCCACTGGAGCATGACGCCGTCGATCGCGCCCTGGATGGTGGCGGCCAGCGTGCGCGGCGAGAAGTCGCGGAAGTCGCCGCTGTCCTGGCCGCGCCGCAGGATGCCCTCCAGGTGGTGGCGGCACGGGTCGTACATGTCGGCGTTGAACCGGCGCTTGGCCTCGGGTGATCCGAAGCTGCCCCAGATGTCCACCAGCGCGACGAAGTTGGCGCGGTTGGCCGCCATGAACTCGAAGCTCGCCTCGATGAAGGCGCGCAGCCGGTGCGGGGCGTCCGGCGCCCGGTCCACCCGAGCCTTGATGAACCGGTTGCTCTCGGTGAACAGGGCGTTGACGACCTGCTGGATCAGTTCGTCCCGGCCGGCGAAGTGGTAGGAGATCACGCCCCTGCTGACGCCGATGTCCTGGGCGATCCGGGCCAGCGACGCCTGGGGCAGCCCGGCGCTGGCGATGGTGGAGATGGCGCCCTCCACGATCTGCCGCCGCCGGGCCTCCTCGATGAACGAGGCCTTCTTCTGGCCGTCCTGATCGATTTTTGACCGCATGGCCAGGATTCAAGCCCGTCGGACGGCGTGCGGCAAGCCCCGTTCACCGACTGTGCGGTTTCCCCCACCCCTCGCCCGGCCGTTCCCCGGGCCGGCTCCCGGGCCGGCCGGTCGCCGCGAGGTAGTGCAGCACCGCCAGCACCCGGCGGTTGCCGGCCGCCGACGCGGGCAGGCCGAGTTTGGCGAACACCGCGGTGACGTGCTTCTCCACCGCGCTCAGCGACACGTACAGCTGGTCGGCGATGCCGGTGTTGGACCAGCCCTCGGCCATCAGGGCGAGCACCTCGCGCTCCCGGGGCAGCAGGGACTCGTCCCAGCCGGGGTCGGGCATGGCGGCACCTCCTCGGTGCGGGAAACCGCAAGATCCGGGCGAACGTCTTGTCTCACTCATACCATCTGGATTAAATCCTGGCCATGCGGTCAAAAAATCATCATCGTGCCCAGAAAACCTGCGTGCTCGGCGCCGTCCTGGCCGGCGTGGTGCTCGGCGGCGGCCTCGCCGTCCCGGCCCACGCCCGGACGGCGCACGTCCCCGCCGCCGCGGCCCGGAGCGCCACGGACGCCACCGACGCCACGGACGCCACCGACGCCACCGACGCCACCGACGCCACCGACGCCACCGACGAGCAGCTTCGCTGTCTGCTGGACGACGTCGTCAAGCCGCCCGTGCCCGGCGCGATCCTCACCGTGACCGGCCCCGGCCGCGCCTTCGACGGCGCGGCCGGCGTGTACGAGCTGGGCGGACGCGCCCTGCGCAGCTCCGACGCCTTCCGCACGGCCAGCGTCACCAAGACGATGACCGCGGCCGTCGCGCTCCGCCTGGCCGAACGCGGCGACCTGCGCCTGGACGCTCCCATCAGCGAATACCTGGACCGGAAGGTGGTCGCGCGCATCCCGTACGGGTCGCGGATCACCGTCCGGCAGCTCCTCGACCACACCGCCGGTCTGTACGACTACGTGGGGGACGAGAAGTGGTTCCAGTACGTGCTCGACCATCCGGACAAGACCTGGAAGCCGCTGGAGCTGGTGGACTGGGCGCTTCGGTCGGGCAAGCCCTACTTCGCCCCCGCCAAGGGCTACCACTACTCCGACACGGGCTACGTCCTGGCCGGGATGGTCATCGAGAGGGCCGGCCGCGAGCCGCTGCACCGGCTGTACCGGTCGTTGCTGCTGGAGCCGCTGAAGATGGACCGCACGTACCTGGAGTGGTGGGAGCCGCACCGCGGCCCGCGCGCCCACAACTACCTCGGCGAGCGCGACACCTACGACCACAACCCGACGTTCGACACGTTCGGCGGCGGCGGCCTGGTCTCCACCGGGGCCGACCTCAACCGGTTCATGCGCGGCCTGTTCGAGGGCAAGGTCTTCAAGAACCCGGCGACGCTGCGGACGATGTTGCGCAGCACCCCGCAGAGCGTCAAGGCCGGGTCGCCGTACGGGCTGGGCATCGCCCGGCTGACCGCGACGGGCGAAGCCGCCTACGGGCACAGCGGCTTCTTCGGCGCGTTCCAGATCTACGTGCCGAAGCAGCGGCTCGCGATGACCGGCACCCTCACCCAGGCGGAGACCGTGTCCAAGAAGCAGAGCAGCGAGTTCATCGAGAACGCCCTGCGGGTGAGCCTCGGCAAGGCGCCCACCGGCCCCTGCGCGCGCCCGTAGCTCAGGCCACGCAGGAGTCGGCCAGCTTCCCCGACGACGCCATCGCCGTCCTGGTGGGCGTGCCGGACGGCCTGGTCGACGGTGTGCCCGACGGCGTGGCGGACGGCGTGCCCGCGGCGACGGTGGCGGGCGCGCGGTGCGAGCGGAGGATGGCCCTGCGGACGTCGGCCCGGATGCGCGGGAAGTCCGGGTAGGCCGGGTTGTAGCGCGGCGGGACGATCGACAACGTCCCCACCCGGGCGCCCTTGACCTTGTCGGCCAGCGGCACCAGGTCCTGCAGCAGCCCGCGCGGGATGTCGGTCCGGAACGTCTGCCGGGCCGCGCCGGCCAGCTGCTTGAACTTCAGCAGCACGTTGGCCGGGTCGAGCTGGTCGAGCATGGCGGAGATGACGCAGTGCTGGCGGCGCATCCGGGTGTGGTTGTCGCCTCCGGCGCAGCTGGAGCCGTCGTGGTCGCGGGCCCTGCCGTACCAGAGCGCGTCGTTGCCGTTCAGCCGGCGGGTGCCCGCCTTGATCACGCCGCCGTCGCTGCGGCCCACGCCGTAGCAGATGTCCTGCTCGACATGGATGCGCACGCCGCCGAGCGCGTCGATCAGCCGGGCCACGCCCCACATGTTGACCAGCACGTAGTAGTCGATCTTGAGGCCGAGGATCTCGCCGACCGCGCCCTTGACGGCGTCCGGGGCCCGGGTGGGCGAGTTGCGGAACAGCGCGGGATGGGTGTCGGCGTAGGCCCACACGCCGTTCAGCAGGTCCTCCGACTCCCGCCCGGCCCCGGCGATGTAGAAGCCCTTGGGCGGCGGGAACAGCCTCCCCATCACGCTCCCCCTGGGGAAGGGCGCGTTCTCCATCTCCCTGGGCAGCGCGAACAGCACGGTGTCGCCGGTCCTGACGTCGATGCTGGCGACGTTGACGCTGTCGGTGCGGATGCTCGTCCCGTTGCGGCCGCGCGCGCCGTCGCCGCCGAGCAGCAGGATGTTCACCCTCGCCCGGCCGGCCCACGGGTCGGCGTGGTTGATGGGCGTGGGCTCGGGGGCGTTGAACACGTCGGTCAGCGTGGCGTCGGCCTCCGACACCGTCTGCGAGGCCACCACGAACGGCGACACGACGGCCGCGACGAGCAGCAGCGCCACGCCGTCCGACCAGACCAGCCGCCGCCGCGGCCGCAGCACGGTGTAGGAGGCGACCACCAGCAGCCCCCACGCGACGCCGACGCCGATGGCGCCACCGCTGATCGCCGAGGCCCAGGCGGCCTGGGTCGCCATGGCCCACCCGCCCACCGAGGCCACGACGAGGGCCACCGCCACGCCCGCGGCCAGGAACAGCCCCAGCAGGCCGAGCCCGAGCAGTCGGTACCCGGCCCGCAGATGGGCCGCGCCCGGAATGACGATCGACAGCGCCGCCCAGCCGATGGCTGCCCCCGCGCCCCGTTTGGTGCCCATCCGCCCTCATGATCTCTATGTGGTACGTCCCCCGAGATCATAGGTTCGGGGCTGATTGCCCATGTACGCAACTTATCCAGCGGAATATGCGGAAGAAGGGCGTCAGTCCACGTACGCCCACAGGTCGTAGGTGGTGGAGCCCGGGTAGCTCTGCGGGTAGTGCGTGCTGCACCACCAGGTCTGCCAGCGCCCGTTCTGCTGGCCCGACTGGCCGAAGGAGACGCAGATGTCGTACGGCAGGCTGGTGTAGACGACCTGGAGCGTGGACGTGGCGTCCGCCGGCGTGCTCATGGCCAGGACGGGCGCCAGGGTGGCGACCGCGGCAAGCGCCAGGGCGGTGATTGCGCGACGCATCGGCTCTCCCCTCATCAAGGGTCGGATTGTGTGAGAAGCGATCACCGTGAATTGCACGACAGGGCTCGCCCCCACCGCAAGATCGGCCCTCGCACGGCCCCGGCGACCAGCGCGAACGTCCCGCGGGCGATGAAAGGTTCATCCCGCCGCCCCTGACGGCGTCAGGACGGGGTTGTGCCGTGTCAGCACGGCGTCGGCGCGGTGTCAGCGCGGCCCGCGAAGGTGAACGCCATGAACACCTCGGCGATCAGGACTATTCGGTGTTGCTAGGTACCAGTACCTCGTGCCACTATATAGCTGGCAGTCAGCACCACTAAGTAGTTGCGCCGACGGCGAGACCCCCCGAAGAGAAGACAGGGCCAAGTGATGACGACACGACAAGCTCCGGCGATCCAGGTGCACGGCCTGGAGAAGTCGTACAAGGAACTGCACGTGCTGCGCGGCGTGGACTTCGAGGTGGCGCGGGGCAGCATCTTCGCCCTGCTCGGCTCGAACGGCGCGGGCAAGACCACGCTGGTGAAGATCCTGGCCACGCTGCTCAAGGCCGACGCCGGCACGGCCAGGGTCAACGGCCTCGACGTCGCCGGGCAGGCCGCCCAGGTACGCGAGTCCATCAGCCTCACCGGTCAGTTCGCCGCCGTGGACGAGATCCTCAGCGGGCGGGAGAACCTCGTGCTGGTCGCCCGGCTGCGGCACCTGAAGAACCCCGGCAAGATCGCCGACGACCTGCTCGAACGCTTCTCGCTGACCGAGGCGGGCGGCCGGAAGGCGGCGACGTACTCGGGCGGCATGCGCCGCCGCCTCGACATCGCGATGAGCCTCATCGGCGACCCGCCGGTCATCTTCCTCGACGAGCCGACCACCGGCCTCGACCCCCAGGCGCGCATCGAGGTGTGGCAGGCCGTCAAGGAGCTCGCCGCCCAGGGCACCACCGTGCTGCTCACCACCCAGTACCTGGACGAGGCCGAGCAGCTCGCGGACCGGATCGCGATCCTGCACGAGGGCCGGATCATCGTCAACGGCACCCTCGCCGAGCTCAAGCAACTCCTCCCGCCCGCCAAGGTCGAGTACGTCGAGAAGCAGCCGACCCTGGAGGACGTCTTCCTCACCCTCGTCGGCACGAAAGCCTAAGGACCCCCACGATGAGCAAGCACATCTTCGGTGACACCACCGTCCTGCTGGGACGGTCCCTGCGCCACATCTCCCGCAGCCCGGACACCATCGTCACGACCGCGATCATGCCGATCGCCATGATGCTGATGTTCGTCTACGTGTTCGGCGGCGCGATCAGGACGGGGTCGGACTCGTATGTGAACTACATGCTGCCCGGCATCCTGCTCATCACGGTCGCCTCCGGCATCGCCTACACCGCCTACCGGCTGTTCATGGACATGAAGGGCGGCATCTTCGAACGGTTCCAGTCCATGCCGACCGCGCGCTCGTCGGTGTTGTGGGCGCACGTGCTGACCTCGCTGGTCGCCAACCTCGTCTCGCTGGTGGTCGTGATGCTCGTCGCCCTGCTCATGGGCTTCCGATCGAGCGCGGGCCTGTCGGCCTGGCTGTCGGTCGCGGGCATCCTGATCCTGTTCACCCTGGCGCTGACCTGGATCGCCGTCATCCCCGGCCTGTCGGCCAAGACCATGGAAGGCGCGAGCGCGTTCTCCTACCCGCTCATCTTCCTGCCGTTCCTCAGCTCGGCGTTCGTGCCCACCGACACCATGCCCACCGTGGTGCGCGTCTTCGCCGAGAACCAGCCGGTGACCTCCATCGTCAACGCCGTCCGCGCCCTGTTCGCCGAGCAGCCCGTCGGCAATGACATCTGGATCGCCCTCGGCTGGTGCGTCGGCATCCTGGTCGTCGCCTACGTCTTCGCCATGAACACCTACCGCCGCAAGATCTCCTGAAAGGACGATCATGACCGACTCCCTCCACACCGTCACGCCGATGCCCGCCGAACGCCGTCCCGGCTGCCCGTTCGACCCGCCGAAGGAACTCGTCGAGGCCCGCGAGCACGGCCCCATCAGCCGCTTCCCCTTCGCCGACGGGCACCAGGGCTGGCTGGTCACCGGCTACGACCTGGCCCGCTCGATCCTGGCCGACCCCCGCTTCAGCTCCCGCAAGGAGCTCATGAGCCACCACCCGACCATCGACTACGGCGACATCGAGGTGCCCCCGGCCCCGCCCGGCGAGTTCCTGCTCATGGACGACCCGCAGCACAGCCGCTACCGCAAGCCGCTCGTCGGCAAGTTCACCGTCCGCCGGATGCGGCTGCTGACCGAGCGCGTCGAGCAGATCACCGCCGAACACCTGGACGCCATGGAACAGGCCGGCCCCACCGCCGACCTGGTGACCGCGTTCGCCAAGCCCATCCCCGCCATCGTCATCTGCGAGCTGCTGGGCGTGCCGTACGAGGACCGGGACCGCTTCCAGGAGAACATCGACAAGTTCCTCGGCGGCGAGGCCGGTGACGAGGAACTGATCGCCGCCTACCTCGCCACCCAGAAGTACCTGGCCGAACTCGTGGCCGCCAAGCGCGCCCACCCGACCGACGACGTGCTCAGCGACCTGCTCGACAGCGACCTGACCGACGAGGAGCTGCAGGGCATGGCCCTGATCCTGCTGTCGGCCGGGTTCGACACCACCGCCAACATGCTGGCCCTCGGCACCTTCGCCCTGCTGCAGAACCCGGACCAGCTCGCCGCGCTGCGCGCCGACCCCACGCTCGCCGACCAGGCCGTCGAGGAGCTGCTGCGCTACCTGTCCGTCGCCAAGCAGTTCTACCGGGTCGCCCTGGAGGACGTCGAGCTGGCCGGCCAGACCGTCAAGGCCGGCACGATGGTCCTGCTGTCGCTCAACACCGCCAACCGCGACCCCGAACGTTTCCCCGACCCCCACACCCTCGACCTGCGCCGGCAGGACGGCGGCCACCTGGCCTTCAGCCACGGCATCCACCAGTGCCTGGGCCAGCAGCTCGCCCGCGTCGAGATGCGCGTCGCCTTCCCCGCGCTGCTCGGCCGCTTCCCCACCCTGCGCCTGGCCGTACCGGCCGACCAGGTCGCCCTGCGCCCGGAGTCCGCCGACATCTACGGCGTCAAGAGCCTCCCCGTCACCTGGGACGCCTGACCCCGCCCCGGTGGCGCCGATCCCTGAGCTCCAGAGAGGAACCACCCATGGCACACCTCCCGGCGGGTCCCGTGAAGCCCTCCTCACCGGCGCTGAGGGCCTCCGACGCGGACCGCGACCGCGTCACCGAACTGCTGCGGACGGCCGTCGCCGACGGCCGGCTCGACTTGGCCGAATTCGAGGAGCGGCTGGAGGTGGCGTTGTCCGCCCGCACCGTGAACGCGCTGGCCCCGCTCGTCACCGACCTGGTCGCGGGACCGGGCAGCCACGGTGCGCTCGCGCTGCCGCCGGCCGGGGCTCCGGCCGCCGAACTGCTCACCATCAAGGAGAGGCACGGCTCGGTGCGCCGCGACGGCCGCTGGACGTTGCCGCACCGGCTGGCGGTGCGCACCGCGTGGAGCGACGTGCTGCTGGACCTGACCAGCGCGGTGCGCGGCGCGCCCGAGCTGATCATCGAGCTGCGGGTGAGCGGCGGCAGCGTGGAGCTGGTCCTGGCGCCTGGCATGGTGCTGGAGAGCGACGAGCTCTCGGTACGGCACGGCACGCTGGCGATCGGCAGGGAGCCCGACGACGACCCGCCCGAGGTGTTGCGGGTCCGCCTGACCGGCCGCATGCGGCACGGCCGGCTCGCCGTCCGCCGGCAGGCCACACGGCGGTGACGCGGCGCGGCGCGTAGGGATTTCGTCAGGATTGCGGCGGTTCACGCCCCGGCGGGACAGGCTGGACAGATCATTCCCGCACGGACGAGAGCCACGTATGCCGATGAATCCATGGACACCTTCCGGCCCCCACGAGATCGAGATCGACCGGTCCCGGCTCAGGGAGATGCGATCGCGCCTGCCCGAGGCGGCCAGGCGGCTGGACGAGGTGGTGCCCAAGCTGGTGTCGCTGACCGTGGCCGAGTCGGCGTTCACGTCGTTCACCTACTCGCTGGCGCTGGCCTACAACGAGGTCGAGGCCCTCACGATGACCGAGGTGCGCCGCCGCCTCGACGACACCGCACGCGTCCAGGACGACCTGGACACCTCGGTCACCACCTGGCAGGACGCCGAGACCGCCGCCACCGTGAGGATGCGGTGAACGCCGCCGGGCTGGCCCGCGACGCCCTCATGGCGGGCGCGGGCGCGGCGGTGACGCTGTCCGCGCTCGGCGTGCCCGCCGCCTGGCCGTTCGTCGGCAGGATGTACGTCCACCAGTACGACCCGCAGGCGTTCTTCGACGGCGCGGACACCTGGCTGGCCGTGCACGACGACGTGGCGGCCACCCGGCTGAACGTCGAGGCGCTGGTCGGCGAGGTGGCCACGACGAGCTGGCGGAGCGAGGACGGCCGGGCCTTCGACCGCTGCATGGACGCCTACCTGGCCGGCCTGCGCTCGATCGAGATCCGCGCGGTCGTCGCCGCCCTCGTCCTCCGCACCGTCGGCGCCGCGCTCGTCGCGATGATCCTCTACCAGTTCCTGGTGGCGGCGGCCATGGCCGCGCTGGCGCTCTGGGTGCTGACCGCCGCGCTCACGCCGCTCAGCCTGGTCGCCGCCCGGACCGCGGCCACCCGCTGCCTGACCGGCCTGTACGAGAACTACCGGGCAGTGGAGTCGCTGCTCGACACGCTGCTGCACGGCTGCGCCGCTCGCGGCCGACGCCGACCACCTTTTCAGCAGACTGAGCCGGCTCCCCGGCGAAACCGCCACGGCCCGGGCCGAATCACCGGACGGCTGGGTGAGCGTCGAGTACAGCTGCGCGTCCGGCGTCCGGGACCTGCGTCTGGACCCGCGGGCGATGCGCATGGAGTCGGCGCGCCTGGCCGAGACCGTCCTCGGCCTGATCCACCAGGCCAGGCAGCAGGCCGAGGCCGAGGAGCGCGCCAGGCTGGCGGAGTTCCTGGGCGCGGGCGACGCGCTCCTGACCGGCCGCGGGCTCGTCGCCGCCCGGCTGCGCGACTCGACGGGCGCCCTGCTGGCGAACCTGGAGCAGGCCGAGGCGACGATCGACCGGGTACGCGGCCTGCTGCGCCCCTGACCCGACGACTCTACTCTGTGGTACTGTATAGCAGTACTCGGTACCACCAAGTACTTCGGAAGGCGGCGGAAGAAGAGCCACCATGGACAATCTGACGGAGATGCTGAAGGGCACGCTTGAGGGCTGCGTGCTCGAAATCATCGGCAGCGAGGAGACCTACGGGTACGCCATCACGCGCCGGCTGAACGACCTGGGCTTCGCCGACGTCGTCGAGGGGACGGTCTACACCATCCTGCTGCGACTGGAGAAGAACGGGCTCGTCCAGGTGACGAAACGACCGTCCGAGCAGGGGCCGCCGCGCAAGTTCTACGCGCTCAACGACGCGGGACGCGCGGAACTGGCGACCTTCTGGGCGAAATGGGCGTACATCACATCCCGGATCGACAAGCTCAAGGAGGGCGGGAAATGAGCTTCTGGGAGACCATCACCGGCAGCGACCTCACCAGGGACTACAAGGCGTTCGAAGCCCGGGCCGCGGCACTGCCGGCCGACCACCGGGCGGCCTGGGAACAGATCAAAGGTCACCTCTTCCTCTACGGGGACTTCACCGGCCGGAACCTGATGCCGATCTTCGACGGCGTCCTGGGGCTGCTGGAGGAGACGGCGGCCGACGGGCAGAACATCCACGAGGTGCTGGGCGACGACATCGCGGGATTCTGCGCGGCCCTGGCCGGCGAGGCCGGGGGCCGCAACTTCCGCGACCGGTGGCGCGAGCAGCTGAACAGGAACGTCGCGAAGAAGCTGGGCCGGCTGGGAGGCTGACGTGGGCATCCAGGACATCATCGAGGGCAAGAAGCAGTGGCGGGCGCACCTGGCGCGGGTCAAGGCGCTGCCGCCCGACTACCAGATCGTCTACAAGGAGATGCAGCGGTACTTCTTCAAGGTCGGGCCGGTCGGGCTGACCGACGGGTCCCTGCTGCCGGGCATCGTCGACTTCTTCGAGGAGGGCGTCGCGGCCGGCAAGGGAGTCCTGGAACTCATCGGCGAGGACGTCGCCGCCTTCGCCGACGGCCTGATCAAGGACTCCCGCACCTACGCCGACCTCTACCAGGAGTCCGTCAGCGAGAAGACCGGCACGAAGGGGAAACCTCACCGGTTGTAGAGCCTGCGGGCCCACAGGTACCCGCCCAGCGCGATGACCGCGCTCCAGAGTGCCGCCGCCGCGAGGCTGGGCCCCGCCGGCCGCCCGGCCAGCAGCGCGCGCAGGGTCTCGATGACCGGCGTGAACGGCTGGTGTTCGGCGAACCAGCGCAACGGGCCCGGCATCGACTCCGGCGGCACCACGCCGCTGCCCAGGAACGGCAGCAGCATCAGCGGCATCGGCAGGTTGCTGGCCGTGGCCACGTTCTTGGTGACCATGCCCAGC
This sequence comes from Nonomuraea sp. NPDC048881, assembly GCF_040649795.1. Taxonomy (NCBI): domain Bacteria; kingdom Bacillati; phylum Actinomycetota; class Actinomycetes; order Streptosporangiales; family Streptosporangiaceae; genus Nonomuraea; species Nonomuraea sp. NPDC048881. Next base: position 57,013 of record NZ_JBEZGC010000028.1, read on the forward strand.
GCCGCCGACAGCCAGGTGACGGCGAAGGTGAACATGGCCAGCACGCCCACCACCCCGAGCCAGTCCAGCGCCGAGGCGGCGGGACGGAAGCCGATCAGCAGGGCCGTCAGCGTCACGGCGGCGATCGCGGTGAAGTTCTGCACGAGCGCGCCGAGCACGTGTCCGGTCAGGACCGAGACGCGGGCGATGGCCATGGTCTTGAACCGGGCGACGATGCCCTCGGTCATGTCCATCGCCACCGCGATCGCGGTCCCCTGCGCGGCGCTGGCGATCGTCATGATCAGGATGCCGGGAGTGATGTAGGCGACGTAGGCGGCGCGGTCGCCGCCGATCCCGGCGCCCATGATGCCGCCGAGGACGTAGACGAACAGCAGCAGGAACACCACCGGAACGCCCGCGTAGGTGAGGATCAGCGTGGGGTAGCGCCACATGTGCCTGATCTGGCGGCGCAACATCGTCGCCGAGTCGGTGATCGCTCTCATCGTGCGGACTCCTCGGTCAGGGCCAGGAAGACGTCGTCCAGGCCGGGCGTGCGCATCGACAGTTCGGCGACGTCGACGGCGTGCGCGTCCAGCAGTTCCAGGAGCTCGCGTAACGCGCCGACGCCGGTGTCGGGGATCTGCACCGTCAGGGACTCCTCGTCGCGCGAGCTCGCCCCCACCAGCGAGACCGCCCTGCGGTACCCGTCGAGGTCGGCGAAGCGCACGACGACGTGGCCGCCGGGGACCATGCGCTTGAGCTCTTCAGGGGCGCCCTCGGCCACCAGCCGGCCCTGGCTGAGCAGCGCGATGCGGTCGGCGAGCTCGTCGGCCTCCTCCAGGTACTGGGTGGTCAGGAAGATGGTCACGCCGTCCTGCCGGACGAGGTCCCGGACGATCTGCCACATCGTGCGGCGGCTGCGCGGGTCCAGGCCCGTGGTGGGCTCGTCGAGGAAGATGAGCCTGGGCGTGCCGACCATGGTCATGGCGAGGTCGAGCCGGCGGCGCATGCCGCCCGAGTAGGCGGCCGCGGGCTTGCCCGCGGCGCCGGTGAGGTCGAAGCGCTCCAGCAGTTCACCGGCTCGGCGGCGGCCCTCGGCGCGGCCGAGGTGGAGCAGGTCGGCCATGAGCCGCAGGTTCTCCTCGCCGGTGAGGAAGCCGTCGACCGCGGAGAACTGGCCGGTGACCCCGATCGCGGCCCGCACCTTGTCGGGTTCCCTGGACAGGTCGTGCCCGGCGACCCGGAGCTCGCCGGCGTCGGCCTTGATCAGGGTGGACAGGATCTGCACCGTGGTGGTCTTGCCCGCGCCGTTGGGGCCGAGCAGCGAGAAGACGGTGCCCTCGGGGATGGACAGGTCGATGCCGTCCAGGACGCGGTGGGCGCCGTAGGACTTGCGCAGCCCCGTCACCGAGACGAAGGCGCGCGACTCGTCACGATAGTACGTGTTCATCACGACTGAAAGCTACGTTGCTTTCAGAAATTGTGTCAATCAACGGCAACGCGTAAGCCCAGTTCAAGGGCGGTAAATTGATGCCTTGACGCTGAAGCTGAATGCAATGAAACGTTGCATTGTGTGCGGCCGAACGCAATAGTGAGGTCGTGGCAGAAGGAAGGTTGACCCTGCACGACCGCCGGCGCATCGCGACCGGTCTCGCCGAAGGCCGCTCCTACGCCGAGATCGCCAGGCGGCTCGACCGGCCTACCTCGACGATCAGCCGCGAGGTCGGCCGCAACGGCGGCCCCGGCGACTACCGTCCCGAGCGGGCGCACCAGGCGACGGCGCGGCGGGCGCGGCGCGGCGCCCCGGCGCGTCCGGCCGAGTCCCGGGACCGCCAGGTCTTCGAGGCGGAAGAGGGAGCCGTCGAGATGGCGGTCGCGATGGGCCTGCCGAAGATGGTGGCGCGCGTGCTCATCGGCCTGTGGCTGAGCGAGGACGGCCGACTCACCGCGGCCGAGCTGGCGCGCGGGCTGAAGGTGAGCCCCGCCTCGATCTCCACGGCGGTGGGCTACCTGACCCGGCAGGGCCTGATCAGGCGCGAACGCGATCCGCAACGACGGCGCGACGTCTACGTGGTCGACGACGACGCCTGGTACCACTCGACGATGATCAGCGCCCGGCAGACGCTCACGGCGGCGGAGGTCGCCAAGGCGGCGGGGCAGACGCTCGGGCTCGACACGCCCGCGGGCCGGCGCCTGGCCAGGGGCGGCGCGTTCCTGGAGCGGATCAGCCTGGACGCCCTGGCGTCGGCCGAATGCTGGCGCGACCTCCTGTAGTGACCGGAGCGCGGCCCGGACCGCGCGCGACCCTCCCGAACCCGGACCGAGCCGCGTAGGGAGGCCGTCAAGATTCGGGCCGCGGCCGTATGGAAACCGTCAAGAACGGCAAAACACCCCATTTTCCGGCGTTTGCTGGACCTGCGCGCCGCCCGTCGAGGGGCGGCAATGGTCTCATCATCGAACTGAGGAGTGGGGATGGCCGACGTCATCTTCGTCGCCCTGACGATCGCGATCTTCGTGGTCTTCGGGCTGGTCGTGCGGGCGGTGGAGCGGCTGTGAGCGCCGTCAACGCCACCGGCCTCGTCGTGGTCGCCGGTCTGGTGATCTTCATGATCGTGGCCCTGCTGTTCCCGGAGCGGTTCTGATGAGTACGACCCTGGCCGGAATGATCTTCATCGTCTCCCTGATCGCGGCGCTGGCCCTGGTGCACAAACCGTTCGGCGACTACATGCACCGCGTCTACTCCACGACGAAGCACAACGTCGTCGAGCGCGGCATCTACCGCCTGCTCGGAGTGCGGGCCGACACCGAGCAGAGCTGGCCGGTCTACGCCCGCAGCGTGCTGGCCTTCTCGGTGATCTCGGTCCTGGTCGTGTACGGCCTCCAGCGCTTGCAGGACAAGCTGCCGCTGAGCCTGGGCATGGAGCCGGTCACCGGCCACATCGCCTGGAACACCGCGATCAGCTTCGTCACCAACACCAACTGGCAGGCGTACTCCGGCGAGTCCACGATGGGCCACCTGACCCAGATGGCCGCCCTGGCCGTGCAGAACTTCGTCTCGGCGGCCGTCGGCATGGCGGTCGCGGTGGCGCTGGTGCGCGGGTTCGCCCGGCGCAGGTCCGGCACGATCGGGAACTTCTGGGTGGACCTGGTCCGCGGCACCCTGCGCATCCTGCTGCCGATCGCCTTCGTCGGCGCGCTGGTGCTGGTGGCGGGCGGCCTGGTGCAGAACTTCTCGGGCGTGCACGAGGTGACCACGCTGACCGGCGGCACGCAGGGCGTCACCGGCGGCCCGGTCGCCTCCCAGGAGGTCATCAAGGAGCTGGGCACCAACGGCGGCGGCTTCTACAACGCCAACTCCGCCCACCCGTTCGAGAACGCCACGAGCTGGACGAACTGGTTCGAGATCTTCCTGATCCTGGTGATCCCGTTCTCGCTCACCCGCACCTTCGGCCGGCTGGTCGGCCAGGTCCGGCAGGGGTACGCGATCCTCGCGGTGATGGGCGTGCTGGCCCTGGCGAGCGTCCTGCTCACCAACGTCTTCGAGCTGTCCGGGAACGCCACCGTGCCGCAGGCGGCCGGCGCGGCGCTGGAGGGCAAGGAGCTGCGCTTCGGCGTCTCGAACTCGGCCACCTTCGCCGCCTCGACCACCCTCACGAGCACCGGGGCGGTGAACTCCTTCCACGACTCCTACACGCCGTTCGGCGGCATGATGACGATGGTCAACATGATGCTCGGCGAGGTCGCGCCCGGCGGCGTCGGCTCGGGCCTGTACGGCATGCTGATCCTCGCCGTGATCACGGTGTTCGTGGCGGGCCTGATGGTCGGCCGCACCCCCGAGTACCTGGGCAAGCGCATCGGCGCCCGCGAGATCAAGCTCGCCTCCCTGTACTTCCTGGTCACCCCCGCCCTGGTGCTGGTCGGTACCGCGTTCGCGATGGGCTCGGCGGAGCGGCGCGCGAGCATGCTGAACGGCGGCCCCCACGGCCTGTCCGAAGTGCTCTACGCCTTCACCAGCGCCTCCAACAACAACGGCTCGGCCTTCGCCGGCCTCACCGTCAACACCCCCTGGTACGACGTGGCGCTCGGCCTGTGCATGGCCTTCGGCCGGTTCCTGCCGATCATCCTGGTGCTGGCCCTGGCCGGTTCGCTGGCGGCGCAGTCACCCGTCCCCGAGGGCGCCGGCACGCTGCCCACGCACCGGCCGCAGTTCGTCGGCCTGGTCGTCGGCGTGACGGTGATCCTCGTCGCCCTCACCTTCCTCCCGGCACTCGCGCTCGGCCCGATCGCAGAAGGACTGTCCTGACATGTCAACCCCCGTACTGGACAAACCCTCCCCCGCACGGCGGGACGGCCGCGTGGGCGGCGGCCTGCTGGATCCCCGGCAGCTCGTCAGGTCCCTTCCCGACGCGGTCAGGAAGCTGAACCCGGCCACGCTGTGGCGCAACCCCGTCATGCTGATCGTCGAGGTCGGCGCGGTGTTCACCACCGTCCTGGCGATCGTCGATCCGTCGTTCTTCGCCTGGGCGACCGTCGTGTGGCTGTGGCTGACCGTGATCTTCGCCAACCTGGCCGAGGCCGTCGCGGAAGGGCGCGGCAAGGCGCAGGCGGCGACGCTGCGCAAGGCCAAGACCGACACCCGGGCCCGTCGCCTGCGCGGCGACGCGGAAGGCGGGTGGGACACGGTCGGCGCGCCCGAGCTGCGGCAGGGCGACCTGGTGGTGGTCGAGGCCGGCGAGGTCATCCCCGGCGACGGCGACGTGGTCGAGGGCATCGCCTCGGTGGACGAGTCGGCCATCACCGGCGAGTCCGCGCCCGTCATCCGCGAGTCGGGCGGCGACCGCTCGGCGGTGACCGGCGGCACGAAGGTGCTCTCCGACCGGATCGTCGTCAGGATCACCCAGAAGCCCGGCGAGAGCTTCGTCGACCGCATGATCGCCCTGGTCGAGGGCGCCAACCGGCAGAAGACGCCCAACGAGATCGCGCTCAACATCCTGCTGGCCGCCCTGACGATCGTCTTCCTGGTCGCCACCGTCACCATGCAGCCGCTGGCCGTCTACTCCAAGCAGATCAACCCCGGCGTCCCCGACTCGCTGGCGCTCGACGCGAACGGCGTCACCGGCATCGTGCTGGTCTCGCTGCTGGTCTGCCTGATCCCCACCACGATCGGGGCGCTGCTGTCGGCCATCGGCATCGCCGGCATGGACCGTCTGGTGCAGCGCAACGTCCTGGCCATGTCCGGCCGCGCGGTCGAGGCGGCCGGTGACGTGTCCACGCTGCTGCTGGACAAGACCGGCACGATCACGCTGGGCAACCGGCAGGCGGCCGAGTTCGTGCCGGTGGACGGGATCACCGAGGCCGAGCTCGCCGAGGCCGCCCAGCTCTCCAGCCTCGCCGACGAGACCCCCGAGGGCCGCTCGGTCGTGGTGTTCGCCAAGGAGCGGTACGGCCTGCGCGAGCGCGAGATCCACGGCGCCGAATGGGTGCAGTTCACCGCCCAGACCCGCATGTCCGGCGTGAACCTGGACGGCCGCGAGGTCCGCAAGGGCGCGGCCACCGCGGTCATGAAGTGGGTGCGCGACAACGGCGGCCACCCCACCGACGACGTCGGCCACATCGTGGACGGCATCTCCGCCTCCGGCGGCACCCCGCTGGTCGTGGCCGAGCGGGGCCGCGTGCTCGGCGTCATCCACCTCAAGGACGTCGTCAAGCAGGGCATGCGCGAACGCTTCGACGAGATGCGCCGCATGGGCATCCGCACCGTCATGATCACCGGCGACAACCCGCTCACCGCCAAGGCCATCGCCGACGAGGCCGGCGTGGACGACTTCCTGGCCGAGGCCACCCCCGAGGACAAGCTCGCCCTGATCAGGAAGGAGCAGGAGGGCGGCCGCCTGGTCGCGATGACCGGCGACGGCACCAACGACGCCCCCGCCCTGGCCCAGTCGGACGTCGGCGTGGCCATGAACACCGGCACCTCGGCCGCCAAGGAGGCCGGGAACATGGTCGACCTGGACTCCAACCCGACCAAGCTCATCGAGATCGTCGAGATCGGCAAGCAGTTGCTGATCACGCGGGGCGCGCTGACCACGTTCTCGATCGCCAACGACATCGCGAAGTACTTCGCGATCATCCCGGCCATGTTCGCGGCCGTCTATCCGGGCCTGGACGCGCTCAACGTCATGCGCCTGTCCAGCCCCCAGTCCGCGATCCTGGCCGCGGTGATCTTCAACGCGCTGGTCATCGTCGCGCTGATCCCGCTGGCGCTCAGAGGCGTCCGGTACCGGCCGTCCAGCGCGTCCAAGCTGCTCTCGCGCAACCTGTACGTCTACGGCCTGGGCGGCATCGTCGCCCCCTTCATCGGCATCAAGCTCATCGACCTGCTGATCCAGTTCCTTCCGGGGATGTCATAAATGGAACGCCTGCCAAGCTGGGTCCGCCAGCACCTCGCCGCCCTGCGCGCCGTCGCCGTCCTGACCGCGCTGCTCGGCATCGTCTACCCGCTGGTCACCACCGGGGTCGCCCAGGCCCTGTTCAACGGGCGCGCCAACGGCTCGATCGTCGAGAAGGACGGCAGGGCCGTGGGCAGCGCGCTCATCGGCCAGTCCTTCACCGACGCCGACGGCAAGCCGATCAGGAAGTACTTCCAGTCCCGTCCGTCGGCGGCGGGCGACGGCTACGACCCGACCTCGTCCGGCGCGAGCAACCTGGGCCCCGAGGACGTCGTGGACACGCTGCCGGTCGCCGGCGAGGAGGGCCGGCAGTCGCTGCTCACCCAGGTCTGCGCCCGTTCCAGGGCGGCCGGCGAGCTGGAGGGCGTCAGCGGCGCCCGCCCGTACTGCACCCCGGACGGGGTCGGCGCGGTGCTCAAGGTCCTCCCCGACCGGGCTGTCAGCGTCAACCAGGCGTGCCCGGCCACCCCGTTCGTCGCGACCTATCAGGGCAGGCGGGTGGAGTGTGCCGAGCCGGGTGAGGACTACGCGGCCGGGCGCACCGTCCCGGTCCGGGGGGAGGCCGAGGCGAAGGTCCCGGCCGACGCGGTCACCGCCAGTGGCTCCGGGCTCGACCCGCACATCTCCGTGGCCTACGCCGAGCTCCAGGCGCCGCGTGTGGCCAGGGAGCGCGGCCTCGGCCAGGCCGAGGTCGAGCGGCTCATCAAGGAGCACACCACCGGCCGGGCCGTCGGCTTCATGGGCGAACCGGCCGTCAACGTGCTCGAACTCAACCTGGCGCTCGACCGCTCATGAGCAGGGGCCGCCTTCGGGTCTACCTCGGGGCGGCGCCCGGGGTCGGCAAGACGTACGCGATGCTCGGCGAGGGCCGCCGCGCGCGGGAACGCGGCCGGGACGTGGTCGTGGGCCTGGTCGAGACGCACGGCCGTCCCCGCACCGCCGCCCTCCTGGAGGGCCTGGAGATCATCCCGCGCCGGACCCTCGTCCACCGCGGGGCCACCTTCACCGAGCTCGACGTGGACGCCGTCATCGCCCGCCGGCCGAAGGTGGCGCTGATCGACGAGCTGGCGCACACCAACGTGCCCGGCTCGAAGAACGTCAAGCGCTGGCAGGACATCGACGAGATCCTGGACGCCGGCATCGACGTCGTCTCCACGGTGAACATCCAGCACCTGGAGTCGGTCAACGACGTCGTCCAGGAGATCACCGGCGTGCCGCAGCGCGAGACCGTGCCCGACGAGGTGGTGCGCCGCGCCGACCAGATCGAGCTGGTGGACATGTCACCGGAGGCGCTGCGCCGCCGCATGGCGCACGGCAACGTGTACGCGCCGGAGAAGGTCAGCGCCGCCATGTCCAACTACTTCCGCGTCGGCAACCTCACCGCGCTGCGCGAGCTCGCGCTGCTGTGGGTGGCCGGCAAGGTGGACGACCAGCTCGACCGCTACCGCGCCGACCACGGCATCGCCACCACCTGGGAGACCCGCGAGCGGGTGGTGGTCGCCCTGACCGGCGGCCCCGAGGGCGACACACTGGTCCGCCGGGCCGCCCGCATCGCCGCCCGCACCAAGGGCGCCGACCTGCTCGCGGTGCACGTCACCAGCGCCGACGGGCTGGCCGGCGCCGACCCGGCCAGCCTGGCCCGCCAGCGCACGCTGGTGGAGGACATGGGCGGCAGCTACCACCAGGTGGTCGGCGACGACGTCCCGCGGGCGCTGCTCGACTTCGCGCGCGGCGTCAACGCCACCCAGCTCGTCCTCGGCGCCTCGCGCAGGGGGCGGTTCGCGCAGATCTTCTCCCGGGGCGTCGGCGTGGAGACCACCGCCCGGTCGGGATCCATCGACGTCCATATGATCACGCACGAGGAGGCCAAGCAGGGACGCCGCCGGCCCGCCCGCACGCGGGCCGCGCTCACCCGGACCCGGCGGGCGAGCGGCTGGGCGCTGGCGGTGGCCGGGATGCCGCTGCTGACGGCCGCGCTGGCGCCGTTCCGGGACATGTTGTCGCTGCCCAGCGAGATCCTGTTCTTCCTGTGCCTGACCGTCGGGGTGGCCCTGGTCGGCGGCATGTGGCCGGCCATCACCGCGGCCGTCGGCGGTTCGCTGCTGCTCAACTGGTTCTTCACCGCGCCGGTCGGCGAGTTCACCATCGCCGCCCCGGAGAACCTGTTCGCGCTGGTCGTGTTCGTGCTGGTGGCGGCGGCGGTGAGCACAATCGTGGACATCGCCGCCCGCCGGACGAGGGAGGCCGCGCGGGCCGGCGCCGACGCCGAGCTGCTGTCCACCATGGCCGGTCACGTGCTGCGCGGCGAGGCCGCGGTGTCCTCGCTGCTGGAACGCATGCGCGAGACCTTCGGCCTGACCTCCGTCACCCTGCTGGAACGGCGGCCCGAGGCCGCGCGCGCGCCCGACCAGCAGTCCGACCCGGACGCCTGGCGGATCGTCGCGACCTCCGGCGGCGCCCCCGCCACCTGCCCGGGACGGTCCGACACCGACGTCGTCATCGACGAGGAACTGGTCCTGGCCGCCAGGGGCGAGCCGCTGGAGGCCGCCGACCGCACGGTGCTGGAGGCGTTCGCCGCCGAGACCGCCGTCGCGCTGCGCCAGGAACGCCTCCAGCAGGAGGCCGAGCTCGCCCGCCCGCTCGCCGAGGCCGACCGGATGCGCACCGCGCTGCTGGCCGCCGTCAGCCACGACCTGCGCACGCCGCTCGCCTCGGCCAAGGCCGCCGTCGAGAGCCTGGGCAGCACCGAGGTCGCCTGGTCGGAAGGGGACCGGTCCGAGCTGCTCGCCACCGCGAAGGAGTCGCTGGACAAGCTGGACCGGCTGGTGGCGAACCTGCTGGACATGAGCCGCCTGCAGGCCGGCGTGCTCGGGGTGAGCGCGCAGCCGCTGGCGCTCGAGGAGATCGTGCCGCGCGCCATCGACGATCTCGGCCCGCTGCGGGACCGCGTCGAAGGCGACGTCTCCGTCGAGTTGCCCGACGTGCTGGCCGATCCCGCGTTGCTGGAACGCGTCCTGGTCAACCTCATGTCCAACGCCGTGCGCTTCAGCCCGCCCGGCCGGACCGTGCTGGTCACCGCCAGCGGGCACGGCGACCACGTCGAGATCCGGGTGATGGATCGCGGCCCCGGCATCCCGCCGGAGGCGCACGACCGCGTCTTCCAGCCGTTTCAGCGGCTCGGCGACCGCGACAACCACTCCGGCGTCGGGCTCGGGCTCGCCCTGTCCCGCGGGCTCGCCGAGGCCATGGGCGGCACGCTCGTGCCCGACGAGACCCCCGGGGGCGGTCTCACCATGATCCTCACCCTGCCCGTCGCCGCCCCCGGACGGTGAGCGTCGCGCCCGGGGCTGGTTCCGGGTGTCAGTCGCCGGGCGTCGTGGGCCCGTCCGGCCCGCGGAGGTGAACCGCGGCTCCGCGCCGCGTCCCCTCAGCAGCGTGCTGACACCAGGCGGTCGACGGGTCACACCCCGATCGTCACACGGCGGCCGGTACGGCGGGCTCAGCCACGCGGTGCCGGCCGTCGGCCGCACGGGACGCCCGCGACACCCGGGCCATCGCCAGGAAGGAGACCAGCAGGCAGGCGGCGCCCAGCGGCATGAGGTCCTTCTCCACGAACGGCACCATGACGTCGGCGACCACCAGGACGGGCGTCCACGCCTTGACGCGGCGCTGGACGGCGAGCTGGAGGACCAGGCCGATCTGGGCGACGAAGAACAACATCGGCCCGAAGTCGTAGACCACCTGCTGCACCCCGGGAACCGACTGGACCTGGTCGAAGAGCACGCCCATCGCGGCGTGGTCGGCCGAGCGGAACCCCACGACGATGTCGATGGAGAACTGGGCGATCAGCGTGGTGATGCCGACATATCCGGCCACGGCCAGCCCTGTCGCCAGACGGCCGCGGCCGGCCAGCCTGCGCATCTCGTGGAAGGTCACGGCGAAGAACGCCAGGGCGCCGATGAAGGCCAGGTGCCCGGTCGTCCAGGCCAGGCCGGGACCGCGGCTGCCGTCCAGGCCGTCCAGGATGCGGAGGACGCCGTAGGTGAAGGTGAGCACGGGGGCGGCGACGAAGGCGATGCGGGGGTTCATCTCGTTGACTCCTTAGCGGTGATGACCTCCCCAATCCTGGTTCTCCGCGGCCTGCCGGACATCGCCGGAGCGGGCGAAGTCCCGTCTCGCTCTTGAGCGGGATGCGGTACCCCGCCTCCCTCCTGAGAGGGATCATTCCCCGACCGGGCCGACGAGGCCGAGCTCGTAGGCGAGCACCGCCGCCTGGGTGCGGTCGCGGGCGCCGAGCTTGTCCAGGAGGTTGCCGACGTGCGTCTTGACCGTCTCCCTGGTGACGTGCAGCGCGGCGGCGATCTCCGCGTTGCTTCGCCCGAGCGCGATGTGCCGCAGGACGTCCAGCTCGCGCGGCGTCGGCTCGACGGGCAGGCTCTGGCGGGCGCTGCCCACGTGCGGCGCGGCGATGCGGCGCAGCGCGTCGGGGAAGAGCACCGCGTCGCGCCGGTGCACCAGGCGGACCGCCTCCACCAGCTCGCCGGCGGGCGAGCGTTTGAGCACGTAGCCGGCGGCTCCCGCGCGCAGGGCGCCCCAGACGAGCTGGTCGCTCTCGAACGTGGTGACCATGACGACGCGCGTCCTCGGCGAGCGGCGGGCCAGCTCCCGGGTCGCGGCCAGGCCGTCCATGACCGGCATGCGGATGTCCATCAGCACGACGTCCGCGCCGGCGCCGGCCGTGACCGCCGCTCGTCCGTCGGCGGCCTCGGCCGTCACCTCGATGTCGTCGTGCAGGGAGAGCATGGTCGCCCAGCCGGAGCGGATGAGCTGCTCGTCGTCGGCCAGGACGACCCGGATCACAGCGGCAGGCTCGCCCGGACGCGCCACGTTCCGCCCACCTCCTCCCAGGTGCACGTCCCGCCGGCGAGCCGGGCCCGCATGCGCATGCCGGTCAGGCCGCGCCCCGGCTCTCCCGGCCTGCTCAGGGTCGCGTTGTCCATGGTCAGGGTCAGTTCGGCGGCGGCGACGGCGACGGCGAGCGTGACCGGGCCGTGCCCGTGCCGCAGGGCGTTGGTGAGCGCCTCCCTGGCGATCGCGAACGCGGCCCGCGAGGTCGCGGGCGACACCTTGCCGAGGTAGCCGACGCTGACCCGGACGTCGAGGCCGCGGGTGAGCGTGCCGAGCGCCTCCAGGGTGGGCGTCCGGCCGGCCGCGCCGTCGTCGAGCACGCCGAGCAGCACGTCGAGCTCCTGCTGAGCGTTGCGGGCGGTGGTCGTCAGGTGGCCGAGCGACTGGGCGGCGAGCTCGGGGGCGGCGCGGCGCAGCGCCGCCTCGGCCGCCATGGCCTGCACCAGGACGACGCTGAGTGCGTGGCCGACGGAGTCGTGCAGCTCCAGGGCGAGCGACTGGCGGCGGTCCAGCTCGTCGATCAGCCGGGACGGCTCGGAACGCAGCAGCCGCCGCGCGACCCAGCGCTGGCCGAGCCCGGCGGCGACCATCGCGGCCAGCACGACGGCGATGAGCAGCAGCACCTCGGCCACCTGGCCGGGCGCCGCCTGCCAGGCCCGCGGCAGCAGCCCGGGGGACAACGCCAGGACGGCCGCGCTGAGCGTCCCGCCGACGTACAGGTGCAGGCTGGTCAGGGCCACCAGGTAGAGGCGGTCACCGCGTTCGGGCACGTCCACGTCGAGCAGGTCCGACAGCGCGATCACCTCCAGGCGGCGGGTCAGCGGCAGCAGCGCGAGCAGCGCCGAGGCGGGCAGGCACGCCGCCCACAGCACCAGCAGGCGGCCCGGCGTCAGCTCGGCCAGGATCGGCAGGCCGAGCCCGGCGGCGACCGGAGCCAGCAGCGCGGCGCCCAGGAGCTGGTAGACCCCGGCCCGCGCGGCCTGGGCGAGAGGGCGTTTCACGTGGACCGACGTTAGCCGACGCCGCCGGGGCCGCACTCCCCCGCCGGGGGGAGGCAGGGCGGCCCGCTCGTTCCTAGCGTGAGCGCCATGACGAGAACTGATCGTTCGCGCGGCGCCGCGGCGCCGCTCCCCGTGGCCGCCGCGACCGCGGGCTCGCCGGTGACCGGCGGGCGGCTGCGCACGGCGTGGCGGGCCGCCCACGCGCCGGTGGCCGGGGTGCCCCGCTGGGCGCGGATCGCCGCCTACGCCGTGCCGTTCACCGTGCTGCCGTCCAGCCTCTGGCGGTTGCCCGCGGCGTTCGACCGCGGGATCGGGCTCGGTGAACGGCTGTATGTCGTGCTCCTGTCGATCGTCTCGGAGCTGGCGGCGTTCACCGCCGTCGGGCTGGTGGCCGCGTGGGGTGAGCGGTTTCCCCGCTGGGTCCCCGGGTTGCGTGGCCGCAGGGTGCCGACGCCGGCCGCCGTCGTTCCGGCGGCGTCGGGCGCCGTGATTCTGACGGTCCTGTGGAGCGCGGCCTTCGTGACCGAGCTCGCCGGGGTGACCATGCGCGGCGAGCCGATCCCGCCGGACTTCCCCAGCCAGGCGGGCGGCTGGGAGGCCGCGATCTTCGCCGTCTGCTACCTTCCGCTCCTGCTGTGGGGGCCGCTGCTCGCCGCCGTCACCTACGCCTACCACCGGCGCCGGAGCCCGCGACCCGGCGTGCCCGCGCTCAGTGGGCGAGAGCGGCGGTGAGGCGGTTGCTGAAGCGGGCGAGCAACCCGCTCTGGGACGTCTCGGAGACCATCCGGCCGACGAACGGGGGGATGCGCCAGTTGGCGGGGCTGCGCCGGGCCAGCCTGGACACCAGGTTGACGTGCGGGTAGCGGGCCCGTTCGTAGGCGCGCAGCCGTTGCGCCGGGTCGCCGCCCTTGGCCAGCTCGCGGCCGAGCACCCACACGTCCTCCAGGGTCTGGTTGGCGCCCTGTCCGAGGGTGGGGGGCATGAGGTGGGCGGCGTCGCCGAGCAGGGTGACGCGGCCCTTGCCCCACTCCCGGCGCACCTTCTGCCAGTGGTGGCCGAAGAAGTCGAGGTCGGCCTCCGACGCCTGGGCGAGCAGCTCGGGGACGGGCGACGCCCAGTGGCCGAAGCGGCGCCGCAGCTCGGCCAGGGGCGCGGCCGGACGCGGCTCGCCGGGGGCCCAGCGCACGTCGAACCACCACTGGAGCTTGCCGTCACCGGCGGGGATGATCCCGCAGGCGCCTTCCTTACCGGTGATCATGAGGTGCAGATGGGTGCGGGCGAGGTCGATGTCGATCCGGCTCAATGCCTGCCAGGTGCCGAACGTGGCCGTCCGGATGGGGACGTCGCCCCACAACTCGCGCCGGACGACCGAGTGGTGGCCGTCGGCGCCGATCAGCAGGTCGCCGGTGGCCGTCGAGCCGTCCTCGAAGGTCGCGGTCACCCGGTCGCCGTCCTGGGTCACGGTCCGGCAGGCCGTGCCGTAGCGGATCAGGTCGCCGGGCAGCCCGTCGGCCAGCCGTTCCAGCAGGAGACGGCGGGAGACCGACTTGTTCGGGAAACCGTAGAGCGTGGCCGCGTGGGCCATGTCGGAGGTGAGCCGCAGCCGGCCGTCCGCGGTCAGCGCGTCGATCCGGTCGAACCGGCCGCCGACGCCGTCAAGGGTGACACCGAGGTCGTGCAGCACCGCGGCGCCGTTGCTGAAGATGCTCAGCCCGGCGCCGCCCGTGCGCAGGGCGGTGGCCTGTTCGTAGATCCGCACCTGGTGGCCGGCAGTGAGCAGGCTGCGCGCGACGGCCAGGCCGCCCACGCCGGCGCCGATGACAACAACGTCCATTTTATCTCCAAAACGAAGTTACTTCGATTCAAAGATACATCGCTGTGAAGTACATTGGGGCGAGTGACCGACAACCACCCAGAAGCGGACGTCTACCGCGAGTTCCTGATCGCGGTCATGCTGCATATCGAGGCGATCGCCGACCGGCTCGGCGTGCACCACGTGGACGTGGCCGCGCTCATCCTGCTGGAGATGCGCGGCCCCCTCCCGGTGGGGGCGATCTCCGAGGAGCTGGGGCTCCCGTCCGCTTCCGCGACCCGGCTCATCGACCGTCTGGAGAAGGCCGGCTACGTGCGGCGGGTACGCGGCGAGCGCGACCGGCGCATGGTCACGGTGGAGCTGCTGGAGGGCGGCATGGCCGAGTACCACGCCACCCGCGTCACCTCCGAGCGGCACCTGGAGCAGATCCGCGGGCAGTTCACGCAGGAGCAGGTGCCGCTGATGCTGGGCCTGCTCGCCGGGGTCGCCCGCGCCTACCGCTCGGCCACCAGGGAGATCCGCGAGCAGCCCGGCTGAGAAGCCCCGGCCCGTGGCGTCAGGGCGTGTCGCCGGCAGTGTCTCCGGCAGTGTCTCCGGCAGTGTCGTCAGCGCGGTCGACCTCGTCGGCGAAGGCGAGGACCCGGGTGTTGACGCGGTCGGGGAACTCACCGTTGAGTGCGTGGGAGGCGTCCGGCCACAACTCGACGACGCCCCGGGCGAGCAGGCGGCGGGCCCGCAGGGCGGCCTTGCGCGGGTTGTGGATGATGCTGCGCCCGGCGATCAGCGCGAGCACCGGCACGTCCAGCCCGGCCACCTGGTCGTCCGTGGGGTACGCGGGCGGCGGCAGGAACGCGGTGAAGTCCCGCATCCCGGCCGAGATCAGGTTGGCGACGGGCTCGTCGGCCGAGGCGTCGGCCCCGCCGGAGATCCAGCTCAGCAGCTTCCTGCGCCACGACTCGGGGAAGAACGGCACCACCGAGCCCAGCGAGAAGACGACGACCTTCCAGGTGATCCGGCCGAACAGGTTGGCGGGGTCGAGCACGCTCACCGAGGCGATCCGCTCCGGCACGCGCAGGGCCAGGTGGAAGGCGCCCCACCCGCCGATGGACACCCCGACGAGGTGCACCCGGTCGAGGCCGAGCCGGTCCAGCAGTTCGGCCAGCCAGGTCGCCTGGTCGTCCGCACCGGTGAACGCCCGGGTCTGCACCGACAGGCCGGGCTCGCCGAGCAGGTCGACGATGTAGACCGGCCGCCGGGCGACGAGGCCGGCCAGGTTCGCCTCCCACATCGGGGCGGCCGAGGTGCGCCCCGGCAGCAGGAGCAGCGGCACGCCGTCGCCGCCGCCGAAACGGTAGACCCGGACGGATCCGAAGCCGGTCACCACGTCGTGGATCTGGACGGGTTCGGGGAGCTGGGCCATGGCGTCGTCGTAGGCGTTGCGGTAGCGCGCGAAGGCGGGGGCGTCGCGGAAGTGGCCGAGCCGCCGCGCGCGGAACGCGGCTCCGATGTTGGGTTCCACTAGATCGTTCACGTGCGGGATCCTTCGTTCGCCCTTCGCGATACGATCGTATCGCAACAACGTCACGATACACTCGTATCGCAAAGAGAGGGGGGCCGTGCCGAAGCAGGTGGACCACGCGGCGCGGCGGGCCGAGATCGCCCATGCCGCGCTCAGGCTGTGCGCCCGTGACGGCCTGGCCGGGGTGAGCATCGGCGGGGTCGCCCAGGAGGCCGGCGTCTCCAAGGGGCTCGTGCAGCACTATTTCGGGGCGAAGGCCGACCTGATGCGCGCCAGCGCGCAGCTGCTCAGGCAGGAGATCGAAGGCCATGTCCGGGAGGCGCTGCGGGAGGCCGCCGGGCCGGCCGACACGCTGCGGCGCACGCTGCTCGCCGTCGTCGAGCTGGGCTCGCGCGCTCCCGTGCTGCTGCTCGCCGGGCACGCGTTCCTGGCCAGGGCCGTCGCCGATCCCGACGTGCGCGAGCTGTACCGCGCGGGCGGCGACGCGGTGCACCGCGAGATCGCCGCGCTCGTGGCCGCCACCGCCGCGGACCCCGGCGTCGAGGCGGGCGCCGAGGCGCACGTACTGCTCGCGCTCGCGCGCGGGCTGGCCGACGGGGTGCTGGTCGGGGAACTGGACATCGCGGAGGCGACCGCGGTCCTCGACCATCAGCTCCGCCGGCTCGACCGACCGGCGAGCTCCTGACCGGACGCCGCCTCCCGGCGGGCCCCCGACGGGACGCCGCGGGCGGGCGGGCTCCTGACCGGACGCCGCGGGCGGCCCGGGAAGATCCTCCGCCGGGCCGCCCGCGCCGCTCTCACCCGCCGATCGCGGGCATGCCCTCCGGTACGGCCTCCGCCGCCGCCTCCGGCCTGGCCGCCGCGAGCAGCTCCACCAGCCGGTCCGCGATCGCGGCGATGGTGGGCTGCTGCCACAGCAGGGTCGCGGGAAGACGGCAGCCGAAGCGCTTGTCCAGCCGCCGCCGGACCATGACCGTCATCACCGAGTCCAGCCCCTGCTCGACCAGGGGACGACGGACCGCCAGGTCCTCGGGGGCCAGCCGCATCACGGCCGCGATCTCCGCGCGCACCTCGGGCAGGACGCGGTCGCGCAGACCCTCCGCCGTCAGCCCGGCGAACGACTCCGCGGGCCCGCCGAGCTCCTCCTCGGCCGGGACGGGCGCGTCGATCACCGGGTAGCGCAGCCCCGTGAGGTGTCCCACCACCCGGCCGTCCGGGTCGGCCAGGAGCGCCCGCACGGTGTCGTCGGCGGCCCGGTCCACGGCCGCGTCGATGACCACCGTCGCGGGCGGGGCGCCGGTCAGCACGACCTCGTCGATGCGCACGACCATGCGCAGCACCGGATCGCCGGGGAACACGCAGGGCGCGACGGACATCGCCGCGTCCAGCGCGGGGGCCCAGCTCTCGGCGTCCCCGGTGCGGACGGTGGCGCGCAGCGCGCCGTCGCCGCCCAGCAGCGTCTCGATCGTCCAGTCGAAGCCCGTCGAGGGCACGCCGACGGCGGCCAGCCGCCGGTGCACGAACGTGGGGTCGATCGGGGTCAGAGCGCCGGCGTCGGGCAGCACGTCGGGCTTGACCTGGCCAGGAGCGGCCACGTCGGCGGTGACGTGCACCAGCCAGGCCGGTTCGGGCTCGCCGGGGCCGGCCGGCGTACGGGCCGCGAGCCGTATCGCCGGAGGTTCGTGCACGACCTGGACCTGCCGGCGTTCCGCGGTCATCAGCGGATGCGTCATCTCCACGCCGGTGAGCGTGACGTCCTCGTCCTCGGCGGCGTGCAGGAACGTGTTGACCAGCACGGCGGCGGGCACGATCTCGATCCCGTTGAGGGTGTGGCTGCCCGGGTAGGGCCGGTTGGCGTCCTCCAGGCCGGTCCGCCACACGCGGGTCCGGCTGCCGGCGAGGCCGGTCCCGGCGCCGAGCAGGGTGTGGGAGCGCACGTCGTGCCCGCGGTTGCCGTCGTCGCCGGAGCCCTCGCGCCAGTGGCGGCGGTGCTGCCAGGCGTACGGCGGCAGGTCGGTGAGGCCGCCGTACGGCTGGAGCCGGTTCCAGTCCACCTCGACGCCGTGACAGTGCGCCGTGCCCACCGCGGCCAGGAAGCCGGGCAACTCCGGCTGGTTCCGGCGCAGCGAGGTGCCGACGAACACGTCCTCGAACCCGTTCTCCGACAGCGTCTCGGTGACGGAGTGCGCGACCACCGGGTGGGGGGAGATCTCCAGGAACACGCGGTGGCCGTCCTGCGCCGCGGCCGTCGTCGCCGCGGTCAGCCGCACGGGGTCACGGAGGTTCGCGGCCCAGTACGCGCCGTCCGGCACGGGCGTCGCGCGGGGGTCGGCCAGCGCGGTCGTGTACATGGGGATGCGGGGCGCGCCGAACGACAGATCGGCGACGGCGGCGGCCAGCTCGACGGCCAGCGGTTCCATGTGCGGGCTGTGGAAGGCGACGTCCGAGGCCACCCGCCGCACCACGATGCCCTCGGCCGGCCAGTCCTCCACCACCGCCTCGACCGCGGCGACGTCGCCGGACAGCACGGTGGAGCCCGGCGACGACGAGATCGCGGCCACCAGGTCGGTACGCCCGGCCAGCCGCTCGGCCGCCTCCTCGAAGGACAGGCCGACCATCACCATGGCCCCCTTGCCCTCGGCCTGCCGCAGCAGCCGCGAGCGGCGGCAGATCAGGCGGGCGCCGTCGGCGACGGACATCGCGCCGGCCGTCACCGCCGCCGCGATCTCCCCGACGGAGTGGCCGATGACGGCCCGCGGCGCGACCCCGTACGCGTTCCAGAGCCGGGCGAGGCCCAGCTGCATCACGAAGATCATGGTCTGCACGCGGTCGATCGTGTCGAGGTCGCCGTCGGCCAGGACCTGCCGCGGCGAGAAGCCGATCTCCTCGGCGAAGATCGGCTCCACCTCGTCGACCAGGGACGCGAAGTCCGGCACGGCGAGCAGCTCCCGCCCCATCCCGCGCCACTGGCAGCCCTGCCCGGAGAACACCCAGACCGGCCCGGGGCCGAGGTCGGGCAGCACGTCCCCGGTGAGGACCGCCTCGGCCGGCACGTCGTCGGCGAGCCTGCGCAGGTGGGCCGCGAGCTCGTCGGCGTCCGTCCCGATGACGACGGCGCGGCGGGCCAGATGGGTGCGCCGCAGCGCCAGCGTGTGCCCCGCCGACGCCGGCTCGACGCCCGTCCCGAGGTGATCGGCGAGCCGGCCCGCGTACTGCCGCAGTGCCTGCTCCGACGCGGCCGACAGCGGGAACAGCCGCTCCGCGCGGGGAGGCGTCTCCTCCTGCGCGGGCGCGTGCCGGGCCGGCGGGGCCTGTTCGAGCACGATGTGCGCGACCGTGCCCCCGTACCCGAAGCTGGAGACGCCCGCCCGGCGCGGGTGGTCGCGCTCCGGCCAGGACGATCGCCGCGTCACCACGCGCAGGCCCGAGGACTCCCACGGGACGGCCGGGTTGAGGGCGGACAGCACGCTCGGCGGGATCTCCCCGCGGTCGAGGGCGAGCACCGCCTTGATGACGCCGGCGATGCCGGCGGCGCCTTCGAGGTGGCCGATGTTGGACTTGACCGAGCCGATCAGGCACGGGTCGCCGGCGGGCCGCCCCGCGCCGTACACCGAGGACAGCGCGCCCGCCTCCAGCGGGTCGCCGAGCCGGGTGCCGGTGCCGTGCGCCTCGACGTAGTCGACGGTGGACGGCGCGACGCCCGCCTGCCTGCAGGCCCGGGCCATCACGTGCTCCTGGGCCTCGCCGCACGGCGCCATGATGCCGTTGGTGTGCCCGTCCTGGTTCACGGCGCTGCCGATGACCAGCGCGAGCACGCGGTCACCGTCGCGTTGCGCGTCGGACAGGCGCTTGAGCACGACCACGCCGCAGCCCTCGCCGCGGCCGTAGCCGTCGGCCGCCGCGTCGAACGACTTCGACCGCCCGTCGGGCGCCAGGGCGCCGGCGGTGCCGAGCGTGAGCGTCTGGCCGGGGGTGACCAGCAGGTTGACGCCGCCGGCGAGGGCGACGTCGCTCTCGCCGAGCCGCAGGCTCTGCGCGGCCAGGTGCAGCGCGACCAGCGACGCCGAGCAGGCGGTGTCGATCGCCATGCTGGGGCCGCGCAGGTCGAGGGAGTAGGAGATGCGGTTGGCCACGGCGCAGGTCGCGGCGCCGATCCCGGTCCATGCCTCGATCTGGGGCAGGTCCTCCAGCAGCCGCCCGCCGTAGTCGGCCGTGCAGACGCCGACGAACACCCCGCCGTCGGTCCCGGCCAGCTCGTGCGGCGGCAGGCCGGCGTGCTCCAGGGCCTCCCACGCGGTCTCCATGAGGATGCGCTGCTGCGGGTCCATCAGCTCGGCCTCGCGGGGCGACAGGCCGAAGAACTCCGCGTCGAAGCCCTCGATGTCGCTCAGGAAGCTGCCGTGCCGTACGGCGTCGCGCAGCGCGGCGGCGTGCTCAGGGCTCCGGGTCTCGTAGCTGCGCCAGCGTTCGGCGGGCAGCGGCCCGGTCGTGTTGCGGCCGGCGCACAGCAGGTCCCAGAACTCGTCCGGTGAGTGGACGTCGCCGGGGAGACGGCATCCGATCCCGACCACCGCGACTGGTTCCACCCGGGCTCCGCGCGGAGTGTCGACCATCTGCGTTCGTTTCCCTTCGATGTCAGGCCCAATGAGGAGTTTCGAGGATTTCGAGCACGGCCCCGGAGACGGTCACCCCGGGCCCGGTGCCGAGCATGAGCAGGTGGTCGCCGGGGCCCAGCTGCCCGGTCGTGAGCAGGTGGTCGAGGGAGAGCACCTGGTCGCCGGCCCCGCAGTGGCCGATGGTGCGGCCGTAGTCCCAGGTGGAGCGGGACATGGGCAGATCGAGCACGGCCATGCACCGCTGTTCGACGATCTCCTCGGAGTAGTTCATGAACGCCACGCGGGTCAGGTCGCGGGCCTCGATCCCGCTCTCGTCCAGCACGCGCTCGACGATCTCCATCAGCGCCCGCTGGATGGTGAACAACGCCGCGCCGGCCTCGCCCTTGGGCATGACCTGCTGCCGGAACTGCTCGTTGCGGGCCGCGAAGCTCATCCGGCGCCCGACCGTGACGCCCGGCGGGAACAGCGGTTCGCTGCCCCGGTGCAGCTCCTCGGCCTCGGCCACCGTCGTCGTGCAGACCGACGCCAGGCGGGCGAACCCGCGGTCCTTGGTGAGGACGAGCGCGGCGGCGGCGTCCCCGCCGATGTAGCCGGGGCCCATCCGCCACCGGTCCATCAGCGGGGTGCCGTAGTTGTCGGCGGCGACCAGCAGGGCGGCCTGCCTGCCGGGCGCGGCGGCCAGGTGACCGGCCGCCAGTTCCAGGGCGATGAACATGCCGTTGCAGCCCTGCCGGATCTCGGTGGCCAGCACGTCCCCGCCGACGAGATGACGTTGCAGGTAGGCGTGCGGGGGCCAGCCGTCCGGGCCCTGGTGCCAGGTCGAGGCGTACAGGAGGAGATCGAGGTCGCCCGGCGCCCGGCCGCTGCGCTTGATCGCGCTGCGCGCGGCGTGCAGGGCCATCTCCGGTGCCGGCACGTCGCCGGCGACCACCGTCCCCGCCAGGTTGTGCAGCTCGGCGTCCTCCGCCGGGTACCAGCCCTTGGCGACGGCCTTCTCGACGCTGACGACGGTCCGGGGCAGGTAGGTTCCCACGCCGCCGATGTAGGTGTCCGCGTACCGCATGACTTCCGTCCTCGTCCCGGCTAAGCGGATCGGAGTTCTCTGACCATCGTCACGATGGTCGCGACGTCCCTGAAGTTCTCGGGGTCGAGCATGGCGGCGGTGACCCGGACGCCGACGTCCTTCCTGAGGAAGTTCAGCAGCCGCGCCGTGCGCAGGGAGTCCAGGAGGCCCGACACGAGGAGCGGGGTCGTCTCGTCGACCTTGACGTCGTCGCCGTCCAGGACGAGGTTGTCCTGGACGAACTCGACCAGCCGCCGGGTGAGGTCGTCGCTCACGCGCGTGCTCCTCTCGTGACGGGAGCGGTGGACAGGATTCGGAACGCCGCCGCGGCGACCGACGTGCCGGAGCCGAAGCCGACCATGAGCAGGTGGTCGCCGGGCACGAGCCCGCCGGTCGCGATCAGGTGCTCGAAGGCGATGAACTGGTCGACCGCGCCGCAGTGGCCGACGCGCCGGCCGTAGTCCCAGGTCGTCTGGTCCTCGTCGATGCCCAGCCAGGACATCTGCCCGTCCAGGTCCTCGCGGCGGCCGTGCGGGAAGGCCACCCGCGTGATGTCGGCGAAGTCGATGCCGGCCTCGTCCAGGGTCTGCTCGACCTGCTGCATCATCGTCTTCTGGATCGTCAGGTGGATGCCGGTGCCCTGCGCCTTGAGCAGCCGCTGCCGGAACTCCTCGTGCCGGTCCCCGAAGCTCAGCCCCCTGCCGACGGTGGCGTCCGGGGGGAAGAGCGGGTAGGCGCCGTCGTTGACCGCGTCGGCCTCGGGGATCACCGTCATGTTCACCGACAGCAGCTCGGCCATGCCGTAGTCCTTGCCGAGGACGAGCGCGGCCGCCGCGTCGCCGATCAGCGCCCCGGGGGTCATCCGCCAGCGGTCCACCAGCGGAGTGCCGTGGTTGTCGGCGGAGACCACCATGGCCGTCTCCCGGTCCGCGGCGGCCTGGAGGTAGCTCGCCGCCAGCTCCAGCGAGCTGATCATCCCGACGCAGCCGCTGCGGATCTCGTGCGCCGGCACGCCGCCGCCGAGGAGGTGCATCTGCAGGTAGTGCTGGGGCTGCCAGCCGTTGGGGCCCTGGTGCCAGACCGACGGGTAGAGCAGCAGGTCCAGATCGCGCGGGGAGGACTCGCCCCACCGCTCGTACGCGTCCAGGACCGCGAGCCGCGCCATCTCCGGCGCCGGCATGTCGCCGGCCACCGCCGCCCCGAGCTGCCGGTACCTCTCGGCGTCCGCGGCCGGGTACCAGCCTTCGCGGACGGCCTGCTCGACGCTCACGCTGTCAGGCACGTAAACGCCCAGGCTCCTGACGAACATGTTGGGTGTACGCACACGCCCCCTAACTCATCGACGAATCCCGGACAACGGCCCGCGACAGGGAAAAGCGCTTATCCGATTTATTTCCGGCCAGGAGTCACATGGCCCCCGGCCGGTCGGTGAATACGACGGTAAATGAGCCGGCGGGCCGTCCCGGGTAAGGATAGGGGCGGCCCGTCGAATAACGCAATAAGGTGATCCGCGACCTTCCGTGACCGAGGTTCGACGGAACGTGCTGCAATAAGGGAAAGCCGCTATTCAGCTCCCCGTCGCGGATTCGCCGAATGAAATTCGGGAATCCACGGCGGCGGAACCCGGGTCGTCTCAGGCGGGCACTCTCGTGCAGACCAGGTTGTTGAGCTTGAACTGGGCGGGAATGTCGTTCGTCCCGGTGACGGACGCCGAGAAGCCGAGGCTCTGGCTGGAGCCGGGGCCGATATAGGTGTTGGTGCCGGCGTCGCGGGCGGTCACCTGCGTGCCGGTCTGGGTCACCGTGGCGTTCCAGGCGTTGGTGATCAGCTGGTTGCCCGACCAAACCCACGTGGCGGTCCAGCCGTAGATGGGGGTGGTGCCGGTGTTCCTGATGGTCAGGCTGCCGTTGAAGGCGCCGTTCCAGACCTCGGTGGCGTAGGTGACCTCGCAGGAGGTGCCCATCTTGAGCCCGCCGCGCAGGAAGGTCGTGAAGTTGGGCCAGGTGGGGTCGAGGGTGCCGGTGCCGACGGTCTCGCCGCAGTTCTTGGTGGTGCGGACGGTCTGCGTGCCGTAATGGGCGGGGTCCATGACCTGCGGCATCATGTGGTCGGCGCCGGGCACCGAGACGAAGGTGGCCGACCCGCACTGAGCCTTGATCTTGTTGTAGAGCAGCACGCTCTGGCCGTGCGGCACCAGGAAGTCGGCCTGGCCGTGCAGGAACATCAGCGGCGGGTCGTTGGCGTCGACGTACGTCATCGGGTTGGCCTGGGCCACCGTGGCCGGGCAGGTCTGGATGGGACAGCCGACCAGCAGGGACTCCGGCGAGGCGGGAGAGTTGTGGTCCAGCCCGCCGGTCGGCAGGTTCTGCGCGTTCATCTGCAGGAAGTCGGTCGGGCTGTAGAAGGCGAGCCCCGTCTGGACGGCGCTGGAGACGCCGGTCGTGCCGATGGCGCCCTCCATCGCCGACACGCCGCCGGACAGGGTGGCCATCTCCGTCAGCCAGCCGCCCGAGGAGTCGCCCATGATCGCGAATCGGTTGGGATCGAGCTGGTACGTGGCGGCGTTCGCGCGCAGCCAGCGGATCGCCGCCTTGATGTCGTGCACCTGGGCCGGGAAGATCGCCTGGGCGCTGGAGCGGACGCTGACGCCGGCCACCGCGAAGCCCAGCGGGTTGAAGATCGCGGCGATGGCGTCCGCGCCGGCTTTGCCGTCGTCGCTGCTCCACGCCGAGCCGGTGTGCCAGATGATCAGGGGCCGGGGCGTGATGCCGGTGGCGGGCAGGTAGAGATCCAGCAGATGCCCTCTGCTGCCGGCCGGTTGCGCGGGCGCGTAGGCGATGTCGGTGATCGTCTGCGTCGCGTGTGCCGGCGGCGCGAAGGCCGCCGGCACACCGACGGCGGCCAGCACGGTCATCGCCAAGCCGACGGCGGCCGTGCGGATTCGAGCTTGCATGGTGCGACTCCGGTTGGTCGGATGGTCGCCGCTTCCCCGGGTGGCCGTCCGTGTCTCGTCCGATGGCAGGGCGGCCGTGATGAGCACGCCGACCTGTAGCGCCTGTGAGAACAACGTCCTGTTCGAGTGTCGCGGCTCACATCGATATGGGCGGGGAGACGATATGACACCTACGCGACGATGGTCAAAGTTTCCGAAGTTTCGTTTCTCTTAGAACGGGAAAGCGGCATAAATCGTACTTTGGGGCTGTAAGGCGCGGAGACGGCCCCAGATCATCCATGGCATGCACAGCCGGTCGGATACACCCCCACGGCGTCTTTCACGCCGATGAAATTTTCATGACCTGTCAGCCGGTGATTCCGCCGCGACAATCCCACCGGAGCCGTGAGTGATAATGTCCACCGACATGATCTCCCCAGTCGCAGGAGGACGAATGCGAAAGGCACGCGCTGTTCTCGTCTCGGCCGTCATGGTCCTTGGAGTGTCGCTGACGATCGGCGCCGCCCCGGCGAACGCCGAGAAACTGGCGGGCGTCTTCAGGGAGCACGCGGAGTGCGAGCGGATCGGCACCAAGGGCATCGACCAGAACTGGTGGGACGACTATTCATGCCAGTGGGAGAGCAAGTACAGCTACTACTTCCTCTACGCCTGACCCCGTGAGACGCACGCCCCCCGGGCCCGCGGATCGAACCGGGGGCGCGTGCGCCCGCCGCGATCGACGGACGCCGGACGACCGTCTCAGCGAAGGGCGGCCAAGGTGGTGAGGGGGTTGTCCAGAAGGCCGGCGAAGGCGAGTTCGGCGGCTCCGGCGAGCGTGGTGTCGTCGCCCAGGGCCGTCACGGCCAGGCGGACCCGTTCCCGCGACACCGGCAGCACGTGCGCGTCGATCCGGGCACGGACGCGCGACTCGGCGCCCGGATAGACGTCGCGCAGCATCCCGCCGAAGACCACGAGCGCCGGGTTGAACAGGTTGATGAGGTTGACGACGCCGACGCCGAGCCAGTCGCCGACGCGGTCGAGGGCGTCCCGCGCCCTGGCGTCACCGGCGCGGGCGAGGGCGACGACGGACCGGATGCCGTCGCGGCCGACGAGGTCGCCGGACCGTCCCGCGTAGTCGAGCAGCGCCTCCTCCCCCACCTCGGCCTCCAGGCAGCCGCGCGACCCGCACAGGCAGGGCCGGCCGTCGAACGGGTTGACCAGCATGTGCCCGAGTTCGCAGCCGTAGCCCGTGTCGCCGTCCAGGAGTTCGCCGCCGACGATGATCCCGCCGCCGACGCCGACGTCCCCGTGCAGGTAGACGAGGTTGTCGGCGTCTCGTCCCGCGCCGCGCACGTGCTCGGCGATCGCCCCCATGTGCGCCTCGTTGCCCACCTCGACGGGCAGCCCGAGGCCGAGCCCGGCGCCGAGTTCCGTGCCGAACGCCTGGTCCACCCAGCCGAGGTGCGGCCCGTACCGCACGGTGCCGTCGGTCCGCCTGATCAGCCCGCAGTACGAGGCGCCCACCCCCACGCACAACGAGCCCGGCCCGGCCCCGGCGACCAGCTCGCGGCCGAAGGCGGCCAGGACCCCGACGACGTCCTCCAGGTCGACCCCGGCGCGGGCGCGGACGGCCTCCCTGCGGTCGAGGACCCGGCCGCCCAGCCCGACGCGGGCCGCGACCAGCCGGTCCACGGCGACGTCGAACGCCAGCCCGTACACCGTGCCCTGCTCGGGCATGACGACGATGGACGGCCGCCCCGCCCGCCCCCGCCCGGCCGGCACGCCCTCGCGGACGAGCCCGGCCGCGGCGAGTTCGGCGGTCAGGTCCATGATGGTGCTGCGGTTGAGGCCCATCCGGCGGCCGAGCGCGGCGCGTGACACCGCCCCCTCGTTGTGGACGCGCCGCAGCACCTCGCTCAGGTTCCGCTGCCGCATCTGCTCCTGCGTGCGCACGCCCACCGCCGATCCCGTCATCCCCGTCACCCTAGGACGTGTCCTCACAGGATCACGGTCGTGCCGGAAGGCGCAAGGAGAAGGTGGTGCGGACGCCCGGGGTGCTGGCGGCCGTGGCGGTGCCGCCGTGCGCCTCGGCCAGGTCGCGGACGATCGCGAGGCCGAGGCCGCTGCCGCCGGTGCGGCGGTTGCGGGACTTCTCCGCCCGCCAGAACCGGTCGAAGACGTGCGGCAGGTGCTCGGCGCGGATGCCGATCCCCGTGTCGGTCACCTCGATGGCCACGTGGTCGCCGTCCTGGCGGGCGGCCAGCGTGATGTGCCCGCCGGCCGGCGTGTAGCGCAGGGAGTTGGTGACGAGGTTCCCTATGGCCTGGCGCAGTCGTACGGGGTCGGCGGTCAGGGTGGGGGCGCCGACGATGCCGGTGGTCAGGGTGAGCCCGGCGGCCTCGGCGCGGCCTCGGTGGGCGGTGGCCACCTGGTCGAGGAGGTCGCCGAGGTGCACGGGGTCGAGGTGCAGGCGCAGCTTGCCCGCGTCGGCGAGGGCGAGGTCCTGGAGGTCGTCCACGATGTGCTGCAGCAGCAGGAGCTCCTCGACCAGGGAGGCGATCAGCGCGGGGTCCAGCTCGGCGACGCCGTCCTGTGCCGCCTCCAGCCAGCCCCTGAGGTTGCTCAGCGGGGTGCGCAGCTCGTGGGAGACGTCGCTGACCATGGCCTTGCGCTGCTCCTCCATGCGCTGGAGGTGCTCGGACATCTCGTTGAACGCCGTGGCCAGCTCGCTGATCTCGCCGGTCGTCCTGACCTGGACGCGGGCGGAGCTGTCCCCGTCGCGCATCCGCCGGGCGGCGTGGGTGAGCGCGTTGACCGGGCCGACCAGGCGCCTGGCCGCCATGACGCTGACGCCGACGGTCAGCACGAGCACGAGGAGGGCGGCGCCGGCGATCGAGGGCAGCGGGATGCGCGGGCCGGCGGCCTCGGCCGGGGATCCGATGTACAGGTAGGCGGCGGGGGCGACGTAGGGGTCGAGCTGTTCCTTGCGGGCGGCGACGATGCAGGACGAGATCGTCTGGCCGGGCTCGGCCTCCGAGGACGCCGGCCGCTTCTCCTTGGGAACCCAGGTGAGGTCGAGGCCGACCGAGCCGCGTTCCGCGCCCTTGCCCTTCAGGCATCTGCCGACCAGCAGGTTGAGCTGCTTCAACGCGGCCCTCTCGGTGCGCGTCGGCGTGTTGAAGGTGACCGCGTCGCAGGGAGCCGTCACCGCCGGGGCCGGGCTCGGCTCCTGCGGGACGCCCTCGCCGGTCGTCGTCACGGAGGGCCGGCCGGTGTGGGAGACGGTCGTCCGGACGGGCTGCCCGGTGCGTCTCATGCAGGCGGCGTAGGCGTCGGCGGCCTTCCCCAGCCGGGCCCGGTCACGGTCGGGCAGCAGGAAGGGGCCCACCGCGCGCGGATCGATGCGGTCCTCGGCCGCCCCCGGCACCAGGGTCACGTCCACGGCCAGCGGATCGACGACGGCCGACACCCGGGCGGGCAGCGGGGTCCCGGCGGCCGCCGAGTCCGCGATGAGGGCGCCCTTCTCCGTGGTCAGCGCGACGCGGCGGCTGTTGGCGGCGGCGAGGTCGCGTACGGTGGCGGCGACGCCGGACCAGTCGGGATGGCGGGAGGCGTAACCGAGCAGGCTGTTGTTGATCTGGGCGTCGCTGGCCAGCGTCTGGCCCTGCTCGCGCTGGATCGCGCCGGAGGTGCTGTTGGCGGCCAGCCACGCCGTCGCCGTGATCGAGCAGACCGCCACGACGGCCGAGCTGGTGAGCAGCCTGACGAACAGCGACCTCATGCCTGGGTCAGCTTGTAGCCAACGCCGTACACGGTCAGCAGCCGGGACGGGCGGCGCGGGTCAGGCTCGATCTTCTTGCGCAGGTTCATCACGTGCACGTCGACCGTGCGTTCGGTGATGAACCGGTCGAAGCCGTGGACGCGCTCCAGCAGCTGCTTCCTGGTGAACACCCGTTCCGGCTCGGCGGCCAGCGTCTCGACGATCCGGAACTCCGCGAGCGTGCAGTCGACCGGCGTGCCCGCCACGGTGACGGTGTGCCTGACCGGGTCGACGACCAGGTCGCCCGCCCGGAACAGCCGGCCGGTCTCCGGCGCCCGGCCGGTGCGGCGCAGCAGCGTGCGCACGCGGGCCATCAGCTCGCGCGGGCTGTACGGCTTGGTCATGTAGTCGTCGGCGCCGAGGTCGAGCCCGAGCAGCAGGTCGTCCTCGGTGGACCGGGCGGTCAGCATCAGGATCGGCAGGTCGGACTCGGCGCGCAGCACCCGGCAGACGTCCAGGCCGTCGACCTTCGGCATCATCACGTCGAGCAGCACGAGGGCGGGGTCCCCCTGCCGGGCCTCGTCGATCGCCGAACGTCCGTCGTGCACGACGCGGACCTCGTGGCCCTCGCGCTCCAGGTAGCGCCTGAGCAGTTCGGCCTGCTTGGGGTCGTCCTCGGCGACCAGCACGTACGCGCACATGGCCCGAGGTTATGCGCACTGCGCGAGTGCATACGGGATCCGCATGACAGGCAAACAGGTTCCACACATTCTGCCGCCAGGCTGCGCCGGGTGAGAACCAACCTGCTTCGTACGGCCGCGGCGACGGCACTCGCCCTCCTGTCGGCGGGCTGCGCGGGCAGCGCAGGCAGTGCCGTACGACCCGACCCCGCGAGCACCACGGCGGGCACGACGGCGGGCACGACGGCGGGCACCATCGCGCGCACCGAGCCGGCGGGCGGCGCCGGATCGAAGATCGCGAGCGTCAAGGGGGCCCGGATCACGATCTACCGGGACAGACAGGGCGCGGCCCAGAGGACGATCACCAGCCCCAACGACTACGGCGCGACCCGCGTCTTCCTGGTGGAACGCGACGAGGGCGACTGGCTCCAGGTGCTGCTGCCGATCCGGCCCAACGGCAGCATGGGCTGGATCAGGGCCGCCGACGTGACGCTCGCGGAGACCTCCCACCGCGTGGAGATCGACCGCGGGGCGTTCCGCTTCACCGTCTACGACGGCGACCGGCCGGTCAGGACGGGCAAGGTCGCGACCGGCGAGGCCGGGACGCCGACGCCGCCGGGCCGCTACTACTTCACCGAGCTGGTGAGGCCCACCGGCGACGGCGGCGCCTACGGCGCGTACGCCTTCGGGCTGAGCGGTTTCTCGCCGGTGCTGAAGAGCTTCGCCGGCGGCCCCGGCCAGCTGGCGATCCACGGGACGAACAAGCCGTCCGCCATCGGCACGCGGGCCAGCCACGGCTGCGTCCGGGTCAGCAACGACGACATCACCTGGATGGCGAAGAACCTGGCGATCGGCACACCGGTCGTCGTCAAGGGCTGAGGCCCTGTTCGAAGGATGAGAGGAACCCTATGAAGATCAGAACCATGCTGGTCGGCGGCGTCGCGGCGCTGGCGCTCGCGGCGGGCCTCGCCGGGCTCTCGGGGACGGCCTCGGCCGAGCCCGCGAAGCCCGCCGCAGTGCCCGCCACGGGCCCCTCCGCGGCGCCCTCCCCGGTGCCCGCCGAAGGCCGGCCCACGGTGGAGCAGACGGCGGGGCCGAGGGAGCCGGTCGCCGTCAAGCCGCGGTACACCGGCTGATCACGACCCGTCGCCGCCGCGTGACGTCCGTCCTCTCCTGCCCGTCGGCCGCGTCGGCGGCCTGGCCATCACGGGCAGGAGCAGGGCCCGGACGCCGCGGCGCCGCGTGCGGGCGGCCACGCCGCCCCTGAGCACGCACACCACGGCGTCCGTGACGCCGCCCGTCCCCCGCCGGGGCCCGACCCCGGCGGGGGCCTTCTTTTTTCGAGCCCTCCTCTGCGCCAACACCCCAGGGCCTTTCCCGCCGCGGCCCCCGACCTCACCGTCCCGTGAGGTCCCGCGACGGATGTGCTTGCCCGTCCGCGCCTTCTGTTGCGCGGGGTTGACGAGAACCCTTCTCCGGATGTCAACGGCTCCCTTACATTTCGCCCTCTTTCCTGGCTTTCGACCCCGTTTGCGGGACCGCCCCGGCGAAGAGGATCATGTCGGTGTGGCGTTCCGGAGCAGTGGCGAGAAGGCCGCACTCCTCGCCCACGTCCGGAGCCCGGGGTCTGCCTGTCGCCGGTCCAGGAGGTTCGCGCGCTCCGGCCGACGCCGGGCGCCGGGACGTCGCTGACCGCCCGCCGAGCCGTCCCGCCCCACCGGCCGATGACGCGCCCTCCTGCAAGCAAGATCATGGCAGGTTCCAAGTCAGCGGCAAGCCGGGTCACCGATGCTGTTGCGCGGACGACCATGGGCGAAAGGAGCACGTAACCGCAGAACATGACATTTGCCGCGAATGCCCCCCGCCGCACCCGCCGACCGCGCGACACTGAACCGCCCGCACGACCCCGCACGACCCCACGCGCCCAGCGACGACCTCGCCCGGGCCCGCGTGCCGTCCCGAGGAACGGGCTGTTCCATACCGCCCACCCGGGCACGTTTGACCTTTGCTGGAAAGAGGACACATGACTACGGATGTGACGGGCGCGAACCGCCCTCCCATCGACTCGCCGGGACGCCTCCACGAGGCCCTGGAGGCGCAGTGCCGGCGGACACCCGATCGCCTCGCCGTCGTCGCGGGCACGAGCCGGATGACCTACGCCGAGCTCGACCGCAGGGCCAACGGGATCGCCAACGCCCTGGCCGCGCGAGGTGTGGGACGCGGCGACCTGGTGGGCATCTGCCTCGACCGCGACGAGTGGCTGGTGCCCGCGCTGATCGGGGTGCTCAAGGCGGGCGCGGCCTACGTGCCGCTGGACCCGGCCTACCCGGCCGAGCGCTTACGTTTCATGGCCGAGGACGCCGCCATGACCGCGGTGGTCACCTCGGCGGCGCGGCGCGAGACCGCGGCGCCGACCGGCGCGGACACCGTGCTCGTCGACGACGTGACGCCCGCCGCGCACGGGCCGCAGGTGCCCGGCGAGCCGGGCGACGCCGCGTACGTGATCTACACCTCCGGCTCCACCGGCCGTCCCAAGGGCGTGGTCGTGGAGCACCGCAACACCCTGAACCTGGTGCGCTGGGAGGCGTCCGCCTACACCGCCGAGGAGCTGAGCGGCATGCTCGCCGGCTCCTCCATCTGCTTCGACGCCTCGATCACCCAGATCTTCACGCCGCTCTTCGCCGGCGGGACCGTGATCATGGCGGACAACGTGCTGGCGCTGCCGACGCTGCCGGCCCGCGACGAGGTGCGCACGGTCTTCGGCGTCCCGTCCGCGCTGTCGGTGCTGCTGCGCGAGCCGCTGCCGGACGGCGTGCGCATGGTGCTGTCCGGCGGCGAGCGGCTGACCGCCGCGCTGGTCGCGCGCGTGTACGCCAACCCCGGTGTGCGCCGCGTGCTCAACATGTACGGCCCCACCGAGTGCACCACCGGCTCCACCCTGTTCGAGGTGAGCCGCGACCACCAGGGCGACCCGCCGCTGGGCGGGCCGATGGCGAACGCGCTGCTCAGCGTGCGCGACGCCGCCGGCAACCCGGTCCCCGAGGGAGAGGTCGGCGAGTTGTGGATCGGCGGCCCGAACGTGACCCGCGGCTACCTGGGCCACGACTCGCAGGCGTTCGGCACCGACCCGGACGGCACCCGCGTCTACCGCACCGGCGACCTGGTCCGGCGGGTGGACGGCGAGCTGCGCTACGTGGGCCGCGCCGACGACCAGGTCAAGATCCGCGGCTACCGGGTGGAGCTGGGCGAGGTCGAGTCGGCGCTGGACCGCCATCCCGCGGTGCGCCGCGCCGTCGTCCTGGCGCACACCGACGACGACGGCATCGCCTACCTCGTCGCGCACGTGGCCGCCTCCGGCGTGACCGAGCCCGAGCTGCGCGACTGGCTGCGTGACCGGCTGCCCGACCACCTGGTCCCGGCCAGGATCGGCGTGACCGGCGACCTGCCGATCGCCCCCACCGGCAAGGTGGACCGCGCGGCCCTGCCCAAGCTGGGCGCCGCCCGGACGGGGAGCGCGGCGCCGGTCGCGCCCCGGACGGACGACGAGCGCCAGGTGGCCGAGGTGATCGCGGACGTGCTGGGCCTGCCGGAGGTGGGCGTGCACGACCGGTTCGCCGACCTGGGCGGGCACTCGCTGGCCGCCGCCCGGGTGGTGACCGAGCTGTCCCGGCGGCTCGGTCACACCGTGCCGCTGGCGACGTTCCTGACCGAACCGACAGCGGCCGGGCTGGCGGCGCGCCTGCGCGAGCCGGGATCGGCTCCGGTGCGGCGGACCGGCCGGACCCGGCACCCGCTCACCGCCGCGCAACGCGAGTTCTGGACGCTGCGCCAGCTCCACCCGCACAGCCCGGTCACCACCGTGTCGATCCGGCTGCGCGTGCGCGACCTCAGCGGGAGCGCGCCGCTGCGCCGGGCGCTGGACGCGGTCCTGCGCCGGCACGAGGCCCTGCGCAGCACGATCTCCGTCGGCGAGGACGGCGTCCCGTACGCGGTCGTGCACCCGCCCGTCGCCGTTCCCCTGGTCGAGCATCCGGCGGGCGCGGACCCGGTGAAGGTGGCCCGGGCCGCGGTGGAGCATGTGTTCGACGTGACGACCGAGGTGCCGTTGCTGCGCGCGAGCCTGTGCCCCGCCGGAGAGGGCGTGGCCGAGCTGGTGCTCGTGACGGACCACATCGCCTTCGACGGCGGTTCGACCGGGGTGCTGATGGACGAGCTGGCCGCCGAGCTGGCGGGCGAGCCCGTCCCCGAGCCCGCGGTGCAGCTCGGCGACGTGGCGGTGCGCGAGCAGGAGGACCGGCCCGACCTCGCGCGGCTGCGGGAGTTCTGGCGCGGCGAGCTGGCGGGGGCGCCGGTGGCGGGGCCGCCGCCCGGCGACCTGACGACATGCCGGGTGATCAGGCCGCTCACCGAGGAGTTCACGGACGGCGTGGCCGCGCTGGCCCGCGCGTGCGGCGCGACCCCGTACGCGGTGTACCTGGCCGCGCTCGCCCTGGCCGCCGGGGAGCCCGACACGCTGGTCGGCATGGTCGCGGCGCGGCGCGCCCGGCCGGAGCTGGCCCGGGTCGTCGGGCCGCTGATCGACACGGTGCCGGTGCGGCTGCGGCCGGACGCCGCGCCGACCTTCCGCGACCTGGTCCGGCAGGCGGGGCAGGCCGCCACGCGGGCGCTGGTCCACCAGGAGGTCCCGCCCGCGGACGTGCCCCGTGCCCCGGTGCTGCTGGCCATGCAGCACGCCGAGGTGCCGGTGCGCGCCGGTTGCCTGGAACTGCTGACCGAGGTCGGCCCGGGCGCGGCGGTGCACGAGTTCAGCGTGCTCGTCAACCGCACGGCCGCCGGCGCCGAGCTGCATCTGGAGTACGCGGTCGCGCTGCTCGGCCGGGAGGCGGCCGGGGCGTACCTGGACCGGCTGCTGTGGCTGCTGCGGCGCGTGGTGGCCGAGCCGGATCTGGCGATCGCCACGTTCGAGCCGGTCACCCCGGACGAACGCGCCGCGCTGCTGGCCCGCGCGGCCGGACCCCGGCTGCCGGACGACCTGCCCCCGGTGCCGCTGTCGCTCGCGGCGAACGCGGGTGGCGCGGCGGGCACGGCGGTGGTCGGCCCGGACGGCGTCGCCCTGAGCCACGCCGAGCTGAACGACCGCGCCGACCGGATCGCGGCCGGGCTGCTGGCGCACGGGGTGTCGCGCGGCGACGTGGTCGGCGTGCACGTGCCGCGGGACGAGATGTTGCCCGCGGCGCTGCTGGGCGTGTGGCGGGCGGGGGCGGCGTACCTGCCGCTGGACCCGGAACACCCGGCCGAGCGGCTGCGGCTGCTGGCCGCGGACGCCGGCGCCCGCGTGGTCCTCACCCGCGGCGGGACGCCCCTGGAGACGGCGCCCGGCGAGGACGGGCCGGTGACGCTCGACGTGGACCGGCTCGCGGCGGGCTCCCGCGCGGACCTTCCCGAGGTGCGCGCCGAGGACCTGGCGTACGTCACCTACACCTCCGGCTCCACCGGCGCCCCCAAGGGGGTCGAGGTCACCCACGGCGCCCTGGCCGCCCTCGTGGCCGGGATGATCTCGACGCTCCGCCTCGGCCCGGCCGACGTGCAGCCCGCGGTCGCGCCGCTGAGCTTCGACGTCTCCGCCTCCGAGCTGTGGAGCGTCCTGGCCGCCGGCGGCACGTCGGTGGTGGTGGACAGGGCCACGGCCACCGACGGGCACGCGCTGGCGGAGCTGATCACCACCAGCGGGGCCACGGTGATCGACCTGGTGCCGACCGCGTACCGGATGCTGATCGCGGCGGGCTGGGCGGGTGACCCCGCCCTGCGCGCCGTCGCCGGCGGGGAGGCGCTGGACCCGGCGCTGGCCGAGCAGATCCTGCTGCGCGTCGGCGAGTTGTGGAACGCCTACGGGCCCACCGAGACCACCGTCACCTCCATGCTGCACCGGGTGCGCGCGCACGAGGGCGACCGGGTGCCGATCGGCTCGCCGATGCCGGGCGAGCGGGCGTACGTGGTCGACGCGCGGCTGCGGCTGGTGCCGCCGGGCGCGGTCGGCGAGCTGCTGCTGGGCGGCGCCGGGGTGGCCCGCGGATACCGGGGCCGTCCGGACCTGACCGCGGCCGCCTTCGTGGCCGACCCGTTCACGCCGGACGGCCGCTGCTACCGCACCGGCGACCTGGCGCGCCGGCGGCCGGACGGGACGCTGGAGTTCCACGGCCGCCGCGACCACCAGGTGAAGGTCCGCGGTTACCGGATCGAGCTGGGCGAGGTCGAGGCCGTGCTGCGCGAGGTCGCCGAGGCCGCGGTGACCGTGGCGGGCACGGACGCGCAGGCCCACCTGGTCGGCTACGTCGCGCCGGAGACGGCGGACCTGGCCGCGGTCGAGCGGCACGCCCGGTCCCGGCTGCCCGGCCACATGGTGCCGCGCCGCTGGGTCGCGCTGCCGGCCCTGCCCACGCTGCCCAGCGGCAAGGTGGACCGCCACGCGCTGCCCGAGCCGGACGCCGGCCCGGCCCCGGCGCGGGTCGAACCGGCCACCGAGGCCGAGCTCCTGGTGGCCGCCGTCTGGGCCGAGGTGCTCGAACGGCCCGAGGTCTGGGCCGGCGACGACTTCTTCGCCCTCGGCGGAGCCTCGTTCGCCGCGACCAGGGTGGCCGCCCGCCTGCGCGAGATGTTGCAGGTCACCGTGCCCGTGCGGTTGGTGTTCGACCGGCCGGTGCTGGCCGACTTCGCCGCCGCGCTGGAGGAACTGCTGGCCGCCGACCTGATGGAGGGGAACGAGGGATGACCGAGGTACGTGAGGACCGGATCGCCGAACTCGTCCGGTCCAGGCTCGCCGCCGCCCTGAAGCAGAAGGAGCAGGCCGCCGTCCCCCGGATCCCGGCGACGTCGGCCGCGGACATGCCGCTGTCGCCGGCGCAGGAGCGGCTGTGGTTCCTGGCCCAGCTCGAACCGGGCACGCCCGCCTACAACGTGCCGCTGACGCTGCGGCTGCGCGGCCCGGTGGACGTCGCCGCCCTCACCGGCGCGGTGGCCGACCTGGCCGAGCGGCACTGGATCCTGCGCGGCGTCATCGAGGACGGACGCGTGCGGCCCGTCGCCGCCGTGCCGGTGCCCGTGGTCGACATGGTGAACGCCGCCCCGGCGGAGCTGGAGCGGGAGCTGGCCGACCACGCCTGGCGGCCGTTCCGGCTGGACGCCGAGCCGCCCCTGCGGGCCACGCTCTACCGGCTCGGCGACGAGGAGTGCGTGCTCGCGCTCACCCTGCACCACATCGCCACCGACGCCTGGTCGGAGCGCGTGCTGCTGGACGATCTCGCCCACCTGTACGCCGCCCGCCTCGGCCTGGAGCCGCCCCCCGCTCCCCCGGCCCTGCAGTACGCGGACGTGGCCGCGTGGGAGGCCGGGCGGCCCGACGCCGACCTCGACTGGTGGGCCGCTCACCTGGCGGGCCTGCCGCCGGTGCTCGACCTGCCGCTCGCCCGCCCGCGCCCGGCCGTCCCCACGTGGGAGGGGGCGGCGGTCGCGGTGGAGGTGCCCGAGGCGTTGTCGGCGAAGGTGCGCGCGGTGGCCGGGACGTCGCCGTTCATGGTGTTCCTGGCCGGGTTGCAGGCGTTGCTGAGCCGCCTGTCCGGCGTGGACGACATCGCCGTCGGCGTGCCGCACGCGGGCCGCCACCACCCCGACGCCGAGCGGGTCGTCGGCTGTTTCATCAACACGCTGGTGGTGCGCGGCGACACCGCGGGCGACCCGACCGGCGCCGAGCTGCTGGCACGGGCGCGCACGGCGGCGCTGGACGCGTTCGCGCACGCCGGCACGCCGTTCGAGCGGGTCGTGGAGCGGTTGCAGCCGGAGCGGAACCTCGCGGTCACGCCGCTGTTCCAGGTGATGCTCAACGTCTACGACACCGGCGCGCCGCTGTCGCTGCCGGGGCTGACGGTCGAGGCCGGGACGCCGCCCGCGCCGACCGCCAAGTTCGACCTGAACCTGGAGCTCGGCGACGACGGCACCCGTTTCTCGGGCGAGTTACGCTTCCGCACCGACCTGTTCGACGAGGCCACCGTGCGCCGGCTGGCCGGCTGGTACCTGGAGCTGCTGGACGGCATGCTCACCGACCCGGACGCGCCGGTGCGGCTGCCGGCCGGCGACGACCTGCGCGGCCGGGACGCCGGCCTGCCCGTGGACGTGCCGCTGCACACGCTGGTCGAGCGGATGGCCGACGCCCGCCCCGACGCGGTCGCGGTCGGCTCGCTCAGCTACGCCGAGCTGGACCGCCGCGCCAACCAGGTGGCCCACTGGCTGCTGGAGAGCGGGGTACGGCCGCAGGAGCCGGTCGGCGTGCTGCTGGAGCGGCGGCCCGAGCTGGTGGTCGCCGTGCTCGGCGTGCTCAAGGCGGGCGCCGCCTACCTGCCGCTCGACCCGGTCTACCCGGAGCGGCGCAACCAGGCGGTGGTGGCCGACGCCGGAGCGCGGATCGTGCTCACCGGCGCCGAGCTCGCCGCCGCGGCGGAGGCGTCGGGCGAGCGTCCCGGCGTGGCGGTGCGGCCGGAGCACCTGGCGTACGTGATCTACACCTCGGGCTCGACCGGACGGCCGAAGGGCGTCGCGGTCGAGCACCGGCACATCACGCACTACCTCGGCGCGGTGGCCGAGGTCGTCCCCGCGGGGATGACGTCGTTCGCGCTGGTCTCCACCGCCGCCGCCGACCTCGGCATGACGAACCTGTGGTGCGCGCTGACCACGGGCGCCACGCTCCACCTGATCGACCACGAGACGGCCACCGACCCGGCCGCGTTCGCCGCCCGCCTGGCGGCGCACCCGGTGGACGCGATCAAGATGGTGCCCAGCCAGCTCGAACTCCTCGGCACGGCCGCCCTGCCCCGCAAGCTGCTGATCCTGGCCGGCGAGGCGGTGCCGGCGGACCTGGTCGCGCGGGTCCGGGCGGCGCGACCGGACCTGGAGGTGCAGATCCACTACGGCCCCACCGAGACCACGGTGTCGGTGCTGGCCTGCGACGCCGGCCAGGCCCTGGCCGAGCTGGGGCCGGGCCGGGCGCCGCTGGGCCGGCCGCTGGCCGACGTGGTGTGCCGGGTGGCCGACCCGTCCGGACGGGCGTTGCCGCCCGGCGTGCCCGGCGAGCTGTGGATCGGCGGTCCGAGCGTGGCCCGCGGCTACCTGGGCCGCCCCGACCTCACCGCGGAGCGTTTCACCGGCGGCTGGTACCGCACCGGCGACCGGGTCCGGGTGACCGGGGACGGGCTGATCGAGTTCCTGGGGCGGATCGACGACCAGGTGAAGGTGCGCGGCTTCCGCGTCGAGCTGGGCGAGGTCGCCGCGGCGTTGCGGGCCCTGCCGCAGGTCGCGGAGGCGTACGTGCAGCCGGTCGGCGACGGCCTGGAGCGCCGTCTGGCCGCCTGGGTGACGCCCGCGACGGTGGACGTGGCGCAGGTACGCTCGGCGCTGCGCGAGCGGCTGCCCGACTACATGGTGCCGGCCGCGATCGGCGTGCTGGAGGCGTTGCCGCTCACCCCGAACGGCAAGGTGGACCGGGCGGCGCTGCCCGTGCCCGAGGCGGGGCCCGCGGTGCGGGTGCCGCTGGGCACGCCCGCCGAGCGCCTGGTCGGCGAGGTCTGGGCCGACGTGCTCGAACTCGCCGAGGTGTGGGCGGACGACGACTTCTTCGCCCTCGGCGGGCACTCGTTCGCGGCGACCCGGGTGGCCGGGCGGCTGCGGGAGCGGCTGGGCGCGGCGGTGCCGGTGCGGCTGCTGTTCGAGCACCCGGTGCTGGCCGACCTGGCCGCCGCGCTGCCCCGTCCGGCCACTGCGGCGCGTGTGCGGCGCGCGCCGGCCGACGGGCCGGTGCCGCTGTCCGGGGTGCAGGCCAGGCTGTGGTTCCTGGCGCAGCTCGAACCGGACAGCAGCGCCTACAACGTGCCGGTGGCGCTGCGGCTGCGCGGCCCGCTGCGCGCGGAGGCGCTGCTGGACGCGGTGCGTGACCTGGCCGAGCGGCACCACGTGCTGCGCGGCGTGGTCGACGACTCCGGCCCCGAGCCGGTGATGGTGGTGCGGGACGCCGCCGAGGTGCCCGTCTCCACCGCGCGCGTGGACCGGTCCGAGGTCGAGGACGTGCTGGCCGGGCACCTGGCGACGCCGTTCGCGCTGGACCGGGAGCCGCCGATGCGGGCGGTGCTGCTCGCCGTCGGCGATCCTGGGGACGACGACGAGCACGTGCTCTCCCTCACCTTCCACCACATCGCCACCGACGCGTGGACGCGCGGGCTGCTGCTGTCGGAGCTGTCCGGCCTGTACGCCGCCCGCCTCGGCCTGCGCCCGCCGCTCGACCCGCCCCCGGCGCAGTACGCCGAGGTGTCGCCCGTCCCCGACCCGGCCGACCTGGACTGGTGGGCCGGGCACCTGGACGGCCTGCCGCCGGTGCTCGACCTGCCCACGGACCGGCCGCGCCCCGCGGTGCCCGACCCGGGCGGAGCCGCGCTGGACCTGGAGCTCCCGGCGGAGCTGAGCGAGCGGATCAGGACGGTGGCCGCCGCCTACCGGTCCACGCCGTTCATCGTGCTGCTGGCCGGGTTGCAGGCGCTGCTGGCCCGGCTGTCGGCGAGCGCGGACATCGCGGTCGGCGTGCCGGTCTCCGGCCGCGACCACCCGGACACCGAAGGCGTGGTGGGCTGCTTCCTCAACACCGTGGTCGTGCGGACCGACGTGGGCGGCGACCCGACCGGGCGCGACCTGCTGGCCCGCGCGCGGGAGTCCGCGCTGGGCGCGCTCGCGCACGCGGGCACGCCGTTCGACCGGGTGGTGGACCGGCTGCGGCCGGAGCGGAACCTGGCGGCCACGCCGCTGTTCCAGGTGATGCTCAACTACGTCCCCGGCGTGGCCGGGGCGGAGCTGCCCGGCCTGGAGGCGTCCGAGATCCACCTGCCGGAGCTGACCACCAAGTTCGACCTGAGCTGGCACGTCGTGGACGACGGGCCGGGCGCGCCGCTGCGCGGCGGGCTCGCCTACCGGACCGACCTGTTCGAACCGGGCACCGCGGCCAAGCTGACCCGCTGGTACGCCGCCCTGCTCGACGGGCTGCTCGCCGACCTGGACACGCCGGTGGGCGCGGTGCCGCTGGAGCCGGTGACCGGCCCGGCGCTGGCCGGCGGGCCGCCGCCGGAGCCGCCCGCCGGGGCGGTGCACCACCTGATCGAACGCTGGGTGGACGAGACCCCCGGCGCGCCGGCCGTGGTGGGCGCCGACCGCGCCCTGACCTACGCGGAGCTGGAGGCGGCCGCCAACCGGATCGCCCACTGGCTGCTGGACGCCGGGGTGAGCGCCGACGAGCCGGTCGGCGTGCTGCTGGAGCCGGGCGCGGACCTGGCGTGCGCGTTGTTCGGCATCCAGAAGTCGGGCGGCGGCTACCTGCCGATGGACCCGGCGTACCCGGCGGCGCGGATCGCCGCGATGCTGGAGGCCGCCGGGGTGCGCGCCGTGGTGACGGTGAGCGAGTTCGCGCCCCTGATCGGGGACGGCAGGCAGGTGCTGACGCTGGACCGGCCGCCGTCCCTGCCGGACACCCGGCCCCGGGTCGAGGTGCTGCCGGAGCACCTGCACCACGTGATCTTCACGTCGGGGTCCACCGGCACGCCCAAGGCGGTGGCCGCCGAGCACGGCGGCGTCCTGAACTACCTGGGCGG
>NZ_JBEZGC010000029.1:0-80689 GCF_040649795.1 Nonomuraea sp. NPDC048881
GCTGCGCACCCCGCTCAACTCGCTGCTCATCCTGGCCCAGCTGCTGGCCCAGAACCACACGCGCAACCTGACGCCCAAGCAGGTCGAGTACGCCGGGATCATCCATTCCGCGGGCTCGGACCTGCTCCAGCTGATCAACGACATCCTCGACCTGTCCAAGGTCGAGGCGGGCAAGATGGACATCAACCCCGAATGGGTGCCGTTGCGGCAGCTGCTGGACTATGTCGAGGCCACGTTCCGGCCGATGACGTCGCAGAAGAGCCTCGACTTCCGGATCACCACCGGGCCGGGCGTGCCCGCCGACCTGCTCACCGACGACTCGCGGCTGCGTCAGGTGCTGCGCAACCTGCTGTCGAACGCGGTCAAGTTCACCGAGACCGGCGGCGTCGAGCTGCGCATCGAACCGGCCGCGCACGGCGAGCTGCCCGCCGCGGTGCGCCCGCACGCCCCCGCCATCGCCCTGCGCGTCATGGACACCGGCATCGGCATCCCCGAGCAGCAGCTCGAAGCCATCTTCGGCGCGTTCCAGCAGGCCGACGGCACCACCAGCCGCAAGTACGGCGGCACCGGCCTCGGCCTGTCCATCAGCCGCGAGATCGCCTACCTGCTCGGCGGTGCGATCACCGTCCGCAGCACGCCGGGCCAGGGCAGCGTGTTCACCTTGTACCTGCCGGTCGCCCAGCCCGGCGCCGAAGGGCACGCGCTGCCGGCGGCCGGTCAGCCGCGGCGGCTGCTGGTGATCGAGGAACGCCCGCACGGGCTCCTGTCGCTGGTGACCGAGAGCGTGGTGAGCGGCCTGGCCGGGGCGCCCGACCCGCTCGGCGGGACCGTCCAGGTGGTCGAGGCGAGGGGCGCGGAGGAGGCGGCGAACCTGCTGGCCGCCGAGCCGTGCCACTGCGTCGTGCTCGAC
This sequence comes from Nonomuraea sp. NPDC048881, assembly GCF_040649795.1. Classification (NCBI taxonomy): domain Bacteria; kingdom Bacillati; phylum Actinomycetota; class Actinomycetes; order Streptosporangiales; family Streptosporangiaceae; genus Nonomuraea; species Nonomuraea sp. NPDC048881. The sequence goes on from NZ_JBEZGC010000029.1 coordinate 911, forward strand.
CTCGACCTGCCCGACCGGGCCGCCCACGGCCTGCTGGAGGCCATGGACGGCGACCCGCGGCTGCGCGGCGTGCCGGTGCTGGCCTACGACAACTGGCGCTCCGGCCCGTCGCGGGAGGCGCGCGTCGGCGACCGGCCGCTGGAGCTGCTGTCCAGCCTCGACGAGCTGCGCGAGCGCATCGCCCTGCACCTGACCGCCGACCAGCCCGGCGACGTGCTGCCGCTGGTCAGGTCCCGGACGGTGGGGGCGGCGTCGGGCCGGGAGATCGACGACACGCTGTCCGGGCGCACGGTCCTGGTCGTGGACGACGACGCGCGCAACCTGTTCGCGCTGACCAGCATGCTGGAGATCCACGGCATCGACGTGCTGCACGCCGAGAACGGCCGCAAGGGCATCGACACCCTCACGGCCCACCCCGAGACGGACCTGATCCTGATGGACGTGATGATGCCCGAGATGGATGGCTACACGGCGATCGAGACGATCCGCGGCATGCCCGGCTACGCCGACCTGCCGATCATCGCGGTCACGGCCAAGGCCATGCCGGGCGACCAGGAGAAGTCGCTGGCGGCCGGGGCCAGCGACCACGTGACCAAACCGGTCGACGCCGACCAGCTGATCGAACGCATCCAGCACTGGATGGATCCGGCCTGACCCGGTGAGGAGTCGCGCAATGGGGAGTTCAGCCGAGGAGACGGGCCTGGCCAGGCTGGCCGCGACCGTCGAACGCCTGCGCGCCGAGCTGCACGAGGTCCGCCGCGCCGCCGACGACCGCGCGCTGGTCGAGCTGGCGAAGGGCATCCTGGTCGAACGCCTGCGCTGCGCCCCTGCGCAGGCCGCCGACCAGCTCGCCACGCTCGCGGCCAGGACCGGGCGGCCGCTGGCCGAGCTGGCGGCCGACGTCGTCAACCGGGCCGCCGACGACCCCATCGCCGACGCGTCCCTGACCGGCGCCACCGGGCTCGACGGCGGTCCGGAGCCGTCCGCCGGGCACGCGGCGGCCGCGGTGCGGCTGCGCACGGCCGAGAGCGCCGCGCTCGGCGCCACGGACGTGCAGGCGGCGGCCCACGCCGTGCTGGAGACGGCCCTGCTGCCGATCGGCGCGACGGCGGTCGCGGTGTGGGCGGCCGGGCCGGACACGTCGCTGACGCTGGCCGGGTACGCGGGCTTCAGCGCCGAGGAGGCCGGGCTCTGGCGGCAGGTCCCGCCGGGCCTGGTCACGCCGGCCACCAGCACGCTGATCGAACGCCGCACCCTGTGGCACACCACGCAGGGGCCGCCCTCGATCGGCCGCCACCAGCTGACCGGCGGCCGCGTCACCGCGCTGGCCCGGCTGGGCGGGCGGGTGCTCGGCGTCCTGGAGATCTGCTGGCCGGGCGACTGTCCCGAGCCCACGCCCAGGATGGAACGGCAGATCGAGGCGCTGGCCGACCTGTGCGCCCTGACCCTGAACTCCCCCGGGCCGCCCGCGCGCGCCGGCGCCGCCCTGGCCGAGCTGGCCGCCCTGGCCGACTCCATGTCCGACCCGGCGCTCGTCCTGGTGCCGCACCTCGACCCGCAGGGGCACATCGCCGACTTCCGCGTCCACCACGCCAACGGGTCGTCGGCGGTGCGGGCGGGCGGGCTGCTGCTGGAGGCGTACCCGTTCGCGGCCGGGGAGCTGCTGGCCAGGATCGAGCACGTGCACGCCACCGGCGAGCCGTTCCGCGCCGCCGACATGCCCTTCACCGCCGCCTCCACGGCCGAGGTGAGCATCACCCGCCACGGCGGGAGCGTGCTGCTCGTCCGGCGCGACCATGACGACCAGGCCCGCCTGCTTGAGCACGCCCAGCGTCTGGGCCGGATCGGCGGCTTCGAGGAGAACGCGCTCACCGGCGAGATCATGTGGAACGCCCAGATGTTCTCCCTGTACGGCCTGCCGCCGGACGCCCGGCCGGTCCCGCTGGAGCGCCTGCGCGACCACGTGCACCGCGACGACGAGGTGGCCGTGGGCCTCTTCCTGCGCACGGTGCTGCATCACCGGCGGCCGGCCGCGACGGCGTTCCGGCTCGAACGTCCCGACGGGGTGGCCCGCCATCTGCGCGTGGTGGCCGAGCCGGTGTTCGCCCCCGACGGCCGGCTGGCCGGGCTGCGGGGGGCCTACCAGGACGTCTCGCCCCAGCACTGGACGGAGGTCGCGCTGGCCGTGACCCGCGACCGGCTGGCCCACACCGAACGGCAGTCCGCCGCCCGCAACCGCCTGGCCCTCCAGCTCCAGCACGCCATCATGCCGCCCGCGCACGGCCGCATGGACTCCTTCGGGCTGCGCATCTCGGTCCGCTACCGTCCGGCGCAGAAGGAGGACCTGGTCGGCGGCGACTGGTACGACGCGGTCGTGCTGCCGTCGGAGTGCATCCTGCTGTCGGTGGGCGACGTGGCCGGGCACGGCGTCGAGGCCGCCACGGGCATGGTGGTGCTGCGCAACGCGCTGCGCGGCCTGGCCGCCACCGGCGCGGGCCCGGCTCGGCTGCTGAGCTGGCTCAACCTGGTCGCCCGGCACCTGGCCGACCGCATGACGGCGACCGCGATCTGCGGCCTGTACGACCCCGCCACCCGCGTCCTGCGCTGGGCCAGGGCCGGGCACCTGCCGCCGATCCTGCTGCGCGGCGCCCAGGGCACGGAGCTGCCGATGGTCAAGGGGCCGCTGCTCGGCGCGTTCGCCGACGCCGTCTACGAGGAGGGCCGGCTGCAGCTGGAGGCCGACGACACGCTGCTGCTCTACACCGACGGCCTGATCGAGCGGCGCGACCACAACCTGCGCCACGCCCAGGACCGGCTGCTGGCCGTCGCCTCGCGGACCGCCGCGACCCTCGACCACCGGCTCGACGACCTGCTCACCCACTGCAACTCCGACACCGACGACGACACCTGCCTGATCGGCGTGCACGTGCGCTGAGCCGGGCGTGCGAAGGGGCCGGGCGCCGGGTCAGGCGGCGGGCGGGAGGAGGCCGAGCCGGTCGAAGGCCGCGGCCACGCTCGGGGCCAGCGCCGCCGGGTCGTCGCCGGCGACGGCGCGGCCGGCGGTGTAGCAGGCCAGCGCGAGCTGCGGGGCCAGGGCCGCCGTCTCGGGGGTGGCGCCGTGCTCGCGCAGGACCTCGGTCATCGTCTCGGCGAAGCGGCGCTGCTTGCGCGCCGTGCGGTCGCCGAGCTCGGGATGATCGGCGATCAGCCGTTCGCGCAGGACGTAGCGGCCGGGGTCGAGGGTGGCCATGGCGCACAGGGCGAGGGTGAGCTCGCGCACCTGGGCGAGCGCCTCGGGCAGGCCGGGCGGGCGGTCGCCGCGCAGCTCGCGGTGGTGGGCGGCCAGGCCGTCGAGCCAGTCGTGCTCCCCCGCGAAGACGACCTCCTGCTTGTCGCCGAAGTAGCGGAAGAACGTGGTGCGGCCCACCTCGGCGCGCTCGGCGATGTCGGCGACCGTCACCTCGTCGTAGCCGCGCTCGGCGAAGAGCCGGTAGGCGGCCTCGATGATCTCGTCGCGGGCTCGCTGTCGCTTGCGGGCGCGCAGGGAGGGCTCGGTCACGGGCCCAGTCTAGCGCTCATGGACGGCGTCCCTTATGGTACTCAGTACCATTTGAAACTGAATTCCATTGGAGTTGCCATGCGAGCCGTGCAGATCACCGAGTTCGGCGGTCCCGAGGTCGTGCGGGTGCGGGAGGTGGACGAGCCGCGGCCCGGCCCCGGCCAGGTCGTCGTGGACGTCTCGCGCTGCGGCGTGAACTTCGCCGACACGCTGATGCGCGAGAACGCCTACCTGGCCGCGACCACGCTGCCGGTCGTCCCGGGCGGCGAGGTGGTCGGCAGGGCCGCCGACGGCCGCCGCCTGGCCGCCATGCTGGAGCGCGGCGGGTACGCCGAGAAGGCCGCGATCCCGGAGGCGTCCGCCTTCCCGGTGCCCGAGGAGCTCGACGACGTCGCGGCAGTGGCCCTGCTGGCCCAGGGGCTGACCGCGTGGTGGCTGGTCCGCCACACCGGCCGGGTCCAGGCCGGGGAGAGCGTGGTCGTGCACGCGGCGGCGGGCGGCGTCGGCTCGCTGGCGGTGCAGCTCGCCAAGGCGGCGGGCGCGGGCCGGGTGATCGCCTCGGCGAGCACGCCCGCCAAGCGGGAGCTCGCCCTGTCGCTGGGCGCGGACGCCGCCGTCGACCCGGCCGCCGACGACCTCACCGCGGCGCTGCGCGCGGCCAACGGCGGCGAGCCCGTGGACGTGGTCCTGGAGATGACCGGCGGCCGGGTCACCGACCAGAGCCTGGCGGCGCTGGCGCCGTTCGGCCGGCTGGCCTTCTACGGGATGGCGGGCGGGGTGGAGCCGCAGCCGGTCTCGCCGCGCGCGCTCCAGCCCCGCTCGGCCACCGTCAGCGGTTTCTGGCTGCTCAACGCCTTCCAGCGGCCCGCCGTCCTGGCCGGGGCGTACGCGGAGATGGCGGCGCAGGTGATCGCGGGCGAGCTGCGGGTGGTCGTGGGCGGGGACCGTCCGATGTCGGAGGTGCGGCAGGTGCACGCGGAGCTCAGGGAACGGCGTACGACCGGCAAGCTCGTGCTCGACCCGCGCCGGTAGGAGCTCCTAGGAGGCGGTCAGGCGGCGGCCGAGCCGCTGCATCGGACGTTCGAGGAAACGGTAGGTCAGCCGGCTGCCCGGCAGCACGAGAGCCAGGAAGAGCACGCTGACGCCGATCTGCAGAGGCAGCGGCGACCAGCGCATCTCCCCCGCCACCTCCATCACCACGAGGAGCACCGGCAGGTGCACCAGGTAGAGGGAGTAGCTCATCAGCCCGAGCCAGGTGAGCACGGCGGGCACCCGGCGGGCCCGCCAGGCCAGACCGGCCGCGAACGTGAGCCCGGCCAGGACGACGGTCGTGCCCCACACGTCCGGCTGCACCCACCACCACCCGGCGCTGAGCGCCCAGACGGGGGCGACCGTCACCAGCGAGGCGGCCAGGGCCACCGGCCACAGGGAGCCCTGGCCGCTCTCCCACCGGCGGATCGCCGTGCCGGTGAACATGACCGCGAGGATCGCCGCGCCGAACCACGGGACGCGGCTGCTCAGCAGCAGCAGGGCCAGGGCCATGACGCCGAGCGCGCACGCCGCCACGGTGCGCAGCCGGCCGGAGACGACCCCGGCCAGCCCGGCGGCGAACACCGCGAACGACATCCACGACAGCCAGCCGCCGGTCAGCGGCGCCGCGCTCAGCGCGAGGCCCGCCACGACCGCGGTCACCCCGAACGCGACGGCGACCAGGCCGCGCCGGTCCCGGACGCCGGTCACGAACAGGGCGGTGACCATCAGGTAGAAGACCATCTCGTAGGAGAGCGTCCACATCGTGTTCATCACCCCGGCGACGCCGACGACGTCCAGCAGCATCGTGGCGTGCGCCGCGGCCGAGGAGGCGTCCCTGGGCACCTCGGCGCGTACCGGGATCCACCAGGACAGGGCCAGGACCACGGCGATGACGGCGAGGTAGAGCGGGTAGAGGCGGAAGGCGCGGCCGATCCAGAAGGCCCGCACGTCGCCGTGGCGTTCCAGTGACGACGGGATGATGTAGCCGCTGACCAGGAAGAACACCAGGACGCCGTACACGCCCAGGTTGAAGAAGGTCGGGCGCAGCCAGGGCATGGCCCAGGTGGTCAGGTGCTCGCCGACGACGGCGAGCGCGCCGATGCCGCGCAGGGCGTCCAGCCAGGCGAGCCTGGACGCCTCCGGACGAACGACCTGGGGGGTGCCAAAGGGAGCAGTCGTCACGCATCCCAACGTATCGGTCCCGCCGGCAACACCCGGGCTCCCCCGGGGTCAGGGACGGCGGGCCGCCCAGGCGGTCCGGGTGCCGCGCACGACGAGCTCGCGGTGGCGGAGGGACTCCGGCGAGTCGGCGGAGAGCAGCCGGTCGAGGGCGGCCAGGTCGTCGGCGGCCAGGTGCCCGGCGAGCCGCGACCGGTAGCCGCTCAGCACCGCCCGCGCGTAGCGGACGGCCCCCGGCGGCGCCGGACGCACCTCGACCGGGAAGTCGCGCCGCGCGGCCACCTCGAACCCGGCCGCCGCCAGGACCGGCCCCCAGTCCGGGTACGGGTCAGGACCGCTGCCCGCCAGCGCCTCCCGGCAGCGCGCCTCCAGCGCCGCCCCGGCCTCGTCGGACAGCAGGCGCGGCATGCCGTCCATCTCGACGACCGCCAGCAGCCCGCCGGGGGGCAGCGCGGCGTGCACCTCGCGGAGCAGCCGCGCCGGGTCCTCGACGTGGTGCAGCGACGCCGCCGCCCACACCAGGTCCGGCGCGCCGAGCGGCGGCAGGGCCGCGTCCAGGTCGGTCTGGAGCAGGCGCACCCGCTCCCCCAGCCCCTGGCCGCGCGCCGCCGCGCGCAGGCGGTCGAGCATGAGCGGCGAGCGGTCGACCGCGACGATGTCGGCGGCGGGGAACCGCCGGGCCAGGGCCAGCGTGCCGGTTCCGGTGCCGGCGCCCAGGTCGGCGACCGTGCGCGGGGTGCGGTCGGCCTGCTCGCCGACCCAGGCGGTCAGCTCGTCCAGGAACGGCCCGAGCACTTCGGCGTCCAGGTCGAGCAGGTCCGCCAGGGCTGATTCGTCGCCATGGTGATGTTCGTGGTGGTGATGTCCTTCCATGGCTTCACCGTAAGGGGCTCCTGCGCGTGCGGCATACACTCTTGCCTATGACGCAAGAAGTCGACCTGGACGCCGTGGTCCGGCGGCGCATCCGCGGCCTGCGGCTGGCCCGGGGGTGGTCGCTCGACGCCCTGGCCGCGCGGTGCCGGCTGAGCCCGTCCAACCTGAGCCGCATCGAGACCGGCCACCGCCGGATCGCCCTCGACCAGCTCGTCCCCATCGCGCGGGCCCTCGGCACGACGCTCGACCAGCTCGTCGAGTCCACCGAGGACGACGACGTGGTGATCCGGCCGCTGCCCTGCGACCACCCGGGGATGACCGTGTGGCTGCTGTCCCGGGAACGTTCGCTGCACGGCGTCACGGTGGCCAAGATGCGCATCACCCCCGACCGGCCGCTCGAACCGCAGGCGCATCCCGGGCGCGAGTGGTTCACCGTCCTGTCCGGGACGGCCCGCCTGCTGCTGGGCGAGCGGACCGTCCTGGTGCCGGCGGGCGACGCCGCCGAGTTCTCGACCATGACCCCGCACGCCGTCGGCGCCCACGACGGGCCCGTGGAGCTGCTCACCATCTTCGACCACGACGGCGAGCGCTCCCACCTGCACGCGGGCCAGACGTAGACGCGGCGGCCGTCAGGCGCAGACGCACTCACCGTGCGAACCTCGCACATACCGGCGTCCGACAGTCGGGGAACCGGCTGATGTACTTTTGCGAGGCAAAAGTAGATGCTACGGTGAAAGTACGTCTGCCGAGGAGGTCCGATGCGCGATCACGGTGACGCCCACGCCGCCCGTCAGGCGTTGCAGGCGGCCGAGGCGGCGCGGGCGGCGGCCCGTTCGCGGCCGGTCGCCCCCGGCTGGTTCGCCCCGGCGCGCGGGCTGCTGTTCGCGGTCGGTGTCGGGCTGGTGAGCGGGCCCTGGCCGGAGCACGGCGCGGTGCTGGTGGCGGGCATGGCGGTTCTGCTGGCCTTCCTGGCCGTGCACGCGGTGGTGATCAGCCGCGGCGGGGTCATCACCATGCCGGGCGGCCCGCTCCCCCGCCGGTTGATGAACCAGCTCGGCCCCGCCACCGTCTACGGTCTGGGCTGGCTTGCCGCCATCCCGTTCGGGCAGGGCGTGGGCGCGCTGTGCGCCGCCGTGCTCGGCGGGGCGGCGCTGTGGACCGTCACGGCACTGGACGGCCATGCCCGCTGACCCCCGGCTGGACGAGGTCATCCAGCATCCCACCCGGCTGACCGTCATGGCGTTCCTGTCGGGCGCGCTGGAGGCGGAGTTCGCCGCGGTCCGCGACTACGCCGAGATCTCCGACGCCAGCGTCAGCCGGATCGTCTCCGCCCTGCAGGAGGCCGGTTACGTGCACGTGCGCAAGGGTTACGTCGGCAAGCGCCCCCGCACGTGGCTCTCGCTGACCCAGGAGGGCCGCCGCGCACTGGCCGGGCACCTCGACGCGCTCCAGGCGATCGCCGAGACGGCCCGCCGGAGCGCCGCCGACCCCACCTGACCCGGGCTCGCGCAGACCTACGGGGCCCGGCTGTTCTGGGCGCCCGCAGATTCTTGACGGGAGCCCGGTCAGCCGCCGCCGGTCCCGGCCGGGCCCATGCGGCCGGTGGGCCACGGGGTCTCCGGGTGGGCCTGGCGCCAGGTCAGCAACTGGCGGTCCAGCCGCTCCCGGTCGGTGAGGCGCGGCCTGGCCGGCCGCACGCCCGTACGTTCGAGCAGCTCGCTCGCGGCCTCCGCCAGCCGCAGCCGGGCCGGCGCGAACCGGCGCCGCAGCAGGTCGGCGGTCACCGCCGCGGTCAGCACCGAGGCCGGCCACAGCGCGGCCCTGCCCAGCCCGCCGCTTCCCGCGATCTGGCCGCTCCCCTTGGGATGGTCGATGCCCGTGCTCTGGTCGCCGTCGCCATGCCGCATTCGTCAGCCTCCGGGTTCGTCTGGGGACCGTGGGCGTGCCGGAAGTTTCTGCACTCATGGCGCTACCCGGTCCTGCGCCCCTCATGCCGCCGACTTGCGAACGGCGGCGGTACACGTTTGAGTGGCCGTCGGCGGGAAAGCTGGAGACTGGCCCGCCACCCCATCCGACCCCGCCACGCGAGACGATCATGACCCTTCAGTTCGAGCTCCAGTGCCCCATCAGCACTGACCTTGCCCTCATCAGGGACCTGATCCGCGTCCACGGCCGCCACTGCGGGCTGCCCGCCGACCGGCTGGAGGACCTGGTGGTGGCGGTCAACGAGGCGGTCACCAACGTGCTGGACCACGGCGGCCGGACGGGCATGGTGACCTCCCGCGGCGGCGCCGACGGCGTGGTCGTGGAGATCCTCGACGTCGCCGGCCGGCTCACCCCCGAGCACCTGGCCTCGGCCCGCCTCGACCCGACCGCCTCCCACGGGTACGGCCTGTGGGTCATCCAGCAGCTCTGCGACGAGGTCGTCCTGGAGCAGACCGGGCTCGGCTCGCTGCTGACCCTCGACCTGCGGGCCCGTCGCGAGGCCGGCCGCCTGGACGCGCGCCGCGCCGTGCCGGCCTGACCCTTCTCTCTCCGCGAAAGAAATCTCGGCGGACGACGTCCGGTTCCGTCGGTCCCGTTCGTCACCATGGTGAGACGCCGTCCGACCGAGGAGCACGAGATGAAGTACATGATGTTCGTCTGCACCGACACCGAGCCCGACACCGACCAGGAGAACCTGCCCGACGTCGAGGCGTGGGTGGCCGAGAACGACGCCCGCGGGCGGCGGGTGCGCGGCGCGGTGCTGGCGCCGGAGTCGGCCGCGACCACCGTGCGGGTGCGCCGCGGCGAGCTGGTCCTGTCCGACGGGCCGTTCGCCGAGACCAAAGAGGTGATCGTGGGCTTCGACCTGCTCGAATGCGCCGACCTCGACGAGGCGGTCGAGGTCGCCCGCAGCCACCCGATGGCCAGGCACGGACGGCTGGAGCTGCGGCCGTTCGCCGACTTCGAGCAGTGAGACGGCACCTGGAGGAGGCGGCGGCGGAGGCGTACCCGCGGATCGTCGCCGCCCTCATCCGGGTCACCGGCGACTGGACCCTCGCCGAGGACTGCGCCCAGGAGGCGCTGGCGCTGGCCGTGCGGCGGTGGCCGGAGGAGGGCGTGCCGTCCAACCCGGGCGGCTGGCTCATGACGGTGGCGCGCAACCGCGCGATCGACGCGCTGCGCCGCGTCTCGATCGAGCGCCGCAAGCTGGCCGAGGTGGCGGCGCTGGCCCTGACCGTCCAGGACGGGCCCGGGGACGGGCGGGAGGAGGAGGTCGTGGACGACCGGCTGCGGCTCGTCTTCACGTGCTGCCATCCGGCGCTGGCCCTGGAGTCGCGGGTGGCGCTGACGTTGCGGACGATCTGCGGCGTGCCCACGGCCGACCTCGCCCGCGCCTTCCTCGTCACCGAGTCGGCGATGACCCGGCGGCTGACCAGGGCGAAGCGGAAGATCGCCGAGGCGGGCATCCCGTACCGGGTGCCGCAGGGGACGGCGCTGGCCGAGCGGCTGCCCGGGGTGCTGGCCGTCCTCTATCTGCTGTTCACGCAGGGGTACGACGCCGGCGGCGAGCCCGCGTTCGCCGAGGAGGCGATCCGGCTGGCGCGGCTGCTGCGGCGGCTCATGCCGGAGCAGGAGGAGGTGACGGCGCTGCTGGCGCTGTTCCTCCTGCAGCACTCCCGCCGGGACGCCCGCCGCGACGCCGCCGGCGACCTGGTGCCCCTCGACCGGCAGGACCGCTCCCGCTGGGACCGGGCCGCGATCGGCGAGGGGCTCGCCCTGCTGGCCGCGGTCGAGGGCGGCGGCCCGTACGGGCTCCAGGCCCGCATCGCCGCCTGCCACGCCACGGCGTCCTCGCTGCCCGGCACCGACTGGTCGCGGATCGCCCGCTGCTACGACGAGCTGGCCCTGCTCCACCCCACGCCCGTGGTGGAGCTGAACCGGGCCGTCGCACACGGGTACGCCCACGGGCCGCGGGCCGGGCTCGCGCTGCTGGAGCGCTCCCGCGCCGAGCTCGACGGCCATCCGCTGGCCATCGCCGCCGAGGCCGACCTCACCGCCCGCGACGGCGATCCGGCCCGCGCGGCGGCGCTGTTCCGGCGGGCCGCCGCCGTCGCCCACAGCGACCAGGAGCGCCGCGCCCTCCTCACCCGCGCCACCGAGACCGCGCGCGGCACGGGAGCCTGAGCGGAGACCGGCCGGCGGGGCGCCGGAGCGTGCCGGCGGGATGCCGGGGCGTGCCGGCGGGATGCCGGGGCGTGCCGGCGGGGGTCAGCCGGCGGAGTGCCGGGGGCCCGGGCGGGCGCCGCGTGCCGTGAGCCAGGTCGCCAGGTCGTCGGCGCCGGCGCGGCGGGCGGCGTCCAGCGGGGTCAGCTCGTCGTAGCCCACCCAGCCGAGGTCGCCGCCGCGCTCCAGGAGGAACGCCGCGGCCTGCGACTGCCCGCCGTGGCAGGCCGCCCACAACCCCTGCGTCACCTGCGCCCGCGACGGCGTCCCGGCCTCGAACGCCGCCGCGATCCGGTCCATGAGCCCGAGGGCCGCGGCCTCCCACAACCGGGCGGACGCGCCGCGCTCGACGAGGCGGCGGGCGGCGTCCCACTGGGCGAAGGCGCACGCGTCCGACAGCGCCGTGCCGCCGCCGATCACCGCGCCGGTGGCCTCGACGTCGGCCCCGGCGTCCAGCAGTGCGTCGAGCACGGGGACGTCGTCGCAGCTCGCGGCCCACATCAGCGGCGTCTCGGCGTGCGGGCCGGCGAAGCGGGCGTCCACCTCGGCCCCGGCCGCCACCAGCTCCCGTACCAGGGCGGGACCGCCCGGCACGTGGCCCGGCCAGTCGGTGAGGACGTGCAGGAGGGTCCGGGACACCCCGCCCGCCTCGCCCAGCCGGACGCGGGCCAGCCCGGGATGCCCGGCCAGCAGACGCCGTACGCCGTCGAGGTCGCCGAGCCGCACGGCCGCCGCCGCCGACACCGCCAGCGGGTCCGCCGCATCCAGGTAGCGCATGGGCCCATTGTCACGAGCCCCGGCCCGTCCCGCCACGGATCAGCCGGAGACCGCCCCGGCCGGGCGCGGGCTAGGTTGGGCGGCATGGGCACCGAGCACGCGCACTACGTGATCGTCGACGCGGGCGGCCATCGGGTCTGGTCACGCCGGGGCGGCGCGGGCACCTTCTACGGCGACCTGCTGCGCGGCCCCGACCGGCTGGTCGCCTTCGTGCGCGAGCAGGAGCACGGCCACGCCCTCGGCTGGGGCGACGCGGTGCGCTGGCAGGCCGTGGCCGTGCTGGACGTGTCCCGCCGCCTGCTGCTGGTCCACTGCTCCCTGGAGATCCGCGGGCCCGTGTGGCGCACGTCCGTGCCGGAGATCCGGGCGTGGCTGGGCCTGCTCGCCGCGCGGTGGCCCGGCTGGACGGTGAAGTGGGCGGCCCGCGGCCTCCACGAGGTCATGGAGCACCTCGGGCTCGGCTACGACACCGTCGCCGGCCTCGACGACCCACCGGCGCCGCTGCCGCCGCAATGGGCTCAGGGCCCGGCGGAGGACGACGACCTGTCGGTGGTCGCCGACACCCTTGTGGCCGTACGGGACACCACCGGGAGGCTGTCGTTCGCCGGCTGGTGGGGCACCGGCCTGGCCCGCGTGCTGCTCGCCGGCCCCGCCGCCCTGCTGAGTCCCCAGGAGCTGGCGACGCCCTTCGCGGCGCTGGAGGCCGTCCCCTGGAACGGCGTGCACCTCGACGCCGCCGCCCGCACGCTCGACTGGTGGTCGCTGGACTGCTCGCTGCCCCCGTCGCGGCCGGCCGAGCGCTGGCCCGGCTGGCGGCTGACCTGTCATCAGGACGCCTTCGAGGAGGTGGCCGCGCTCGCCGCCCCCGAGCTCCTGCTCGACCTCGACGGCCCGGACGCCGCCCTCCGCCGCGTCACGGAGTGGTTCGGCCGCCCCGCCCGATAAATCGGTCAGAAACAAAAGGGCGGAAGACGGCCGGGCCCGTCGCATTCGCACTTGCACTTCTACGCCTTGCCCGGAGTTGACGCCATAGGGCCCCGCCGGCGCACAGCTCGCGGGCCGCCGGAAAACCGTGTGCCGAAGCCGGGAAGCGACGGCGGCGCGCACGCGGGAGCGGCGCGGACACATTGAAGCACACCTTTGAATTCATCTTCGATAAGATGCGCGCCGCCGTGGCCGCCGCCTTCCCGCGGCTGCGCCGTCCGCGTGCGCGCGCCGGGCGGCCCCGCGTCCGCCGCGACCGCCCGCCCGCCCCGCGACCTGGAACATGACCCGGGCATTCCCAGGTGAGATACGCGAGGCGGCCGCCGTGACACCCCGGGCACGCGCGGTTCCGGCCGCGTTTGAAATACGTTTGACAGGCGGTGTGCCCGGCGAGTTCTCCGCGTTCACCGGCGCCGGGCCGAGCTAAGTTGCCCGCACGCTACTGAAGGGCGCTACAGTACGCAACAACCGTATCGAGCATGGAGTGCCACCATGGCTAAGCAGATTCAAGAGATTCTCATCGACGATGTAGACGGTGGGGAGGCTCATGAGACCGTCGTCTTTGCACTCGATGGCAGCAGCTACGAGATTGACCTTCATGAGGAGAAGGCGGACGCGCTGCGGAAAGCACTGGCGCCCTTCATCGTGAAGGCCCGTCCTGTTCGCGTGGATCGCGGTGGGCGCGGGCGCCGGGCGGCCGTCACCGGCAGCCGCGCGTTGAGCCGGGAGAAGTCTTCGGAGATCCGGCAGTGGGCCAAGGCCAACGGCCTGCCCGTCAGCGAGCGCGGCCGCATCGCCGCCTCGGTGGTCGAGAAGTACGAGGCCGCCCACTAGGACGCCCACCAGGACGACGTCAGGAGCGCGCGGGCCGGCGGAGCAGTCCGGCCAGCCTGAGCGCCGCCACGACGGCCACCGCGAGGTGCGCCGAGACCAGGGCGATCTGGTAGACCCGCTGCCCGGCTGTCAGCTCGGCGGCGTAACCGCCGTCGTAGAACCCCGACACGAAGGCCAGCACCCCGGCGACCGCCATGAGGGCGCCGATCACGTCCATGGTGAGCAGGACACCGACCCCGCCGAGCAGTACCGGGCCGAGCGCCCGTCCGGCGGGGACAGCGGTGGTGGAAGTCGGCATGTCCGTCTCCTGTCAGAGCGGTCCGGGTGACGGCTCCCATGCTCGGCGAACGCCCGCGGCGGAGAGACCTGGGAACGACCTGCGACGGACTTGGCGCCGGCCTGTACTGCCCCGGCCGGAAGCCGTGCCGCGGTGACCGCGGGCGGGTGCGCCGCCCGCGGCCCCCGGCGGGTCACTGGACGGTGATCTTGTCCACCTCGACGGTGATGCCCTTGACCTGCGGGGTCGAGGTGGCGGTCGTGATCTTGCCAACCCCCGCGCTGACCCCCTTGACCTTCATCGAGTACGTCAGGCTGCCGCCGGGCGCCCCCGGCGTGCTGGTGACGACCAGATCCTGGGTGGGCGGCCCGGAGATCTGGGCGCCGGCGGTGCCCTCGGCGTTCTCGGCGCCGACCGTCAGGCCGTAACCGGCGGGCGGCGAGCCGGGCAGGTTGCCCGGGTCGTAGGCGTAGCTGACGTCCTCCACGCCGTTGAGCCCGATCCACTGCTGGAAGACCTTCAGGTCGGTGGTGCCGTAGAGGTTCAGCCGCCACTCCACCACCAGCCAGTCGTTGACCCCGTCGGTCAGGATCGTGGCCAGGACGCCCGGCGCGGCGGTGCCGTCCAGGTCGGTCCAGTAGGGAGCGAGCACGCCGTTGGGCCGCGCCGGGTCGGGCAGCGTCTGCGGCGTCGGTGAGACGTCGTCGCCGGTGGCCCCGCCCGCGACGCTGTAGCCGTCGGAGGTGACGCCGAGCCGGGTGTAGCTGCGTCCGGCGAACTGGAAGGCGGGCACGGTGAAGTTGAGCGCCTGCTCGTCGCCGATCGGGGTGGGCGTGACGCCGAAGGCGTCCAGCGGGATGTAGCCGGCCGGTCCGGCGCCGGGCGCGATCGCCGGCCGGGCGGGCTGGGTGGCGGCCAGCGTCGCCTTGGTGGTGGCGACCTGCGTGCCGACCTTGGTCGCGCCCGTGACGCCGTTGAGGCGCAGGCGGGCGTCCAGGGTGCTGAGCGCGGTCACCTCGGCGTCCTCGTACGTGGTGTTGCGCACGGTGACGGTGCAGGTGGACTCGCCGGTGTTCGTGGCGATGGTGTCCGGGGCGCAGGTCTGCTCGACCGGCACCGCGCCCTGCTTGCGGTAGAACGCCACCGGCAGGTGCAGCGCGCGCGAGCCGCCGACCTGCTTGAGGTTGACCTGGCCGAAGTACTGGCCGTCGGGCAGTTCCGGCGCGGTGACGACGATGCTCAGCTTGGCGCTCTTGCCGGGCGCGACGGTGAACAGCGGCGGCAGCACGGCGACGGCGGCTCCGCTCACGGTGGTGCCGGAGGCGGTGAAGGTGAGCGACGAGCCGGTGGTGTTGGTGACGGTGCGCTTGGCGGTGATGACGCCGGGCATGGTGGGCGCGTTCACCGAGGGCAGGTTGAGGTCGATCCGGTTGAGCGGGTCGGTGGCCGAGGCGACGAAGCCGGCGGCGTCCTGGTCCAGGGTCAGTCCGGGGTCACCGGCCCTGGTCAGGTCGATGCGCCCGCCGCCCATGTCGAACGGGTCGGCCTGGGTGGTCCTGTCCTGCTTGGTGACCGCGGTCTTCGCCGTGGTCTCCAGGGCCGACTTGACCTGACCGGGCGTCCAGGTGGGGTGCAGGGCGAAGACCAGCGCCGCCGAGCCGGTGACGTGCGGCGCGGACATCGAGGTGCCGGAGATGACCTGGTAGAGGTTGCCGGGCGGGCCTTCCAGCGGCGACTCGGGGGTCGGCGTCATGCCCGCCATGATGTGCTGGCCGGGCGCGGTGACGTCCGGCTTGAGGAAGTCGCCGCCGGGGCCGCGCGAGGAGAAGTGCGCCATCGCGTCGCCCTGCCAGGTGGACTTGGCGCCCTGCGTGAAGGAGGCGGTGGCGCCGGGGTGGGCGGCCAGGAAGGCCAGCAGGGTGTCGGCCTCGGGCTTGTCCACGTGCACCGACGGCAGCCAGTGGGCGTCGGTGAAGACGTCGAACGGGAAGGCGTTGTAGAGGATCATCCCGGCCGCGCCGCCCTGCCTGACGTTGAAGCTCTTCAGCACGCGGTTGGGGGTGCGCTCACAGGCGACGATCTTGCCGGTGAACAGCCCGGGAGGGGCCGGGACGTCGCACGCGGCGCGCGAGTACGGCGGCGCCGAGGCCAGGACGACCGGCAGCGGCGAGGCCAGGCCCGCGGTGATGGACGCGCCCTTGATCGTCGCCGTGGCGCCGCCGCCGGACAGCGTGACCGTGGACTGGAACGTCCTGGACTGCGAGGAGGCGGCCACCGTGGTCACCCAGGGGCCGCGGTGGTCGGTGGTGCCGGCGCCGGGCCCGGAGTTGCCGGCCGAGGCCGAGACCAGCACGCCGGCCGCGTAGGCGTCGAGGAAGGCCAGCTCGACCGGGTCGCTGTAGGGGTCGCTGCCGCCGGAGACCGAGAAGTTGATCACGCGGACGCCGTCCAGGACGGCCCGCGCCACGGCCTGCGCCGAGTCGGAGGGGAAGCAGCCCTGCGCGCCGCACACCTTGTAGACCGACACCTCGGCGGCCGGGGCGATGCCGTGGATCGGGCCGCGGCTGATGCCCAGCGGGTTGGCGTCGGCGACCGGGCCGCCCGCGGAGGTGCTGGCGGTGTGCGTGCCGTGCCCGTTGGAGTCGCGGGCGCTGTCGCCGTAGACCTCGCCGCCGTAGACGGCGTTGTAGGTCTCCATGAACGGCTGGCCGCCGATCAGCTTGTTGTTGCAGGTGAACGGGTCGCTGGCGGGGGTCAGCGGGTTGTCGCCGAAGTTGCACACGCGCGGCGTGCCGTCCTTGGTGGGTCCGGGGGCGGGCAGGCCGGGGGCGGCGGCGAAGGACGGGTGCTCGGGCCAGGCGCCGGTGTCGAGCACGCCGACGATCACGCCCTTGCCCGCGGAGGAGCTGCCGCCGAGCTTGCCGTAGATGGTGTCGGCGCCGATGAACTCGGGGCTGGAGTCGGTCAGCAGCTGCTGCGGCTTGTCCTCCTGGACGGCGACCGCGCCGGGCAGCCGCAGCACGTCGGCCACCTTGTTGCCCGGGACGCGCAGGGCGATGCCGCCGTAGACGGTCCTGACGCGCTGGCCGACGACGGCTCCGGGGACCTTCTTGGCCAGCTCGCCGAGGAAGGCGTTCTCGACGTCCTGGATGTGGGTGCCGTACTTCCTGGCCTCGGCGCTTCTGGTGTCGAGGGCCTTGCCGGTGACGGCGGGGCTGGTGGCCGGCAGCCCGGCCAGCCCGCCCTGGTAGGCGGCCAGCGAGTCGTAGTCCAGCTTGACCATGACGTTGACCGGCGCGGGCGAGGTGACCTTCAGCAGCGCGGCGTCGCTCTTGGCGAGCTTGCCGGTGGGGGACTTGGCGCCCTCGACCACCTCGGCGCCGGTGAGCGGCACCGACCGCCATTTGCCGGGCGGGGCCGGCGTGGCCCGCGCCACGGCCGGGCTCATGGTCAGCACGACGCCGAGCCCGACGGCTAACGATGTCAACCGGCGTAAACGGGATGAGAACGAACGGGACAACACAAAGACCTCCTGGCCGAGGAGCTGCACGAACCCGCCGGACCGGCCGAGGACGTCATGTCACCCCCACGCGCGCATGCCGGAGAGATCGATGACCCTCCCCGGTGGGTGACGAGCTGGACCGCCTCCCCTCCCCGTGGGCGGGGCGGGTTGGCGTCCGAACCGGAGTGTAGACAGCGATCAACTGGCCGAGAACCCCGCCGCTTTGTCACGTTCCGGCCAATTGGCCCCACCAGACGACCGCCCGCCGAAAAGCTCATATTCGTCCCTCCTCTTCGCCAGAATCCGGCAACGGTGAGCATCACCCCCAATACGGATATCTACAGTTGTCCTATGGGCGATCAACGGGACGCGGCGCCGACGTCAGCGCAGGACGGAACGAGGTAGCCCGTGGGCGGCCACGCCGACGAGGGGACCCGGCCGTACACCTCGGCGCTGGACGAGCAGCTCGCCCAGGCCGCCCGTGACACCGGCGCGCACATCGGCGCGGTGTACCTCCTGACGGGCTCCCCGCAGGTCCTGGTGATGGAGGCGGAGATCGGGCTGCCCGCGCAGCTCGTCAAGCCGTGGACCACCGTCAGGCTGGACGGCGGCGCGCCCGTGGCCGCCGCCGTGCGCCAGGGGCGGCTGGTGTGGGTGCCGACCGCGCAGGAGCTGGCCCGCCGCTTCCCGGGTACGGCCCTGGCCTTCCCGTACGCCTTCGCCTCGGCCGCCGCGCCCCTGCACAGCGACTCCCGCATGTGGGGCTCGTGGATCCTGCTGTGGCCGGAGGGGCGGCCGGCCGAGCTGAGCGGGCGGGAGCAGGAGGTCATCGCCGCCACGAGCGAGCGCCTGGCGGCCGTCCTGGAGCAGGCCGCCGACAGCGGATGTCCGCTGCGTCCGGGCGGCGAGCCGCGGGTGCTGACCCCGGTGCCGCCGCCGATGCCCGACCCGTACGAGGCCGTGGCCGCGGCCGGCTACCTGGACCGGCTGCGGGACGGCTCCGTCGCGCTCGACCTGGACGGCGTCGTCACCTTCGCCAGCCCCGCCGCCGCCGGACTGCTCGGCACCACCGTCTCGGAGTTGCTGGGCACGCCGCTGTGGGAGACGGCGACGTGGCTGAAGGACCCGGCCTTCCAGGACCGCTGCCGGGCGGCGGTGGTCGGCCAGCAGGTCGCCTCCTGCTCGGCCCGCCGGCCGGACGGCCACGAGCTGGAGTTCGTCCTGCACCCGGACCCGACGGGGGTGAGCCTGCGCATCACCCCCTCGGGGGCCGACCTGTCCGCGCAGCGGCCCGCGCGCGCCTTCATGCCGGACAACTCGGGGCTGCCGCGGGCCGACGTCTTCTACAACTTCCTGCACATGGCCTCGGCGATGACCCGGGCGCTGAACGTCCGGGAGGTCGTCGATCTCATCGCCGAGCACGTGATGCCGGTGTTCAAGGCGCAGGCCATGGCGATCATGAGGGCCGAGAGCGGCCGGATGCGGATCGTCGGCTCCCACGGCTACGTCCCCGAGGTGCTGGAGCGGTTCGACGGCCAGACGCTGGCCGCGCCCAGCCCCGCCGAGCAGGTCGTCCGGACGGGCGAGCCCGCCTTCTACGCCGACCGGGCCGAGCTGGTCCGGGCCTTCCCCGACACCGCCCAGGACGACGGGATGGCCGCCTGGGCCTTCCTGCCGCTGACCGTCTCCGACGACACCTTCGGCGTCTGCCTGCTGGCCTTCGACCACGCGCGGCCCTTCACCGCCGAGCAGTGCGCGACGCTCACCACGCTGGCCGGGCTGATGGGCCAGGCCCTGGACCGCGCGCTGCTCTACGACACCAAGGACCGGCTGGCCCACAGCCTGCAGACCTCGCTGCTGCCCGGCAGTCTGCCCGACATGCCGGGCCTGGAGGTGGCCGCCCGGTACGTGCCCGCGACCCGCGGCGTCGGCATCGGCGGCGACTTCTACGACCTGATCCGGCTCAACGAGACCACCGCCGCCGCCGTCATCGGGGACGTCCAGGGGCACAACATGACGGCCGCGGCGCTCATGGGCCAGGTGCGCACCGCCATCCACGCCCACGCCGCCGTCGGGGCCAGCCCCGGGGACGTGCTCCAGCACACCAACCGGCTGCTCATGGACCTGGACACCGACCTGTTCACCAGCTGCCTGCTCATCTACTTCGACCTGCGCCTGCGCACGCTGCGGGCGGCCAACGCCGGTCATCCCCTGCCGCTGCTGCGCCCGCCCAACATGCCGGCCGAGATCATCGACATCCCGGCGGGCCTGCTGCTCGGCATCGACGCCGACGCCGAGTACGCCACGGTGGAGGTGCCGTTCCCGCCGGGCGCCGTCCTGGCCCTCTACACCGACGGGCTGGTCGAGGCGCCGGGCGTGGACCTGGACGAGGCCATCGGGACGCTGGCGGCGTACCTGACCAGCGCCCCGCGCGAGCAGCTCCAGCAGGTCGCCGGGACGCTGCTGGACCACGCCCCGCACACCGACGACATCGCGCTGCTGCTCCTGCGGCACCGGGAGAACGCGGGCTGAGCCCCGCTCAGTGCCCAGTGCTCAGTGCCCAATGCTCAGTGCTCAGTGCTCAGTGCGAGACGAACGTGCGGTGGTCGGCCAGGGCGAGCGCCCGGACGAAGTCGAGGAGCTTCAGCAGCCCCCGCCCGGCGAGCCGGACCGGGGCGGGACGGCGGGAGCAGTAGGCGGCCGACCACAGGGCGGGTACGTGTCGTTCCATGCGGACCAGGATGTCCTGGCGCGCACTGATCGATCCAACACATCGTCTCGCTGACAGCCATCGCTATCGTAGATGGATGGAACTGCGCCAGCTCCGCCACTTCGTCGCCGTCACCACCCACGGCAGCTTCACCGCCGCCGCGCGGGCCGAGCTGATCGTGCAGTCGGCGCTCAGCACGTCCATCCGCAAGCTCGAACGCGAGCTCGGCGCCGACCTGTTCGAGCGCACCGGACGGCGGCCGGTCCTCACCCCGGCCGGGCACGCCTTCCTGCCGGCCGCGCGGGCGCTGCTGGCCGACGCCGCGGCGGCCGCCGACGCCGTGTCCGCGGTGTCCGGGCTGGCCACCGGCCGGGTGGCGATCGGCACCATCCAGACCCTCACCAGCGTCGACCTGCCGGCCGAGCTGGCCGCCTTCCACCGTCTGCGGCCCGGCATCCAGATCTCGGTGCGCGACGCCCCGGTTGCGGGGCTGCTCGACGCGCTGCTCGCCCGCGAGCTCGACCTGGCCTACCTGGCGCTCGACGGCGCCGAGCTGCCGGCGGGGCTGGCCGTGTTCGACTCCTGGGATGAGGAGCTGGTGCTGATGACCTCGCCCGACCACCGGCTGGCCGGCGCGGAACGGGCCCTGCTGTCGGAGCTGACGGAGGAGCCGTTCGTGGACTTCAAGGCCGGCACCGGGCTGGAGACCGCGGTGCGCCGGCTGGCCGCCGGGTGCGGGCTGCACCGGCAGATCACCTGCGAGGTCACCCAGATCCGGCTGCTGGTCGACCTGGTGCGCGCCGGGATCGGGGTGGCGATCGTCCCCCGGCGGGTGGCCGAGCAGGAGGGGCTGCCGACCGTGCGCATCCGCCAGCCCGATCCGGCCAGGACGGTCGTGCTGGCCGGCCGGGCGCCCGTTCCCACGAACCCGGCCGCCGCCGCCCTGCTGGCGCACCTCACCCGGTGACCCGGATCGGACTTGCGAGGCCCGGCCCCGGCCCCCGGCGGCGCATAACCGGTTGAACGGGCGGGGTCTTCGTGGTGGGATGGCCCGCTGTGTCAGCGATCCAGGACCTCGTGCGCCCCGACGTCTATCCGCTCTCCTCCAAATACGACCCGGAATGGGTGCTCGGGCTGGACATGGGCCCCCATCCGCTGTGGCTGCTGGAGGACCTGGCCCGCGACCTCGACCTGCGGCCCGGCATGCGGGTGCTCGACCTGGGCTCGGGCCTGGGCGCGACCTCGGTCTTCCTGGCCCGCGAGTTCGGGGTGGAGGTGGTGGCCGCCGACCTGTGGGTCGCGCCCGAGAAGGCCGCGGCCGTCTTCGCCGCGGCGGGCGTCGCGGACCGCGTCCGGGCCGTACGGGCCGAGGCGCACGCGCTGCCGTTCGAGCAGGAGTCCTTCGACGCCATCGTCAGCGTGGACGCCTTCGAGTACTTCGGCACGGCCGACTCCTACCTGCCCTACCTGGTCCGCTTCCTGCGGCCCGGCGGGCAGCTCGGCGTCGCCACGCCCGGCATGACCCGCGAGGTCCGCGACCTCGGGCACATCCCCGCCCACGTCAAGGCGCTGGTCGGCTGGGAGGCCATCGCCTGGCACACCGCCGGGTGGTGGCGCTTCCAGTGGGAGATCACCGAGCTGGTCACGGTGACGTCCGCGCGCCTGCAGGACGGCGGATGGCACGACTGGCTGCTGTGGGCCCGCGCCCGCCAGGAGACGGCGACGATCGCCATGCTCGAAGCCGACCAGGGGCAATACCTGTCCTTCGCGCTGGTCACCGCGCGCCGGAACCCGCCCGCGCCCTGACCCCGGCGCCCCCTGGAGTCTGACGTATGGGCGGGAGAGTCTCGGCCATGGCCGCGCTCCCCCGGTGTCGCGTTGACTTGTCCTCGCGCGTCCGGGACGTCGGGCGCGGGAACGAACAAGGGGACACACTGATGTCGGTTCTGCGCACCGTCGTGCTGATCGCGGCGACCATGGCGACCGGGCTCGCGGCGGGCGTCTTCGGGCTCTACTCGCACACCATCATGCGCGGTCTGGGCGCGACCGACGACCGCACGTTCGTCGGGGCGTTCCAGGCCGTCGACCGGGCGATCCTCAACCCCTGGTTCATGCTCAGCTTCGTCGGCGCGCTGGCCTTCACGGGCCTGGCGGCGGCGCTGCACCTCGGCCAGAACGTGCGCGCGGTGCTGCCCTGGATCATCGTCGCGCTGGTGCTCTACCTGGTCGCCTTCGTGCTCACGGTGGCCGTGAACGTGCCGCTCAACGACGCCATCAAGGCGGCCGGCGACCCGGACCGGATCGCCGACCTGGCCGCGGTGCGCCGCGCGTTCGACGAGGCCAAGTGGGCCGGTTACAACCTCGTCCGGACGATCACCACCACCGGCGCGTTCGCCTCGCTGTGCTGGGCCCTCGTCAAGAGCGGCCGGGTGGGCTGACCGCGCGCTCGATCAGCGCGACGCGGTCGGCCAGCGGCCCGGCGGGCACCTCGACGAGCTCGAACCCGAGGTCGCGGTAGGTCCGCTCGTGCAGGCGCTCGAAGTCCAGCGCCTCCTCGTAGCCGATCCGCCGGGCGGAGGTGGCGCGGACGGACCCCTGGTTGCGCACGAAGAACACCTTCCCGTCGTACGTCCCCCGGTCCACCACCCGCTCGACCTCGCAGGCGAGCAGGCGCGAGGCGGGAAACCCGAGGAAGCGGCTCAGCGCCAGCGTGCAGACCGGCGAGCGGTCGAAGAAGACGGCGGCCTCGCCGCCCGCGGGGGCGGCCTCCTGGCGCCGCAACTGGAGCCTGACCACCTCCTCGACGAAGGCGGGCTCGCGCCAGGGCTCCGCGCGGCCGAGCGCCTGGCCGAGGGCGATGACGTCCGTCGCCGCCTCCTCGACGACGCTGAACCCGTGAACCTCCAGCAGCCGCAGGACGGCCGTCTTCCCGGCGCCCGGGGTGCCGGTGAGAACGTGATTCGGCACGGTTCTTCTCCGTTTCCGTGGGGTTGATGGCGAGCTATGGGCGCTGATACACGGCCGATACACGGCCGAGCGCCCGGTGATACCCGGCCAAGGCCGGGCGGAGGGAAAAGGGCTCAAGAGTGGCCGAGGCGTCGCGGAGGGCGGCGCGTCCCCACGGTGAAGGAGCCCTTGATGCGTGTGCTGGTGTGCGGTCTGCTCGGTCTGGCGGTGCTGACCGGCTGCGGAGGGGCTCCGGCGGGACAGGCCGCCCCGGCGTCCGGCGGGGGCGACGCCAGGGCGGACAAGCTCCGCGAGCGGGAGACCGTCATCGCCACCTGCATGAAGCAGAAGGGCTTCGCCTACACGCCCTCGGTCAGCCGCCCGGCGACGCCCGACGCCGACCCGGCCGACTACGAGGCGATGAAGGCCGAGCGGAGCAGGAACGGCTTCGGCGTCTTCGCCGCGATCGTCTACCCCAAGCCTACCGAGACCCGGGCCCCCGACCCCAACCAGGCCACGCTCGACGGGCTCTCCGGCCCCCGGCGGGACGCCTACCAGAAGACCATGAACGAGTGCCGGGTCAGCGCCCTGCGGCAGGTCAACGGCCTGAAGGTCACCTCGCTCGCCGACTACCAGGACCAGATGAGCACCGAGATCGAGAACATCGACAAGGCGCTCGACGGCGATCCGAAGCTGGTGGAGCTGGCCGGGCCGTTCGCGGAGTGCCTGAAGTCCAAGGGCGAGCGGGTGACCTCCGCCCGGCCGCTGGCGCTGAGCGCGCGGGGGCTGACGCTGTGGGGGGAGCAGGCCGACCGGCTCGGCAAGGCGGGCGAGGTCACGGCCGCCGCGGCCCGGCCGTACCTGGCCAAGGAGATCAGGTCGGCGCTGGTCGACCTGGAGTGCGGCAAGGACTTCTACGCGGCCTTCGTCCCGCTGCAACGGCGGCTCACCAACGAGGCGCGGGTGAAGTACGGGTTCCAAGAGCAGTGATGCGCACCCCTCGCGGCAAGTTGCTGCTCGTGCTGGTCGTGGTCCTGGCGGTCGCCGGGACCGGCTGGGGGGTGGGCGCCCGGCTGCGCTCCCCGGCCGACGAGGCGGCGGCGCGCAGGCCGCCCGTGCCGTCGCTGGTCACCGTCGAGGTCGAGCGGCGCAGGCTGGTCGCCACCGTCGTCGTCAGCGGCACGCTGGAGTACGGCTCCCCGCGTGCGGTGTCGCTGGCCGGGGTGGTGGGCGGGATGGCGGGCGGCGGCGAGGCCGTCCAGCGGGCCACCCGTGCCCCCCGGCGGGGGAAGCTCGTGGAGGGCGCGGTGCTCATGGAGGTGAACGGGCGACCGGTCTTCGTCTTCGCGGGCAGGGTGCCGATGCACCGCGGCATCGTCCCCGGCGCCGAGGGGGACGACGTCCGGCAGTTGCAGAAGGCGCTGCGCCGGCTCGGGCACCGCGTGCCGGTGACCGGCGTGTTCGACCAGGCGACCGTCGCGGCGGTGTCGCGCTTCTACGCCCGGCGCGGCTACGAGGCCCAGCAGCCCACCCTGGAGCTGCGGCAGCGGCGCGACGAGCTGGCCCGGTCCGTCCGGACCGCGCGGGAGGTGCTGGCGACCGAGAGCAAGGCCCTCGACCAGGGCATGGACGTGCTCCCGCTGAAGCTCAGGGTGACCGGCGCCCGCCGCGACCTGAAGGAGGCCGAACAGGCGCTGAAGAGCGCGCGGGCCCAGTACCGCACGGCCGAGGACGTGGCCGGCGTCGAGGCCGCCGAGAGCGCCGTGCGGGCGGCCGAGGAGCGGCTGCTCGCGGCCGAGCAGGAGCTCGCCCAGGCCAGGGCGACGCCGACCACAGCGCCCACCACAGCGCCCACCACCGGGCCCACCACCGGGCCCACCACCGGGCCGACCGCGGCGCCCGGCTCCGCCCCCACGGCGGGGTCGCCCGCCGACACCCGCCTGCTCGAACTGCGGGTCGCCAACGCCCGCGCGGACCTGGCCGCCGCCCGGTCGGCGCTGGAACGCGCGCGGGCGGCGGCCGGAGCGGCGCGGGGGAAGCGGCTGGCCGGACTGGAGAAGGCCGTACGGGCGGCGCGGGAGGCCGTGGCCGTCGCCG
This sequence comes from Nonomuraea sp. NPDC048881, assembly GCF_040649795.1. Classification (NCBI taxonomy): domain Bacteria; kingdom Bacillati; phylum Actinomycetota; class Actinomycetes; order Streptosporangiales; family Streptosporangiaceae; genus Nonomuraea; species Nonomuraea sp. NPDC048881. The sequence goes on from NZ_JBEZGC010000029.1 coordinate 25,890, forward strand.
AGCAGGCGCTGCGGCAGGCCAGGCAGCTCTCCCCCGCCAGGCTGAAGGTGGCCAACGCGCGCAGCGACCTGGCCGCGGCGCGGGCGTTGCTGGCCGAGTTCTCCCGCACCTACGGCACCACTGTGCCGCCCGGCGAGATCGTCTTCCTGCCCAGGCTGCCCGTCCGCCTGCACAAGCCGGCCGTCAAGGCGGGCGAGCCGGTGGACAAGGCGGTCGCCACGGTCACCGGCGCCGGCTTCGTGGTGTCCGGCTCGGTGGACGCGGCCGAGGCCGAACGGGTGAAGGCGGGGCTGGCCGCGAGCATCGAGACCGACTCCGGCACGACCGTCCCCGGCACGGTGACCGCCGTCGCGGGACGTGACGCGAAGGGCGCCGTCCCGGTGACGGTCACGCCCGCCTCCGCGAAGGGACTGCGCGCGCTCGCCGGGCAGCCTGTCACGGTCCGCGTGACCATCGGCGCCACCGGCGGGGAGGTGCTCGTGGTCCCCGTGGCGGCGGTCGTCACCGCGGCGGACGGCCGGGCCAGGGTGCGGGTGGAGACCGCGCCCGGCCGGACCGAGGAGGTGCAGGTGCGCACCGGCCTGTCCGCCGACGGGGCCGTGGAGGTGACCGGCGACCTCCAGCCGGGCGATCGGGTGGTGGTCAACAGTGGCTGAGCCGGTCATCCACCTCCGCGAGCTGACCAAGGAGTTCCCCGGCGACCCGCCCGTCCGCGCGCTGTCGTCGGTCGACCTGCGGGTCGAGCGGGCGGACTACGTGGCGGTCGTCGGCCCGTCGGGGTCGGGGAAGTCCACCCTGCTCAACACCCTCGGCCTGCTCGACCGGCCGACCCGCGGCAGCTACCGGCTCGACGGCATCGAGACCACCACGCTGAGGGAAGGGGCGCGCACCGCCGTCCGCGGCGGCCGGATCGGCTTCGTCTTCCAGTCCTTCCACCTGCTGCCGCACCGGAGCGTCCTGGAGAACGTCATGCTGGCCGAGGTCTACGGCACCGCCCCGCGCGCCGGACGGCGGGACCGCGCCGTGCGCGCCCTCGATCGGGTGCGCCTGTCGCACCGGGTGGACTTCCTGCCCGGCAGGCTGTCCGGCGGCGAGCGGCAGCGCGCCGCCATCGCCCGCGCCCTGCTGGGCGAGCCGTCGCTGCTGCTGTGCGACGAGCCCACCGGCAACCTCGACAGCAGGAACACCGGCGCGGTGCTCGACCTGTTCGACGAACTGCGCGCCCAAGGGATGACCATCGTCGTCATCACCCACGAGACCGAGGTGAGCGACCGGGCCGGACGCCGGGTCCGCATCACCGACGGCGTCCTCACGGAGGAGTAGACGTGCACCCGCGCGACCTGCTGACCGAGGCCGTGGCGGGCCTGCTGGCCCGCCCGGTGCGCTCGGCCCTGACCACGCTGGGCACCGTGCTCGGCATCACCACGCTCGTGGTGACCCTGGGCGTCGCCGCGACGGCCGGCAACCAGATCGTCGGCCGCTTCGACGAGCTGACCGCCACCTCCGTCACGGTCGAGGTCCCGGCGCACCCGTTCCCGCTGGTCGGATGGGCCGACGTGAGCCGGGTGACCCGGCTGCGCGGGGTGGTCGCGGCCGCCGCGCTCGCCGAGTCCGACCGCAGCGCCAACCTCGTCGTCCGCTCCAACGACGTCGTGGACCCGGCCCGCGTCACCGACCAGACGCTGACCGTGGTCTCCAGCAGCCCCGGCCTGCCCGCGGCGGTCAAGGGCAGGATGATCGAGGGCCGCTACTTCGACGCCGGGCACGTCGCCCGGGGTGACCGGGTCGTCGTGCTGGGCCAGCAGGCGGCCCGGCTGCTCGGCATCACCGGGCTGGACCGGGCTCCGGCCGTGTTCATCGGCACCCGGGCGTACACCGTGATCGGGGTGCTCGGGGATCTCCGGCGGGAGAGGAGCCTGGCGAGCGCGGTCATCCTGCCGCCGACGGCCGGCCGGCCCTACGGCCTGGGCACCGTGACCCGCGTCCTGGTCGACACCGCGCTCGGAGCCGCCGAGCTGATCGCCCGGCAGGCGCCGGCGGCGCTCAGCCCCGGCAACGAGGCCCTGCTCCAGGTCATCTCGCCGCCCAGCCCCACCAGGGCCCGCGACGCGGTGGAGGGCGACGTCAACGCCCTGTTCCTGATCCTCGGGCTGGTCTCGCTGGTCGTCGGCGCGGTCGGCATCGCCAACGTCACACTGGTGACCGTCATGGAACGCGTCGCCGAGATCGGGCTGCGCCGGGCGCTGGGCGCGGCGCGCCGCCACATCGCGGCGCAGTTCCTGCTGGAGTCCACGCTGACCGGGTTGATCGGCGGCGTGCTGGGCGCGTCCGCGGGGATCCTGGTGATCGTCGGGGTCTGCGCGGTCAAGCAGTGGACGCCCGTCCTGGACGTCGGGCAGGCCGTCCTGGCGCCGGTGGCCGGGGCCGTCGTCGGGCTGCTGGCGGGCCTGTATCCGGCCCTGCGCGCCGCCCGGATGGAACCGGTCAATGCACTTCGCTAGGTATGGTGCGATTTCATGACATCCCTGCTGCTCGTCGAGGACGACACCGTGATCCGCACGTCGCTGGGCATGGCCCTGGAACGGTACGGCTACCAGGTGACCACGGCGGCCGACGGGCTCGACGGGCTGGAGGCCGCCCGTACGGGCGATCATGACCTGCTGCTGCTGGACGTGATGCTGCCCGGCCTCGACGGCATCAGCGTGTGCCGCAGCATCAGGGAGACCAGCCAGGTGCCGATCCTGATGATGTCGGCCCGCGGCGACGGGCTGGACATCGTGGCCGGGCTGGAGGGCGGCGCCGACGACTACGTGGTCAAGCCGGTGGACCTGCCGGTGCTGGTGGCCAGGATCCGGTCGCTGCTGCGCCGGGCCACCTTCGCGCGTACGCCGGCCGCCGGGCCCGAGGCCGGGGCGGCCGTGCTGGAGTTCGGGGACCTGAGCGTGGACACCGGCGCGCTGGAGGTGCGCCGGGCCGGCCGGCGCGTCGAGCTGTCGCCGACCGAGCTGCGGCTGCTGCTGGAGTTCGCCGCCCATCCCGGCATCGTGCTGGAACGGGCGACGCTGCTGCGCAACGTGTGGGACTACGGATGGGACGGCGACAGCCGCGTGGTCGACCTGTGCGTGCAGCGGCTGCGCAGGAAGATCGGCGCCGAGCGCGTCGAGACCGTGCGCGGGTTCGGCTACAAGCTGGCCGTCACGTGAATCCGGCCTCGCTGCGCTGGAAGATCGCCGCACTCGTCACGCTCGCCGCGACCGTCGTCGCCGCCGTGGTGGGGCTCCTGGTGCACCGGGCGACCTGGCAGCGGGCGCTCGACCTCGGCCAGGCTCAGGCCGAGGTGGCCCTGGAGGAGTCGCTGGCCGCCGGGACCGCCGAGGACGTGGTGTCCGTCGCCGAGCTCCCCGACGCCCTGGCCGACCGGCTGCGGCCCGGCCGGCGGGTGGTCTGGTACGGGCTCGACCACCGGGACGAGCCGTGGATGTGGGCGGTCCAGCCGTACGGCGACGGCGAGGTGATGAGCGCGCAGATCGCGATGGGCTCCGAAGTGCTCGGCCTCCAGGCGCTCGACCGGAACATGGCCAAGGCGGGGCTGCTCGCCCTGGCCGGGGTGGTGCCGCTGTCGGTGCTGGCGGCCGAGCTGCCCAACCGGCGGCTGCGGCGGGTCGCGCGCACCGCCCGCAGGATCGCCGGGGGCGACCTGGCGGCCCGGACGGACGCCCGCGGCCGGGACGAGATCGCCCGCATCTCCGCCGCCGTGGACTCGATGGCGGCGAGCCTGCAGCACCGGCTGCTGGCCGAGCAGCGGTTCACCGCCGACGTCGCGCACGACCTGCGCACCCCGCTGATGGGCCTGGTCGCCGTGGTCGAGCTGCTGGACGAGGGCGAGGTCACCGATCTGGTGCGGGACCGGGTCCGGGTGCTGCGGACGCTGGTGGAGGACCTGCTGGAGGTGTCCCGGCTGGACGCCGGGGCCGAGGTCGCCGAGCGGGTGCGCGTGCCGCTGGCCGGGCTGGCCGCGGAGTCGGCGTCCCGGGTGGGGGTCGAGGCGCGGGTGCTGGCCGACGGGGACCCGGTGGCCGAGACCGATCCGCGGCGGCTCGACCGGATCCTGGCCAACCTCGTGCTCAACGCCCATCGGCACGGCGCGGCGCCGGTGGAGATCGCGGTCGGCGACCACGTGATCGAGGTGCGCGACCGGGGGCCGGGGTTCCCGCCGGAGCTGCTGGCCGACGGGCCGCGCCGGTTCCGCACGGGCGCCGCCGAGCGGGGCCGCGGGCACGGCCTGGGGCTGACGATCGCGCTGGGCCAGGCCCGGGTCATCGGCGCCGAGCTGACCCTGGCCAACGCCCCGGACGGCGGCGCGGTCGCCGTCCTCCGCCTCCCCGCGGGTTGATGCCGGACTGATACCTCCCAGCGGGTTGATGCCGGGCTGATACACGGCTGAGCGCGGACGGATGCGCGGCCACGGCCGTACGGACACGGCGGTCGCGCAACCTGGCCGGTATGCGACGTTCCTTGATGTTTCTGCTGCTGGCGGGTGTTCTGTCGGGCTGCGCCGGGGCTCCCCCGGTCACCGGGGACGCGTCCCTGCCGTGGCCGCGGGAGGGGCAGGCGGCGGTCGAGGTGGCCGACGTGGGCAGCCTGGGCGTCAGCGGCGACCTGCGGCCGGTGCCGATCGCCAGCGTGACGAAGGTGATGACCGCCTACGTGATCCTGCGCCGCCACCCGCTCCGGCCCGGCGACGACGGCCCGCCGATCACCGTGGACCGCACGGCGGCCGAGGAGTCGTTGTCGCGGCTGGAGTCGACCGTCCCGCTCGTCCAGGGCCGGACGGTACGGCTGCGGCGGCTGCTGGAGCTGATGATGGTGCCCTCGGGCAACAACGTGGCCCGACTCCTGGCCCGCTGGGACGCCGGCTCCCAGGAGCGTTTCGTGGCCCGGATGAACGCCGCCGCACGACGCCTGGGCATGGCGGACACCACGTACACGGGGGCCAGCGGCAACGAGGACACCACCGTCAGCACCGCCGCCGACCAGCTCAGGCTGGCCAGGGCGGCGATGGGCGACCCGGTGCTGCGGGCGGTGGTGGCCCAGACCGACACGTCCGTCCCGGGGGACGCCCGGCGGCTGCACAACACCAACACGCTGCTGAACAGGCACGGCGTCATCGGCATCAAGACCGGCTCGGGCACGGCCGCGGGCGGCAACCTGATGTGGGCCTCGCGCGTACGGGGCCATCTGGTGCTCGGCGTCATCCTCGGCCAGGCCGCGCACACCGACCCGGCCGCCGCCAAGGCGGCGGCGCTGGAGGCGGGCGGGCGGATGAGCGCGGCGGTCGAGCGGTGGCTGCTCGACCGGTCGCGATGACGTGACCAGGCCGGGATCAGCAGTTCAGGCCGCTGACGATGCCCAGCTGGGGGGTCGGGTTGACGACCGCGCAGCCGTAGGTGCCGGACGGGATGGTGATCGACCCGGCTCCCGACCCCTCCCCGGTGCAGCCGGAACCCAGGATGTGGTAGCCCACGACGCTGCCCAGGTAGGTGCGGGAGCCGCCGGAGCAGACCCACGAGCCCATCGCGTGCGCGGACGACGCGGGCAGGGACGCCCCGGCGAGGGCGAGGGCCGAGATGACGGCGAGCCGTCGCGCCAGCGTGATCATGAGATTCCCTCTCCTCCGAAGGGACGGCGGCATCTCTTCCCTGCCCCGCGACCCGCCGCGCGCCACCCGGGAGCGATGTCCACTATCGGACGCGATCCCCCGTCAGGGACGGTCCTTCGAGGCCCTGGGCAGAGCGAGCACGGCCACCGCCCCGGCGGTCACGAGGCCGGCGCACGCCCAGAACGCCAGGGCGTACCCGGAGGCCGGCGCCCCGGTGGGGGCCGCGGCCAGGGTGGTCAGCGCGGCCAGCCCGAGGGAGCCGCCGACCTGGCGGGCGGAGTTGAGGATGCCGGAGACCAGCCCCGCCTCGCCAGGGGCGGCGCCGGCCGTGGCGGTCATCGCGATCGGGGCCGAGGTGAGCCCCAGCCCGCCGGTGACGAGCACGCCCGGCAGCACGATCCCGGCGAGCAGGCCGCTCTCCGGCGTGACGACGGCCTGCCAGACGAACCCCGCCGCCGAGACCAGCGCACCCGTGGCCAGCAGCGGACGCAGCCCGACGCGGCCGGCCAGCCACGGCGTGGCCTTGGCGGCGACGACGACGGCGAGGGTGTGCGGCAGGAACGCCAGGCCCGCCTGGAGCGCGCTGTAGCGCAGCACCTGCTGCATGTGGAGCGACAAGAAGTACCAGAGCGCGAAGCCCGCGGCCCCCAGCAGGAACTGCACGAGGAGCGCGCCGGACACCGAGCGGGCCCGGAAGATCCGCAGCGGCATCAGCGGCGCCCGCGCGAACCGGGCCTGCACCAGGACGAACACGCCCAGCGCCAGCACGCCCGCGCCCATCGGGACCAGCGCGCGCGCCGAACCCCAGCCGTGCGCGGGGGTCTGCAGCACGCCCAGCTCCAGCGCCGACAGCCCGACCGTCACCGTGATCGCGCCGGTCAGGTCGAGCCCGCGGGCGCCGGTGTCGCGGCTCTCGGCGAGCAGGCGCAGCGCGGCGATGACCGCGACGGCCCCGATCGGCGCGTTGATCAGCAGGATCCAGCGCCAGGACAGGTGGTCGGTGAGCAGCCCGCCGGCCAGCGATCCCGCCGCCCCGCCTACCGCCCCGACCGCGCCCCAGGTGGCGATGGCCCTGGCCCGCGCCGGCCCGGCGGGGATCGTGGTGGTGAGGATGGTCAGCGTGGCCGGGGCGACCACGGCCGCGCCGAGCCCCTGGCACGCCCGCGCGGCGATCAGCAGCTCGGGCGTGGTGGCGAGCCCGCCGGCCAGGCCGGCGACCGCGAACACGGCCAGGCCCGCGACGAAGGTGCGCCTGCGACCGTAGAGGTCGGCCGCCCGGCCGCCCAGCAGCAGGAACCCGGCGAAGGTGAGGAGGTAGCCGTTGACCACCCATTGCAGCCCCTCGGCGCCCAGGCGGAGGTCGGACTCCATGGCGGGCAGCGCGACGTTCACGATCGACACGTCGAGGACCATCATGAACTGCGCCAGGCAGACCAGGGCGACGATCGGCCAGAGGGGGCCGGGCGGCCGGGCGGCGCCCCGCCCGGCCGGTGGCGCGTCCGCGGTGTTCGTCATGATCGGAGATCTCGTGGAGGGTGCCCGCGGGGTCACACGACGGCGACGGCGTCGACCTCGACGAGGCATCCCGGGTTCAGGCCGGCCACGACGTGCACCGTGATGGCGGGCGGCGGGTCGGCCCGGTTCCACACCTCCTGGAAGGCGGCCACTCCCTCGTCGAACGTGTGGCCGTCCAGCACGGCGATGCGCCAGTGCACGACGTTCGCCAGGCTCGCCCCCTCGCTCTCCAGGATCGTCCTGAGGTTGCGGAACACCTGCCTGGCCTGCTCCCCCACCGTGGGGCCGACGACCTTGCCGTCGGGGCCGACGCCGTTCTGGCCGCCGATGTAGATGGTCTTGGCCGGCTGTTCGACCACGACGGCCTGGCTGAAGGCCGGGCTGCGGTGCAGCCCCTCGGGGTTGATGTGCCGTACGCCCATGTTCTCTCTCCTCGCGTTCTGAAACCGGTTAAAGGGGTTTCGTTGCGACACCAGTTATAGTGGTGTCATGCGAGTGAACGCAACCGGACGGGTGCTGCACGATCCCAAGGGCGGGTCGTTCCGGTTCGACGCCGGCGCCCTCTGCCTCGACTTCGCCCACACCGGCGGCGAGGGGCAATATGCGATCTTCGAGACCCTGCACGAGCCCGCCGACCTGGCCGAATGGCTGGCCCAGCCCCCGCTGACGGCGGTCATGACGGCCCCCGTGACCGCCGGCGAGCTCGCCGACGCCAAGGCCCTGCGCCAGGCGATATGGGACGCGGCCCACGCCCAGGCGGCGCGCCGCCCCCTGCCCGCCGGGGCGATCACGGTCATCAACCGGGCCGCGACGGCCGCGCCCCTGGTCCCCGAACTCGCCGCCGACGGCGTCACCGCCGGATGGGCGTCACCGGTGCGGGCCGCCCAGGCGCTGTCCGCCATGGCGCGGGAGATGATCGAACTGCTGTCCGGGCCGCTCGCCGAACGTATCCGCGAGTGCGCGAGCGACAACTGCCCGCTGGTGTTCGTCGACACCTCGCGTCCCGGCGCCCGCCGCTGGTGCGCGATGGAACGCTGCGGCAACCGCCACAAACTCCGCGCCCTGCGCGCCCGCCAGGCCCTGGAGCCGTGACGGACTAAGGCCGGTCGAGGCTCGACAGGCCGTCGACCGCGACCTCGATCCCGCGCCGCCCGGCGGCCAGGACGTCGTCCTCCGAGCCGCCCTGCTCCTGGGCGACCATGCCGGCCACGGCCAGCGCGCCCATGAAGCTGCCGACCGCCGCCCCCGCCGACACCGGGTCGAGCCCCGGATAGACCTCGCACAGCGCCCTGGCCAGCCGGGGCTGGGTCTCCATCATGAGCGTCAGGCCGCGGGCGCGCAGCGCGGGCTCGGCGACCATCAGCCGCGCCCGCAGCGGCGACAGCGCGAAGCCGAGTTCGTCGTCCTCGGCCAGGCTGCGCACCATGGCCTCGAACATCCGGCTCAGCAGCTCCCCCAGCGGCTCTCCCGGCCGCCGCCCGGCGATCGCCTCCAGCATCACCCGCTCGCGCTCGCCCGCCTGGAGGAAGAGCACGTCCTCCTTGCTCGCGAAGTACGCGAAGAAGGTGCGGGGCGCGACGTCGGCCGCCGCGGCGATGTCGGCGACCGTGGTCTGCTCGTACCCCCGCTCGGCGAACAGCCGGACGGCCGCCTCCAGCAGCGCGCGGCGGGTGCGGGCCTTCTTGCGTTCGCGATGACCTTCCACGGCGCCACCCTACTGCACGCCCTGCTTTTATGCATAGGTTGCAAATTCGCAGTCTCTGCGGTTTTCTGAATGCATGGACATCCTTCAGAGCCTGCCGCTCGACCGCGAGGACCCGTTCGAGCCGCCCGCCGAGCTCGCCCGGCTACACGGCCCGCTGCACCGCATGATCTACGCCGACGGCCGCCCCGGCTGGCTGGTCACCGGCCACGCCGAGGCCCGCGCGGTGCTCGACGACCCGCGCTTCAGCAACACCTCCCAGGGCGCCGCGCCGCCGATCAAGGAGCTGGCGCCGCCCGAGGGCCTGGCCGACCTGGTGGTCCCGCCGGGCTTCTTCATCGCCATGGACGACCCCGAGCACTCCCGCTACCGGCGGCTGCTCACCGGCCGCTTCAGCATGCGCAGGATGCGGCTCCTGGAGCCCAGGATCCAGGAGATCGTCGACGGCCGGCTCGACGAGATGGCCGCGGCCGGAGCGCCCGCCGACCTGGTCGGCGCGTTCGCGCTGCCGATCCCGTCGCTGGTGATCTGCGAGCTGCTCGGCGTGCCGTACGACGAGCGCGCGCGCTTCCAGGACACCACCGCGCGCGCGGTGAACCTGGACAACTCCGCCGAGGAACGCGGCGCGGCGGGCGCCGAGCTGATGGGCTACCTGTCCGAGCTGGTCACCCGCAAGCGGGCCGAGCCTGCCCAGGACCTGCTCGGCGAGCTGGTCTCCGGCGGCGAGCTGAACCACGAGGAGCTGACCGGGGTGGCCACCCTGCTGCTGACCGCCGGCCACGAGACCACCGCGAACATGCTGGCCCTCGGCGCGTTCCTGCTGCTGAGCCGTCCGGAGCAGGCGGAGCTGGTGCGCACCGACCCAGGCGTGGCGGCGACCGCCGTCGAGGAGCTGATGCGCTACCTCAGCATCGTGCACATCGGCCCGATCCGGGTCGCGCGGGCCGACGTGCCGCTCGCCGGGCGGACGATCAGCGCCGGGGAGACCGTGACGCTCTCCCTGCCGGCCGTCAACCGCGACCCGGCCCGCTTCCCCGACCCGCACCGCTTCGACGTCACCCGCGAGGCCGGGCCGCAGCTCGGCTTCGGCCACGGCATCCACCAATGCCTGGGCCAGCAGCTCGCCCGCCTGGAGATGCGGCTGGCCTTCCCCGCGCTGCTGCGCCGCTTCCCCGGACTGCGGCTGGCCGTGCCCGCCGAGGAGGTGCCGCTGCGCCCGCGCGCCACGATCTACGGCCTGGCGTCCCTGCCGGTCACCTGGTGAGGCCGCCGCGTTTGACGTGCCCTCCCGCCGTGCAGAGAGCATGACGGACGAAAGACGATCACGGGAGGCGCGCATGGCCGGTACGGACGGCGGGATCAGGCTGTGTCAGGTGGTGCTCGACTGCACCGACGCCCGGGCGCTGGCGGAGTTCTACCGGTCCCTGCTGGACCTGGTCTACCGGCCCGGCGACGAGCCGCCGCAGGCGGGCGCCGACGACGAGCGCGGCCGCGACTGGCTCGTGCTGCGAACCAGGGACGGCGCGCCGCAGCTCGCCTTCCAGCAGGTCGAGACGCTTCCGGAGGCGACCTGGCCGGAGCCCGGAGTGCCCCAGCAGCTTCACCTCGACCTGACCGTGCCGTCGGTCGAGAGCCTGCTGGAGCAGCACGAACGCGTTCTGCGCCTGGGCGGCCGGCTGCTGCTGGACCGGATCGACGACGACGAGGAACCCCTGCGGGTCTACGCCGACCCGGCCGGGCACCCGTTCTGCGTGTTCGTCTCCCGGCGGGGCTGACCGCCCGGCGGGAGCGGTCAGCGCGCCGGCGAGAAGACCAGCGTGGCGTTGTGGCCGCCGAAGCCGAACGAGTTCGACATCACCGGCCCCCTCGCGATCGGGCGCGGCACGGGCGCCGCGTCGATGTCGCAGCGCGGGTCGAGCCGGTCCAGGTTGGCGGTCGGCGGGGCGGTGCACTCGGCCATCGCCAGCACGCACGCCACGGCCTCGATCGCCCCGGACGCGCCGAGGGCGTGCCCGGTCACCCCCTTGGTCGAGCTCACCGGCACGGCGGCGGGCCCGAAGACGCGGCCGATCGCCTGCGCCTCGGCCAGGTCGTTCAGCTCGGTCCCGGTGCCGTGGGCGTTGACGTGCACGATGTCCTCGGGCGCCAGGCCCGCGTCGGCGAGCGCGGCGTCCATGCACCGCCGGGCGCCCTCGCCGCCGGGCGCGGGAGCCGTCAGGTCGTGGGCGTCGCTGGTGCGGCCGTAACCGGACACCTCGGCGTGGACGCGCGCCCCGCGGCGCACGGCGTCGTCGAGGCGTTCCAGGACGAGGAACGCGGCCCCCTCGGCCAGCACGAACCCGTCGCGATCGGCCTCGAAGGGGCGGCAGGCGGCCTCGGGGTCGTCGTTGCGGACCGACAGGGCCCGGCACCGGCTGAAGCCGTGCAGCATGCCGGGGGTGACGTTGGCGTCCCCGGCCCCGGCCACGACCAGGTCGGCCGAGCCGTCGCGGATCAGCCGGACGCCCTCGCCGATGGCGTGCGCGCCGGAGGCGCAGGCGGTGACCACGGACATGCTCGGCCCGCGGATCTCGTACCGCATGCCGATGGCGGCGGCGCCGGCGTTGGGCATGATCTTCGGGATGAAGATCGGCGACAGCCGCAGCGCGGCCGGACCGGGCGTGTCGAGCAGCGCCGACTCGTAGGTCTCGGTGCCGCAGAACGAGCTGCCCGCCACCACGGCCCGCCGCTCGGGCGGCACCCGCGGATGACCGGCGTCGGCCAGCGCGTCGCCCGCCGCGCACACCGCCAGCAGCGACGCCCGGTCCAGCCGCCGGGCCTGCCGGTCGGTCAGGTACGCCGAGACGTCCAGCTCCGGCACCTGGCAGGCGAAGCGCACCGCGAGCGCGGAGGTGTCGAAGGACGTGATGGCCCGTGCCGTCGAGCGCCCGCCGAGCAGCGCGTTCCACAGCTCCTTGGGACCGGAGCCGGCGGGTGTGCGCAGGCCGAGCCCGGTCACCGCGACCCGGGGTCGCATCAGCCGCCCACCGCCGTCAGGTGGCGGCGGATGACGGCGGCCATGTCGGCGACCGTCCGCACCCGCTGGAGCCGGTCGTCGGCGAAGGTGCCCCATTCGTCCTCGACCACGGCGTGCAGCTCGGCGAAGTCGAGGCTGTCGGCGTCCAGTTCCTCGCGCAGGTCGGTGTGCGGGCCGATCTGGGCCGGGCTGACGCCCAGGACCCGCGCGCAGTGGCCGCGGAGCACGTCTGTTATCTGGTCGTCGGTCATGGTGCCGTCCGTTCTCTCGGCGGATGGGGGGCGTGTCCGAGTGTGCTCCAGGAGTGCGGGCGGGTCCGGGTATGACACATCAAATGTCCATCAAGCCGGGCCCAGAGCGTCCCTGACCCGCGACTCGGTCAGCGCGGCCAGCGCCGCCCGGTCCGCGCGCGGCCGTCCGGTGAGCTCGGGGCGTACGGGGGGCAGGAACGTCACCTCGGCCACCAGGTTCCGGGTCGCGACCACGCGCAGCAGCGAGACCGGCAGGGAGTCCGCGCCGATCCAGGCGGCGCGGGTGGAGGGCGCGCCGGCTTCGCGGTAGCGCAGCGCCACCGGCCGGACGGTCGCGCCCGCCTCGACGGCGGCCTGGAACAGGGCCGGGTGGAAGGCTCCCATGGCCTGCCCGCACCAGGTGGTGCCCTCGGGGTAGGCCAGCACCGCGTCCCCGTCGCGCAGCGCGGCGGCGACGGCCGTGATCGCGGCGGGCAGCCCGGCCGGCCGGTCCTTGTCGATGAACAGCGTGCGGTGGACCGCGGCCAGCGACCGGACCAGCGGCCACCGTCCGATGTCCCTTTTGGCGAGCTGGCGGGCCGGCGTGAGGGCCGCCATGATCAGCGGGTCGGCCCACGAGATGTGGTTGCTCACCAGCAGGGTGCCGTGCCCGTCCAGGGCGGGGACGCCACCGGGGATCCGCACCGTGATGCCGAGCGCGCGCACGATCAGGCCCGTGGCCCTGCGCGCGAGGCGTGCGCGCAGGGCACCGGCGCGGCGGGCGGGCATCGCCGACAGCGTCAGGGCGGCTCCCAGGGCCAGCGCGCAGCCCAGGAGGCGGGCGGCCCGGCGCACCGGCCCGGCGGCGGCGACCGGCGGGCGCACGCACGCGTCCGGCGTGCACGGCGACAGCCCCGGCCCGGACGGCGGCCGCTCGTGGCGGTGGTCCTGATCGCGGATGGTCGTCACGGTGTGCTCGCGGGTGTGCCCGCCGGCGCCGCGGGATCCGTCCCGTCCGGGCCGCCCGCGGCCGCGCCGACGGGGACGCGCGGCGGGTCGCCGGGAGAGCCGCCGCCGCTCCCCCGCCTGCCGCGCAGCAGTCGGGGCGACCACCAGTTGACGGGCCCGGCCAGGCGCATCACGGCGGGCACGAGGAGCGTGCGGATCAGCGTGCAGTCGACCAGGACGGCCACCGCGATGCCCACCCCGATCATCTTGAGCACGGCCAGGCCGGAGGTCGCCACGGCGGCCATGACGACGGCGAAGATGACGGCGGCCGAGGTGAACAGCCGCCCGGTGTGCTGCAGCCCGGTGGCGACCGCGGTGGCGGTGTCGCCGCGGCTGCGGTACTCCTCGGTGATCCGGGACAGCAGGAAGATCTCGTAGTCCATGGACAGGCCGAAGGCGACGCAGAAGATCAGCGTGGGCATGAGGGCGTCGATGCTGCCGGTGGCGGTGAAGTCGCCGACCAGCGCGCGCAGGTGGCCGTCCTGGAAGACGTGGACCAGGGCGCCGAAGGTGGCGGTGAGGCTGAGCACGTTCATCACCAGGGCCTTGACGGCCAGCACGACGCTGCGGGTCAGCAGCGTCACCATGGCCAGGGTGGCCAGCGCGATCAGCGCCAGGGCCGTGGGCAGCGTGCCGGCGATGCTCTGCCTGATGTCGTCCAGCTCGGCGCCCGGCCCGGCGAACAGCGCCTGGCCCGGGGCCGGGATCGCGCGCAGGCGCCGGACGAGCTCGCTGTTGGCCACCGAGTACGGCTCGTGCGCGGTGGTGACGAGCAGCCAGGTGCCCGCCTCGCCGGTGAACCGGCGGCCCGGCCCCGGCACGGCGGCGGCCCTGCTGTAGGAGCCGCCGGCCGTGTCCACCCGGAGCACGCCGTCGGTGGCGGCCAGGCGCCTGGCGTAGCCGTCCAGCGGGCCGGCGGAGCTCTGCCCGGTCATCCGCAGGTCCGGCAGCACGATCATGGTGCCGCCGACGACCTGCTGACCGCCGAACTCCGCGCGCAGCGCCTGCGCCGCGCGGGCGGCGGGCGCGTCGGGCGGCAGGATGCGGTCGTCCAGGGTGCCGAAGCGGGCGCCCAGGAACGGCGCGCCCATGGCCAGCAGCAGCGCGGTGGTGGGCACGGCCACCGCCAGCGGGCGGCGCATGACGGCGACCGCCAGGCGGTACCAGGGCCCGTCCTCCACCGGCGGCGCGGACCGGCGCGCGGCGTTCCACGGGCCGGGCACGGGAAGCCGGTTGACCCGGTCGCCGAGCAGGGTGAGCACGGCCGGGAGCACCACGAGGCTGGCCGCGGCCGCCGTCAGGCTGATCGTCATCCCGCCGACGGCCAGCGAGCGCAGGATGGTGAACGGGAACAGCAGCAGCGCCGACATGGACAGCGCCACGGTGGCCGCCGAGCAGGCCATGGCCCGGCCGGTGGTGCGCATGGTGACGGAGACGGCCTGGACGGCGTCCTGGCCCTGGGCGAGCTGCTCGCGGAAGCGGGTGACGATGAACAGGCTGAAGTCGACGGCCAGGGCGAAGCCGAGCGCGCTGGAGATGCTCAGCGCGAACACCGAGATCTCCATGACCTCGGTGAGCAGGCGCAGCACGGCCATGGTGGCGATCACCGCCAGCGCGCCGATCAGCACCGGCAGCAGGGCGGCGACCAGGCTGCCGAACACCACGCACAGGATGGCCAGGGTCAGCGGCGCGGCGATCAGCTCGGCGGTGCGCAGGTCGGTCTCGCTGCGGTCCTGCGCCTCGACGCGTACCTGGGCCTCGCCCGTGGCGGTCAGCGACAGGGGGCCGTAGCGGCCGTGCAGGGAGTCCATGATCCGGCGGGCGGCGGCGTTGCGGGCGGCGTTGTCGCCGCTCAGGTGGGCCAGGACGACCGCCGCGCGCCCGTCGCCGCTGCGCAGCCTGGGCTCGTGGCCGCGCCAGTACGAGGTGACCCGCCACACGCCGGGATCGGCCGAGACGCGTTCGGTGAGCCGCGTCCCGGCGGCGTCGATCTCGGGGTCGTCGACCGGGCGCGCGGCGCGGGCGATCAGGACCAGGTCGGCGTTGCCCGCGTGGAAGGCGTCCTGGAGGATGTCGTCCGCGCGCAGGGACTGCGATCCGAGCGGCACGATGTCGCCCAGCACGAGCCGGTCGTGCACGTCCAGGCCGGCCACGAGCGAGACGGCGAACGTGACGGCCGCGCCCCAGAGCACGACCCGTCGCGGCCACCTCCGCCCACGGCCGGACGGCGGCGAATTGCCCCACATCGGTGAATCCTTACGTCGAGTAACGGTCGGTCGAGGCCGCCGCGCACGCGCTCCCCCGCGGCGCGGGCCCGTGTGGTCAGTTGTGTGCGGTCGGCTTCTGCGGTCAGTCGAGGCCGGCGCGTACGCGTTCCTCGGCGGCGCGGGCCAGGGCGGCCCGTCCGCGCGGCCCGCGGTCGGGCGCGGGCGGCGGCAGGAGCGGGGTGAGCCGCACCTCGGCCCGCAGCCGCCGCGTCCCGGCCACCCGGACGACGGACCCGGTCACCGAGTCCTCGCCCACCCAGCTCCCCCGGCTCGACGGGCTCGGTCCCTCGTAGTAGCGCAGGACGGCCGGGCACACCGCCGCCCTCGCGTCGATCGCCGCCTGGAAGACCGCGGGCCGGAACGTGCCGACCTCGCGCCCGCAGGACGTGGTGCCCTCGGGGAAGACGGCGACCGTCTCCCCGGCCAGCAGGGCGTCGCGGATCAGGCCCACCGCGGCGGGCAGCGTGGACAGGCGTTCCCTGTCGATGAACAGCGCCCCGCAGGCCGCGCCGAGCGTCCCGATGAGCGGCCACCGGCGCACCTCCCGCTTGGCCAGCAGGCGGCAGGGCAGCGCGGCCAGCATGACCAGCGGGTCGAGCAGCGAGACGTGGTTGGCCACGACGAGCACCCCGGCCGCCGGCCCCGCGAGGTCCGCCGGACCGGCGACCTCGACCCGGACGCCGAACGCGCGCAGCAGCAGCCGGGCCGCCGCCTGCGCGGTCCTGGCCCGCCAGAGCCTCGGCGCGGCCCCCATGGCGAGGAAGGCGGGCAGCGCGGCCAGCAGCACCAGCAGGGCGGCGCACAGCCGGGCCGCGCGGCGCGTCCGCCCGGCGGCGACGGCCTCCTCAGGCAGGCACGCGCGCACCGAGCACGGCGCCCGCGCCAGCCACGGGTTGATCTCCACGCGCCGGCCGGGGCCGGCGACGTGCCGCCACGTCGCACGCCCCCGCCCCGCCCCGGCGGGCGGCACGGCGGACTGCACGGCGGACGGCATCACGGACGGCGTCACGGACGGCATCGCAGACGGTGCCGCAGTCGGCACTGCGGGTGGAGTCGGATGGGACACGCGGGACTCCCAGACGGTGATCGGCGGGCCGGCCCGAGCGGCGCTGACGGCGGCGCGAGACGACGGCGGGCGGCAGGCTGCGCCGGACCGGACCCGAAGCTTGGACCGTTCCAAGACATGCGCGCACCTGGCGCGGAAAGGCCCGGCACGCGGACGCGGGCCGACTGGTGTGCTCACCCTGACAGGGCACGACGCCGGGACGGGCGGGTATGGGGCTGATATGAGCTTTGGGCGATTTCTTGCGACTGCACGATCATGAGCGTCCCGAATTCGGAGCGGGCTCGGCACCGGCGGCCCTGACCGCGGGGTGACAAGCGGATGATGATCCTGTTAGTGCAGGTTAAGCGCCATCCGGCGGAGAGCGCCGAATTTGCGCCACGTGTCGCCCGACCTTGGCAGAACACTCCACAAGCCGTCCCAGCTCATGACCTGAGCCCCATAACCTGACAAGGTGATCTACGCAAAGACGCCCCTCACCCCCGAGATCCGTGCCGCCGTCTCCCGGGCCTGGGGCGCCGAAGGAGAGGGCGAGCGGCTGCACGGCGGGGAGGAGTCGGCCGCCTACCGTCTCGGGGACCACGTCGTCCGGGTGGGCCCGGCCGCGCGCGGGGTGGCCGAGTCGGAGTGGTGCCACGCCGTCGCCCGGCACGCCGCCACCACGCTCCCCGAGGCCGTCGCCCCGCTGGCCACCGCGGGCGGCGCGACGGTGGTCGTCGTGGCGGGGCGGCCGATCTCCTGCTGGCCCTATGTCGAGGGCGAGTGGCCCGACTCCGACGTGCCGGCGCAGCGGGAGGCGGGCGCGCGGCTGCTGGCCAGGCTCCACCGCGCGCTGGCCGGTCTGCGTCCCGGCCCGCGTCCCGTGCCCGCCTTCCAGGAGTCCGGCCTGTACGGCGACCCGCCCCCGGACGCCGCCGACCTGCCCGACCCCGTCCTCGACCGCTGGCTGGCGGCCTTCCACGCCGGGCATCCCGTACGCCACCCGCTGCACGGCGACTACTACACCGGCAACACCCTGGCCAGGGACGGCCGCATCGTCGCCGTCCTCGACTGGGACGAGACCTTCGTCGGCGCCCCGGAGCTGGAGCTGGCCGCCGCCGCGCTGGAGTGGGGCGACGACCTGACCGGCCCCAGCAAGGAGTTCGTGGCCGCCTACCACGAGGAGGGCGGCACGGCGGCCCCCCTCGACGACGAGTCGCTCGCCCAGCTTGTCCGGCACAAGCTGCGCAGGGAGCACGCCTACTTCCGCAAGGCCGCCGCGGCGGGCGTGCCGCACGACGAGGAGGACCTCGACTACCACCGGGCCCGGGTCGAGCTGTTCCACCGGCTGCGTCCCTGACCCGGGCGGCCCGGGTCAGAAGTAACGCAGCCAGACGTACACCCAGGCCAGGGCCGTGCTGCCCAGGGTGACGACGATGCCGTACCGGGTGAACTGCCAGAAGGAGATCGGGTTCCCGGTGCGGGCGGCGATCCCGAGGGCCACGACGTTGGCGCTGGCGGCGACCGCGGTGCCGTTGCCGCCGAAGTCGGCGCCGAAGGCGAAGGCCCACCACAGCGCCTGCCCGGTGGACGCGTCCGGTGCGGTGGCGGCCAGTTCCTCCACCACCGGCGCCATCGTCGCCACGTACGGGATGTTGTCGAAGAACGCCCCCAGCACGCTGGAGCCGAACAGCAGCGAGGTGGCCGCGGCGAAGTAGTTGTCGCCGAACAGGTCGATGGTGGCGCGGCCGATGGTCTCCATCATGCCGGTGTGCACCAGGCCGGCGACCATGACGAACAGCCCGGCGAAGAACACCAGCGTGGGCCATTCGACCTCGCGCAGCACGTCCCCGAGCTCGACCCGGCAGACCAGCAGCATGACCCCCGCGCCGACCAGGGCGATGATCGAGGGCGCCAGGTGCAGGACGGAGTGCAGCGCGAACGCCGTCACCACCCCGGCCAGCACCGTCATCGACCGCGCCAGCAGCGCGGGGTCGGTGATGGCCCGCCGCTCCTGCAGCGCCATCACCTTGGCGACGTGCTCGGCGTTGTAGTGGAACGACCGGCGGAACAGCGGGTAGGTGAGCAGCACGAACACGCCGAAGATCACCACGACCGCGGGCGCCATGTGGACGAGGAAGTCGTTGAACGTCAGCCCCGCCCGGCTGCCGATGATGATGTTCGGCGGGTCGCCGATCAGCGTCGCCGCCCCGCCGATGTTGGAGGCCAGCACCTCGGCGATCAGGTACGGCTGCGCCGGGATGCGCAACCGCCCGCACACCATCACCGTCACCGGCGCGACCAGCATGATCGTCGTGACGTTGTCCAGGAACGGCGAGGCCACGGCGGTGATGGCCATCAGCATCGCCATCAGCCGGTACGGCCGCCCCCGCGAGCGTTTGGCCGCCCAGATCGCCAGGTAGTCGAACAGCCCGGTCTGCTTGATCACCCCCACGATGATCATCATGCCGAGCAGCAGGAAGATGACGTTCCAGTCGATGCCCGCGTGCCCTGAGGAGAACACCTCCTCCCCCGGCGTCAGCCCCAGCACGGTCATCAGGCCGGCCGCCACCAGGACGACCTTGACCTTGTCGGCCTTCTCGGTGGCGATGAAGAAGAACGCCACCACGAAGATGGATAGGGCCAGGATCGCGCTCATGCGGATCAGTCCGGAAGGCTCGTGATGGCCAGGCTGGTCAGCAGGCGTTCCAGCGTGATCGCCCCCGTGAGGGTGGCGTCCGGGCCGAGGACGGCGACCAGCGGGCTGCGCGTGCGGGCCATCAGCGCCGCCACCTCCAGCAGGGTCGCGTCCGGCGGCACGGTGACGGGCCGCGCGGGCGGCCTGGGCAGGCAGTCGCCGACGGTCAGGTGGGCGAGCTCCTGCCAGAACAGCTCGGCGTCGCTCTCGTCGAGGGTGCGGGCCAGGGCCTGGTCCTCCTGGTACGTGCCGGGAATGGCCAGCCGCAGCACCTGCGTGCCCGGCAGCACGGTCGCCGGCCTGCCCCGCTCGTCCACCACGATGAGTCCGGGCAGCCGGTTGACCACCATCAGGCGCACGGCGCGTCCCACGGAGTCGCGGGCCGTCACGGTCGGCAGGGTGACGGCGATGTCCTGTGCTCGCATGGCACCGTCCACGGTGGTCGAAGTGGTGGGAAGACGACGGTTCGCGCCGGTTCGGGGCACGGTCGTATGACGGATCTTGATGGGGAGCCTCCAGCGGGGGCATGGGCGAAGGTCACAAAGGCGGCCGGGACGGCTCAGGCGCTCTGCCCCGGCCACGGGACGGCGGCCGGCCCCCGGCGCGGCCCGCGCGTCAGATGGCCCCGGGGGACGGACCGCGACCCGCGGGCGGGCAGGAGGAGAAGCGGTCCTGCCGCCGCGGCTCGGAGAAGGTCCGTGCCACGCATCGCCCACCTCCTTACGGTCCGTCCCTGTTTTCCGGGGAGACCATGCCATCACCGCGCGGGGGGCCGCGCCCATCGGGTCCGGCCCCCATATCGGGTGGGGGCGCGACCGCATTCGGGCCGGGTCAGTGGACAGCGCGGGCGGCGAACGCCCAGGCTGAAGGCATGAGAGACGCCGTCGCCACTGCGCCGGAGCCGCCTGGCCGCACCCCGGCCCAGGCGTTGTTCCGCCGCCTGTTCGTCATCAACGCGCTGGTCTTCGCCGCGGGCACGTTCGTGCTGGCGCTGTCGCCCGCGACGGTCTCCTCGCCGGTGCTGCTGACCGAGGTCCCGGTGCTGCTCATCGGCCTGGCGCTGATCCTGGCGGCGAACGCGTTCCTGGTGCGGGCCAGCCTGGCCCCGCTGACCTCCCTGACCGCCCTCATGCGGCGGGTGGACCTGCTGCACACCCACGACCGGCTGCCCGCCGGCAACCGGGACCTGCGCAGCGTCACCGACACCTTCAACCAGATGCTCGACCGGCTGGAGGAGGAGCGCAGCGTGGCCAGCGCCCAGGCCCTGGCCGCCCAGGAGGCCGAACGCGGCCGCATCGCCCGCGAGCTGCACGACGAGATCGGCCAGAGCCTCACCGTCGCGCTCCTGGCGCTCAAGCGGGTGCGCGACCGGGCGCCCGCGGAGCTGGCCGACGAGCTCGGCCACGCCCAGGAGGCGATCAGGACCAGCCTGGACGAGGTGCGCCAGGTCGCCCACCGGCTGCGCCCCGGCGTCCTGGAGGACCTCGGGCTGACCAGCGCCCTCACCGCGCTGGCCACCGACCTGTCGCAGACCGGCACGGTCGAGGTCACGCGTAGACTGGCCGCGGGGCTGCCGCCGCTCAGCTCCGAGGTCGAGCTGGTGCTCTACCGCATCGCCCAGGAGAGCCTGACCAACGTCGCCCGCCACGCCCAGGCCACCAGGGCGACGCTCACGCTGACGCCCGACGACGGCGACCTGGTCCTGCGCGTCACCGACGACGGCCGGGGCGGCATCGGCGAGCCGGGCGCCGGCATCCGCGGCATGCACGAGCGCGCCCTGCTCATCGGGGCCCGCCTGAGCGTGCACTCGCCGCCCGGCGGCGGCACCGAGATCGTCCTCACCGTCCCCGGCGCGGCCAAGGAGAACGCCCGATGACCCGCATCCTGCTCGCCGACGACCACGCGCTCGTCCGCCAGGGCGTCCGCCTGATCCTCGACGCCGAGCCCGACCTGACCGTGGTCGCCGAGGCGGCCGACGGGGCCGAGGCGGTGGAGGCCGTCCGCACCCACGACATCGACCTGGTCGTCCTGGACATCGCCATGCCGCGCATGACCGGCCTGCAGGCCGCGCGGGAGATCTCCCGCCGCCGGCCCGGCATCCGCCTGCTGATGTTGTCGATGTACGACAACGAGCAGTACTTCTTCGCCGCGCTCAAGGCCGGGGCCTGCGGCTACGTGCTGAAGTCGGTGGCCGACCGCGACCTCATCGAGGCGTGCCGGGCGGCGATGCGCGGCGAGCCGTTCCTCTACCCCGGGGCGGTCACCGCGCTGATCCGCGACTACCTCCACCGCCACCGACACGGCGACCCGCTGCCCGACAGCCTGCTGACCGCCCGCGAGGAGGAGATCGTCAAGCTCATCGCCGAGGGCCACTCCACCAAGGCCATCGCCGACACCCTGGTCATCAGCCCGAAGACCGTCGACCGCCACCGCAGCAACATCCTGGCCAAACTCGGCCTCAACGACCGGCTCGACCTGACCCGCTACGCCATCCGCGCCGGCCTGATCGAACCCTGACCTCGGCGGACGGCCGCGCCCCTGGGTCCCGCGGCCCCGGCGGCCCGGCGGGATGGAGCCCGCGGGCGCAGTTCCATGAGACGATCGAGATCATGATGGGTCCGTTGGGCGCGAGCAGTGACGTCCTCCACGCCTCCCTTTCGTCCTGTTGTGCTCCGGCACGGGCCGCCGCCGACCCTGCCGCCGATCCCGTCGTCGTGCCGGTCGTGTGCTGAGCATGGCCGAGGACACCGTCGCGTCCTGGGGCGCGCTCACCGGTCAGGAGGCCCGCGGCCTCGTCTCCCGCATCGAGGGGCTGCGTCCGCGGCGCGGTCCCGGCGACGGGGGCGAGGTCCCCGCGGCCGACGTCGACGTCGTCGAGGGGCTGGCTCCGGCGGCGGCCGGCGTGGCGGCGGCCTGGCTGCGCGAGCGGCCCTCCCCGGCCCTGCGGCGGACGCGGCTGCGGGTGCTGGCCTCCTACCTGCGGTGGCTGCGCGGGCAGGATCCCGGCGGCGACGTGCTGGGGGCCGGGTCGCAGGTCGACGCCTACTGCCTGGCCGCGCTCACCGCCGGTCTGGCGCCGTCCGGCCGGCCGCTGGCGCGCGCGACGGTGATCCGCCGGCGGGCCGTGCTGGCCTCGTTCTACG
Source organism: Nonomuraea sp. NPDC048881 (assembly GCF_040649795.1). Lineage (NCBI taxonomy): Bacteria > Bacillati > Actinomycetota > Actinomycetes > Streptosporangiales > Streptosporangiaceae > Nonomuraea > Nonomuraea sp. NPDC048881. The sequence continues at coordinate 48,170 of NZ_JBEZGC010000029.1, forward strand.
CCTTCGCCGGACGGCACGGGCCGGCTCTTCCGGCGCCGGCCGCTCACCCGCCCACCCCGGCCGAGCGGCGGCTGCTGCGCGGCGGGGTCGCCCTGCTGGCCGAGGAAGGCCGCTTAGCCGAGGCCGTGGCCGTCGGCCTGCTGGAGTCCACCGGCGCGTCCGTCGACGCGCTGGCCCGGCTGACCCCGTGCGACGTGCACCTGGTGGGCGCCGGCGACCCCGTGCTGATCACTCTGCACGACGGGCGGGGCGACATCGTCGCCTTCCCGCTCGCCCCCTACCTGCGCCGCCCGCTGCGCCGCCTGTGCGGCGACCGGCCCGCCGACCACCCGCTGCTCACCGGCGAGGCGGGCCGGCGGGTCGACCTGGCCTGGACGCGGGCCGCGCTCACCGAGGCCGCGATCGCCGCCGGCCTGCCCCGGCCGCGGGCCGAGGGCCTGCACCCGTACCTGCTGCGCGCCCTGACGGTGACCGAGCTCGGCGGGTCGCCCGTGCGAGCCTGACGACGACCTCCGGGGCCGCGGCGAGCCCGGGACCGCGACGAGCCCCGGGGCCTGCGCGGGTCACGGCTCCGCCGCGGGCCGGTACGCCGCTCCCCATCCCGTCGCCTGCCATGTGGCGGCGTGCGGTTCCAGGCGTGCCCGGTGGTCCTCCCAGGTCGCCGGCTCGCGCGTCCAGGATCGTTCGGCCGCGGCCGGGAGACGGGGCAGCAGCAGGAACGCCAGGTCGTCGAAGGACGTGATCGTCTCCGACCAGATCGCCGCCTCCACCCCGGCGACGCGGACGTCGAGCCCCGACACCAAGGACCCCGGGGTCCAGTCGAACATCTGCCGGAGGGTCTTGGCCGGATAGTCGCGGAACCCGAGCCGGGCCCGGCGCGCCTCCCCCTCGGCGTCCGCGGCGGGCTCGGCGTACGGGCGGTCGTAGTACAGCACGTCGCTGGAGGACAGCAGCACCGGCAGCCCGGCCGCCGCAGCGGCGGGCCCGTCGGACGGCGCGAGGGCGAACAACGCCACCATCTGGTCGACGAACGGGTGCGCGGACTCCGGCAGCTCCGCCTTCTTGGCGTCGGCGTCGATGCTCGTCTCCGCGCCGATCCACAGCTGCACGAGGTCGCCGTCGCCCAGCGCCCCGGCGCGTACCGTCTCCTGCCAGGCCACGACCCGGCTGCCGGCGTCGTGCGCCGCGCGGACGGCCACGCCGACCGCGCGCGTGTACGCCGTGACGGGCATCCCGAACGGCTCGTCACCCCCGACGTGCACGAACCGGGCACGGGACGCCTGGGCGAACTCGGCGACGGTCTCCGCGAGGAAGGACTCGGCCCCGGGCACGGCCGGATCGACGTAGCCCAGACGGGCGGCGGCCCGGTCGCCGGCGAGCTCCGGGTAGGCGCGGATCGCGGCGTGGGCGTGCCCGGGCAGGTCGATCTCGGGCACGATCGCCACCCCGCGCGCCGCGGCGTACGCCGTCAGCTCCGCCAGCTCGCGCCGCGTGATCAGCTCGCCGGGCGAGGTCGCGTCCAGCGCGGGACGCGCCGCCGACTGCAGCCGCCAGCCGCCGGAGTCGGTGAGGTGCAGGTGCAGCACGTTCAGCTTGTACCGCGTCAGCAGGTCGATGACGCGGCGGATCTCGTCCGGGCGGAAGGGATGCCGGACGACGTCGAGCATCAGGCCCCGCCACGCCAGGGCGGGCCCGTCGGCGATGCGCCCGACCGGCAGCCGGCCCGCCCCCGACTCCGCCAGCTGCACCAGCGTCGCGGCGCCCCGCAGGACCGCGTGCGGGGTCGGGCCGGTGATCGTGATCTCCGCCGGGGCGATCGTCACGGTGTGCCGCTCGTCCGGGGGGAGCTGTTCCGGCGCGATCCCGCCGGCCGGCGGCACGTCGCCGGGCGCCTCGCCGATCAGCAGGACGACGCGCGACGGGGACGGGTGACCCGCCGAGGGGGTGGCGGGGAGGCGGGCGAACTCGCCTTCGAGCCACGCGCGGGCGTCGCGCAGACGATCGTCCGCCCGGATCTCGACGTGGCCGGGGTGCAGGACGGTCGTCGTCGCGTGGTCGAGCGCGACCGCGTGCGGCCACGGCACCAGCGCGGCCCTCATCGCCGGCCGCCGAGCAGCCCCGCCAGGCCGTGCGTCCGGGGTCGCCTCCAGGGTCTCGTCACGACGTGGCCTTTCCGCCCAGAGCGGCCGCCGGGTTCTGGGCGAGCCGCCCGAACCAGCGGGCGCTGGGTTTGACCGTGCGCCGGAACGTGGTCCGGTCGACCGCGACGAGGCCGAAGGTGGGCGTCCACGATCCCCACTCGTAGTTGTCCAGAAGTGACCAGTGCAGGTATCCGCGCACGTCGATGCCGTCGGCCATGGCGCGGGCCAGGCCCGTCACGGCCTCGGTCGTGTACGCGACGCGTTCGTCGTCGTCGGCGGTCGCGATGCCGTTCTCGGTCACCAGCAGCGGTGTCGATCCGCCGAGCCGGGCGGCGGTGTGCCGGACCGCGTCCTCCAGCGCGAGGGGGTAGTACTCCCAGCCCATCATCGTGCGCCTGTCGTCCGGGCCGGGGGCGATGACGCCGTCCGCGCCCGCGCGCAGGCGGCTGTAGGCCTGCACGCCGAGGAAGTCGTCGTCCTTCGCCAGGTCGATGTACTGGTCGTCGACCAGGTACGACAGCTCGGCGGTGCGGTCGGGGCCGGCGCCGTGGTCCTGCACGTTCTGGTTGGCCACCGTCCACCCCGAGCGCAGTCCGGGCACGGAGGCGAGCAGGTCGCGGGCCTCCTCGTGCGCGCGGGCCAGCGCGCGCGTCACGTCGGGGTCCGGCGGGACGAAGGAGGGGACGGGTTCGCCGGCGCCGTGCCTGCGGCGCGCGGCCACCAGGGCGACCATGTTGGGCTCGTTGATCGTGCAGACCCAGGGCACGCCGTCGAGGATCGGCAGCACCGCGCGGACGTAGTCGGCGAAGTGCGCGACCGCCTCCCCGGAGGTCCAGCCGCCTCCGGCGCTCAGCCACGCGGGGCTGGTGAAGTGGTGGAGCGTGACGACCGGGGTCAGCCCGCGCTGCCCGCAGCCTTCGATGATCCGGCGGTAGTGGGCCAGCATGGCCGGCGACGGGTGACCGGGCGCGGGGACCACGCGGGCCCATTCGACGCTGAACCGGTAGGCGTTGAGACCGAGGTCGCGGGCGATGTCCAGGTCCTCGGGCCACCGGTGGAAGCTGTCGCAGGCGTCCCCCGACCGTTCGGGCAGGCCCCGGCTCCCGTCGTGCTCCGCCTGCCAGAAGTCGCTTCCGACGTTGTTCCCCTCCACCTGGTGGGCCGCCGTCGACGCGCCCCACAGGAAACCGTCCGGGAAGGTCGGCGGCTGCGAAGTCGTCATGTTCGATCCTGTCTTGGGTGTCGGAGGTGTGGTCATTTGAGGCCCATGGTGGCGATGCCCTGCACGAAGTAGCGCTGCAGGGACACGAAGAGCGCGAGGATCGGCGTGATGATCAGCACGGCCCCGGCGAGCAGCGTGCCGTAGTCGGTCGCGTACTGGCCGGTGGAGTAGAGCGAGAGCGCGACCGGCAGCGTGTACATCGACTCGGTCTGGCTCGCCACGAGCGGCCACAGGAAGTTGTTCCAGGAGCCGAGGAAGGTGAGGATGCCGAGGGTGGCCAGCGCGGGGCCGCACAGCGGCAGCACGACCCGGGTGAAGATCCTCGTCTCGGAGGCGCCGTCGATGCGCGCTGCCTCCAGCAGTGAGTCGGGGATGTCCAGCATGAACTGGCGCATCAGGAAGACGCCCACGGGCTGCGTGAGGAACGGCAGCACCAGGGCCCCGTACGTGTCGAGGATGCCCATCTTCGCGACGATCACGAAGAGCGGGACGAAGGTCACCACGCCGGGCACCATGATGGTCACCAGCACGACGCCGAGCAGGACGCGCTTCCCGGCGAAGTCCATCTTGGCCAGCGCGTAGCCGACCATCGAGCAGAACAGCAGGTTGCCGAGCACGGTGAGCACGGCGACGACGAGGCTGTTGCCGAAGAAGGTGCCGAAGTGCAGCTCGGTGAGCCAGCGGGCGAAGTTCCCGCCGGTGGGCGAGTGCGGCCACCACGTCGGGGGGTCGGCGAAGATCTCGTCCTGCGTCTTGAACGCGCCCAGCACCATCCAGGCGAACGGCGCGAGCCACACCACCACGCCGGCGGTCAGCACCACGTAGCTGAGCGAGCGCGCCGTCAGGCGTCCCGGCTGGGTCATGTGGCCCTCCTGAGCAGGCGGAACTGCAGGACGCCGACCGCCGCGATGATGACGAACATGATGTAGCTCGCCGCGGACGCCTTGGCGAAGTCGCCGAAGCCGAAGGCGTTGAACGTGTAGTACGTCATGGACAGCGTGGAGCCGAGCGGCCCGCCCTGCGTCATCACGAACGCCTCCTCGAAGAACTGCAGGTAGCCGACCGAGATGAGCACGCAGCCCAGCAGGATCGTGGGGCGCAGCAGCGGGAGCGTGATGCTGCGCAGGCGGCGCCAGGGCCCGGCGCCGTCCATCGACGCCGCCTCCGCGACGTCGGCCGGGACGGCCTGCAGCCCGGCCAGGAAGATCACCATGAGGGTCCCGGTGTTGCGCCAGACGGCCATCAGGATCAACGAGGGCAGGGCCCAGGTGGTGCTGTTCAGCCAGTCCGGCCCCTCGACCCCGGCCAGGGCGAGGACCATGTTGAGCAGCCCGTCGCGGGCGAGGATGTGACGCCAGATGACCGAGACCGCGACGACGCTCGTGACCACCGGCGCGTAGAAGGCGACGCGGTAGACCGGCCTGAGCCGGCGGACGCCCGAGTTGAGCGCCAGCGCCAGCCCCAGCCCGAGCGCCACCGTGGCGGGGATGCCGACGAGGACGAACAGCGCCGTCACCCCGGCGGCGTTCTGGAACTCCGGATCCGTGAGGACGTCCGCGTACTGCTGGAGGCCCACGAAGTCCACGTTGAAGGGCGACTGGATGTCCCGCGCGGTCAGGTCCGTGAAGGAGAAGCCGATCGAACCGGCGATCGGCAGGACCATGAACACCGCGAAGACGACGACGAACGGCGCGGCGAACAGCCAGGCGACCGTCGTCTGCCGGCGCCGGCGTTCGGAGTTGGCTCCCCCGGCCCGGCGGGCGCGCACGTCACGGGAGGCGCGCGCCCGTCCGGGGGCGGTGGGCGACATGGGGTTCGACACCGCTCAGGACACCCCGATGCCGTCGGCCTGCTGCTGGAGCTTGCGCAGCGTGTCCGCCACGGGCCGGCCGCCCTTGATGATCTGCTCGATCGCGGAGTCGCCCGCCGCGCCGACCTTGTCGAAGGCGACGAGCTGCGGCGGCGCCTTGGCCGTCTTGAGCTGCTCGGCGAACGCGGCGAGCGTCGGGTCGGCGAGCAGCGCCGGATCCCGCCACGCGCTCTGGGTCGCCGGCAGGTCGCCGCTGACCTTGTACCAGGCCGCCTGGGTCTGCGGCTCGCTGAGCCACTGGACGAGCTTCCAGGCGGAATCGGGGTTCTTGGCGGCCTTGAAGACCACGAGGTTCGCGCCGCCGACGAACGAGGTCGAGCTCTTCCCCGCCGGAAGCGGCGCGGTCGCATACTTGCCCGCGAACGCGTCCCCGCCGGCCTGGGAGATGGCGCCGCGCAGGAAGGGGCCGGCGACGAGCATCGGCGTCGTGCCCGTCAGGAAGTCCTTCACCGCGGCGGCGGGCGCCGTGTCGGCGTTCGGATCGGCGATGCGCTGCTTGAAGTACGACGCCAGGTACTCGTACGCCGAGGCGAACTCCGGCGTGTCGAGCGTCCACGAGGACTGGTCGGCGTTCATCAGCTCCGCGCCGTTGGACCACGGCATCCAGAGCGAGGACAGGAACGATCCGGTCGTGCCCGCGGGCAGCCGGATGCCCCATCTCGCACCGGCCTTGCGCTGCAGGTCGGCCGCCATCCGCCGCAGCTCGTCCCAGGTGGCCGGGGGCTTGTCCCAGCCGGCCTTGCGGGCGAGGTCCGTCCGGTAGTAGAGCGCTCGGACGTCGACGTACCACGGCACCTCCAGGAGCCGGCCGCCGATCGTTCCCGTCGAGACGGCTCCCGGGTACATGCCCGCCGTGCCGATGGCGTCGGGCACGGGCGCGAAGGCGTCCTTGAACACCGGCAACCCGGGCATCATGGCCAGGTCTGGAACGTTCCCGGCGGCGATGGCGGTCTGGAACTTCTGGTAGGCCGAGTCCCAGGGGATGGCGGTCACGTCGACCTTGACCCCCGGGTTGGCGGCCTCGAACTTCTTGACGAACTCGGGCAGGAGCTCGCCCTCGTTGCCCATCGCCCACATCGTGATCGCGCCGGCGGCCTTGGCCGCGACGCTGGAGGACGGCTGGGCCCGTCCGGCGCCCTCGTCGGCCCGGCCGCACGCGGTGAGCGCCGCCGCAACGGCGATCGCGGCCAGGGCCGCCACTGTTGATCTGTGTCGCACGGCCAGTTCCTTCCTGTCGGCCTGTGTTGCCTCCCCCGAACGGCTGTGAATTTATGCGCTTAACTCGCCAGAAATCCAGCCCCAATGCGCAATTGAGACAAACTCCGTCAGGAGCAGCCGCAGCTGCGGCCGAGCACCATGCGCGTCGGCAGCACGTACGACCTGGGGTGGGACACCCCCGCCGCGGTGTCGGTCAGGATGCGCACCGCGAGCCGCCCCATCGAGGCGAACGGCTGGCGGACCGTGGTCAGCGTCGGGTTCGAGAGCCGGCCGGCGACGATCCCGTCGAAGCCGGTGATCGCGACGTCGTCCGGCACCCGGAGGCCGTGCCGGGCCAGGAGGTCCAGCACGGTGAGCGCGAGCTGGTCGGTGGCGCAGACCAGGGCGTCCGGCACGTCGCCGGCCGCGATGGCGGCGCGCAACGAGCGCAGGCTGTCCTGGGCCAGCGCGGTGGTGTCGAACGGTTCCTCGGGGACCGGCAGCCCGTGCGCGGCCAGCGCCGCCTGGAACCCGGCGAACCGGGCGGCGATGTCGGGCGCGGCCGGCTCGCCGAGGAACGCGGGAGACCGGCGGCCGTGCCGCTCGACCAGGTGATCGACGAGCTCGCGCACGGCGCTCTCGTTGGCCACCGTGATGTGGTGCAGCGGGTCGTGCATGGGCGGGCTGCTGAAGATCACCACGGGCACGCCGCGTCCCACGTGCTCCAGCAGGTCGCGCGCCGCGCCGCCCGGGAAGATCGCCAGGCCGTCGACGCTGCCGGCCAGATCGAAGCTGCCCAGCGAGTCGCGGCTGGCCCCCGACCCGAGCATCACCGGGCGGCCCAGCCGCTGCGCCTCCAGCTCGAACCCGCGCTGGATCTCGTCGACGTAGAGCGGGAATCGCCGCACGTCACCGAGGCCGTCGAGCTCCCGGGCAACCATGGCGTCGAGATCCTGGGCGCCGAGGTCGGCGGGCAGGAACATGTCGAAGGCGTACAGGCCGAGCGCCTGGGAGCGGCCCTTCGCGAGCCCGCGCGCGCTGCCGCTCGGCACGTAGCCGAGGGCCCGCGCGGCCTGCAGGACCAGCTCGCGCGTCTCCGGGCGAACCCGCTCCGGCTGCCGGAAGGTGTGCGAGACCGTCGCGATGGAGACGCCTGCCCGCTCAGCGACGTCGTAGACGGTCGCCCTCTGCGCCACCGGACCATCACCCGCCCTTCCCGGCGTCGCCTGCGAACGGATCGTATCCGCTTCGGGTCACCACCCTACGCGCCGCGCCCGGCCGGTGATCACCACGCTCGTACGCGTACCGGAGGCGACCGGGATCTTGACGGGACGCCCGCGCCCAGTAAAACTAACCACCTGGTAGGAAATGGCTGCGCGCCGCGGGTTCGCCCTGCGTGCGCGGTGTTCACCTCCGCCGCCGCGCCGGCCCCTGCCCTCACCCCCCTCCAGAGAAGGTGGCCCATGTTCGGGAAGAAGTCCCTCACACTCTCAGCGGCGGTCGTCACGGCGGCCGTCTCTTCGCTCCTGGCGACGCCGGCCGCGCACGCCTCCGCCCGTGACACCGCCGTCGGCCACTACGTGGCCCTCGGCGACTCCTACACCGCGGGCCCGGGAATCCCGAACCAGACGGACGCCGACTGCGGTCGTTCCGACCGCAACTACCCGACCCTGACCGCGGCCGCGCGGACCGTCGCCGCCTTCACGGACGTCAGCTGCGCCGGCGCGACCACGGCGAACATGACCGGCGCACAGGGCGCGGCCCCGCCGCAGCTGGACGCGCTCCGCCCGGAGACGGACCTGGTCACGCTGGGGATCGGCGGCAACGACATCAACGTCAGCGGCATCATCGGCCGCTGCGTCATCCTCGGCAGGCTCAACCCCGGCGGCTCGCCGTGCAAGGCCGGCTACACCCTGGCCGGCATCGACCAGCTCGCCGGGCGCATCGCCGCCACCGGCGACAAGATCGACGCCGTGCTCCAGGAGATCAGGCGGCGCTCCCCCGGCGCGGACGTCCTCGTCGTCGGCTATCCGGTCATCATGCCGGACGACGGGAGCAACTGCTATGCGACCGTCCCCATCGCCAAGGGTGACGCGCCCTGGCTGCGGGACGTGGAGAAGCGCCTCAACACCATGCTCGCCGCCCGCGCCGCGGCGGGCGGCGCCCGATTCGTCGACACCTACACCGGCTCGGTGGGCCACGACCTGTGCAAGCCCCTCGGCGTCCGGTGGACGGAGCCGATGGAGGGCGTGGACTCGGTGGGACTCCACCCCAACGCCTCGGGCCACCAGGCCATGTCCACCGCCGTGCTGACCGCGGTGGACGCCGCCCGGCGCTGACGGCGCCGCCGCCGCGGATCCTGATGGCCGTCAGGTTCGGACGGCGCCGGTGATGCGGCGGCGGAACACCCAGTACGTCCACGCCTGGTAGGCCAGCACCAGGGGCGTGAAGACGGCCGCGACCCAGGTCATCACCGTCAGCGTGTACGGGCTGGAGGCCGCGTTGGTCACGGTGAGGCTGTTGGCCGGGTCCAGGGCGGGCATGACGTTCGGGAACAGGCCGGTGAAGATCGCGGCCACCAGGGCGACCACGGCGACCGCGCTGGCGGTGAAGGCCCACCCGTCACGGCCGCGCACGGTCGCGGCCACCGCGCCGGCCAGGCCGAGCGCGACCAGCGCCACGGCGGTCCACCGCAGCGCGCCGCCGCCGTCCGAGAGCAGCAGGAACGCCATCACGACCAGGAACGCCGCCGGGGAGATGCTCTTGGCCATCCGGCCGGCGGCCAGGCGCAGGTCGCCGGTGGTGCGCAGGGCCAGGAAGACCGCGCCGTGCAGGGTGAACAGCAGCAGCGTGGCCAGCCCGCCGAGCAGCGCGAACGGGTTGAGCAGGGTCAGCAGCGTGCCGGTGTACTCGTGCTCGGCGTTCAGCGGCACACCGCGCACGATGTTGGCGAACGCCACCCCCCACAGGAAGGCCGGGACGAGCGAGCCCCAGAACAGCGCCCGGTCCCAGCCGCGCGTGCTGTCGCTCTTGCTGCGGTACTCCAGGGCCACGCCGCGGGCGATGAGCGCCAGCAGGATGAGGAACAGCGGCAGGTAGAAGCCGCTGAACAGGGTGGCGTACCACTCGGGGAAGGCGGCGAAGGTCGCGCCGCCGGCCACCAGCAGCCACACCTCGTTGCCGTCCCACACCGGGCCGATGGTCTTCAGGACGGCCCGCCGGTCGGCCTCCTCGCGGCTCAGGACGGGCATCAGGATGCCGACGCCGAAGTCGAAGCCCTCCAGCAGGAAGTAGCCGGTCCACAGCACGGCGATCAGGACGAACCAGACGTTTTCCATGATTTCCTCAGTAGCTCAGCGCGGGGACGGCGGTCTCGGGCTCGTCCTGCTCGTTCGGCCCGATCCGGATGAACTTGACCAGCAGCCGGATCTCGATGATCGCGAGCACGGCGTAGGCCAGGGTGAAGCCGACCAGCGTGATGGCCACCGAGGGGACGTCCGCCGTCGGCGAGACGGCGTAGGCGGTGCGCATCAGCCCGAAGACGGTCCACGGCTGGCGGCCCATCTCGGTGAAGATCCAGCCCATGCTGTTGGCCAGGAACGGCAGGCCGATCCCGGCGATGGCCAGCCGGTAGGCCCAGCGGCCCGCGGGCAGCCGGCCGCGCCTGGTCAGCCAGAGCCCGGCGAGGGCGAGCAGCGCCGACAGCATGCCGAACCCGATCATCAACCGGAAGGACCAGTAGGCCAGGCCGACGATCGGCCGGTAGTCGCCGGGGCCGTACAGGGCCTGGTAGCGGGCCTGGATGTCGTTGATGCCCTCGACCTCGCCGTCCAGGGTGTTGGTGGACAGCAGGCTCAGGCCGTAGGGGATCTGCAGGTTGACGTGGTTGCGGCCGTTCTCGACGTCGCCGATGGCGAACAGGGAGAAGCCGGCGGAGGTCTCGTCCTCCCACAGGGCCTCGGCGGCGGCCATCTTCATCGGCTGCTGCTCGGTCATGATCTGGGCCTGCCAGTGGCCGGAGAACGACACCCCGACCGCCGAGACCAGACTGACGGCCAGCGCCAGCCGGGCCGAGGTGCGGAAGAGGGAGACGTCCCGCTTGCGCAGCAGGAACCAGGCGCTGACGCCCAGCACGAACGCGGCCGCGGTCAGGAACGCCCCGAACAGGACGTGCGGGAAGGTGACCAGCGTGGTCGAGTTGGTCAGCACGGCCCAGATGTCGGTCAGCTCGGCGCGGCCGTTGTTGATCCGGTAGCCGACGGGGTGCTGCATCCAGGAGTTGGCCGCCAGGATGAAGTAGGCCGAGATGTTGGTGCCGATGGCGGCCAGCCAGATCGTGGCCAGGTGCAGCCGGGGCGAGAGCCGGTCCCAGCCGAAGATCCACAGGCCGAGGAAGGTGGACTCCAGGAAGAAGGCCATCAGCCCCTCCATGGCCAGCGGCGCCCCGAACACGTCGCCGACGAAGCGGGAGTAGTCACTCCAGTTCATCCCGAACTGGAACTCCTGCACGATGCCCGTCACCACGCCCATGGCGAAGTTGATCAGGAACAGCCGGCCCCAGAACCGGGTCAGCCGCAGGTACTCCGGCTTCTTCGTCCGGTGCCACGCCGTCTGCAGACCGGCCACGATGATCGACAGGCCGATCGTGAGCGGCACGAAGAGGAAGTGGTAGACGGTCGTGATGCCGAACTGCCACCGGGAGAGATCCAGGACATCCATGCAGGCCAGGCTCCTCTTCCCGGCCGCCGCGCCGTAGGGCCGTGCGTCCCGGGGGCGAGGGACGTTGGTCCCATGAAGGGGCGAAAGGCCCAGTCCGGGGTACGGGGTGCCTGGACAGCTTCAACCCGCGTGGGGACGCAGCGGCAGGAGGAGACAGTGACAGCGACCGGCGACTTCGGCCACCGCATCCAGTACCACCGGCAGCGGCTGGGGCTCACCGTCGAGCAGGTGGCGGAGCGGGCGGACATGTCCGCCGGCTACCTCCGGTACATGGAGGAGCACGTGGACATCCCGGACAGGGGAACCCTGAACCGGCTGGCCGACGCGCTCGGGACCACCGGCCAGGACCTGCTGGGCGGCGGGCGCGACCGTCCGCCGGGCGTCGGGCCCGCGATGGCCGAGCCCGTCCTGGAGGTCCTCGACCGCGAGGAGTGCCTGCGCCTGATCGCGCCCGGCGGCATCGGCCGGATCGCGTTCAACGGCTCGCACGGGCCGACGGTGCTGCCCGTCAACTTCCGCGTGCACGACGGCGCCATCGTCTTCCGCACCGCCGCGGGCGGCCCGCTCGACCAGGACCTGCGGACCGGCCTGGAGGGCGTCGAGGTCATGGTGGGCTTCGAGGTGGACCGGATCGACGAGGCCCGGCGGCAGGGGTGGAGCGTGCTCGTGCAGGGGCCCGCCCACCACGTGACCCCGGACGAGCAGGCCGAGTCGGACGTCACCCCGTGGGCGGGCGGCGACCGGCGGCTGCACATCCGGATCGTCCCCCACCACGTCACCGGCCGCCGCATCCACTCCATGTGAGGGGACCGGCCCCGGATCCGTCCACCGCCACCACGATCTGACCGCCCATCGCACCTCTCCTGCCCGGGCTCCTCGCGCCCTCGGCTCCGCGCCGGTCAGCGGGACCGGACGGGCACGCGTCGGCGGTAGACGACGTAGGGCCGCCACAGGTACGCCACCGGCGCCGACCACACGTGCACCAGCCGGGTGAACGGCCAGATCGCGGCGAGCAGCCAGGCCGACATCGCGTGCAGCTGGAACAGCAGCGGCACGTCGGCCATCAGCCGCGGGTCGGGACGGAAGGTCAGCACGCCCCGGAACCAGACGGCGATCGTGGCCCGGTAGTCGTAGCCGCCGCCGAGCAGGTTGCTGCCCACGGTCGCGGCCATGCCGAGCACGATCACCCCGGCCAGCACGGTGAACAGCACCTTGTCGGCGCGGGTGGTGGTGCGCCGCACCCGCGGGCTGGTCAGGCGCCGGGCCAGCAGCAGCGTCAGGCCCGCGACGACCATGACCCCGGCCACGGTCCCGGCGCTGACCGACACCAGGTGGTAGAGGTGCTCGTCCACGCCGACGGCCTCGGTCCAGCTCTTGGGGACGAGCAGGCCGAGCACGTGACCGCCGATGGCCGCGAACGCGCCCAGGTGGAACAGCGGCGAGCCGAGCCGCAGCAGCCTGCTCTCCAGCACCTGCGTGGTACGGGTGGTCCAGCCGAACTGGTCCATCCGCCAGCGCCAGACGTGCCCGGCGACGAAGATCGTCAAGGCGACATAGGGGACGATCGCCCAGAGCACGACGCTCACGGCCGTACCTCACTCTCGTTCAGCGGCGGCCCGTACGGGGCCAGGCCGACCTCCTCGGCGGGCGGGCCGGCCAGGGCGAGGTCGGCCACCGCGGCCCGCTCGGCCTCCGACATGCCGGGCAGCACCGCGCACAGGGCGTCCAGCACGAGCGCGTACGGCGAGCCGGCCTCGTGCAGGGCGGTGCGGATGAGCTCCAGCCCCTTGCGGTGCTGGCGCAGCGGCGCCTCCCCCACGTCCGGTCCGGCCAGCGCGGCGAACTCGCACACCACCGGCAGGAAGTCGGGCAGCTCGCCCTCGGGCGGGGTGAGCCCGGCCACGCGGTAGCGCTGCTTGAGCGTCAGCAGGGCCATGCCCCGGCGGCGGGTGTCGCCGTGCAGGTAGTAGGTGAGGTAGAGGCTGGACCTGCGGCGCAGGTCGAAGGTCTCGACGTAGTGGCGGGCCAGCGGCATCGGCTGCCGGTCGCCGAACCACCACAGGAACTGCTCCAGCGCCTGGCGCGGATGCCCGTCGGGCAGCGCGGCGACGGCCGTGCGCAGCTCGGGGCGGGCGGCCAGCAGCCCGGCGTCCGGGTACTGCAGCAGCAGCGAGACCAGCCGGAGCAGCGCGGCGCGGTCCTGCGGCCGTTCGACGACGGTGTCGGGGGCGGGCAGCAGTCTCATGACGCCGGCCCCTTGCCGGTGAACAGCTTCAGGCCCAGGCGTCCGTCGCCGCGGCGGCCGGTCACGCCGGTCGGGTGGAACCCGCTCATCCCGGGGCCGCCGTCGCCGTCCAGGCTGCACCCGGCGGCCTGGGCCGACAACGCGGCGGCGTCCTCGCGGTGGGCGGCGGGCACGACGTAGCGCTCCTCGTACTTGGCGACGGCCAGCAGGCGGTACATCTCCTCCATGTCCCGCGCCGTCATCCCGGCCGACTCCAGCAGGTCCCCGGCCACGGTGCCGTCGAGGGTGCGGGCCCGCATGTAGCCGCGCATCGCCGACAGCTTCATCAGCACCCCGGCCACCACCTCGGTGTCCCCGGCGCTGAACAGCCCGGCCAGGTACTCCAGCGGGATGCGCAGGTCGGTGATGGCGTGGAAGACGTTGTCGGGGTCGTCGGCGTCCGCGCCGGCCCCGGTCACGGCGTCGAGCACCGGCGACAGCGGCGGGATGTACCAGACCATCGGCAGCGTGCGGTACTCCGGGTGCAGCGGCAGCGCCACCCGGTAGCGCATGGCCAGCCGGTAGATCGGCGAGCGCCGCGCGGCCTCGATCCAGTCCTCGCTGATCCCGCCGGCCCGCGCGGCGGCGGCCACCTGCGGGTCGTCGGGGTCGAGGAAGACCTTGCGCTGGGCCTCCAGCAGGTCGCGCGGGTCGGGCACGCGGGCGGCGGCGAGCACGGCGTCGGCGTCGTACAGGACGAGGCCGATGTAGCGCAGCCGGCCCACGCAGGTCTCGGCGCACACGGTCGGCTGTCCCGCCTCGATGCGGGGGAAGCAGAACGTGCACTTCTCGGCCTTGCCGGTCTTGTGGTTGACGTACACCTTCTTGTACGGGCACGACGAGACGCACATGCGCCAGCCGCGGCAGCGGTCCTGGTCCACCAGGACGATGCCGTCCTCCTCCCGCTTGTACATCGCGCCGGAGGGGCAGGCGGCCACGCACGCCGGGTTGAGGCAGTGCTCGCAGATGCGCGGCAGGTGGAACATGAAGGTCTGGTCGAACTCCATGCGCACCTTCTCGGCCATGGCCGCCAGATTGGGGTCGCCGTGGGCGTGCTCGGGGGCGCCGCCGAGGTCGTCCTCCCAGTTGGCGCCCCACGTGATGTTCATGTCCTTGCCGGTGATGGCCGACTTGGGACGGATGACCGGCACGTGCGGCCCGGCGGGGGCGTTGAGCAGGGTGTCGTAGTCGTAGGTGGCCGGCTCGTAGTAGTCGTCCAGGTCCGGCAGGTCGGGGTTGGAGAACAGGCTGAGCAGCCGCTTGACCCGGCCGCCCGCGCGCAGCTTGAGCCGGCCGCGCCCGTCGAGCTGCCAGCCGCCGTGCCAGCGTTCCTGGTCCTCGTACCGCTTGGGGTAGCCGACGCCGGGCTTGGTCTCGACGTTGTTGAACCAGACGTACTCGACGCCGTCCCGGTTCGTCCAGGTCTGCTTGCAGGTGACGGAACAGGTGTGGCAGCCGATGCACTTGTCCAGGTTCATCACCATGGCGACCTGTGCCATGACGCGCATCAGTAGGTCACCTCCTGGCCGCGGCGGCGGATCACCGTGATCTCGTCACGCTGGTTGCCGGTCGGCCCGTAGTAGTTGAAGGCGTAGGTGAACTGCGCGTACCCGCCGATGAGGTGGCTGGGCTTGAGCAGCAGCCGGGTGAGGGAGTTGTGCACGCCGCCGCGCCGGCCCGAGCGCTCGGTGAGCGGGACGTTCACGTTGCGGTCCTTGGCGTGGTACATGTACACCGTCCCGGCCGGCATCCGGTGGGAGACGACCGCCCTGGCCACGACCACGCCGTTGCGGTTGTACGCCTCGATCCAGTCGTTGTCGGCGGCCCCGATCGAGGCGGCGTCCTCGACGCTCATCCAGATCGTCGGCCCGCCCCGCGACAGGGCCAGCATGTACGCGTTGTCCTGGTACTCCGAGTGGATCGACCACTTCGAGTGCGGCGTCAGGTACCGCACGGTGACCTCGGCGCCCTGCCCGTCAGCCTGCCCGTCGCGCTGGTCGCCGTGGTGGCGGCGCAGGTCGAGCGGCGGCCGGTAGGCGGGAAGCTGCTCGCCCAGCTCGATGATCCAGTCGTGGTCGAGGAAGAACTGCTGCCGGCCGGTCAGGGTGTGCCATGGTTTGTCGCGTTCGACGTTGATGACGAACGCGGAGTAGCGGCGCCCGCCGGTCTCCGAGCCCGACCACTCGGGCGAGGTGATCACCGGCTGCGGTCTCGACCGCGTGTCGGCGAACGTGATGCGCTTGCCCTCGTGCTCGGCGGCCAGGTCGGCGAGCCTGGTCCCGGTGCGCTTCTCCATGGTCTCGAAGCCCTGGGTGGCCAGGCGGCCGTTGGTGGTGCCGGACAGCGCGAGGATGGCCTCGCACATCCGGTCGGCGGTGCTCAGGGAGATGTGGCCCTCGGGGGTCTCGCCGTTCTGCTCACGCAGGCGGTCCAGCTCGGGGCCCACCCGGTAGGTGATGCCCTTGGTGGTCAGGCCCAGGTCGGCGAAGAGCGGCCCGATCCCGCGGACGCGCTCGGCGACGGCGCCGTAGTCGCGCTCGACCGTGACGATCTTGGGCATCGTCCGGCCCGGGACGGGCTCGCACTCGCCGTGCTTCCAGTCGCGCACCCGGCCGCCCGGCTGGGCCAGCTCGTCCGGGGTGTCGTGGGTGAGCGGGACGGCCAGCACGTCGGTGCGCCGGCCCAGGTGGCGGGCGGCCAGCTTGGAGAAGGCGTCGGCCAGCCCGAGGAAGGCGTCGTGGTCGGACCTGGTCTGCCAGGGCGGGGCGATGGCCGGGTTGAAGGCGTGCACGAACGGGTGCATGTCGGTGCTGGACAGGTCGTGCTTCTCGTACCAGGTGGCGGCGGGCAGGACGACGTCGGAGAACAGCGCCGTGGACGTCATCCGGAAGTCGATCGTCGTCAGCAGGTCGAGCTTGCCCTCCGCGGCGTTCTCCCGCCAGGTCACCTCGGCCGGGCGCAGCCCCTCGGACGTCTCCTCGTTGCGCGCCTCGGCGTCGGCGCCGAGCAGGTGGCGCAGGAAGTACTCGTTGCCCTTGCCGGACGAGCCGAGCAGGTTGGCCCGCCACACGGTCAGCACCCGCGGGAAGTTGGCCGGGTCGCCCGGGTCCTCGGCGGCGAAGCGCAGCCGCCCGGCCTTCAGCTCGTCCACCACGTGCTCGGCCACCGGGACGCCGCGCGCGGCGGCCTCGTCGGCGAGCTTGAGCGGGTTGCGGTCGAACGTCGGGTGCGAGGGCAGCCAGCCCAGCCGGGCCGCCTGGGCGTTGCAGTCGGCGAACGAGCGGCCCGCGAACCTGCCCTCGCCCAGCGGGCTGGCCAGCTCGCCGGCCCCGAAGCTCTCGTAACGCCACTGGTCGGTGGCCAGGTACCAGAACGCGGTGCCGGCCATGTGCCGGGTCGGGCGCTGCCAGTCGAAGCCGAAGGCCAGGTGCTGGAAGCCGGTGACCGGGCGGACTTTCTCCTGGCCCACGT
The DNA here is from genome assembly GCF_040649795.1 of Nonomuraea sp. NPDC048881. Taxonomy (NCBI): domain Bacteria; kingdom Bacillati; phylum Actinomycetota; class Actinomycetes; order Streptosporangiales; family Streptosporangiaceae; genus Nonomuraea; species Nonomuraea sp. NPDC048881. Next base: position 65,074 of record NZ_JBEZGC010000029.1, read on the forward strand.
AGTGCGCCCAGCCGCCGCCGTTGACGCCCTGGCAGCCGGTCAGCAGCACCAGCGTCAGGAACGAGCGGTAGATCTGGTCGGAGTGGAACCAGTGGTTGGTGCCGGCGCCCATCGCGATCATCGACCGGCCCTGCGTGCGCTCGGCGTTGCGGGCGAACTCGCGGGCGATCCTGGCGATCGTGGCGGCCGGGACCGAGGTGATCTCCTCCGCCCAGGCCGGGGTGTAGGGCTGCGTGGCGTCCTCGTAGCTCGCCGGCCATTCGCCGGGCAGGTCGCGGGCCACGCCGTACTGGGCCATGAGCAGGTCGAACACCGTCGTGACGAGCTTGCCGGCCAGCTCGGTGACCGGGACGCCGCGGCGCATGACCGAGCCGCCCTCGGTGGGGCCCTCGTCGAAGCGCGGCAGGTCCACCTCGACCGCGCGCCCGGACCGGCCGAGCAGGGTCAGCGCGGGGACGGCGCCGTCCAGGTCGAGGTTCCAGCGGCCCTCGCCCTCCTGGCCCCAGCGGTGGCCGAGCGAGCCGTTCGGCACCTGCGCGGCGCCGGTCGTCTCGTCCAGGAAGACGGTCTTGAACTCGGCGTTCTCGCTCTCCTGGCCCAGGTCGGCCGCGGTCAGGAAGCGGCGCGGCACGTACGCGTCGCCGCGCGGCTCCAGCGTCACCAAGAACGGCAGGTCGGTGTACTTGCGCACGTAGTCGGTGAAGTACGGCACCTGGCGGTCGCGGAAGAACTCGGTCAGCGTCACGTGGCCCATCGCCATGGCCAGGGCGCCGTCGGTGCCGGGGTGCGGCGCGAGCCAGTCGTCGGCGAACTTGACGTTGTCGGCGTAGTCCGGGCTGACCGCGACGACCTTGGTGCCCTGGTAGCGGGCCTCGGTCATGAAGTGGGCGTCCGGGGTGCGGGTGACCGGGATGTTGGAGCCCCACATGATCAGGTAGCGGGAGTTCCACCAGTCGGCCGCCTCGGGCACGTCGGTCTGGTCGCCCCACACCTGCGGCGAGGCGATCGGCAGGTCGGCGTACCAGTCGTAGAACGACAGCAGCGTGCCGCCGATCATCGACAGGAAGCGGGTGCCGGCCGCGAACGAGGCCATCGACATCGCCGGGATCGGCGAGAAGCCCACCACCCGGTCGGGGCCGTGGTCCTTGATGGTGTGCACGTGGGCGGCGGCCATGAGCTCCAGGACCTCGTCCCAGCTCGACCGGACGAACCCGCCCTTGCCGCGGGCCCGCTTGTAGGCCCGCGCGCGCTCGGGGTCGCCGGTCAGCTCCGCCCACGCCAGCACGGGGTCGCCCAGCCTGGCCTTGGCCTCGCGCCACATCTCCAGCAGCACCCCGCGCACGTACGGGTAGCGCACCCGCGAGGGAGAGTAGGTGTACCAGGAGAAGGACGCGCCACGGGGACAGCCGCGCGGCTCGTACTCGGGCGACTCCGGGCCGACCGACGGGTAGTCGGTGGCCTGGTGCTCCCACGTGATCAGGCCGTCCTTGACGAACACCTGCCAGGAGCACGAGCCCGTGCAGTTCACGCCGTGCGTCGAGCGCACCACCTTGTCGTGCGCCCACCGGTCCCGGTAGAAGCGGTCCCAGGCGCCGGGATCGACCTGGTGCAGGGTGCGGCCGTCGGCCGACACCTCCGCCCTGGTGAAGAACTTCCTGGCCGCCAGCAACGGCCCCATGCCCGGGATCGCGTCTATGTCGCTCACAACTCTTCCCCTGCCACAACGGTCATGGATCCAGGCTGGTGGGCGGGCAGGCGCTCCCGGCAGGGACCAAAGTCCCTTCGTACCGGCCGATGGGCCCACGACCGGCGCCCGGGACCTTGGTCCCTACTTCCGGGTGACGGGAGGCGGTAGCGTCGGAGGCATGATTCGTGTGTTCCTTCTCGACGATCACGAGGTCGTGCGGCGTGGCGTGGCCGCCCTGCTGGGCTCCGAGGACGACATCGAGGTGATCGGCGAGGCCGGGACCGCCGAGTCGGCGATCGCCCGCATCCCGGCGCTGAAGCCCGACGTCGCGGTGCTCGACGTGCGCCTGCCCGACGGCAACGGCGTCGACGTGTGCCGGGAGGTGCGCTCGAAGCTGCCGGGGCTGGCCTGCCTCATGCTGACCTCGTTCGCCGACGACGACGCCCTGTTCGACGCGGTGATGGCCGGCGCGTCGGGCTACGTGCTCAAGCAGATCCACGGCTCCGACCTGGTCGGCGCGGTGCGCACGGTGGCCTCCGGGCAGTCGCTGCTCGACCCGCAGACCACCGCCGCCATGTTGCAGCGGCTGCGCGACCAGGCCGCCCGGCAGGACCCGCTGGCGGCGCTGTCGGAGCAGGAGCGGAACATCCTCGACCTGATCGGCGAGGGGCTGACCAACCGGCAGATCGGCGAGCGCATGTTCCTGGCCGAGAAGACGGTCAAGAACTACGTGTCCAACCTGCTGGCCAAGCTCAACATGCAGCGCCGGACGCAGGCCGCCGCGCTGTCGGCGCGGTTGCGGGCCGACCGTCGCGACTGAGCGCCCCCCGCGTCCTGTCGTCCACGCCGATCGGGCGGATCGTCTTCACCGATCGCGCCCTGCCGGCCGTGCAGCCGGTCAACTTCTGCCTCGACGGAGAGCGCGTCGTCATCCGCACCTCGATCGGGTCGAAGCTGGCCGCGGCCACCCGGCAGGCCGTGGTGGCGTTCGAGGCCGACGAGTTCGATCCCGCGATGCGCACCGGCTGGTCGGTGACGGCGGTCGGGCACGCGCGGGCGGTGACCGATCCGGCCGAGACGGCCCGGCTGGCCGCGCTGCCCCTGTCCCCGTGGGCTCCGGGCAGCCGCGACCACTACATCGTGGTCGACGCCGAGCAGCTGTCCGGCCGCCGGATCGCCGGCTGAACTGCCGTCAAGGCGCGGGGCCCGGCCGGACGGCCGGGCCCCGCCTTTGCGTGGGGTGCGGTCAGCGCCTTTGCGTGGGGTGCGGTCAGCGCCTTTGCGTGGGGTGCGGTCAGCGCGAGCCGGCCGGGCCGGCCACGCGGCGGGCGGCCAGCGCGCGGACCGCGGTCACCGTCAGGGCCAGCGTCACCACGGCGGTGACCGCCAGCAGGGCCAGGCCGAGGCCGTACGAGCCGAGCCGACCGTACAGGAAGCCCATCACCAGCGGCGGGACGAACCCGCCGAGCCCGCCGGCGGCGCCGACCAGGCCGGTGACCGTGCCGACCTTGTCGGCCGGGGCGACCTGCGCGACCAGCGCGAAGGTGGCGCCGCTGCCGGCGCCGAGCGCGGCGGCCATGGTCAGGAACGCGATCGTGCCGACCGGCATGAGGCCGGGGGTGAGCGCCTGCACGGCCGCCGTACCGGCGGTGAGGACGAACACGCCGGTCAGCACGGGCACCGGGCCGACGCGGTCCGACAGCCAGCCGCCGATCGGCCGGGCCAGCACGGCCAGCACGACGAACCCGGCCATCCTGTTGGCGGCGTCGGCCTGCTCCAGCCCGTAGCCGGTCTGCAGGTAGGCGGGCAGGTAGACCGAGAAGGCGACGTAACCGCCGAAGGCGACCGCGTACAACACGCACGCCTGCCAGGTGATCGGCAGCCTGAGCGCGGCGGCCATGCGGGCACCGAGCGGCTGGGTGACGACGGCACGGCCGGGCGCGTCGCGCAGCACCAGCCACGCCACGACCGCGTACGCGGCCAGCACGACGGCGGTGATGAGGAACGGCACGGCGGCGCCGCCGGCGCGGACCAGCGGGACGGTGGTCAGCGCGCTGATCGCGGTGCCGCCCATCCCCGCGCCGAAGATCCCGACCGCCAGGCCGCGCCGGTTCGGCGGGAACCAGGCGTTGACGAACGGCACCCCGACGGCGAACACGGTGCCGCCGACGCCGAGGAAGAACCCGCCGATCAGCAGCGAGACCATCGACGTCTGCCCGAACAGGCCGATGAACAGGACGGGGACGATGGTGGCCGCCGAGACCAGCGGGAACATCACCCGCCCGCCGAACCTGTCGGTGAGCGCGCCGACCGGGATGCGGCCCAGCGACCCCACGATCACCGGGACGGCCACCAGCAGCGCCTGCTGCCCGGCCGACAGCCCGAGCAGCTCCTTGAAACGCGGCCCGAGCGGACTGAGCAGGGCCCAGGCCCAGAAGTTCACCGCGAAGCCCAGGGTCGCCAGGGTGAGCATCAACGCCGGGCTGCGGCCGGGGGTGGGGGCCGGTGCGTTCGTCATGTCTTCCTCACGTGGTTCATGCGGAGGTGGGGCGGCCTGGATGGCCGCGATCACCTGGCTGTGCCGTCCCATCACAGCTCAGCGGGCATGACGCGGGGTATGGACGAAGGTCCCGACCTCCCGGGACTTAGGACGCGCGAGGGGCCGGGGCGGCCGTCACAGCGGGACGTGCCAGCGCAGGCGGGTGCCGCCCTCCTCCGGCGTCTCCAGCTCGGCGGCCCCGCCGAGGTCGGCGGCCCGTTCCTCGATGTTGCGCAGGCCGCTGCGCCGCCCGCCGTCGCCCACGCCGACGCCGTTGTCGCCGACGAGGAGGGTGAGCCGGCCGCCGGCGACCTCGATGGAGACCTCGGCCCGGGTGGCGTGGGAGTGGCGCACCACGTTGGACAGCGCCTCGCGCAGGACGGCGAGCAGGTGACCGGCCACCTGGTCGGGCACCAGGGTGTCGATCTGGCCCTCCATGCGCAGGCCGGGCATGAACCCCAGGTGCGCGCCCGCCCCCTCCACCAGGTCGACGATCTTCGTGCGCAGGCTCGGCGCGGCGTCCTCGCGCGGGGCCTGGAGGGCGAAGATGGACGAGCGGATCTGCCGGATGGTCTCGTCCAGCTCGTCGATGGCGTGCTGGAGCCGTTTGCCCGCCTCCGGCCGCTCGACCAGCCGGACGGTGCTCATCAGCGTCATGGCCGTGGCGAACAGCCGCTGGATGACGACGTCGTGCAGGTCCTTGGCGATGCGGTCGCGGTCCTCCAGCAGGCCGAGCCGTTCGGCGTCGCGGCGGGCCTCGGCCAGCTCCAGCGCGATCGCCGCCTGCCCCGCGAACGACTCCAGCATCTGCTGGTCGGCCCCGCTGAACGGCAGCCGCCCGCCGCGCTTGGCCAGCATGAGCACGCCGCGCACGCGGGGGGCGGCGCCCAGCGGCACCATCAGGCCGGGGCCGTAGCCCAGCCGCCGCAGCGGCGAGTCGGGGTAGGGCGCGCCCGGCAGGTCGCGTTCGGACCTGGGCTCGCCGTGCGTGAACGCCTCCCCCGCCAGGGTGGCCGAGACGTCGAACGCCATCCCCAGCAGCTCGTCGGCGCCCTCGCCCTCGGCCACGTCGACGGTCAGCGTGCCGCCCGACGGGTCGGGCAGCAGCACCTGGACCAGGTCGGCGTCGGTCATCTGGCGGGCCCGCGCCGCCATGGTGGTGAGCACCTCGCGGGAGCCGGCGCCGGACAGCAGACTGGTGGTGATCTCCGAGGACGCCTGCAGCCAGGTCTCGCGCCGGCGCGACTCCTCGTACAGCCGGGCGTTCTCCACGGCGACGCCGGCGGCGGTGGCCAACGCGATCACGATGGCCTCGTCCTCCTCGTCGAAGTCGCCGCCGCCGCGTTTCTCGGTCAGGTAGAGGTTGCCGAACACCTCGTCGCGCACCCGCACGGGGACGCCGAGGAAGGTGCCCATCGGCGGGTGGCCGGGCGGGAAGCCGTAGGACTCGGGGTGGTCGGAGATGCGGCCCAGCCGCAGCGGGCGGGCGTCCTTGATCAGCAGGCCGAGCAGGCCCAGCCCGTGCGGCCAGTGCTCGATCCGGGCGATCTCCTCCTCGCTCAGCCCCACCGGGATGAACTGGACGAGCGTCTGCTCCTCGCCGACCACGCCGAGCGCCCCGTAGCTGGCGTCCACCAGCTTGGTGGCCGTCTCGACGATCCGCCGCAGCACGGTCTCCAGGTCGAGGTCGCTGCCCACCGAGACGACGGCCTCCAGCAGCGCGTGCACCCGATCGCGGGTGGCGAGGACGGCGTTGAGCCTCGTCTGCAGCTCGGCCAGCAGCTCGTCGAGCCGCATCTGGGGCATCAGGCTACGCTGCTCACTTTCCGACATACCGTTCAGTGTCCCAGCAAGTGCCCTCGCCGCCGGAATCAGCCCGCCGGGCCCGTCCGCCTCTACAGCAGCGGCGGGACGGTGAACAGGTCGTCCCGGTCGCGTTCCAGCTCGGTCACGACGTCGACGACGCCCTCCACCGCCCGGACCGCCTCCGTCAGCGCGGCGGCCCGTGCGCGGGTCGCCACCCTGCCGGTGATCGTGACCACGCCGGCGTCGACCGTGACCGCGAACGTGCCGTCCGGCGGGAGCACGGCCCTGACGTCCGCCTCCAGCTCGGCGGCCGGGCGGGTGAAGACGCGCAGCACGTCGCGCTGGTGCAGGGTGCCGACGACGCGTCCGGTGACCGGGTCGATCACCGGAAGCTGCCTGATCCGCCGGGCGTGCATGATCCTGGCCGCCTCGCGCACCGGCATGCCCGGGGTGACCGTGACCGCCGGCGACGTCATCAGCTCCGCGGCGGTGACGGCGGCGGCCTTGCGCTGCTCCTGCCGCCGCGCCCGCGAGTCGAGGACGGAGACGGCGTGCCGGGCCCGGCCGGTCTCCTTGAGCAGCAGGTCGTCCTCCGACACCACGCCCACCGGCCGCCGGTCGGCGTCGATCACGGTGACCGCGCCCACCGCGTACCGCTTCATCGCCGCCACGATGTCGGCGAACGACGCGTGCTCCAGCACCGCGATCGCCACGCGTCCCATGACGTCCTTGACCTCGATCGACATGATCGCCACCTCGCTTTCCGCCTCCACGGTCCCGCGCGCGGGGGCGGTGGCGGCAGCGGCGAACGTCCCGCGGGCGAGGGGCTAAGGTCCTGGACGGCCGGAGCGGGTGTCAGTGCAGCGGCCCGGCGAAGACCACGATCTCGTCGATGTCGCCGGCGGCGGTGAGGTGCACCATGTCGGTGCCCGACAGGACGGTGGCGCCGTCGGGCCCCTCGAAGCGCCAGCCGAACCGGGCCCACTCGTGCGGCGCGTCGACGGACGTCGTCCGGACCATGCGGCAGCCGCCGGCCCGGTAGCCCTGCACCACCTCGGTGACGAAGTCGGCCACCGCGCCGCGGCCGGACCCGCGGCCGAGCGGCCCCCAGAACACCACGTCGACGGCGAGGGCACGGCTGAGCAGCGCGGAGCGGTGGTCGGGGTCGTCGGCGTTGGCGGCGGCGATGAAGGCGTCGATCGCGTCGGCGTGGGCCCGGTGGTGCCGCTGCGGGGATGCCGCCGGTTCGTGCACGGTCATGTCGTCCTCCATCCGTCGCCGGGGCGTGCGGGAACCGGGGCCGGTCGCACGCCGATCGCCATGAGCCAGTACATCACGAGCGCGCTCCTGGCCTACTCCTCTTCCGGCTGGTTCCCCACGAGCAGGTTGAACGCCCCGGTCAGCAGGTTGAGCGAGACCAGGCCGACGACCTCGGCGATCACCCGGTCGCTCCAGCCGAGGGAGCGCAGCCCCGCCACCTCCTCGTCGGTGATGGACGACGGCTCGACCAGCACCCGCACCGCCACCGCGATCAGGGCGGCCTCCCGCGCGTCGGCCGAGGTGCCCTGGCGGGCCAGCACGACGTCGGCCTCGCTCAGCCCGGCGGCCAGCGCCCCCTCGGTGTGCGCGGCCAGGCACGTGCCGCAGCCGATCCACTCCTGCACGGCCAGGGAGATCTTCTCGCTGAGCGCGCGCGGGATCTTCACCCGCTTCATCGCCCGGGAGAAGTCCAGATATCCCTGGAGCAAGGCGGGCGAGTGGGCCATCGTGGACACCATGTCACCCACCGTGCCGTGCCTGGCGACGATGTCGTCCAGGATCTGACGGGACTTCTCGGGGGCCTTCTCAGGAACGAGCGGTTCAAGACGTCTCATACGGCGCACTCTATACCCATGGGGGGTATCCGGGAAACCGGTCCCGGATCCGTTGAACCGGATCCGGCGGGCCCGCGTACCTTCGAGCATGCACAGGCTCTTGCGCGGTGAGATGTTCATGCTGGGCGGCTTCGTCGCGGCGGCGGCGGCGACGATCCTGCTGATCCTGCCTCCGTCGATCGACCCCGCGGACGCGCAACGGACCCTCACGCCCTCGGGCCCCCTCTCGGCCGCCGACGTCGACCTGCTGATCAAGGTGCGGCAGGCGGGCCTGTGGGAGATGCCCGCGGGCGAGTACGCCGCCACCCGCGCCCAGTCGCAGCGCGTCAAGCAGGTCGGCAAGCAGATCATGGGCGAGCACCAGAAGCTGGACCAGATGACCCGCGACACGGCGGCCAGACTCGGCGTCGCCCTGCCCGACGAGCCCAACCCCGACCAGCAGCGCTGGCTGGCCCAGCTCGCGGCCGAGAGCGGACCGGCCTTCGACCAGGACTACGCGAACCTGCTGCGCGCCGCGCACGGCAAGGTCTTCGGCACCCTGGCGCTCGTCCGGGCCGGGACCAGGAACGCCGAGATCCGCAAGTTCGCCCAGGAAGGCATCAACTTCGTCATGCGCCACATGACGTACCTCGAATCGACCGGCCTGGTGAACCACAACCAGCTCCCCGAGCCCCCGCCCCCGTCCCCCGCCCCGCCCACCTCCTGACCTGCCGGCCCCTCGGAAGCGCGTCTTCCCATGGGGGGACCGGCCCCATCGACACTCCGGCGGAACACCGACCTCATGCCCGAACCCCTCGAAGCACCCGTCCGCGCGTCGCGGCAGGCGATCGCCGCCCTGGGCATCGCCCTGCTGGCGGGGTGCGCGGCCGCCCCCGTCCCCCAGGGGCAGCCGGCGCACCACCACGGCGCCGCGCCCTCCGCCCCGGCCGTCGCCGTCGCGCCGAAGGTGCCGGCCGGCGACATGAAGCAGCTCACCACCCTGCTCGGCTGCCCCGCCGGCAAGCTGCAGACCGACGCCGCCGAGCTGCGGCAGGCGGCCTGCGACACCCCCCAGGGCCGCCTGACGATCGTGACGTTCAGCACCGACAAGGGCAAACGAGACTGGCTCGACATCGCCCAGGCGTACGGCGGCGCGTACCTGGTCGGCGACCGCTGGGTCGTCGTCGCCACGGCCGACCTGCTGGACCGGTTACGCGGCCGCCTGGGCGGCGAGCTTGAGACCCCGCGACACCATTGACCCCTCCCAGCCGGACCGGCTCCCCGCCGAGCCTGCCCGTCGCGCCCGCCCGGTGCGCCCGCCCGGTGCGCCCGCCCGGTGCGCAAGGACGCGGATGACGACCCGGCCGGGCTCTGGCACGATGGCCGGATGCAGGTCGCCCGTCCCGTGGTCCGCGCGCTTCGCGCCGCGGTGTTCACGGCCGTGTGCGTCCTGGCCTCGGCGGTCCTGCACACGCTGGTCGGTGGCACGGCGATCGCGCCCGGCCCATTGGCCCTGGCCGTCGCGGCGACCTTCGCGGCCGCCTACGCCGCCGGGTCCCGTCCCCGCGGACGGGCACCCCTGCTGGCCATGTGCGTGGCCGCCCAGTACGGCCTCCACGAGCTCTTCGACGCCTCCGAGTCCGCCCGGTACGGCCTGAGCCACCTGCGCGACGCTTCCTCGCCGTCCTTCGGCGGGTCGCTCGCCGGACCGCTCGCCGGACCGCTCGCCGGTCCGTTCGGCGGGCCGTCCGCCGGGTCGCCCGCCGGGGCCGTCGCCCATGGGCACGGCTCCTCCGGGATGGTGGTGATCCACCTGGCGGTGGCCGTCTCGTCGAGCTGGTGGCTGGCCCGCGGTGACGCGGCGCTGGCGGCGTTGCTGCGGTTGAGCACGGTCCGGCTGGCCCGGCTGTGGGCCGTCCTGTGCGCCTGGCTGTCCGTCCTGGCTCCGCCGCCCGCCGGGCCCGCCCGCGCGTGCCCGCTGTGGCCTCCCGTGGCGGGTCACAGGGCGCTGCTACTGGCTCCGGTCCTCTCCCGGCGCGGGCCGCCCCGCCCGGCTGCGCACGCCCGGCCGTCCGGCCGCTGACGTTCCCCGTCATGCGGCGGGTCCGGCGTGCCTCCCGGCAGGCAGACGACCCAGCCGGCGCCGCCGCCGCGGTACGCCCCTCGCGTCCCGTCGCGCGCCGGACCGCATGTCCATCCGGCGATCGAGCCGGATCCAGGAACCTCGGAGTTCGCAGTGCCCCCTTCCCTTCGTCCCGCGCGTCGCCCGTTCCGGGCGGCCGTTCGTGCCGGTGTCGCCGTCGGCGGCGCCGTCCTGCTGCTGCTGGCCGCCGCGCCCGCCGCGCTGGCGCATGACCGGCTGAAGAGCAGCTCACCCGCCGACGGCGCCAAGCTCGCGCAGGTGGAGAGCATCGAGCTGGAGTTCACCTCCCGCATGACCCTGCCGACCCTCGTGCTCGACGGCCCGGCGGGCGAGAACCTGCCGCTGGGCAAGCCGCGGGCCCAGGGCGTCACGGTGAAGGCCGAGCCGGCCGCGCCGCTGGAGCCCGGCAAGTACCGGCTGGCCTGGCGGGTGGTCTCCTCCGACGGCCACCCGATCGCCGGCGAACTGCGTTTCACCGTCACCGCCCCGGCCACCCCGGCCGCGAGCGAGCCCGAAGCCACCCCGACCGAGACCACGTCCGAGACCCCGACCGAGACCCCGACCGAGACCACGTCCGCGACCCCGAGCTCGACCGGGACCTCGGCCGAGGTCGCCCCGGCGGCCTCCTCGTCACCGGTCGCCCAGGCCGAGGCGGACACGGGCTCGGGCGGCGTGCCCGGCTGGTTGTGGGTGGCCGCGGCGGCGCTGGTCGCGGGCGGAGCCGCGACCGTCGTGGCCGGCCGCCGCAGGCGCACCACCGGGGACGCCGACCCCAGACCCTGACCGGGTCGCGGGCGCTCCAGGTCGCCATGCGACCCCAGCCCCTGTCCAGGTCACGGGCGCTCCAGGTCGCCATGCGACCCCAGCCCCTGGCCGAATCGCGGGCGGTCTAGGTGGCCATGGCCGCCGGCAGACGCGGCCGGAGGGCCCTGCGGTGTTCCAGACGGGCCACCGCCAGGGCCGAGACCAGCCCCGCGAAGGTCAGTGACAACCAGGGCAGGCCCGCCCAGCCCGCGTCGGCGGCGACGTCCAGCAGCGCGCCCGACAGCAGGTTCCCGGCCAGGATCCCCGCGCCGGAGGCCAGGTTGTACAGGCCGTAGTAGGTGCCGACCAGCTCCTCGCCCGCCATGTCGGCGATGGTGGCCATCTCGAACGGGAAGGCCACCAGCGTCCCGGCGCCGAGCAGCAGCGCGCACAGCAGCGCGGCCGTCAGCGTCGCCGCCCGCGGCAGGTGGAGCTGCGCGGCGGCGACCATGGGCAGGAAGGCCGCCCCCATGAGGGCCAGCCCGCGGGTGATCGCCTGGCCGCGGCTCCACCGTTCGCCGCACCAGGCGGTCAGGCGCACCTGCCCGGCGATGCCGAGCAGCGCCGACACCGCGTACAGGGCGGTCACCGCCCACTGGCCGCCGCCGGCCCGCTGCACCTCCAGCGGCAGGGCGAGGTACATCTGGTACGACAGCGCGTACGAAGCGATCATCGACGCCGCGAACGAGACGAACGCGCGGTCACCGAACGCCTGCCGCCACGCCCGCAGCACCGGCTGCCGCGCCCGCCCCGGCTCCCGGCGCCGCGCGGGCAGGTAGAACCCCTGCAACACGGTCAGGACGGCGAAGATCCCCGCCGCCCCCAGGCACACCGCGGTGAACCCGCCCGCCAGCAGCAGCACCCCGAGCAGCGGCCCGAGCAGGATGCCGCCCTGGTAGAACACGTTGAACACGGCGAAGGCCGCCACCTTGCGCGGCCCGGCCGCGGCGGCCAGGTACGCGCGGGCGGCCGGGTTGAACAGCGCACCAGCCAGCCCCGTGATCACCGCGGCCGCCACCAGCAGCGGCAGCGACGTGGTGAGCCCGAACAGCGCGAACCCCACGGTACGCAGGGCGCACCCCGCCATGATCATGGGCTTGTGCCCGAACCGGTCGGCCAGCGTGCCGCCGATCAGGAACATGCCCTGCTGGCTGGCGTTGCGCAGGCCGAGGATGAGCCCGATCGTCCAGGCGGCGAGCCCCGCGCCGGCCGACAGGTGCTGGGCGAGGTAGGGCATCAGCATGTAGAAGCCGATGTTGATGCCCGCCTGGTTGATCTGCAGCAGCCGGATCGGCCGGTCGAAGGAGCGGAACTGCGCCAGCGTGGCCTTCATCGCCGGCCCGCCAGCGGGTCGCGGACGGCGGCGCAGCGGGTCCAGCGGCGCACCTCGCGCTCGGCGGGGTCGTCCAGCTCGTCGGGCGCGTCGGCCGGGGTGACGCCGAGCAGGCCGTGGGCGCGGCAGTAGCCGTCGTCGAACACGGTGTTCCAGTAGCGCCAGGGCCCGTCGGGGAAGACGGCGACGACGCAGCCGCCCGGCCCGGCCCGTCCGGCCAGCCAGCGCGCCACCAGGCTGACGGCTCCGGTGCTCCAGCCGCCGGAGACGTAGTGCTGGGCCGCCAGGGTGCGGCAGGCCCACACCGCCTCGGCGGCGCTCACCCAGTGGACCTCGTCGAAGGCGTCGTAGGCGACGTTGGCGGGGTGGATGCTGGAGCCCAGGCCGCGCATCAGGCGGTGGCGGTCGGGCTGCCCGAAGATGGTCGAGCCGACGGTGTCGACGCCGACCAGCCGCAGCCGGGGCAGGTGGCGGCGCAGCTCGCGGGTGATGCCCGCGCTGTGCCCGCCGGTGCCGACCGAGCAGACCAGCGTGTCGATGTGCGGCAGCTGGGACAGCAGCTCGCGGGCCAGCCCGGCGTAGGCGGCCACGTTGTCCGGGTTGCCGTACTGGTCGGGGCAGTAGGAGCCGGGCAGCTCGGCCAGCAGCTCCTCGACCCGGTCGCGGCGGGCCCGCTGCCAGCCGCCGGTGGGATGCGGCTCCGGCACGATCTCCAGCCGTACGCCGTGGCAGGCCAGCAGCCGCTGCATGAGCGGTTCCATGCCGGGGTCGGCGACCAGGACGACCGGATGGCCGAAGGTGATGCCGGCCAGGGCCAGCCCGAGGCCGAGGGTGCCGCTGGTGGACTCGACGATCGTCGCCCCGGGGGCCAGCTCGCCCCGGGCGCGGGCCTGCCGGACCATGTGCAGGGCGGGCCGGTCCTTGATGCCGCCCGGGTTGAAGCCCTCCAGCTTGGCCCAGAAGCCGCCGCCGTCCGCGACGAACGGCGCGGCGACGAACGCCAGCGGCGTGTTTCCGACGGTGACACAAATACCCGAATTTCCGATGGCGGGCAGAATGTCAGGGCGCGGCAAAGTGTCGTACGACATTGGTTGTTATCCCCGAGATGAACGGCGCCCGCGCGGCACGGAAGACGCCGCGGGCGTGGTGGAAAAGGACGACGGCGAAAGACGCGCGTCCTATATGCGCATCACGCGGAGATTTTCGCGGCCGGAAACGGCCTGTCGCGAGACGGCCCGCGGCGCGGGTCGTACGGGCCCGGACACGACGGCCGCGGGCCCGGCGGCGAGCACGGGGACGGCGGCCACGGGCGGCGCGGCGGCGGCGGTGGCCGCACACTCCTGCTCGGTGCCGTGCAGGTGGCCCGGCGGCAGCTCGCCGTGCAGGCACCCGGCGTCGCGCACCGGCATCCGCCCGGACAACCAGCTGACGTGCCGATGCACGTCGAGGTGGGCGCTCTGGACGGACGGCGCGGGGCCGCCCTGGGCCCGCTCGGACAGCTCGACGGCCGCGCACGCGCCGCCGTGCGCGAACACGACGGTGATCAGCATGGCGAGGGCCAGCATCGCGCGCGGCCACCACCGGCCGGCCCCCGAGGCGGGCGGGCGGAGCGCGCGGGCTGACCTGGACGTGAGCATCACCGCAGATCATGCCCGGCACGCGGCGCGGCGCGCCGGGAAAAGGCCAAGGCCGAGGTAAAGAAATTCCCGGCGCACGGGAATCGCCGCCGCCAACCGCTTCCAGACCTCCGGTTCGACGCCCTCGATTTCCCGCCGGATGGCGGGAACGACGGCGAGCCGTTTTCGCCGCGCGGCGGCATCTCCGCGACACTGGCATTCGCCGGCGCGGCCCCGATTCCGCGCCGCCCGACCTTGGGGGTGTCTCATGGCCCTGTCCAGACGCGCGGTCATCGCCGGGGCCGGCGCGCTGGCCGCGCTCCCCCAGGCGCTCCCCCAGGCGCTCCCCCAGGCGCTCCCGCAGGCCGCCGCCGACGCCACGGGCCTGGCCCGGGACGAACGCTTCTGGGCGGGTGTGGCCGAACAGTTCCGGGTCAGCGGCGACTTCGTCAACCTGGAGAACGGCTACTACGGGATCATGCCGGAGCCGGTCCGGCGCGCCTACCACCGCAACGTCGACGTCCTCAACGCCCGCAACTCCCACCTGCTGCGCACGGCGTACAAGGCCAGGGCCGACGAGGTGCGCGACCGGATCGCCGCGCTGCTGGGCGTCACCCGTGCGGAGATCGCGCTCACCCGGGGCGGCACCGAGGCGCTGCAGAACCTCATCTCCGGCTACCGGCGGCTGCGGCGCGGCGACGCCGTGCTCTACGCCGACCTGGACTACCCCTCCGCCCAGCACACCATGAACTGGCTGGCCGGGCGGCGCGAGGCCACGGTCGCCCGGGTCGTCCTCCCCGAGCCCGCCACCCGGCAGGCGGCGCTGGACGCCTACGAGCGGGCGCTGCGGACCACCCCGAGGGCCCGGCTGCTCCTGCTGTCGCACATGAACAACCGCACCGGCCTGGTGCTGCCGGTCCGGGAGATCGTCGCGATGGCCCGCGAGCGCGGCGTGGACGTCGTCGTGGACGCCGCCCACTCCTGGGGGCAGCTCGACTTCACCCTGCCCGCCCTCGACGCCGACTTCGCCGCGTTCTCGCTGCACAAGTGGATCGGCGCGCCCCTCGGCACCGGATTCCTCTACATCCGCCGGGACCGGCTCGCCGACATCGAGCCCGTCTTCGGCGACGAGAGCTTCCCGGCCAACGACATCCGCTCCCGGGTCCACTCGGGCACCATGGACGTCGCCGCGCCCCTCACGGTCCCCGACGCCCTCGACTTCCACCTGCGGCTCGGCGCGGCCGTCAAGCAGGCCAGGCTACGCCACCTGCGCGACCGCTGGGTGAGTCAGGTCCGCGACCTGCCGGGCCTGCAGATCCTCACCCCGGACGAGCCCGGCATGTACGGCGCGATCACCGCCTTCCGCATCGCCGGCCGCACCTCCACGGCCGACAACGAGGCCGTCGCCGCCACCCTGCTGGACACCTACGGCCTCTACACGGTCGCCCGCACGGGCATGGCCGGGGGCGACGCGGTCCGGGTCACCCCGGCGCTGTTCACCTCGGCGGCGCAGGTGGACCGGCTGGCGGCGGCGTTGCAGCGGCTGACCCCGCGACTGCGGGCCTGAGACAGGTTGACAGATCACCGACATGTCCCGCTAAGTTAGACATGTGAACAGTTCTTCAGGTGAGCATGTGTTGGCCGTGGACGGCTGCGGGGTCAAGGTGGTCGACGCCGACCGCGTCGCGGCCGTGCACGAGCGCATGCCCGCCGCCGCGGACCTGGCCGACACGGCGGACGTCTTCGGCCTGCTGTCCGACCCCAACCGGCTGAAGCTGCTGGTCGCGCTGCTGGACGGCGAGCTGTGCGTGTGCGACCTGGCGGCGGTGACCGGG